>DASRDF010000064.1:0-38031 GCA_035652735.1 Pseudolabrys sp. | reverse complement strand
GGCCGGCAGCAAATCCGCCCGCGGCATGCAGTAGTCCATGAAGCTACCGGTAAGAAGCTGACCGTCTTCGGCGTACTGGCAGTGCTCGCCGAAGACCTGCCCCGCGCCCTGCATAATGCCGCCGTGCAACTGTCCTTCGGCGAGCGTAGAGTTGATGACGTTGCCAATGTCGTCGACGGCCGTGTAGCGCGCCACCGCGGCGGCGCCGGTCTGCGGATCGATTTCAACTTCAACAACATGCGCGCCGCTCGGAAAGGCGCGCGACACGTCGCGCCCGGCGACCGTATCGAGAGGATGCGGCGATTGCGTGGAATGCCGCGCAACAATCTCCATCATCGAGATCGACCGATCGGTCCCGGCAATGGTGAAAACACCGTCGGCAAACTCCAAATCGTCGGCATGTGCTTCCAGCACTTCGGCGGCGAGACGCTTGGCCTTTTCGACTACCAAGTCGGCGGCAACTTTGAACGCGCTGCCTTGCGACATGGCGGAGCGCGAACCAATCGACGGATTGCCGTGCAGCGGCGGCCCGTCGGGATCGCCCGATCGCGATGCGATCGCCTCGACCGGAATGCCGAGCCATCGTGCGACCAGTTCGGCAAATACGGTTTCATGCCCCTGCCCGCTCGATCCGGCCACGTTGTGCAGGACGACGGTCCCGTCGCGGCCAAACAGCACCGCGACCTCGTCTTGCTTCGCGTGACCGCCACCGGAGGGCTCGACGAACAATGCGCAGCCGATACCGCGCAACTTGCCGCGCCTCTTCGATTGACGCCTGCGCGCGGCAAAACCCCTCCAGTCCGATCGCTCCTTTGCCTTCGCGAGCAGCGCCGGATAGTTGCCGCTGTCGAAGACGGTGCCCGTCAGGGTGCGATAAGGCATCTGCGCTTTTTTGATGACGTTGCGCGCGCGCAGCGCCATCGGGTCGACCTGCAATTTCGCGGCAAGCTCGTCGACGAGGCGCTCGACAACCAGATTGGCGTCGGGACGTCCGGCCCCACGATACGCATTGGTGGGCGAGGTATTGGTGATGACCTGAACATGGCGGCCGTAAAGCGCCTCGACGCGGTATGGCCCGGCGCCAATGGCGCGGCCGTTGATGCAGTTGGTGAGAATGCCGGCCGGCGCCAGGTAAGCGCCTGAGTCGCAAATCCACTCGGTGCGCAGCGCCAGAAATTTACCGTTTTTGCCGTAGGCGAGTTCGCCGCGCAGCGACACGGCGCGGCCGTGATTGTCGGTGAGGAAATCTTCGCTGCGCGTCGAGGCGAACTTGACCGGCCGGCGCAGGCGTTTGGCTGCGACCATCAGCGCCGGATATTCGGGAAACGGCGCCGTGCGCGCGCCAAAGGCGCCGCCAATATCCACCATGCGCGTCCGCACATTTGCGGCTGGAACGCCCGCCATAAGCGCGAGATCGTCGCGGAACGCCGGCCCGCCCTGGTTGGGCGAATAGATGTCGTAACTGTCGCTCGCGGCATCGTAAACGACGACGGCGCCGCGAACCTCCATCGGCGTCGGTGCCACGCGTGGGCTTTCAACGGCGACGCTAATTACGCCCTCGGCCTGCGCAAAAACCGCGGCGGTGCGTTCCGCGTCTCCATATTCGAACTCGAAACAGACGTTGCCGGGGACATTGTCATGAATCTGCATGGCGCCGGGCGCCATAGCGTGCTCCGGCCCGATCAGCACCGGCAGGTCCTCGTAGTCGATGACGATGGCTTCGGCGGCGTCGCGCGCGGCGGCAGCCGTTTGGGCGACGACGAGAGCTACCTCCTCGCCGACAAAGCGCACGCGGTTGCGGGCAAGAATCGGACGCTCCGGCACCCGAATTTTCTGCCCGCCGCGGCCGGGCGGCGGCTCGATCGGCGGCAGCGTGGCTAAACGCGCGCCGGCAAGATCGCGCCCGGTGAACACCGCCAGCACGCCGGAGCAATTCTGTGCCGCGCCGGTGTCGATCGCCTTGATGATGGCATGGGCGCGGTCGGCGCGGCGAAAGCAGGCATGCACCTGGCCGTCGAAATTCCAGTCATTGGTGTAGCGCCCGCGGCCAGTGAGCAGGCGGACATCCTCTCGGCGGCCGCGGTATTGCGGGGATGACGACGTTGGTGAAGAGGACATGCGGTCGGAGAAGCTCAAGCGTGGTAAATGCGCACTCGAAGCGAACTATCGGAAGATTGCTCAACGCACAAGGACGCGCTTCTTGCTTGCTCGCGCAAAATTAGAAGAATGGCCATCGACGCACGAAGGATCGCGATTCAACGCTATCGCCCGCCCGTCTCCGCAACGGTCTCTCCCTGTCCATGAGCCAGAAATTTTGTTGGTACCTTTGCTGGTATCCCGGCCGGCACAATGCGGAAGGCTCCTGACATATTAGAGGAGCCACGATGAAACTCACCGACACCGGCAACCTGCCCAGAAGCTCTATAGGAAGGCGAAGGCGGCGGCTTGTATCGCCTCGTCATGCCTGTGGGTTCCAAGCTCTGGCGACTGGCCGCGTCCCCGATGATCGCGCTCAAAAGCGCTGCGGGCCTTCCCGCGATGCTGCGTAGCGGTCGCACCGTCACGCCGTTTTGATCGGGTTCCGGCGCACCTGACAAGCCAAGGCGCGACTTTCCTTCCTGAGCAGCTTGTGCTCGCATTTAGGGAGTCACATCCATGTGCGACTATAGCCTTCACGCCGTAGCGTCGCGACCGGCGCGGGTCGGCGAGCGTCTGGTCACGACTCAATTCCCCGGCTCAATCACACGCGGCTTCGCCTCCGAATCTGAGTTGAGCGTCGCCGTGTGCCTGCTTCCCGGCACCGAAATCGCATTCGATGCAGATGCTGTGAGGAGGGACGCGCTGCAGGGCAATGAGATCGGATATCGCCTCGCGCGCTTCCGTCAGATCGATCTGGAGCGGCCGACCACGCATCACGACGCGCTCGAGTTTCCAGATGGACAGGTCGTGCTGGTGACGCAGCTCGCCGAAGGTCAACGCGCCACCGTCTTGCAGCTCCCATCCACTGAGCGGCCGGTTCGAGACGCGGCGAGGAAGTCTGAGACAGAGGAGGCTGCGCTACCGGTCGTCTAACCTGAGCCGCGGCGCAACAAATATGAGGCAAGGGCTTGGCATCGTGGTCGAAGTCATAGGCGTGGTGCTGCTCTTGGGCTGTCTGGCTCTGCTGGTTTGGGACGCTCAGACTCGAAATACGGCGTTCCATAATCAGTACCACTCCGAGATGGTCTTTTCGTACGGGCGCGCGGTGCGGCCGGCCTGAAAGCAGCCCTCCGCGCGCAACGGTAGCGCGCGAGGTGCGGCCGAAACCGCGCAGCAGCGGAAAGCTGGCAGAGCGCGTCAGGCAGCCGGGCCCGCCACCATGCCCCATCGGCGCACGGTAAGACGTTCGAGAGCCTGGAAAACAAATCGCTCGAACAGAACCCCGATGACGCCGATGCCGACTAGCGTCGCGAGCATGACGCCGGCGTCGAGAAACTCGGCGGCGTTGAAGATGATCTCGCCCAGCCCAAGCTTCGGGCTGGCGAGCAATTCGCCGCCGATCACGCCGATCCAGGCGCGGCCAAAAGCAAGACGCAGCCCAGTGATGATGTATGGCAAGGCACCCGGCCAAATAACCTTTCGAAAAAGAACGCCCTCATCGGCGCCCATCACGGTGGCGGCCCGCACCCAGAGCGGGTTGACCGTACGTACGCCCGTCCAGACGCTATACACCAGCGGGAACAAGGAGGCGTAGACCACGACCAGAAGCGTCGCCACGTTGCCGATCCCAAACCACAAAATGAATAAAGGGACCCAGGCAAGCGAGGGAATGGGCAATAGCGCGCTGAGCACAGGCTGGAAAATACGCTCGGCCGCCCAATAACGAGCCATCAGCACTCCGATCGGCACGGCGAGTGCAAAGGAGATCGCCAATCCGATGAATACACGGGCGAGCGTCGCCAGCGCGTTTTCGACAAAAGTCCCGTCCGCCAGCATGCGCCAGATGACCCGCCCCACGGATTCAAGGGGCGGCGTCATCGCCGTCGAGAACATTCCACTCCGCGCAAAGGCTTGCCAAACAGCGAGCACCACGAGAGCGCCCACCGCTCCACGAGCAACCGCCACCCAGGAAAACCTTTTCGTCATGCCGCCACCATGCCCCACCGCACCAACGTATAGCGTTCGATGCGCGTAAAGACTTGCCGCTCAAGCAAGACCCCCAGTGCCGCGATCACCGCGATCGTGGCCAGCATCACATCGGTGTTGAGGAATGTCTGCGCGCCGAAGATCAGCCAGCCCAGTCCGCGCTGCACCGACATCAGCATTTCGACAGCGATCAAGATGCGCCATGCCTGCGCCAAACCGAGCCGCAGCCCGATCATGATGTAAGGCAATGATGCCGGCAGCACGATGCGGCGGAACATGTCACGGTCCCGCGCGCCCATGACTTCCGCGGAGCGTAGCCACACCGGCTTGACCGATTTCACGCCGCGCCAGGTATTAATGATAATCGTGAAGCTCGACGCCACCCCAACCAGAAGAATGGTTGGAACGTCGCCGAGCCCAAACCACAGCACGAACAGCGGCGCGTAAGCCAAGCCCGGGATCGGATAGAGAAAGCTGACGATCGGCAGACAGGTGTCCTCCACCCATTGCCGCCGGCCCATCGCAATTCCCAGGACAACGCCTATGACGACAGCGAGCGCAAAACCCGCCGCAAGCCGGTAGAGTGTCGCAACGGTTGCTGCGAGCAGGACGCCGTTTGCCGACAGACGAACGAAGGCTTGCCCGATCGTGCCGAGACCGGGTACCAGCTTCGGTGGAAAGCCGCCGTAAAGTGCGAGCAATTCCCAAGCGGCGGCGACCACCGCGCAAGTCGCGAGCGGCAGGACTATGGAGAGGGCCCGCCTCATCCGCAGCTCGGTCAGGCTTTGCCGCGCGCCGCCGCCAGGATGCCGGCGTTGAGCCGCTGGTCCCAATTGGGCATCGTTGCAATCTTGTTCTGCGCCAGCAGTGTCTTGGCTTCGTCGGTCAGATAACTTTTGAGCTGTGGACCGAAATCGGGTGTGACGTCGATCTTCGACAGCATCAGCTTGATCACCTTATCGGTCACCGAGAAGCCTTGGTCCTTGAAATGCTTGAGCACGATGGCGGTCGCCTCGTCGCGGTTGTCCTGGTAGACCTTCACCGCTGCAAGCCAGCCGCGCATGAAAGCGATGACGGCATCCTTGTTCTTGTCGACTACCGGCTTGTTCGCCGCGAGGATGATCGGCTGCAGGTCGTACGGGCTGTAGTCGGTCAGCACCTTGCCGAGCTTGTCGACCTCGGCCACCGACGGGAACGGCTCGACCCCGGCAAAGGCATCGATCGAGCCGGAGGCCAGCGCTGAGATGTGGTTCTGGAATCGGACATTGACGATCTGCACGTCGTTCTTCGATAACCCAACGCTCGGTAAAATTTTGTTCTGAAACACAGCGTCGGTCGCCGAGCCGAGCTGCGAGCCCACCCTCTTGCCTTTGAGATCCTTGAGCGAGTTGATGCCGGATTTGAGGCCGACCACGACGGCCAGCGTCTTCGAGCCGTAGAGCGCAAGCCCGATCGCCTCCAGTTCCCCCTTGGCAGCGCCCACGACGAACGGCGTCGAGCCGATCACGCCGATGTCGATGCGGCCTGAGATCATGGCGTCGCGCGTGGTCTTGCCGCTGTCGAAGGTGTGCACGGCGACGTCGGCCCCGGCCTTCTTGAACATGTCTTGCGATTGCGCGATCATTCCGATCGCGCCCCACGATGTGTTCTGGTAGCCGAAGTTGAGCGGCGCGCCGGCCGCTTGCGCGCGCAGCCCGCCGGCCGCGGCCGCCAGTGTGGCGCCTGTCAGGCTGAGAAAGTCGCGCCGTCGCAAAACGAGCTTTGTCATTTGTGTCCTCCCTTGGTGCGGCTTGTTCATTCACAATAGGATCGCGTTGCCTTCTTCCCATAGGCGGGCAACTTCGGTTTGGTCGGCCTTGGGTCCCAACTTGCTCTCCGCTGCTTTCCAGATGTCGCGCACGCGCTCGGCAAGCGGGGCGACGGCGCCGATGTCCTGGCCCAAATCAGCGGCGATCGCGACGTCCTTCGCGATGAGGCCAAGCGCCATTCCGGTGGCGAACTTGCGCGTAAGCACCTGCGGGATCACCTTTTTTTCCAGCGGATGTTGGCGCCCGGTGCACATGTGCGTCAGCGCCTTCGCCATGATCGCGCTGTCGAGCCCGAACTTGCAGCCGACGGCCAGCGCCTCGATCAAAGTCACCAGCGCGGCAGCATTGACATAGTTGGCCAACGCTTTGAGCGCGTGTCCCGATCCGAGGGCGCCGCAGCGAAACACGTGGCGGCCGACCGCCGAGAAAATCGGCATGCAGCGCGCAACATCCTCCTCACGGCCGCCGGCCATCACGTCGAGGCTTGCGTCTTTGGCGAACACCACCCCGCCCATCACCGGCGCATCGACATAGCCGATTCCGCGCTCGGCAAGCTCGCCGCCAATGGCAACGGTGGAACGCGGATCGGACGTGCCCATGTCGATCACCACCGCGCCGGCCGCCATGGCGGTCGCCAGCCCACCTTCGCCGAGCACCACCTCGCGCACCGCGGCGTCGTCGGGCAGCATGCAGATGGCGGCATCTGCACCGCGCGCGGCCTCAGCCACGCTGAAGGCAGCACGACCGCCATGCGCGGCGGCGAAACCGCGCGCCGCCTCGGCCCGGCGGTCGTAGAGCGAAAGCGCAAAGCCCTTGGCGGCGAGCTGCGCCGCCATCGGCGCGCCCATATTGCCGAGCCCGGCGAACGCAATCGTTTTGATGGCGCTCATCCGTTCCCTTTCATCGCCTGCTGCAGCAGTCCGGGATCGAGGATCTTGTCCCAATCCGGCATCGACGCGATGGCTTTGTTTTTGATCAGCGTGTTTGCCTCGTCCTCGAGATAGCCGCGCAGACCCGGCTTGAACGTCGTCTCGACGTCGAGCTTGGACAGCATGCGCTTGACCACGGCGGCGTTTACTTCGAAGCCCTGCTTCTGAAAGAAGGCCTGCACGATCTGTGCGGACTTCTCCGGGTCTGACTTGAACAGCGCCACGCCGGCGAGCCAGCCACGCAGCAAGGCCACGACAGCATCCCGCTTCTGCTCCACCACCGGCCGGTTGGCCGCGAGGATAACGGGCAGGATATCGAAGGCGGAATAGTCGATCACCACATCGCCGATGCCGTCCACCTCCGCGATCGAGGGAAACGGCTCGACGCCCGCGAAAGCATCGACCGAACCGGCCACCATTGCGGCAATGTGGTTCTGATGCGGGATGTTGACGACCTGAATGTCCTTTTTGCTCAACCCAAACTTCGGCAAAATCTTTTCTTGAAAGACATGGTCCGTCGTCGATCCGATCTGCGAGGCGACCTTGCGTCCTTTGAGGTCGGCAACTGTTTTCATGCTTTTGTTCTTCGCCACCACGACGGAGTCGGTTTTTCCCGCATACATCGACATGCCGATGGCCACGAGATCGCCCTTTGCCGCTCCGACCACGAACGGCGTCGAGCCGAGCACGCCGACATCGACACGCCCGCTGATCATCGCATTGCGCGTGGTCTTGCCGCCGTCGAATTTCAGAATGGTGACGTTTCCGCCTGCCTTTTTGAACAGCCCTTCCGCTTCCACCAGCATGCCGATGGTGCCCCAGGAGGTGGTCTGGTATCCGAATGTCAGCGAGGGGATATCGGCGCGGGTGCGCCGGCCTCCCGCTGCGGCAGCCAGCAGCCCGCCACCGAGTGTCAGAAAGCGCCGCCGCGGAAGAGTGAACGTCATTGTTTCCTCCTGTTGCTAGTCGACGACGAATCCGACCGCTTTGAATTTTGCTTTCGCCTCCGGCGATGTCAGCAGATCGATAAGCGATTGCGCAGCGGCTCTTTCGTGCGAACCGCTGTGCACGCCCGCCGAGAACGTCACCGCTCCTTGGATGGCAGGCGGCAATGGGCCGACGAGCACGACATCCTTATTCGCCAGGATTTCACTGATCTGGCCGAGGCCGATCTGGATGTCGCCTTTGGCGACCTCCTTCAGCCCCTCGGGACCGCGGTCGCGCAACTGAATCTTCGAGGCGAGCGCCTTATCGAGCCCGAGCTCGGCGAAGACATGGGCCACATGGATGCCACTTTGCCCGCCTTGGGCCGGATTGGCGTACGTAATCGATCTAGCCGCCAGCATCGATTTCTTGAAGGCGTCGACATCGTGAATATCGGGTGTGGACGCGCCAGCCTTGACCGCCACGCCAACCCCCATGCTGCCCAGGTTTTTGATGCTCGCGGGATCGACCTTGCCGTCCTTGGCGAGCGCGGCGAGCCCCTTGTCCGTCGTGATCACCACATCGCCCGCAGCTCCGGCGGCGACCTTCTTGGCCACGGCACCGGCTGTGCCGAATTCGAATCTCACGACATTGCCGCTCTTCTGCTGGTACTCGGCAACGAGCCCGCGGACCACCGATTGCACGGCGCCCGGACAGAACACTACGACGTCGGCTGCCGATGCCGGCGTAGCGACCGCCAATACGATGACCGTACTCAGCATCAGCTTCCGCATGTCTTCCTCCGTCAGTGCGACCGCAAGTGCCGCATGATCTCGCGCTGTCTTTCGACAAACGGCTCACTCAGCGGATCGCGCGGGCGCGGCAGATCGAGCGCGATCTCCGTCTTGATCGTGCCCGGATGCGCATTGAGCACGATCACGCGGTCGCCGAGGAACACGGCTTCGCCGACATTGTGGGTGATATAAACGATGGTCTTCTGGGTTTTCTGCCATACATCCGTGAGGAGCTGCTGCATGTCCTCGCGGGTCATGGCGTCGAGGGCCGCGAACGGCTCATCCATCAGCAGCACCTGCGGATTGTAGGCAAGCGAGCGCGCGATCGCGACACGCTGCTGCATGCCACCGGAGAGCTGGTGCGGAAAAACGTCCGCAAATTTTTCCAGACCCACGAGACGCAAGAATTCGAGCGCGGTTTTCTCGCGCGTCTGCTTATCTACTTTGCGCATTTCCAGGCCGAATTCGACATTGTGTTTGGCTGTGCGCCACGGGAAGAGCTGGGCGAAGTCCTGAAAGACGACGCCGCGGTTCTGCTTTTTGTTGTCCAGCGGCGCATCGCCAATTCGCACCTGCCCGCTGGTCGGCTGCAGCAGGCCGGCAAGGATGTTCAGGATGGTCGTTTTGCCGCAGCCGGACGGACCGAGCAGGCAAAGGAATTCGGATTGCTTGACGGAGAAGTTGATGTCCTTCACGGCCAGCACCCGGCCTCGGTCGACCTGATATTCGAAGCTGACGTTTTTGACCTCGATCTGGTCGGTCACGCGATCACCTATGCTCGTGTGCCTGCGCCGGATCGTCGTGTGGCCGGCGACGAATGTTGCGCTTGCGCCGCTTGCACGATCTCGTTCAGGCTGACCGCGCGGCTCCCTTCTCTCGCAGATTTGAGCGACGCGTAAACGGCCGCCAAAGCCCGGCAGCCGTTGTCAGCGGAAAGCTCGCAGGTGCGGCCGGTTGCAACGCTGTCCGCGAACATGTCGAGCTCATCCCGGTACATATTGCCGAAGGGCACTCGAAGCATCTGCCTTTGGGCCGGGCCCCCGCCGCGGGATTGCAGATATAGCGTGGCATTCTCGTGCAGACGATCAGGCGTCGCCCAATGGGTCTGATCGATTTCGTAGAACATCAGTGCTTCGGCACCGGTGACGCGCACGTTGAACGTGCCCGGACTGGTCCAGCTCGAAACCACAGTGCCGAGCTTGCCATCGGCAAAATGGACGGTGACGATCCATTGATCTTCGACCTCGGCGCCCACCGGCGAATGTCGCCCTGCGCTTGCGCTCACTGCTGCGATATCTCCGCCCAGATAGCGCAGCGTATCGAACTGATGCACGCCGATCTGACTGAGCGATCCACCCGGAGCGCTTGCCGAATACCAGCGCCAGTCCTGCGGCGTGATCCGCAGGCCGCGGTCATTGGAGAAGTTGGCTTCGATCTGGCTGATCTTGCCGAGCTTGCCCGCGTCGATGGCGGCGCGGATGGCGCGCACGCCGGCAAGCAAGCGCGCGCAATGGCCGACCACGATGCGCACATCGTGCGCTTCCTCCAGCGCTGCGATAGCGAGTGCGTCGGTCACGGTGTTCGCAATCGGCTTCTCGACGTAGATGTGCTTGCCGGCGGACGCGGCGCGGCGCGCAAACTCGCGATGCAGTTCATTCGGCAACGCCAGAACGACGGCAGCGATGCTGCGGTCGGCCAACAAGCTATCGAAGTCACCCGCGGGAATACCGGTCTCGCCCACAAAGGCAGACAGCCGGGCGGGATTGCGGCCGACGCAGCGGACGAATTCGATCTTCTGCGATTGGGCGGCGGCTTTTGCCAGCACCTTGCCCCAGGCGCCGACGCCGACAAGGGCTGCCGCCATACGCCCCATCATTCGCCTCCGGTCCCGGTGACGCTGGTGCCGCCACAAACGAACAGCGACTGTCCGGTGATGAAGCCGCTCTCGCGATCGAGCAGGAACATCACCGCGCGCGCGATTTCCTGAGGCGTGCCGAGCCGTTTCACCAACACCTTGTCGACGACGGTCTGCCGCTTGTGCGAGCCGGGCGGATGCCCGCGGTTGAAATGCGCGGTTTCAACCGGCCCCGGCATCACCGCATTCACCGTGATGCCGTCGGCCCCGGTCTCGATCGCCGCGACGCGGGTCATGCCTTCAAGCCCGGATTTGGCGCTGGCATAGACGATGCGCTCGGACTTGCCGAGGATGGCGCGCGACGAAATGTTGACGATGCGGCCGAACCGGGCCTGCCGCATGCCAGGCACGAAAGCTTGGATCAGCACCATCGCCGCACCCAGCGTGATGGTGAGGACCTCGTTGAGCTCCTCAATCGTCGCTTTCTCCAGCGGGTTGGGCGCGTTCTGCCCGGCGTTGTTGACGAGGTAGCGCACCGGAAATTCCGCGGCGACCGCGCTTGCGGTTTTGCGCGTAGCCGCCAAATCGGTGAGATCGACCGCACGGAAATGCAGAGCCGTGTGCTTGAGCTTGGGCGGCGACCGTTGCAGGCTCACGACCGGGATATCGCGCGCGAGCAGGGCCGCGGCAACGGCTTCGCCGATGCCGGAACTGGCTCCCGTCACCACTGCTGCTTCTGCGGCCGCCATGGCGTTCCTTTCGCGGCTCAGAGGTAATCGATGATCTTCCAGCTCCCCGGCTGCGCGTTGACGACGCTCTTTGAAGGGCCGCCAGGCCGCCGGTCGGCGTAGACCTTGCCCTCCTTCATCACGAGCTGAATGTTCTTTTTCTCCTGCAGGCATTTGATGTCGGCGAGCGGATTGCCGTTCACCGCCACGACGTCGGCGAGCTTGCCTGCCTCAAGCGTGCCGAGGTCGCGTTCGAGCTTGAGTGCTTTCGCCGCATTCCGTGTCGCCGTCTGCAGTGCATGCATCGGCTTCATGCCGAGATCGACATAGATCGCCAGCTCCGAAGCATTGGTTCCCATTTCCGGGTCGAAGCCCATGTCGGTGCCCATGGCAATGTTGATGCCGGCTTTGTACATCTTCTGGAACGTATCGAAGCAGGATGGCTGCAGCTTCTTCATCTTGTCGGTGACGAACTTCGACGTGCCGATTTCCTTACGGATTTCGATGGCATGATCGGTGCGATGCGCGAGCGTCGGCGTCATCCACACGCCCGCTTCCTTGATCATGCCGATGGTCTCGTCGTCGGAGAACACCATGTGCTCGATGGTGTCGACGCCCGCCTTGAGCGCCATGCGCTGACCTTGCGGTGTGAAGCAGTGTACCGCGCATGGCTTGTGGAACGCGTGCGCCTCATCGACCACGGCGTCCAGTTCTTCCTGCGTCATGTTACGGATGTCCGGCTCCTCTTTGTCGGTGCCGCCACCGCCGGTGGTACATGTCTTAATGACATCGCAACCGGCCAGAAGATTGGTGCGGGCGAGCTTACGCAGCTCCCAAGGTCCGTCGGCAGTCTGGAAGCCGAGGCGCACCGCCGCGCGCGGCTGGATTAGCGCCAGATGCGAGCCGGTGATGGTGGTGAAACCGGCGACGAACATCCGCGGGCCTTCGAGAATGCCGGCGTCGAACGCATCGCGGATGGCGCACGCTTCCGCGACCAACAGGCCCCGCTGCGAATTGAGGCCGAGATCGCGCAGCGTAGTGAAGCCCATGTCGAAGCAAAGCTGCGCGTGGAAGACGCCGTACATCTGCTGCAGCTCGGGCGTGATTTCCCACTGCGCCACCCGGTGATTATGGAAGGTCAGGCAGTTGAACATCATCGTATGCAGGTGCAGGTCCATCATGCCTGGAATCAGGGTGCATGAACCGCAATCGATAACCTCGGCGCCTTGCGGAATCTTGATGCTGTCCCTCGTCCCGATTTGATCGATGCGCTTGCCCTTGAGCACGATCACAGGCTCTTTGCGCGGCTCAGCGCCGGTGCAGTCGATCATGCTGGCGGCAGTGATGTATTTGACTGCGCTGCCGGCTGGCTCGTTCGGCTGTTGTTTCATTGCCTCTCCAATTCGCTCGTTGTCGTCCGTACCGGCGAGGTGCGGAACAGTTGCATGATCTCTGCAAAGCGGCCGTAGGTGTCGGGATTGATCGTCATATTGCGCGCGGCGCGGCCCGCGTCGAAGCGGAAGGCGGCAAACGTGCGGCGGATGTCCTCGGGGTCGATGCCCCGCGTGATGAAGACCAGCCGCGAGCTGCGGTCACGCCCTTCCGGCCACGACGCGAGCGGCTCCGGCTCACTGATGACGGTTTGCACGGCTTGCACCGCATAGGGTTTGCCTTCGACGTTGACGATCCCTTTGACCCGCAGCAGCCCGGCGCCGCGGAACCCGGCAAGCAGGTTCATCCACAGCACGAAGCCGGGCAACGTGATTTCCTCCCGATAAGCCAGCGTGAACGTGGAGATCGCGTTGTCCGCGGATGCGGGCGCGGTGGTTGCCGCGTACGAAGCATCGTTGAGCCAGGCGCGCGCAGCGTCGCTGCGGTCGGCAAGTTGAAAGCCGGGCCCCTGCAAAAGCTGTTCGGGCCGCAGCTCGCCTCTGGCAGCGCGCAGCTGGCGCGCCCCCGGATTGATGGCCGATAGCTTGCTGGCGAGCGTGTCGATGCGTACGCAATCGGCGAGATCGGTCTTGCTGATAACGATGGTGTCGGCAACTGCCGCCTGCTTCACCGACTCCGGTTGACCGGCGAGGTGGGTCGCCCCCTGGAGTCCGTCAGCGAGTGCAATGACGTTTTTCAGTTCGTACAGCTGGGTGATATGAGGATCGGTGAGCAGGATCTGGATGACGGGGACTGGGTCGGCCAAGCCCGACATTTCAATGAGAACGCGGTCGAAGTCGTAATGCGCGCCGCGCCGGCGCTTGACATGCAGATCGAGCAGGCTCGAGGCCACCTCATCGTGCACATGGCCACAAAGGCAGCCGCTGTCGATCACGCGCATGCGGTAGCGCGGCGCCTCGACCAGCACATGGTCGATGCTTACCTGGCCGAATTCGTTGATCACCACCGCGGCGCGCGCGAAAGCGCGCGTCTTCAAGAGGCGATTAAGCAGCGTGGTCTTGCCGCTGCCGAGAAATCCGGTGACCAGCAGCACCGGTATGCGCAGCGCCTGCCTCTGCAGCGCGGACAAGGGCGTTCTCCCGTTTAGCGCCCGCTCGTTAGCGGCGGGCTTCGTCGAGAGGCTAGAGGCCGAGGCGAATAGATCAAGAATATTCTAATTATAGAAGCAATAGATCGTATCTATGCGCCGGGCACGCGCAGGCGCGGCGCGCGTTGGGCACCTTTCGCCTTTGCGCCGTACGCCGCCTTGATCATCTCGGCCATGCGCTGCGCCGCCGCCGAGCGGTGCCCATTGCGGCGCCACAGGATGCCGACGGTGCGCTTGGGTTGCGGCTCCGTCAGCCGCACCGTGCTCAAGCCGGCGGACTCCACGATAGCGCCGGCGGCGAGCACGGTGGCCAGCCCTGAATCGCGCGTGGTGGCGAGGATCGGCTCGATCGCGTTCATCTCCAGCACGACGTGCGCGTGCAACCGGCTCTTGCTGAAAAAGCGGTCGACGAATTGGCGTGCGCCGAATTCGGGCGTGAGCAGAACCAGCGGCAGCTTGGCGAGCTCGCGCATCGGCAGCGTCTTGCTGCCGGCGAGCGGATGCTTGGAGCCGACGACAAGCACCAGCTCTTCGTCAAACAGACGGTCGGCGACAATGTGTTCGTTGTCCCCGGCGATGTAGGCGACCGCCATATCGAGGTCGCCGTTGATGAGATCGCGCTCCATCTCGCTGCGCGGCACCAGGCGCGCGGTAACGTGCACGCCCGGATAGCGCAGCGCGAATTCCGACATGATCGGCGGCAGCATGGAATGCGAAAACGAATGGAATACTGCCATGCGCAGCGTGCCGCGCATCAAGCCTTCGAGTTCGGAGATGGCGAGCCGGCTCTGCTCCACCTCTTTGAGGATGCGCTCGCAGTACGGCTTGAACAGCCGCCCCGCCGCGGTGAGCTCGATGTCCTTGCCGCCGCGCTCGAACAGCACAGTGCCGACGAGCTGCTCCAGCTGCTTCACCTGCTGCGACAGCGTCGGTTGCGTCATGTGCAACCGCCCCGCCGCCCCCGTAAAGCTGCGGGCCTCGGCGACGGCGATAAAATAGCGAAGGTGCCGGAGCTCCATAGCACCGCAAAATACACTATAAGCGGCGGCTCCATGAAACGAAAAGTCTGCGCATCTCGACCGCAGCCGAATTGAGGAAGACAGTGAATTCATACTATCAGCGTTCCGTTCTATGCTGGTCCGAGGATGAATAGCTTCTGTCAATCGCCATGATTCTTGAATCGATGCGGGCTGAAACCGACGTTCTGGTCATCGGCTCGGGCGCAGCGGGCATGTACGCCGCGATAGAAGCGGCAAAGGCGGGATGCCGAGTGCTGCTCGTCGACCGTAGCCTCATTGGACGCGGAGGCGCGACCGTGATGGCGCAGATGACGGTCGCCGTTGCGCTCGGAGCCGAGACGCCGGACCACTGGAGCTATCACTACCGCGACACTCTGGTGGCCGGCCGCGGCCTCTGCAACGAACCCCTTTCACAGCTGTTGTGCGAGGATGGTCCGGACTGCATCCGCACCATGGACGATTGGGGCGTCGGCTGGGCGCGCAAAAACGGCCGTATCACGCAAGCGATGGCGCCGGGGCACGACCGGCCGCGCTGCGTCTATGTCGATTTCCTGAATACCGGGCCCGCGGTGTCGAAGACCTTGCGCACGGTGGTCAACAAAACCGATGGCATCCGCAAAGCGGGCGACCTCTGCATTATCGATCTGTTGCGCAGCAACGACGGGGTTGCCGGGGCGGTCGCGTTACATCTGAGTTCCGGTGCGCCGGTCATCGTCTCCGCCAAAGCGACAATTGTTGCGACAGGCGGGCTGACGCGGCTCTATCGACGTAACAGCGCCTCAACCAATATGGGCGGGGACGGTTATGCGCTGGCCTTGCGTGCCGGCGCATCGCTCGTCGACATGGAATTCGTGCAGTTCTTTCCCATTGGGCACCTCGCCCCTCGCCTCGTCGGCATGGACCCCATCATGTGGGACCCGTTCCGGTACAAACTTGGCGGGCGACTCCTCAACAATCGCATGGAAGAATTCACCCAGAACTACGGCGTTGCGGAGGACGGCAAATACGTTATCACCCGTGACACCGGCAGCTATGCCATCATGAAGGAAGTCGAAGCCGGGCGCGGCTCGCCCCATGGCGGGGTTTATCTGAGCTTTCAGCATTGTTCAGAAGCGGCCTTGCGCGAGGCCTTCGGCCCGGTGATCGACCGGCTCGCCGCCAACAACATCGATCTTACGAAGACGCCGATCGAAGTGGCGCCGATCGCGCATTATCAGATGGGCGGGATCGCGGCCGGCGTGGAGATGCAGACCGCATTGCCCGGCCTGTTCGCAGCCGGTGAAGCGGTTGGCGGCGCCAACGGGGCCAACCGGCTGTCAGGCAATGCCGTCACCGAGGCGCTGGTGTTCGGCCGTCGCGCCGGCCGCTCCGCCGCGCTTTTTGCCAAGCGGGCACGACATCAACCCGACGATGGCGGCAGCGCGCGCAGAGCCGTCGAGCTGATTTCCAGCAGCGCGCCGCAACCCGATCTCAACTCCGCCGAAGCAATTCAGCTCCTTCAGAGCACGATGCAGGATAACGTCGGTCCTTTGCGCAGCCGAGCCGGGCTCAGCAGCGCATTAAGGACAATCGAGCGCCTGAGCGGCGCGCTTGGAGATCGCCCGCCCGGCGACGGCCGGCGGTTCGACATGCAGCGGCTCGATTGGTTCGACTTGCGCAACATGCTGCTGGTCGCCCGTGTGGTGACCGAAGCTGCGCTGGTGCGGACCGAAACACGCGGCGCGCACCGACGAGAGGACTATCCGAACGCGGCGGATGAGTGGGAAAACAACCAATACGTCCGAATCGAAGACGGCAGGATCGTGCCGTCGAAGCTCTCTGCGCCGCTCGCGGCTGTACCATGACCGAAACGGCAACGCTCAAAATTTGGCGTGGCTTGGACATCGGTGCGGGCCGTTGGGAGACTTATGCCGTACCGTTTGAATCGGGCCAAACGATTCTCGACGGCTTGCGCTGGATCAGAATTAATTGCGATCCCACACTGGCAATCCGCTTTTCCTGCATCAATGCCAATGCCTGCAAGGAGTGCATGATCGAACTCGACGGCAAGACCGTTTACGCTTGCACCGCGCGATTGCAGCCACGCGAGATGACGCTCGCGCCCTTGTCCAACAAGAAATTGGTGCGCGATCTTGTGACGGAGATCGCACCGCCGGCGGAGCGGTTTGCCGGTTCTTAGCGGTTTTGGCCTCGCAGAACTGGCCTATGCGGTCCAGAACTGACGAATAGCTGGAGGCGCAACCAGTTGGTCGTAGACCAGTGGCTCAGAAATCAGTCCATTAGCAAGCGCAAACTTGTTCAGTCCCTCGACGGCTTTCGGCAAGATCGTTGCGTCATAAAACGGTGTATCTCGCGCCACCAAATCTCCAATCAGCGATGCCTCTTCCGCCGGAAAGAGCCGGGCCCCCACTTTTGTGGCAAGAGAGGGGTCGGCCTTGAGCGCCCGTTGCGCCTTTACAATTGCGCGCACTGCGCCAGCGGCGACCTCTGGCTGCTCGTCAATGAACCGTTCAGTCGCTGTCAGCGCCGCAAAATTATAAAAGCGCGCTCCCGGCGGCCCGTCGCCGCGCCGCAGATCGAGATGAATCTTTGCAACGCCGAGCTTCTCGCCGATGGCGGCGCGCATGCCGTTGCCCCAATAAGCATCGGCGCCCCGCGCGATCGCATCGACGCCGTCATGACCGCGCCATAGCTCGTTTTTGCCGGTGGTCGGGCTCGGGACAATCTCAACCCTGTCCCGTTCAAGGTCGATCCCCGCTTCAACCAGCATGTGCCTGAGTGCCATGTTGGGAAACGCTGTGGATGACGAAATCCTTAGGCCTTTGAGGGCGTTCATGTCGCCGCGTTTGACAGCAAGATCGGCGCGGACCGCCATGAACCAGTAGGAGTATTGAGCCAGCGCGCACAACAGCCTGGCGCCTTTCCAGGCCGGGAATGCGCGGGTCGCAGCATAGGCTGGACCGCCAAAGAAATGCAGCGTTCCCTCGCGCAGACGTTCCGGCCCGCTTCTGGCCCCATAAACCAGCTCGAGCTCGATTTCGATGCCCTCTTCCCTGAAGAAACCGAGCTCGACTGCGGCGGTCGCCACGAAATACGACGGCGAATCCACGTCCGCCACCATCAATCGAAACATTCGACGCGCGCCTCAAAAATACGAAGTGGAAAGATCGCCGTCACAGTCATCGAAACCTTCTCAGCCCGCCCTCGCGACAATCGCTTGATATGGCACGTCACTTGTCAGAATACCGACGTCTCGCGCGAACCGATTCATTCCGACAACAAATTCCGGTGAAATCGTCGTGTCGTAGTAAGGAAGGTCACGCCTGATCAGTTCGGCGATCAACTCCGCCTCCGCAGGCGGAAAGAGCTTGCGTCCGATCTGGGTCGCCAGCGTAATGTCATTTTTCAGTGCGGCGTGCACCCCGGCAATCGCCCGGACGGCAGCCGATGCAACCGCCGGCGACTGCTCGATCACGCGATCGCTCGTCGCGATCGACGCCATGGTATAGTTGAAGCAGGGTTTGGGGCCATCGCCGCGGCGCACATCGAGCACGACAGTGCCGGCGCCGCGGCGCACAGCCACCTCAGCGCCCATGCCGTTCGCCCAGAAGCCGTCGATCTTGCGATCTTCCAGCGCTTTAGCCGCCGTCAGACCGAAGTTGACGCTTTGACCGGTCGCCCCCGGCACTGGCGCGATCTTGACGCGGTCGCGCTCGAGATCGACACCGGCCTCGATGAGGAGCCGGCGGAGGCCCATGTCGACCCATGGCGCTGCCCCGATACTGCGGCCCTTCACCACGTCGAGATCGCCGCGCCGAGCCTCCAAGTCCTTGTGCATGACCAGAAACCAGTACATGCCCTGCGCCTGCGCGCAGAGCAGCTTGACGCCCTTCCACTGCGGGAAAGCTGCGAGTGCTGAATGAGCGGATCCGCCGACAAAGTCGACCTCACCTGAGCGCAAGGCGGCATAGGCCTTGTCGACCGGAAAAATCAGCTCGAGCTCGACGTCGAGGCCTTCTTTTCTGAAGAATCCAAGCTCGACAGCGGCAATGGCCGGAAAGTACGAGTTCGAAATCATGTCCGGCACAGCAAGCTTCATCGCGCTAGTCCCACCGAGGATAAATCATGAAAAGGAACGGCCCGCTTTGTCCGACGTAGCTCGTCCAACTGCTACTTGCCGATTTGCAGCGCCTTTGCTCTCACATCGGGATCGACAAATTTGTCGAGATCGACCGGTTTGCTGAGATTCCCGGTCTTCACGAGCAGATCGCGTAACCAGGTGAGTTTGTTCATGGGGATCGGCATGTCCGGATCGACCGCCGAATATCGCTTCACTTCATCATAGGTGAAGGCGGGCGATGGATTGTCCGGCCTGGCATGCGTGATCTCGCGTGTCAGCGCGATCGTCTGCTCTCGGTTCGCAAGAGCATGGCGAAATCCAGCCATTTCCGCGGCGAGGAAATGCGCAGCGTCGTCCTTGCGCGCAGCCAATGTCTTTCCGCTCGAATAGATGCAGAAACGGACGTAGTTCGGTACCGCTTCGATGGCGTGCACGAGCAACTTCACACCGGCCTTCTTCGCCGCCGGCGCGAAGCCACTGGATGCTGCCGCCGCGTCGACCACGCCGGCCGTCAGCGCCTTGAAACGATCGGCATCGCTGCCCATGATGGTGAACTTCACGTCAGTGGCCGACACATTCTTCTCGGCGAGAACCGCACGCACGACAAGATCAGGCAAAGCACCGGGCGCCGAAATAGCCAGCGTCTTGCCTTTAAGGTCGGCAACGCTGTTGATGTCAGGCTTGGAATAGATGGCATAAGTCAAGCCCGGCCAATAGCAGCCGAGCAGCTTGATATCGGCACCGCGCGAAGCGGCAATCAGAGGCGAGCCGGGGTTGCCTTCATAGCTATCCAATTCGCCGGCGAGCAGCGCCTTGAGCGCCAAAGTGTCGCCCTTGAATTGTTTGATCTCGATCTTCAATCCCTGTTTCTCGGCAAATCCGCCTTTGCTCGCCATGAAGACGATGCCGGCGTCGCTCTTGGCTTCCACGATGCCGTGCCGCCAGATCTTCATGTCATCGGCCTTCGCCGGAACGACAATGAGCGCCATCATTGCCGCAAGGGCCAGAAGCTGCAGATTTCCGCCGATTGTAGTCCTCATGGCTTCCTCCCTCATATTGCTCAGTCGCGCCTGGTTCGGCCTGCGACTGTTCTTTCTATCCAGCGAGCGTTTGCGGCGGTGATCGCGTCCTTGCCCTCGAATCCGGTCACTTGCAGTCCAAGCGGCAGACCCCGTTCGCGCATTAGCGGCAGCGATATCGCCGGCACGCCAAGCAGCGAGAATGGCACCGCAAACACGGGATCGCCAGTCGAGCCAAGACCGACCGGCGCGGCTGCAGGAGCCGCCAAGGTCACGCAGCCATCACACAGCGCGGACAGGCTGTTGTACAGCGCTCGAATACGATTCCGCTCGTCAAGGGCAGCACGATAATCGTCGAGACCCATTGCTTCCGCTTGCGCAAGACGCGCTAGCATCGCCGGGCTCAATTTGGCGGCGTCGCGGGTGCGATAGGTATTCAGAGGCCAGCGCGATTCCCAAGCGTTGATGCGGATCGACAGCGCACGGGTGTTGGCTATGGCTTCTTCCACCGCACCGACCAGCTTGTCCGCTTGCCGCGTGACGATCTCGACGCCGTCACTCGACAGCAGCGCCAAAACTTCCCGGAACGCCTGCTGCGCGTCGGAGCTGGCCACTTGCCAACCGGCCGTCTCAAGAAACACGAGCCGCCGTGGCTTGGCTGCCGGCGGCACACGCAGCGGCCCAATCAAGCCGGAATAGCCCGGATCGCCGCCGGCGCGCGCAGCGATCTCGGAGGCGACCTGCCAGGCATCTTCAACAGTTGCGGCCAGGACACCCATACAGCTCTGGCTCAAATTGTCGTGGCTGCCGCCGCGGTTCAGAGCGCCGACGCTCGGCTTGAACCCGACGCAGCCGCAATAGCTGGCCGGGCGAACGATTGATCCCATCACCTGCGTGCCGAGTGCGGCGCTGACAAGACCTGCGGCGACGGCGGCGGCCGAACCGCTGCTGGACCCTCCCGGCGTACGAGCGAGGTCCCATGGATTGCGCGTGCCCCGCGGCTCCGTCGCCGCGAACTCCGTCGTTACCGTCTTTCCGAGAATGACTGCTCCCGCCTCGCGCAAGGCGGCTATCGCGGCCGCGTCGCGTCCTGAGCGCCACCCGTCGAATAGCGGTGAGCCCATTTGGGTCGGCATGTCCGCGGTCTCGATGATATCCTTGATGCCGAGAGGCATGCCGTCGATGGCCGACATCGGCTTGCTGTCGCGCCACCGTATCGATGAGGCATCGGCGGCAGCTCGCGCCCCTTCGACATTGGTGTGAACGAAGGCGCCTATTTTCGGCTCCCAGATTGCGAGGGCCTCGAGGCAGCGTTCGAGAAAGGCGCGCGGCGTGTCCTCTCCTTTGGCGAATTTTGCAGCCGCGGCAAGAAACGGCCGAGATCGGGGGACGCTCGCGATATCGGAAGCCAGCATCGTTAGGCCTCGGCCAGCGTCATAGCGGCAACGCGCCGCTGGCTCGCGATCATCGAAGTTCGCAGCAGGAACTGACGGGCGCGCGCAGGATCCGCTGCAATGTCGCGAAGTTCATCGAGATTGCGCCGCCGCGTTTCCGGATCGCGCGCCTCCAACCGCTTTTTGTTCGCGATTGACTGCTCCTGGACGAATTCGACTGCCACGGTGCGGCGCTGCAAGCTGTAAAGATCGAGCAGAGCAGCAGGCGCCTTATCGAGCAAGACCCGTGCAACCTTGTCGGCGAGGTTGGCGGCATCCTGAATGCCCCCGTTCAATCCCATGCCGCCAATCGGATTGTTGACGTGCGCAGCATCGCCGGCAAGCAAGACCCGGCCTTTGCGGAACGTTTCTGCGACGCGCTGATGGGTGACGTAAAGATTGCGGTGCACGATTTCATAGGGCTGGGACGCCGGAAAGAATTTTTGCATTCGCTCCTGCACGGCTGCATCGCTCATCAACTGCCGCTCCGACAGATCGGGATTCGCCGGATAAACAGTCCGCCACAAGCCTGGCGGACCATCGGCCGAGACCTTGAAGCAATTGCACCATTCGTCGGGGTCGGCGAAATAGCTACGGAAACATAGTCCGCGCGCCGCTTCAAAATCGAATGGCGTGGTGAGCACGATGAAACGCTCCGGCCAGGTAAATCCCTCGAAGGCGATATCGCTCTGTTTACGCACGACGCTGCGTCCGCCGTCGGCACCAATCAGATAAGCGCCCGAATGCCTCTTGGCCCCGTCGGGGCCACGCACCTCGACGCCGACCCTGTCCTCGGTTTGCGTAACGCCGACCACCTCGTGCGCAAACAGCACCTCGACATTGGGCAATTTCTCAAGACGCTCAAGAAGAAGTTTTGCTGTTTTAAATTGCTCACACTGGACGACGAACGGGTGGCTGGTGTCGTCCTTCAGAACGATATGATCGAACTCGGCGACCTTGTCGCCACTTGGTCGATCCCAGAACTGAAAGATGGGCGCTACCAAACCGACGCGAGCCATCTCGTCTGCAAGACCATCTTCGGCGAGCAGATCGAGCGTGGCCGGATGCGTCGTCGCCGCCCTCGGATCCGCCTGCGGCGCATCATTGAGGTCGAAGAGCCGGACCGGAAGACCGCGACGCCCAAGCAGCCAAGCGCATAACAGGCCGACCGGACCACCTCCGGCAATCAATACGCGCCGTTCGTCAGGCATGCTCGGAAACTGTTAGTTATCTCCGCGGCGCCGGCATCAGCATTGCCGACCCAAGTTCGCTACAACAATTCGCAGGCGGGCGGTAGCACAAAGAGCGTCGCTCCCTCATGCCGCCTGGTGATTTCTGACCCTGAAATAGCAGTCTTCTTGGCCGGCGATGAGCCGCCATCAAGGCGCATGCCGCGATCGCAGGTCATCTCGCCGTCACGATTGAGCTCTGAAGGAAACTGTAAAGCGCATTGAGTTGGCGACGGCCACTTGGTACATGATCGTCCACGCCGGAAATTTGTCTTGGATTGTAAATACGATGCCCGTCAACAAGAAGCATAACGAATTTCATACTCTCGACATGAATGCCGGCTGGGAAACGCCGCCCGGCTATCCAAAGGGCATCGAGCAGAAGATTTTGTCTGGCGCGCTCGACGAGACGAACAAGCGCGGCACGCGCACGCGGCTCCTGCGCTTCGCGGCCGGCGCGCTCACGACGACGCCTTTCGTGCACGACTACTGGGAGGAGGTCTTTCTGGTATCGGGCGATCTGACCGTCGGCAACGACGCACAAGGAAACGGCGGCAAGTCATTTCCGCCCAACACCTATGCGGTGCGGCCGCCTGGCGCCCGTCACGGGCCATTCAAGTCGAACGGTGGCTGCACGCTGCTGGAAATCCACTACTTCGATCCGGTTTGACAAACGCGAGAGGCTTGCGGTCTGCGCAGATATTGACCGCGCGCCGGCCCAACAATGTTGCCGCTGTCGTAAACAAGCGCGCCCCGCAAAAAAGTGCTCTTCACGCGGCCGGTAAGCTCTACTCCCTCGAACGGAGTATAGCCTTGCTCCGACTCGGACTCGGCGGCGTGCACCACGAAGCTCTCATGCGGATCGACGATGACGATGTCGGCATCGTAGCCCGGGGCGATGTCACCCTTGGTCGCCAGACCGAAGCGTTGCGCCGGTTTCCAACTCAACAGCTCGGCCATGTGGTTGTATGACATGCCGCGCTTGCTGCCCTCGCTGAGGACTCCGGACAGCAGATATTCGGTGCCGCCAAATCCCGACTTTGCCAACCAAATATTGGCGGGGTCGTCTTTCGACCACTTCTGCTCGGCTGAGCAGCAGGCGTGATCACTGACGATCCAATCGATCTTGCGATCGAGCACAGCCTGCCACAGAGCCTCGACGTCCTCGCGCGGCCGTATTGGAGGGTTGACCTTGGCGTGCACCGCGCATTGGCAATCAGTATCGAGCAGCAGATGGCCGACCGTCACCTCCCGACGGAACGCAATATGCGGGAATACCTGTTGCATCGTCCACGCCGCGTCGACCGCCTTGCGTGAACTCAAATGCAGCAGATTGATGTTCAAGCAGTTGGTTTCGTTGGCGAGGTAAGACGCGATCCAAATCGCCAGTCCTTCCGAGTGCGGCGGACGCGCCGCGCTGTAGGCCTTGAGCCCGGTGAGTTTGCCTTCCCGCTCCACGATCTTGGTGTAGGCATTGAGGATGTCGGCCAGCTCGCAATGCAGGCTGACGCTGATATGCGCGGCTTTGTCGGGATACTTCTCCATGAGCCGCTGTGCGCCGCGCATGATGAACTCGAAATGCGCGATGTCGTAGCTCTCCTCCGGCCCGATCATCAGGAACTCGTTCTGGTGCGAGGAGCGGCCGTGCAATCCGTAGCCGCCGTAGAACATGAATATCTTGAACGAGGGTATGCCCTGCTCGGTGACCAGATAATCCATCTCGCCGATGTGGGCCGCTTCGATCGGCGCGATGTGGAAGCCGTAATCGACCCAGAAACGTCCGTCTGACTGCCTGTGCACTTCCGGCATGAAATCGCGATAAGAGCCGCCGCGGTTGAGATAGTAGTGGCCCGTGCGCAAGTAGTTCAGGCTCGCCGTCACGCCGCCCATCGCCGCCGCCTTGCTCTCGGAGACCGCGTCCTGTGCCAGCGGCGCATAGATGCCGATGTGCATATGCGCGTCGACGCATCCGGGGAATGCAAGGCGATTCTTGGCGTCGAAAACGTCCTTCGCGCGTTGAGGCTGAATTTCAGGTGCCAGCTGGGCGACCCGCCCGTCTTTGATCGCAATATCGAGACAATCGACGGCGGACTTGTTCGGGCGGACGACGCGGGCATTCTTGATCACAACGTCGAAAGGTTTGTCCATGGCCAACGTTCCTTGACTACTCATTGTCGTCCCGCGGCGATGCCGCTTCGTAGCGCTTGCCGCGCGCGAGCATATCCGGCGTGCCGATCAACTTGTTGAGCGCGTCGAAGTCGAACATGCGCGAACGGAAGGGCTCCGTGTTACCGTTGGCTTGCAACGAGGCGTAGAACTCCTCCGCGGCTTTGGCGAGCGCGCGAACGATCGCGCCGGGAAAGATGACCAGGGCGAAGCCGAGCGCCTGCAAATCCGGCGCCGACATCAGCGGCGTCTTGCCACCCTCAACCATGTTGGCCATCAGCGGCGTACCCTTCCCCATTGAGGCGCCGATGCGGGCGAGCTCGTCGCGCTTGCGCGGCGCCTCGACGAAGAGCATGTCGGCACCGGCCTCGCAATAGAGTTCGGCGCGAGCGATGGCGCGATCGAAGCCTTCGACGGCCACGGCATCGGTGCGGGCGATGATCAGCGTCTCGCGCGAGGCGCGCGCGTCGGCCGCCGCCTTGATCTTGCCGACCATCTCCGGCGCCGGGATCAGCGTTTTGTTATCGAGATGCCCGCAACGCTTGGGGAAATTCTGATCCTCGATCTGGATCGCATTGGCCCCGGCGCGTTCGAGCAAGCGGACGGTGCGCTCGACATTAAGCGCGTTGCCGTAGCCGGTGTCAGCATCGACCACGAGGTGCGCGCTCACACGGTCGCGGATCAGAGCGACAGTTTCCACGACCTCGCTCATGCTGACCAGGCCGATATCGGGGCGGCCAAGCCGCGTATAGGCGATCGC
Organism: Pseudolabrys sp.; assembly: GCA_035652735.1. GTDB lineage: Bacteria > Pseudomonadota > Alphaproteobacteria > Rhizobiales > Xanthobacteraceae > Pseudolabrys. Next base: position 12,583 of record DASRDF010000064.1, on the reverse strand, counting down.
CGCGCCGGAGACATAGAGCGCCTTGAAGTCGCATTGCTCGGCGATCAGCGCGGTGAGCGGGTCGTAGACCCCGGGCGCGATCAGGATCGGTGGGCGCGACAGGCGTTGGCGCAGGGTATCGGTCATGCATCACATTCCAAGATAGGCGCGTTTGAGCGCGGGATCGGCAGCGATGGCCGCAGCGGGTCCGGACATGACGAATTTCCCCTCGGCCAGGATGTAGGCGCGGTCGGCAACTTCGAGGCTCTGCACCACGTTCTGCTCGACCAAGAGAATGGAGACGCCGTCAGCGTTGATGCGCTTGATCAGCGCGAAAAGCTCCTCGACCAGCACCGGTGAGAGGCCGAGCGAGGGCTCGTCGAGAATGAGCAGCTTGGGCTCCGCCATCAGCCCGCGGCCAATGGCGAGCATCTGCTGCTCGCCGCCGGAGAGCGTGCCGGCGCGCTGGCCGCGTCTTTCATACAGGCGCGGAAAGATGGCGAAGATCCGCTCTCGGTTTTGCGCGCGGCGCTCGCGGCCTCGGCGGTAGCTGCCAAGGTCAAGATTCTCTGCGACGGACAGATTGGGGAAGATGCAACGGCCCTCCGGCACGTGGATGAGGCCGCGGGCGACGATGGCACGCGGTTTCTCCTCGCCAACCTCATGGCCCTCAAAGCGGATCGAGCCGGCGCGCGGCCGCACAATCCCGGAGATGGTACGGTTGAGCGTCGACTTGCCGACGCCATTGGAGCCGAGCACAGCGACGATATCACCGCTTTCGACGATCAAATCGACGCCGCGGAGCACATCGTTCTCGCCGTATCCGGCGTGAAGGTCATGCAGCGCGAGCAGCGCATCAACCGGCATGCAGCCCTCCCAGCTTCGCCGCCGCGCCGTGACCGAGATAGGCCTCGACGACCGCGGAATCGGCGGCGACCTGTGCCGGCGTGCCCTGCGCGATGATGCGGCCCTCGGTCAGCACAAAGACGTGCTCGGCGAGACTCATGACCGCCTGCATGACGTGCTCGATCATCAAAATCGTAATGCCGCGCGCGCAGAGGCCGCGGATCACCGGTACGATGTCGCGGATTTCGGAGGGGTTGAGCCCCGCGAGCACCTCGTCGAGCAGCAACAGTTTCGGTCCGGTCGCCAGCGCGCGGGCAAGCTCAAGCCGTTTGCGGCCGGCAACGGTGAGCGTGTCGGCCGGGCGATCGAGCATGCCGGCGATGCCAACCTCGCGCCCTACGCGCTCGGCGACGGCGAGCGCCGCCTGGCGCGCGCGATGACGCAGGTGCGCGCCGACGAGGATGTTCTCGCGCACCGTGAGGTCCGCGAAAGGCTGTACGATCTGGAAAGTCCGGGCAATGCCGCGGCGCGCCAGCCGATGCGGCGGCTCGCCGATAATCTCTTCGCCGGCATAGCGGATGCTGCCATGGCTCGCCTTGATAAAACCGGAGATGATGGAAAACAGCGTGGTCTTGCCCGCGCCATTGGGACCGATCAACGCGGTGATATGGCCTTCCGGCGCGATGAGCGACGCCGCGTTCACCGCCAACAGGCCGCCAAAGCGGCGTGAGACGCGCTCGACAACAAGCAGAGGCTCAGCCATGGGCTGCCTCCACTGGCGACGCGCGTGTCAGCAAGCGACGCGCTCGGGGAAGGCCACCGATCAGCCCGCGCGGCGCGAAAGCGATCACCAGGACCAGCACTGCACCATAGACGATGAGGTCGAGACCCGGCGCATCGCCCGTAAGCAAGCGCGCACCCTCGCCCAGCGCTTTGACCACCAGCGCTCCAAGCAGCGGGCCGAACACGGTACCGACGCCCCCGATAATCGGCGTCAGCAGCGCTTCGATCGAAATCCAAGTACCGTAGGCGATGCCGGAATCGACGAACAGGAAATACTGCGCATAGAAGCAGCCGGCCGCGGCCGTGATCGCCCCGGAGATCACCATAGCAGCCGACTTTACTGTGACGGCGTCGACGCCGAGCGCCTGTGCCGCGTCCTCGTTCTCGCGCACCGCAACCAGCCAGGTGCCGAACCGCGAGCGCTCGATCATCTTGGCCATCAACAGCGAAAGCGCGACCAATGCGAGCACAATCCAATAAAACGCCGCGCGGCTCTGAAATTGAAACGCCTGTGCGCGCACATCGAGCTTGATCAGCGTGCCGACACCGGCGCCGGTGATCGGCGCGACGCTGGCAATAATGCGCAGCACCTCCGCGAAAGCGAGCGTCACGAGCGCGAAATACGAGCCGCGCAAGCCGGAACGGAAGGTCAGCGCTCCGATGATAGCGCCGGCCAGCGCACCGGCGGCGATGCCGATGACGAAGCCCGCCCAAGCATTGACGCCGTAGCGCATCTGCAGGATGGCGGTGACATAGGCACCCGTGCCGAAAAACGCGGCGTGGCCGAACGAATACTGCCCGCCATAGCCGCCAAGAATGTTCCAGCCCTGCCCGGCAAGTGCGATCATCAATGCGATGACGAGAAAGTTAAGCACTACGTTGGAATGCACGACCAGCGGCACCGCCGCCAACACCGCGACAACGACGACGATCGGCCCGAAGCCTCTCATGCGCGCGCTCCGAACAACCCGCTCGGCCGTACCAGCAGCACGACGATGAAGATGATGAAAATCCCGACTTGGCCGAGAGAATCGCCAAGGAACAGGCTGGATACACTCTCCACCACGCCGATCACCAGGCCGCCGATCAGCGCGCCGGGCACCGATCCCATGCCGCCAAGCACGACGATGGTGAAGGCAACCAGCACGAAGGCGTTGCCGGCGCTCGGATTGACGTAATAGCTCGGAATCAACAGACAGGCCGCAATGGAGACACAGGCGGTGCCGAGGCCAAACGTCACCGCATAGACGTGCGCGACGTCAATGCCGGCAAGCTCGGCGCCCAGCTTCTCTTTGGCGACAGCGCGGATGGCCCGGCCCATGTCGGTGAAGCCCATCATCAACCACAGCGCCAGCGCCACCAGGAACACGGCGGCAAAGCCGACCAGCCGCGGTACGGCAAGAAAGGTGAAGCCGAAATCGACGCTCTGGAAAGCGTAAGGTACGTCGATAGTGCGCGTGTCGGCACGGAAAGCGTAAAGCAGCGCGTTCTCGATCACGACGGCAATACCGAGCGTCACCAGCAGCATGTTGCGGTCATCGCCATGCGAAGCGGGGCCGATGATGAAGCGCTGCAAGGCATAGCCGACGGCGAAGAACGCCGGCGCCAACAGGAAGATCGCAACGTAAGGATCAATGCCCGCCTGATAAGCGAAGAAGGCCGCGAACATGGCGGCGGTGAGCAGCGCGCCATGCGCGAAATTGATGATGTGCAGCACGCCGTAAATCAGCGTTAGCCCCAGGGCGACCAGCGCGTAGACCGCACCGGTCAACAGGCCGTTGAGGACGGCAGGAATTAAAATCGCAGGCGACAGCACGGCAAACGCCTACAACGGATTACGGGCGGCGCAAGAAATCGCCGCCCGTGCCGCCAACGCTTACGCCGGCATCGGGAAGATGGCCTTCCCGTTGGCGAATTCCGGCGGCAGGATCACCTTGATATCATTGTCCTGCACCTGCGTGTTGACCGGCGCTGCGCCCTGGTTCTGGCCATTGACGAACTTGGTCGGGCCGTATGGCATCACGTGGCCCGACCAGGTCGAACTGGCGAGAGCCTCGATGAGTTTGGCGCGGTCGGGAGAGGCTGCGCGCTCGAGTGCGTCGGCGATCAGCCCGACGCAGCTGTAGTTCATGTAGACCTCATAGGTATAAAACTGACCCTTGGCCTCGACTTTCTTTTTCAGCGCCAGTGCCTTGTCGCTGTGCGGATTGAACCAGTGATTGCAGTCCATGATGCCCTTGGCCGCATCAGGGAACTCCTTGACGAATTTGTACGAGGAGGCCGCGCCGCCGAGAACGGAATAGATCGCCTTCGGCCGCACGTGCTGCTGCAGCATGGTGCGGGCGAGCAGGACGTACTCGTTGTAGTAATCGGCCGGAATGACGATGTCGGGGTTCTGCGCCTTGATCTTGAGCACAATATTGTTGAAGTCGCGGTTCGGCGTCGGATGCGGGATCGTTTCCACCACCTGGAAACCCTTGCCGGGCAGCTGTGCGTTGAGCAGCTTGGCAAGGCCGGAGCCGAACAGCGAATCCTCGTGCACGATCATCACTGTTTTCGCCGGTTTGTTGGCGGCGTCGTTGATCTTTACGAGATTGTCCAGCGCCGTCTTGGCGATGACGCCGAAGCCGGGACCGAAACGGAATGTGTTCTTCAAACCGCGGTTGACGATGCCATCCGCCACCCCGACGTCGACGACGTAGGGTAGATCGTAACGCGCGGCAGCCTGCGTGGTGGCAAGACAGATGTTGCTGGCATAGCCGCCAACGATACAGGCCACACCGTCGGAATTCATCTTCTCGACCTCGGCGGTGCCGCCTTCCGGGGTCGAGCGCGCGTCGCCCAGAACGGCGTCGATCTTGGCACCACCCAGCGACTTGATCCCGCCTGCGGCATTGATCTCTTCGATCGCCATGGTGGCGCCGAGCCGGCCTTGCGTTCCCGAGTAGGAGAGTGCCCCGCTGACCGGATGCAGCACCCCGAGCTTCACCGGCGCGCCGGCTGCGCGCAGCACTGACGGCATGGCGAGGCTGCCGGTCGCCGCGGCGGTGCTGGCGAGGAAGCGGCGGCGGCTTAACGGATAGTGGCGGGTCGACATGACTACTCTCCCTGTGCTTCAACGTGGTGACGCCAGACCTCCGGCCTTGCCGTTGAGGCCTTTGCGGTTTTGAACAGCCGCCCGGCGGACGACGGGCGCCCACGCTTTGGTGTCGGCGGTCCCCGAACGTACCAGATCGATTTCGAAAGCGTAGCCGTCGGGCCGATAGAGCGCGTGCAGATGCTCGACCGCGCGGCCGGATTGATCATAGACGATCCGCACCAATTCGATCAGCGGCGACCCGCTGCGCACGCCGAGCGCCTCGGCGACCTCGGGCGTAGCAAGGCGCGCCGTGATGCGCTGCCGCGCACGCTCGACCTTGACGCCGGCACGCTCTAGCAGCTCGAGCAAGGGCCGCGCGGCCAGATCGTGCCGAGTGAAGGTGACCGACACGCTCTCGGGTACATGCGTCGTGAGGTACGAAAATGGCAGGCCGTCGATCGAACGGACGCGCACCGAGCGCTGCAGCAACTGGTCAGCGGCGGCAGCGAGCGCCTGCGCCACGGCCCCCTCCGCGGGCACATATTCGAATGACAAAAGTCTCACCGTCGTGCGCCGGCCCATCTCGGCAAGATCGGCGAGCACGCCGGAAATATCGGCGGTGATCGGCGCCGGCGACGGTCGATAGATGGCGCGTGTGCCGGCGCTGCGCCGCCGCTCGATCAACCGCTCGCGCGCAAGCTCGCCAAGCGCGCGGCGCACCGTGACGCGGGAGACACCGTAACAATGTGCGAGCTCGTTCTCGGTCGGCAGCTTCGCCCCTAAACTGATCGCGCCGCTCAAGATGCGGTCGCGCAGGACGAGATAGACCTGCTTTGCCTTCGCTTCGCCGAGCCAGTCGCGCAAAACTCCCCCTTACCCACTGAAAACCGGTCGCTTTACTTGGTATTCTTTAGCATACAATATCCGGCATCCTCGACAAGCCCACGGTCCTGCAGCGAGCGGACAGAAATGAGCGAGCCTCGCACCCTGATCGACAAACTGTGGTCGGCGCACGAGATCGCACGCCGCGAGGACGGCGCTGCGCTGCTATGGGTCGACCGTCACTACGTGCACGAGGGCTCGTTCCACGCCTTCAGCCAAATGAAAGCGCGCGGACGCACGATCGCCGAGCCACGGCTCACTTTTGGCGTGGCCGATCACTACGTGCCGACGCGCGGCCGCGCCGCCGGCATCGCCGATCCAGAGATCGCGGCCATGGTACGGAATCTCGAAGCAAATACGGCTGAGGCTCACATCACCCTGTTTGGCCTGCGCGACTCGCGCCAGGGCATTGTCCATGTGGTCGGCCCCGAGCAAGGACTGACGCTGCCCGGCCTGCTGATCGTCTGCGGCGACAGTCATACCTCCACGCATGGTGCCTTCGGCGCCTATGCCTTCGGCATCGGCGCGTCCGAAGTCGCCCATGTGCTGATGACGCAGACATTATGGCAGAAGAAACCCAAGCGCATGCGCGTCACCGTCGAAGGCACCACCGCGCCCGGTATTGCGGCCAAAGACATCGCGTTGGCAGTCATCGCACGTATCCGCGCCGACGGCGCACAGGGGCACGCGATCGAGTTCGCCGGCCGCGCAATCCGGGCTCTGACCATGGAAGGCCGCATGACGCTCTGCAACATGTCCATCGAGGCTGGCGGCCGTTGCGGCATGGTGGCGCCGGATAAGACGGCTTATTCGTATCTGAAAGGGCGGCCCTACGCGCCGAAGGGCGCAGACTTCGACAAGGCGGTCGAGGATTGGTCGACACTCGTTTCCGATGATGATGCGGCGTTCGACCGCGAGGTCACCCTCGACGCCAATGACATCGCGCCGATCGTCACGTGGGGCACGACGCCCGACGACGCCTTGCCGGTCGACGCCCGCGTACCGGACCCCTCCCGTGAGCCCGACGAGGTGCGACGAAAATACGTGCGCGACGCCCTCGACTACATGGGGATCGCGCCGGGCGCCAAGCTGACCGACATTGCGGTCGATCGCGTCTTCATCGGATCCTGCACCAACGCGCGCATCGAGGACCTGCGTGCGGCCGCCGCCGTGCTGGCCGGCCGCAAGAGCAAAGTGCCGGGTCTCGTTTCGCCCGGCTCATCGACGGTGAAGCGGCAGGCCGAGGAGGAAGGGCTCGACCGCATCTTCCGCGGCGCCGGGCTCGAGTGGGCCGACTCCGGCTGCTCGATGTGCGTCGGCATCAACGGCGACCTCGTGCCGCCGGGGCAACGCTGCGCCTCCACCACCAATCGCAATTTCCGCGGGCGTCAAGGACCCGGCGCTCGCACGCATTTGATGTCGCCAGCCATGGTCGCCGCGGCGGCCGTGAGCGGCCATATCGCGGACGTGCGTCCGCTGCTCGCCGGGCGGAAACCATAAAAGATCGAGGAAACGATGAAGAAATTCGTTATCATCGCCGCGGCGCCGGGGCTCATCTGCGCCGCCCTGCCCGCTTGGCCAGCGCCGGCGGAAGATTACATCAAGCGATGGAAGTCGATCGTAAAGGCTTCAGGTGCAAGCTCGAACTGAGCCATGGAAAAATTCGTCCGCCTCACTGCCAAGGCTTGCGCGCTGACGCAGCCTAATCTGAACACCGACCAGATCCTCCCGGCGCGCTATCTCAAATGGCCACGGTCGCGCGGCTTGGGACAGGTGCTGTTTCAGGATTTGCGCCACGATTCCGACGGCAAGCCGCGTGCGGACTTTCCGCTCAATGATCCGGCCCGGCGCGACGCCCGGATCCTCATCGGCGGGCGCAATTTCGGCGGCGGCTCCTCGCGCGAAGCGGCCGTCTATGCGATCTACGATTCGGGCATCCGCTGCGTGATCGCGCCGTCCTTCGGCGACATATTCTCACAGAACGCAGCCAAGAATGGGCTGCTCACTGCCGCTCTTGGCGACACAGAAGTTGCCGAACTCGCGGAGGCTGTGACGACCGATCCCGGTCGGCCTGTCACCGTCGATCTCGACCGGCAGACGATTACCTGCGGCAGCCACAGCTACCGATTCGCGATCGATCCCGTCAGCCGCAATCAGCTCCTTAACGGCTGGGACGACATCGACTTGACCGAGAGCTACCGCGATAAAGTCTCGGCGTTTAGGACCGAGGATCGTCTTTTGCGGCCCTGGGCCGTGCCCGCATCAAACCACTGAGCCTCTTGGTCGGCCCGGCGGCGGCGTGCCGCGCGCTTTGCCCCTTAGCGATCTAGGCTATTGGCATCGACCACCACCAGCGTCTGCGCGCGCTCACGTCCTATGCTGCGTGAGCGGTGGGGCGTATTGGCGTCGAAATAGATGCAGTCGCCCGGCGTCAGCCTGATCTTGTCGGACCCAAGATGGATCTCGATCTGGCCGGACAGCACATACACCATCTCGTCGCCTTCATGTTGAAAAAACCGGCGCGGCACGCGCAAGGGCGGCGAGACGATGAACGGCTCCATACGCTTTCGTTTTTTGCGGAAGGCGAGCGCTTCATACCGGTAGCCGTAAAGACTGCCGTCACGGGCAAATTTCTTTCGCTCGTCACGCCGAACCAACGAATGCGTGGGCTCATCTGGCCTCGAATCGTCAAGCAACGCACCGATCGAAAGACCGTAGACCTGCGAGAGCCGCAGCAGGCTTGAGATTGAAGGCGCCTTTACTCCGCGTTCGATGAGCGAAAGGAAACCTTTCGTGAGGTTCGCTTTTTTCGCAAGTTGCTCCAGCGATAAACCGCGGTCGGCGCGAAGCTGGCGCAGCCTCTGGCTGATGCTGAACGGCTTTTCGCCCCGCGTTGCCGCGTCCGCGCGGTTTTCGCGATTTCGCATGGCTGGGAATGCCGTCTTACGCCGTCCACCGATGGCGGAGCTCTGCCGCATTGCGCCGTATTCCATTCCTTGCTCCTGAGCTCGCGCTCTCTGAACTCGTAGCACGTCTTTCTTTCCTATGCTCTGCCCGCGGTCAACCGCGGGCGCGGCCCGGTTCCTTTATCGAAGCCGCGGTTTGACACGCTAGTTTTCCACCGGTAAACTTTTTGCCGATTTAGTAAACGCTTGTCACTCTGCGAGGGATGCCCGCCATGACTGCTGCTCTCAAGGCGCACAATCAGCGCGCTGAATTTGCCGAACGCGTTCGCGCTGCGAATTACATGGAATATTGGGAGGCCGATTACCGGACCGACAAGCCGCACACCGGCGTGGTCCCAGTTGTTTGGTCTTGGAAAACAATGAAGGAGTTGATGCTGGAATCGGCTCAGGTCATTGGCATCAACGAGGCCGAACGGCGCGGCCTTATTCTCATCAATCCCGGCCTAGGCGGCAAACCGTTCCTGACCAACACGATGTTTGCGGACGTCCAGATTCTCTCGCCGGGCGAAGCCGCGCCCGCGCACCGACACACCACCAGCGCCAGCCGCTTCTTCCTCGAGGGCGAAGGCGGTTACACCACTGTCGAAGGCGAGCTTTGCACCATGGGCCCGGGCGATCTCGTCATCAATCCGAGCTGGGCCTGGCACGACCACGGCAACAACGGCAAGGAAGAGATTACCTATCTCAATATTCTCGACGTTCCGTTGGTTGCTGGCCTCGGGTGTACCTTCTACGATCACGACTATTACAAGGAAAACGACACCAGCAAGACGATCCAAAGCATCAGGAAGCCGCGCGATCGCTCGCAGAACCTCTACGGCAACGGCGGCATAATGCCAAAAACGGTGCCACACACCGGCAAACCCTATTCGCCGCAGCTCGTCTATAAATATCAAGTCGTGCGCGATGCCTTGGATAGGCTACAGGCGTTCGAGCCGGATCCATACGACGGACACATCATCGAATACGTCAATCCGGAAACCGGCGGGCCGGTGATGCCGACGATGTCCTTCACGATGCAATTGTTGAAAGGCGGGCAGAAAACCCAGACCCACCGCCACACATCGAGCACGATCTACTGCGTCGCAGAGGGCGACGGCTACACGCAGGTCGATGACGTACGGCTTGAGTGGCACAAGAATGACGTGTTCGTGGTGCCGACCTGGGCGTGGCATTCGCACATTAATTCCACTCCGGGAAAGCCCGCGGTGCTGTTCGGCGTCACCGATGCGCCGACCGTGCAGAAGCTCGCGCTCTATCGCGAGCAAGCACAATTGCCGAACGGCGACGTGAAGTGGATTGCACAGCCTTAAATAATGACTGACACGGCCGCTCCTATCGAGCGGCCGTGGTTCGAAAGAGCAGCAAAAGCTGCCGCAGGCTCCGCCGGCTTTCCGGCGGCGAACAAAACTCACGGGAGGAAAACGATGCCCATCTGGCCGCAGTCAAAATGCCTTGCGCTTGCCCTCGTTGCCGCGGCGGCAGTTTACCTGACGCCTGCCACGTCTTTTGCCCTGGACAAGGTGGTGCTCGGGCTCGACTGGACACCGCTCGGACGTCACGCCGGCTTCTTTGTCGCCAAGGCCAAGGGTTTTTACGAGCGCGAAGGTCTCGATGTCGACATCCAACGCGGCTATGGCGCTGCAGATTCCGTCAAGAAGCTTGGCGCAGGCGAGACAACCTTTGCCTTCGGCGATTATGGTTCGCTGATTCTGGCGCGCTCGGAAGGGATAAAGGCTAAGGCGATTGCGATGATTTACGCTCGCGGTCCATTCGTTCTTTGGACGCGCGCGGACGCCAAGATCAATTCGCCGAAGGACCTGCCCGGTAAGCGCATCGGAAGCCCCGCAGGAGCTTCGGTGCGTCTGATGTTCCCGGCCTTCGCATCGGCTGCCAAATTCGACGATAAAGCGGTCAAGTGGATCACCGTTGATGCTGCGGGACTGTATCCGCTTTTATTCAGCGGTCAGGCCGATGCGATCGTGGATTACGAAGTTGGTTGGCCGACGATTTCCAAGCGCGCGAAGGAAGCCAATATCAGCTTGCGACCGCTGAAGTTCGCTGATTTCGGCTTCGACATCTACAGCAATGCCATTATGGCGACGGACGACACGCTAAAGAACAAGCCGGATTTAGCCAGGCGCTTCGTCAAAGCGTCGCTCGAAGGCATGCGCGCCGCTTTTGCCGATCCTGCTGCGGCGGGCGAAATCATGAAGAAGAACTTCCCGGTTCTCGATGCCGACACGGCCGGACAGGAAGTGGCGATCGTGAAGTCGCTCGCCGAAACGGCCGACGCGAAGGCGCACGGCCTCGGCTACATCTCTCTTGCGAAGGCCAAACTGACGGACGACGTCGTCACCAAGACTTACGCGATCAAGACGCCCGTTCCTGCGGAGGATACATTTACGGACGACTTCCTGCCAAAATGAGCGGCAAGGATCCGTGGCTGTGCCAGGTAAGCTGATCGCCATTCTGCGTCATTCGATGCCGGCATTCATCACGGTGGCAGGCCTGCTGGTCGTTTGGCAGGCCGCCACAACAGTATTTGCCATCCCCAACTGGCTGCTGCCGTCGCCCGCACGCATTGTCGTTGCAATGTGGGAATGGCGCGACCTTCTCCTGCGCGATACCGCCGTGACGGTTCTCGAGACTTTGATCGGCTTTACGCTGGCCCTCGCCGGGGGCGTGCCGATCGCTGCGGCGCTGGTCAGTTCGAGCTTGCTGTGGCGAGCATTCTACCCGGTACTGGCCGGCATCCAGTCGGTGCCGAAGAACGCCATTGCGCCCCTGCTGATCCTTTGGTTCGGCACCGGACAAATGTCCAAAGTCATTATCGCGTTCCTGATCTCGTTCTTTCCGATTGTGATCAACGCCGTCAGCGGCATGCTGCTCGTCGATGCCGACGCGATGGATATGGTCAAATCGCTGCGCGCTTCGCGCTGGCAGGTGTTCTGGTACTTCCGGTTGCCAAACGCCTTGCCTTTCATCTTTGCCGCCTCGAAGGTTTCGATAACCCTCGCGCTGGTCGGGGCCGTGATCGGTGAATTCGTCGGCGCCGATTCCGGCCTGGGCTACATTATCCTTGTCTCGTCATCCCAGTTGCACACCGATGTAGCGTTCGTCGCCATCGTGCTGCTTGCGGCGATCGGCATGGGGCTGTTCTCAATGGTTGGCGCCGTCGAGCGCCTCGCAACGCCTTGGGTGCATACACAGTCCGATCAGCCGACACTCTTGGGGCAGGCACAAGCGTAATGGCAAACGTCGTTTCCATCTCCGGCTCGCGGCTCGAGCAACCGAACCCCGCCTTTATCAAGTTTACGGGGGTGGGCAAGGTATTCCACAGCAAGGACGCCAAACGCGTCGAGGCCATTCGCGATGTTTCGTTCACGGTGGCGAAAAACAAGTTTGTCACCATCGTCGGCCCAAGCGGATGCGGGAAATCGACACTGCTCAAGATGCTTGCAGGCCTGCTGACGCCGACATCGGGTCACATCGCCGTCAACTCCAGCGAACCCGATCCGCTGGCCAATGTCGGCATGGTGTTTCAGCGGCCGGCTCTGCTGCCGTGGCGCACGGTGCTCGGCAATATCCTGCTGCCCGCGATCATTACCGGTCTGCAGAAGGACATCGCGCTCGAACGCGCGCACGAATTGCTTGGGCTCGTGGGCCTCTCCGATTTCGCCGACAAATATCCTAATGAGCTTTCCGGCGGTATGCAGCAACGTGTCGGCATTTGCCGCGCGCTGCTTTGTCAGCCCACGGTTCTGCTCATGGACGAGCCTTTCGCCGCGCTCGATGCCATGACTCGCGAGGATTTATCGGTCGAACTGCTGCGCATCTGGCAGCACGAGCCCAAGACGGTGTTGTTCGTCACGCATAGCATCGCGGAGGCAATCCTGCTTGCCGATCAGGTCGTGATCATTAGCTCACGGCCCGGCCGGGTGGTGCGCACCCTGGACATCGAGATCCCGCGGCCGCGCGACCTTGCCACCACGCAAACAGCGGCCTTCCAGGAGTACACCTCCGTCATTCGCGCTTCGATCGGCGC
>DASRDF010000063.1:0-2054 GCA_035652735.1 Pseudolabrys sp. | reverse complement strand
CGGCGAGGCCTGCTCCAAGCACGACTATTCCACCGCCCACGGCGCCTTCCGCACCGGGGTTGCCGCCGCCGAGCAAGTGATCAAGGCGCGCGGCAAATAAGCTCGGGCGATGCGGGGCGTTACTCCCGCTCTTTCGGCTCGTCGGCGTCCCTTGCATCGCCGCCTTGCGGAGAGGAAAGAGCCTACCGCGTCAGCGCGGCGATCGCCCGAAACCCGATTTCTGCCGCTCATTCCCGCGCAAGCGGAATCCAGTGCTTCTTGAGGATACGAATTGCCGCTCTGGGTCCCCGCTTTCGCGGGGACGAACGGTTGAGATGTTAAGCCGCCGCATCCGCGTTGGCACGCGCGGGCTTGGTGGCGGGTTCAAGCGCCCCCGCCACCGCGTCGTCCACGCGCTCGAGCCAGACGAACTCGAGCTGCTTGCGCGCTTCCTCGGGAATGTCGTCGAAATCTTTGCGGTTGCGCGCCGGCAGCACCACGCGCTTGAGCCCCGCGCGCGCCGCCGCGACCACCTTCTCCTTGATGCCGCCCACCGGCAGTACCAGCCCGCGCAGGCTGATTTCTCCGGTCATCGCAGTATCGTTGCGGATGGTGCGTTCGGTCATGAGCGAGGTGAGTGCCATGAACATGGCGACGCCCGCGCTCGGCCCGTCCTTGGGGATGGCGCCCGCCGGCACGTGGACGTGAATGTCGCTCTGCGCGAAGCGCTCGGCATCGATACCGAACAGGCTCGCCCGGTTTTTGACGATCGACAGCGCCGCCTGCGCGCTCTCCTTCATCACATCGCCGAGCTGGCCGGTGAGGATGAGCTTGCCGTTCCCGGGCAGCCGCGTCGCTTCGATGAACAGAATGTCGCCGCCGACGGGCGTCCAGGCGAGCCCGGTCGCAACCCCCGGCACGCTGGTGCGCATGGCGACTTCGCTCTCGAACTGCGCAGCGCCCAGGATGCTCTGGACGTCGGCAAGATCGATTTTGATCGGCCCGCCGGCGCCTTCGGCAATACGCACCGCCGCGTTGCGCAAGACCTTGCCGATCTCGCGCTCGAGATTGCGTACGCCGGACTCCCGCGTGTAGTGACGGATGATCTCCTCCAGTGCCGCGTCGGTGATCTCGACCTGACCGTCCTTGATGCCGTTTGCTTCCAGTTGGCGCTTGACCAGGTAGCGCTTGGCGATCTGCAGCTTTTCGATGTCGGTGTAACCGGCGAGGCTGATGATCTCCATGCGGTCGCGCAACGGCCCGGGGATGGTGTCGAGCATGTTCGCCGTGGTGATGAACACCACGCGCGACAGGTCGAACGGCACGCCGAGATAGTTGTCGCGGAACGTGTTGTTCTGCTCGGGATCGAGCACTTCGAGCAAAGCCGCCGACGGATCGCCCTGGATGCCGGCGCCGAGCTTGTCGATCTCGTCGAGCATCATCACGCAGTTGCGGGTGCCGGCCTTGCGGATGCCCTGGATGATATTGCCCGGCAGCGCGCCGATATAGGTGCGCCGGTGGCCGCGGATCTCGGCTTCGTCATGCACGCCGCCAAGCGACACGCGCACAAACTTGCGTCCCATAGCGCGTGCGATCGACTGACCGAGCGAGGTCTTGCCGACGCCGGGGGGACCGACGAAGCACAGGATCGGTGCTTTGCCCTGCGGAGCGAGCTTGCGCACGGCGAGATATTCCACGATGCGCCGCTTGATCTTCGGCAGGCCGTAGTGATCGGCGTCGAGGATGCGCTTGGCCTCTTCGATGTCGATCGGCTGCTCCTCCGGCAGCTTCCACGGCAATTCGATCAGCCAATCGAGATAGGTGCGCACCATGCCATATTCGGCGGCGTTCTCCGGCATGCGCTGCAGGCGGCGCAGCTCTTTGCGCGCTGCGTCCTCGACCTCCTTCGGCATCTCGGCCTTGGCAATGGCCTTGTCCAGCTCGGCCAGTTCGGCGGCCTTGCCCTCTTCGCCTTCGCCGAGCTGCTTCTGGATCGCGGCCATCTGCTCGCGCAACAGCACTTCGCGCTGACGCTCGTCGAGCGCGGCCTTGGTCTGCTGGCCGATCTCCGCCGA
>DASRDF010000062.1:0-61452 GCA_035652735.1 Pseudolabrys sp. | reverse complement strand
AGAAGAACTCGTTCATGCCGGCGCCGATTTATTTCGCCCACAAGGTCCTGAAAGTTCTTTCGGACAAACGCCGGGCCGGCCAGCTCGCCGATCTGCAGCCGGACGCCAAAAGTCAGGTGACAGTCAGATACGTCAACGGCAAGCCGGTCGGCTGCACCAAGGTGGTCGTCTCCACCCAGCACAAGGCGCAAAGCCGCAATGGCCGGAAATACACGCCGGGCCTGATCAAAGAGATGATTGCCGACGCAGTGGAAAGCGCGCTGCCGAAGGGCTGGATGCCGGCGCGTCCGTCGGATTTCCTGGTCAATCCGACCGGTAACTTCGTCATTGGCGGGCCGGATGGTGACTGCGGTCTGACCGGCCGCAAAATCATCGTCGACACTTACGGCGGCTATGCGCCGCACGGCGGCGGCGCCTTCTCCGGCAAAGACCCGACCAAAGTGGACCGTTCGGCAGCCTATGCGGCGCGTTACCTCGCCAAGAACGTAGTGGCTTCGGGTGTGGCCGAAAAATGCACCATCCAGGTCGCCTACGCGATCGGCGTGGCCGACCCGATGTCGATCCTCGTGGACACTCACGGCACCGGCCAGGTTGCCGAGTCCAAACTCGAAAAAGTGCTGCCGGATCTCTTCCGCCTCACTCCGACCAACATCCGTCGCACCCTCAAGCTTAATCGGCCAATCTACCGCCGCACGGCCGCTTACGGCCACTTCGGCCGTGCCCCGGACAAAGACGGCGGCTTCTCCTGGGAGAAGACTGACCTCGCCGCGGCAATCAAGAGCGCGGTGCGCTAGGCCCTCAGCTCGGTCATGCGCGGGCTTGACCCGCGCAGCCGCGATGCGGTTTTGCTTGCCACGACGCTTCATGGATTGCCGGCCGAAGCCCGGCAATGACGATGGCTGAAAGGCCCGATTCAAAGCTGTCGAAGCGCGCCTTCTTCGGCCGGCGCAAAGGGCATCCGCTACGGCCGCGCCAGGCGGCGCTGTTCGACAAGCTGCTGCCGAAGGTCGCACTCGACCTTGGCAAACCCGCTGCCGCCGATCTGCGCACTCTGTTCCACGGCGTCGACGAGGTGCGGCTAGAGATCGGGTTTGGCGGCGCCGAACATCTGATCGCCGAAGCCGCCGCCAATCCAAGGACCGGGTTCATCGGCTCGGATGGCTTCATCAATGCCATCGCCAAAGCGCTCGCCGCGATCGACGGGCGCACACTCGCCAATATCCGCCTGCATCACGGCGACGCCAGCACTTTGCTCGAGTGGCTGCCCGATGCAGCGCTGTCGCGCATTGATCTGCTCTACCCTGATCCGTGGCCGAAGCGCCGGCACTGGAAGCGGCGCTTTATTCAAGATGAATCGCTGAAACGGCTGGCTCGTATTTTGAAACGGGGGGGCGAATTGCGCTTCGCCACGGATATTGACGACTACGCCGTTTATGCGCTCGCGCGCGTGCTGCGGTCGGCGGATTTCGAATGGACGGCCGAAGGCGCCGACGACTGGCGCGAGCCGTGGCCCGGATTCTCCGGCACGCGCTACGAGGCCAAAGCCAGGCGCGAGGGCCGCGTGCCGGCGTATTTTATTTTCAGGAGAGTTTAGGCGTGTCCCCCGAGCGCAGTGTGGCGCGCAGCGGGGCACAAAAAGCTATTCCCCAGTCCCCTGCCGCACTTGCCAGAAGCGCACAACACGCTGGGCGGTGGCGCTGGTCAGCCGCTCGAAGTTGTCAAATGCAGCGTCGAGCGTTTGCTGCGAAGGCTTGGGTCCCGGCCGCACCTCGATGACTGAGCGCGCCGTCGGCCAGCCAAAGCCCATCGCGCGCGCTAAAATCAGCACTGGGTCGGCGCGCTCGCCGCTCATCAAGCGATCGACGACTTCGACCGGCACGGCGCAGAGCGTCGCGAGCGCGACGATCGTTTCCTCGTAGCGGCCGGAGCGCGCATATTCGGCAATGTCGGCCTCGGTGAGCTTGCGCTCGCTGTGCAGGGCGCGCACGGCCGCAAGCGCAGCCGTGTAGTTGCGTGGCGCGGCGCGCGCCGCCATCTCCTCCCTCACTTTGGCGAGAATGCGCCTGATCTCCGCCTGCGTTTCCGGCTTCGCCTGTGCGAGCAGCCTCTTCTGCACAATGTCGGTCGCCTTGCTCAGCAACTCGCGGAACAGCCGAGGCGGAATGTCGGTGCGCAGACCGACTTTCTCCGCAAGTACGCCGTCCTGCGCGGCGCGCTTGACCAGCGTGGTGAAGGCATTCTCGGACAGTTTCGCGCCATCATTCGTGGCGATTGCGCGCGATACCTGGACATCGCCACGCGCGACGATGACCTCGGCGAGTGCTTCGCTCAGATAGTGCCGCTCAGAGAGCGCCAGAAGGTGCGCTTGGCTCTTCTGCTCCGCGATTTTGAGGAGCGCCGGTTCATTGAGTGTGGCCTGTTTGAGCACAGGACCGGCGATTGCAATGTCGTCGCTCTCGGCGAGCGAATGCACGACCCGCTGCGGCGCATTCGCAACGGGCGCGATGCGGCGCGACAACTCGGCCAGCGCCTTGGCTTCGATCTCCTTGATCAGATAGCAGATGACGTCATCGAACAGCGCCACATACTCGTCGCTGAATTGGCTGGCGCCGTCGATGAACAACGTGGTGATGCGGCGCAGCGTCTCGGCCCGCTTCTCCGCCGAACCGTGCTGCACGACATCTTCCAACTCCGGAAGCAGCGAGGCAGGAACACCCATCGGAACCCAACAAACAACCTGCAAATCGGCGGACTGGCGGCTTTGACCCACATTTACGGGCAGATTCTGAATGAACGGTTAGCCCTATTCCAGGGCCGGGGCGCTTGCAGAAGTCGCTGAAATCGCTATATTCCTTTGCGTAATTCAGACACCCTCATAACCGGATGGTTTTGAGAGTGGGTCCCGCGGGGCCCGCTCTTTTTTGTTACCGCGATGGCCGCAAGCCAAAACTTCAGACGATCCGACCCGGAGCCGCGCCTGATCGCGGAGCCCGGATTGTCGGCACGCGTCGCCCACGTCACCGAGCCGGTAATCGAGCAACTCGGCTATCGGCTGGTCCGGGTGAAGGTCTCGAGCGCCGAGGGCTGCACCGTGCAGATCATGGCCGAACGGAGCGACGGCTCGATGACGGTGGAGGATTGCGAAGCCGTCTCACGCGCTTTGTCGCCGGTACTCGACGTCGCCAATCTCATAGAGCGCGCGTACCGGCTGGAAGTATCGTCTCCCGGCCTCGACCGCCCGCTGGTGCGCAAGTCCGATTTCGACCGCTATGCCGGGCATCTCGCCCGTATCGAGATGGAAGTCCCGATTCGGGGCCGCAAACGTTTCCGCGGCACGCTTTCCGGTACCGAGGGTGAATTGGCGCGCCTGCACCGCGATGATGCGAGCGCCGGCGAGGAAGCGGATGTGCTGCTTCCGATCAGCGAAATGAGCGAAGCAAAGCTCGTGCTCACCGACGACCTGGTGAAAGAGGCTTTGCGGCGCGAAAAGTCCGCCAAACGCGAAGCGAAGGCGGCACGTAAAGAACAACGGCAACGACGGCATGCCCAGCACGGCCATGCCATTCACAAAGGAGATTGAGCTATGGCTGTCAGCGCCAACAGGCTCGAACTGTTGCAGATCGCCGACGCGGTGGCACGCGAGAAGGCCATTGATCGTGGCATCGTCATCACTGCGATGGAGGAGGCTATCGCCAAGGCCGCGCGATCGCGTTACGGCGCGGAAACCGACGTCCATGCCGAGATTGAGCCGAAGACCGGCGAACTGCGGCTCACACGGCATATGCTGGTCGTGGAAAACGTCGAAAACCCGTCGAACCAGATCACGCTCGAGGACGCGCGCAAGCGCCACCCGGCGGCGCAAGTCGGCGACACCATCGCCGATCCCCTGCCGCCGCTCGAATATGGGCGGATTGCCGCGCAATCCGCCAAGCAGGTGATCGTGCAGAAAGTGCGCGAAGCCGAACGCGATCGACAATATGCCGAGTACAAGGACCGCATCGGCGACATCGTTAACGGCATCGTCAAGCGCGTCGAATACGGCAACGTGGTCGTCGATCTCGGCCGCGGCGAGGCGATCGTGCGCCGGGACGAGCTATTGCCGCGCGAAGTGTTCCGCAACGGCGACCGCATCCGCGCCTACATCTACGACGTGCGCCGCGAGCCGCGCGGCCCGCAGATCTTTCTCTCGCGCACGCATCCGCAGTTCACCGCCAAGCTGTTCGCGCAGGAGGTGCCGGAAATCTACGATGGCATCGTCGAGGTCAAGGCGGTCGCCCGCGACCCCGGCTCGCGCGCCAAGATTGCCGTGATCTCGCGCGACTCGAGCGTCGACCCCGTGGGCGCCTGCGTCGGCATGCGCGGATCGCGCGTGCAGGCGGTGGTGAACGAACTGCAGGGCGAGAAGATCGACATCATCCCGTGGTCGCCGGACATCGCCACCTTCGTGGTGAACGCGCTGGCGCCGGCCGAAGTCGCCAAGGTGGTGCTCGACGAGGACAAGGAGCGCATCGAGGTCGTGGTGCCGGATCAGCAGCTCTCGCTGGCGATCGGCCGCCGCGGGCAGAACGTGCGTCTCGCCTCGCAGCTCACCGGCTGGGACATCGACATCCTAACCGAGCAGGAGGAGTCCGAACGCCGGCACGCCGAGTTCGAAGCGCGCACCAAGACCTTCGTCGAGGCGCTCAATCTCGACGAAGTGGTCGGGCAACTCCTGGCGTCGGAAGGCTTCGGCTCGATCGAAGAGCTGGCGCTGGTGGACGAGAGGGAAATCGCCGGCATCGAAGGCTTCGACGCCGATACCGCCCGCGAACTGCAGCAGCGCGCCAAAGATTACCTGGCGGCCCAAGAAGCCGAGCTCGATGCCAAGCGCAAGGCGCTAAACGTTGCCGACGAGCTCAAGGAGGTACCGGGCGTGACCACCAAGATGCTGGTCGCCCTCGGCGAGAACGGGGTGAAGACCGTGGAGGACCTCGCCGGCTGCGCCACCGACGATCTTGTCGGCTGGACCGAACGCAAGGACGGCGAAGTCAAGCATGAGGCCGGTTACCTCGAAGGCTTCGGCATTTCGCGGGAGGATGCCGAACAACTGATCATGCAGGCACGCCTCAAAGCCGGCTGGGTGACGGAAGCCGAACTTGCGCCGCCGGTGGAAAGCGCCGAGGCAGAAGCGGCGGCGCCGCAAGCCTGATCGGAGGACGCATGCTCGCGGTGATCGACGACAATGTGCTCGACGGCGGGACGACCAGCGTGGCTCCCGGCAGCGAGCGCCATTGCGCCCTCACGCGCGAGCTCAAGCCCGTGTCCGAACTCATCCGTTTCGTCGTTGGACCGGGTGGCGACGTCGTGCCGGACATCAAGCGCAAGCTGCCAGGACGCGGACTTTGGATCACCGGCACTCACACAGCCGTCGCGGAAGCGGCCAAACGCAATGTCTTTGCCCGCGGCTTCAAGCGCGACGTGCGGCTCAGCAGCGACCTCGCCGGGGCCGTTGGCGAATTGCTGGTGCGGTCGGCGCTGGACGCGCTGGCGATTGCCGGCAAGGCCCGGCGCGCGGTCACAGGTTTCGCCAAGGTCGAGGCGGCACTCGCCTGCGAGGACGTGGTGGCGCTGATCCATGCCGCCGATGCCGGCGGCGATGGAACGCGCAAGCTCAACGCCATCTTGCGCCGCCAAGCGGCAAAATCGCGCGAAACCACCGTGATCGACTTATTTTGCGGCGCGCAATTGGATTTGGCATTGAACCGCCCAAATGTGGTACATGCAGCGCTGCTTGCCGGACCCGGAAGTGACACGTTTGTCGAGCGCGCTGCACGCCTGCGGCGCTTTCAGGTCTCGACTGTGGCGAAATGACCGCGCCCGCGAGGATGCACGAGGACAGGTTACGGAATGAGTGAAACCAAGACCCCTGGCGAAAAGAAACTCGGCGTAGCCGGATCGAAGCTGACGTTGCGGCCGCGCACCGAGACGGGCGTCGTGCGCCAGAGTTTCAGCCACGGCCGTAGCAAGCAGGTCGTGGTGGAGAAGGTCAAGCGCCGCACGCTTGGGCCGACCGAAGCCAAAATCGAACCTACACCCGAAGCGCCAAAGAAACCGGCGACTGCGAAGACGGCTGCACCGGCCCTAGCGCCTGCCGCCGAGGGGCCGAAGCCCTCCGGCGTCGTCCTGCGCACGCTCACCGAAGAAGAGCGCGCCGCGCGCGCCCACGCACTCGCCGACAGCCGCCTGCGCGAAGCCGAAGAACGCAAAATCGCCGAGGAAGAGGCGCGCCGGCGCAAGAGCCGCGACGCCATCGACCGTACCGAGCGCGAGGCCGCCGAGGCGCGCAAACGCGAGGAGGAGCAGCGTCACAAGCGCGAGGAAGAAACTAAGCGCAAGGCCGACGAGGTCGCCAAGAAGCGTTTCGGCGAGGAGGAGGCGAAGCGGGCCGCCGGCCCAGGCCGCCTCTCGCTCGAGGCCGACGATGAGGAGGCACCGCGCAGCCGGCGTGGCGCCGGCCGTCCGGCAGCCGCGCCGCGCGCCGCCCCGCGCGCCGGCGTCGAGAAGCAACGCGGCCGCCTGACCGTCATCAATGCCCTCAGCGCCGGCGAGGTCAGGGAGCGTTCTGTAGCCTCCTTCCGGCGCCGCACCCAGCGGCTCAAGGGCCATGCCGCGGCGGAGCCGAAGGAAAAGCTGGTGCGCGAGGTCACGATTCCCGAGGCGATCACCATTCAGGAACTCGCCAACCGCATGTCCGAGCGCGCGGTCGACGTCATTCGCCTGCTCATGAAGCAGGGACAGATGGCGACGATCAACGACGTCATCGATGCCGACACCGCACAGCTTATCGCCGAGGAACTGGGCCACAGCGTGCGCCGTGTATCCGAAGCCGACGTCGAAGAAGGCCTGTTCGATGTCGCCGACGAGCCGTCACAGCTTCAGCCCCGCGCGCCGGTTGTGACCGTGATGGGTCACGTCGATCACGGCAAGACCTCCCTGCTCGATGCCATCCGTTCGACCGATGTCGCAGCCGGCGAGGCCGGCGGTATCACCCAGCACATCGGCGCCTACCAGGTCACGGCGCCATCGGGAGCCAAAATCACCTTCATCGATACGCCCGGCCACGCCGCCTTCACCGCCATGCGCGCGCGGGGCGCCAAAGTAACCGACATTGTGGTGCTGGTAGTCGCCGCCGACGACGGCGTCATGCCGCAGACTGTGGAGGCCATCCATCACGCCAAGGCCGCCAAGGTCCCGATTATCGTTGCCATCAACAAGATCGATAAGCCAGACGCCAATCCGCAGCGCGTGCGCACCGATCTGCTGCAGCATGAGATCCAGGTTGAATCGATGGGCGGCGAAGTCGTCGATGTCGAAGTCTCGGCGGTCAAGAAGCAGAACATCGATCGCCTGCTGGAGATGATCGGCCTCCAGGCCGAAATCCTCGATCTCAAGGCCAATCCGGATCGCGCCGCCGAAGGCACGGTGATCGAAGCCAAGCTCGATCGCGGACGCGGGCCGGTGGCGACCGTGCTGGTCCAACGCGGCACGTTGCATCCGGGCGATATCGTCGTTGCCGGCGCCGAATGGGGCCGGGTCCGCGCGCTGGTGTCCGACACCGGCGGATCTGTGGACGCGGCGGGCCCCTCCACGCCGGTCGAGGTGCTCGGCTTCTCCGGCACGCCCGACGCGGGCGACCGCCTCGCGGTCGTCGACAACGAAGGCCGCGCCCGCGAGGTTACGGATTATCGCGCGCGCCAGAAGCGCGAGAAGATGGCGGCGCGCGCCACCGGCATGCGCGGCTCGCTCGAGCAGATGATGGCGCAGGCCAAGAGCGCGGGGCGCAAGGAATTCCCCCTGGTCATCAAGGCCGATGTGCAAGGATCGGTGGAAGCGATCGTCGGCGCGCTGGAGAAGCTGGCGACCGACGAGGTTGCGGCGCGTGTCCTGCACTCCGGCGTCGGCGGCATTTCCGAGTCCGATGTGACGCTGGCGGAAGCCTCGGGCGTTCCGATCATCGCCTTCAACGTGCGCGCCAACAAAGAAGCGCGCGAGGCCGCTGAGCGCGCCGGTATCGAAATCCGCTACTACAACATCATCTACGATCTCGTGGATGACGTGAAGAAGGCGATGTCCGGCCTGCTCGCGCCGACGTTGCGCGAAACCATGCTGGGCAATGCGCAGATTCTCGAGATCTTCAACATCTCCAAAGTCGGCAAGATCGCCGGCTGCAAAGTCACCGATGGAACTGTGGAGCGCGGCGCCAATGTGCGGCTAATCCGCGACAACGTCGTGGTGCACGAAGGCAAGCTCTCGCAGCTCAAGCACTTCAAGGATGACGTCAAGGAAGTGAAAGCCGGCATGGAATGCGGCATGGCCTTCGAGAACTATCAGGACATGCGGCAAGGCGACGTGATCGAATGCTACCGAGTGGAGCAGATTCAGCGCTCGCTGTGAGTCCGAATCTCACGGCATAGGCGAGAACACCACTCGATTTCTCAACCCGTCACGGCCGGGATTTTTCCGGCCATCTACGCCATCCCTTTCCTGGAGGCACGGCGTGGATGCTCGGCACAAAGCCGGGGGTGACAGAGCGGATATGTCATGCCCCACAAGCGTCATCGTCGCGATCAGGTGCCCGGCGGCTCGCAGCGCCAATTGCGCGTCGGCGAACTGGTGCGCCATGCCCTTGCCGATATGCTCGCGCGCGGCGACGTGCACGATCCGGTCATCGAGGGCCATCTCATCACCGTGCCGGAGGTACGCATGAGCGCCGATCTGCGGCTTGCCACCATCTATGTGATGCCGATGGGTGGACGCGACGCGCAAGCGGTGGTCGAGGCCTTCGAGCGCAACAAAAAATTCTTGCGGGCGGAGATTGCGCACCGCGTCAACCTGAAATTCGCTCCCGACATTCGTTTCCGTGTCGACGAGCGCTTCGAGGAAGCCGAACGCATCGACAGGCTACTGCAATCGCCGGCAGTGGCGCGGGATTTGAAGAAAGAGACCGATGATGAGTGATCAGGCGGGCCACAAGCTCGCTTCACCTCGCCCGCAAGGGGGAGAGGGAGACCGCGCGCAACGGTCGAAACAGAAGCAGTTCAAACGCGACAAGCGCGACGTGCACGGCTGGATCGTGCTCGACAAGCCGATCGGCATGACATCGACTCATGCCGTCGCGATCATCAAGCGTCTGTTCGCCGCAAAACGCGCCGGCCACGCCGGCACCCTCGATCCGCTCGCCTCCGGGGCGTTGCCCGTGGCGGTGGGAGAAGCGACCAAGACCGTCCCCTTCGTGATGGACGGCCGCAAGCTCTACCGTTTCACCGTGCGCTGGGGCGAGGAGCGCGACACCGACGACGCGGAAGGCCGCGTCACCCAAACCAGCGGCAGCCGACCTTCGGCCGATGCCGTCTGCGCACTGCTGCCGTCGTTCACCGGGGTGATCCAGCAAACCCCACCGCGCTTCTCCGCCATCAAGGTGGAGGGCGAGCGTGCCTACGACCTCGCGCGCGACGGCGAGGCGGTCGAATTGGCGGCGCGCGCGGTCGAGATCGCCAAGCTGACGCTGGTTAACGCCCCCGACGCCGACCATGCGATCTTTGAGGCGGAATGCGGCAAAGGCACCTATGTGCGCTCGCTCGCGCGGGATATGGGCCGCGAACTCGGCTGTTTCGGTCATGTCAGCCAGTTGCGCCGGCTGGCGGTGGGGCCTTTCGGCGATGAAACCATGATTTCGCTGGCAGATTTGGAGGCCTTGTGCCATAGAGCCGCAGCCGGCGAGGCAAGCCTCGCCGACGCCATCCTGCCCGTCGAGACCGCGCTGGACGACATCCCGGCGCTGGCCGTCAGCCGGGCAGACGCGGCAAGGCTGCAACGCGGCCAAGCCGTCATTGTGCGCGGACGGGACGCTCCCATTCTCCGTGGACCGGTCTATGTCACCGCCGAGGGCCGATTACTGGCTCTTGCCGAGATGGACCACGGCGAGATCGTTCCCAAGCGCGTATTCAACCTGGCCGGACTCGTTGGACGAGCCGGCGCGACGAAAGGATGACCGATGTCGGTAACAGCCGGCCGCAAGGCCGAAGTGATTAAGGAATTCGCCAAGAAGCCGAACGATACCGGGTCGCCGGAAGTTCAGGTCGCGATCCTCTCCGAACGGATCAACAATCTCACCGAGCATTTCAAGACCCACGTCAAGGACAACCATTCCCGGCGCGGGTTGCTCAAGCTGGTGAGTCAGCGGCGGCAGCTGCTCGACTATCTCCGGCGCAGCAACGAAAAGAGCTACAAAGCTCTGATCGAGAAACTCGGCATCCGCCGATGATTTATTTGCGCGCGGAACGAAGGATGTCCGCGTGTATCGCGAGCGATTGCGTGACGCAGTCGCTGATTGGGCCGAGGCGATGACGCCGCGGCCGGCAGGCGCCGATAAGGATCGGCTCCTGCAAAATGAGAGCAAGGCTCGAAACGTCGATGAGCAGGATCGCCAGACGCTGTTGCCTCCCGCACCCGCGGGCAGCGCAGCCTCTCGCCGTCTTGCTCATGGCTTTCGGGGTTTGCCGAAACCCATGAGAGAAGACAGATATGTTTGATATTCATCGTGTTGAGCTCGACTGGGGCGGGCGCAAGCTCACCCTCGAGACCGGCAGAATGGCGCGGCAAGCCGATGGCGCCGTACTCGCCACCTACGGCGAGACGACCGTGATTGCGAGCGTAGTCGCCGCCAAGCAGCCCAAGGAAGGCATCGACTTCCTGCCATTGACCGTCAACTACCAGGAAAAATTCTACGCCGCCGGCCGCATCCCCGGCGGTTACTTCAAGCGTGAAGGCCGTCCGACCGAAAAAGAGACGCTCACCTCCCGCTTGATCGACCGGCCGGTGCGGCCCCTCTTTGCCGACGGCTGGCGCTGCGACACGCAAGTGATCGTCACCACGCTGTCGCACGATCTCGAGAACGATCCCGACATTGTGGCGATGGTTGCGGCCAGCGCCGCGCTCACGCTCTCCGGCGTGCCGTTCATGGGGCCTGTGGGCGCCGCCCGCGTCGGCTTCATCAACAACGAATACGTGCTCAATCCGCAACTCGACGAGATGGTCGAAAGCCAGCTCGATCTTGTCGTCGCCGGCACCAATGAAGCCGTGCTGATGGTCGAATCGGAAGCCAAGGAGCTGTCCGAAGACATCATGCTCGGCGCGGTGATGTTCGGCCATCGGCATTTCCAGCCGGTGATCGAGGCCATCATCAAGCTCGCGGAAAAGGCAGCGAAAGAGCCGCGCGAGTTGGTGCTGCCCGACAATTCCAAACTGGAGAAAGAGATTCTCGGCATCGCCGAGAAGGACCTGCGCGCCGCCTATAGCGTCACCGCCAAGCAAGAACGCCATCAGGCGATCGATGCGGTCAAAGACAAGGTGATGGAGCACTTCTTCCCCGGCGGCGCCGAGAATACCGAGTACGACAAGCAGCGCGTGGCCGGCGTGTTCAAAGAGCTCGAAGCCAAGATCGTGCGCTGGAACATTCTCGACACCGGCAAGCGCATCGACGGCCGCGACAACAAGACCGTGCGCCCGATCGTAGCGGAAGTGGGCGTACTGCCGCGCGCGCACGGCTCGGCGCTGTTCACGCGCGGCGAAACGCAAGCCCTGGTCGTCGCCACCCTCGGCACCGCCGAGGACGAGCAGTTCATCGATGCATTGCAGGGAACGTACAAAGAGACGTTCCTGCTGCACTACAACTTCCCGCCCTTCTCTGTGGGCGAGACGGGCCGTATCGGCTCGCCCGGGCGGCGCGAAATCGGCCATGGCAAGCTCGCCTGGCGCGCCATCCATCCGATGCTGCCGACGGCACTCGAATTCCCCTATACCATCCGCGTCGTCTCCGAGATCATGGAGTCGAACGGCTCCTCCTCGATGGCGACGGTGTGCGGCGCTTCGCTGGCGCTGATGGACGCCGGCGTCCCGCTCAAGCGTGCGACCGCCGGCATCGCCATGGGGCTCATCCTCGAAGACAAACGCTATGCCGTGCTCTCCGACATCCTCGGTGACGAGGATCATCTCGGCGACATGGACTTCAAAGTAGCCGGCACCGAGCACGGCGTCACATCGTTGCAGATGGACATCAAGATTGCCGGCATCACGGAAGAGATCATGAAGGTCGCCCTGGCGCAGGCCAAGGACGGCCGCCTGCACATCCTCGGCGAGATGGCTAAAGCCATCACCGCTGCACGCGCCGAATTGGGCGAGCACGCGCCGCGTATCGAGATGTTCAAGATCCCGACCGACAAGATCCGCGAGGTGATCGGCACCGGCGGCAAGGTGATCCGCGAAATCGTCGAGAAGACCGGCGCCAAGATCAACATCGAGGACGACGGCTCGGTGAAAGTCGCCTCGGCCAACGGCGAGTCGATCAAGGCGGCGATCAACTGGATCAAGTCGATCGCCTCCGACCCGGAGGTCGGCCACATCTACGAGGGCACCGTGGTGAAGGTGATGGACTTCGGGGCGTTCGTGAATTTCTTCGGCGCCAAAGACGGCCTGGTGCATATCAGCCAGCTTGCGCCGCACCGCGTCAACAAGACTTCCGACGTGGTCAAGGAAGGCGACAAGGTGAAGGTGAAGCTGCTCGGCATGGACGAGCGCGGCAAAGTGCGCCTGTCGATGAAGGCGGTCGATCAGCAGACCGGCGAGGATCTCGAAGCCAAGCAGAAGGCCGAACGCGAGCAGCCGCGCGAAGCGGCAAGCGGCGGGGCGGCGGAGTAGCCGCAAACCACCGCCATATCCCCGCGAGCGGGGCACCTGCCCCGCCCGAGAGCGCCGCGGGGAGCTCTGGGCTCAAGGAAGGCGGCCCCGCGGCCGCCTTTTTCGCTGCCCTGGCCCAGCAAAGAATCCGCGGTTTTGTGACCTTCGTCACAGCCGTCACAACGGCCTCGCCCTAACCTTCTGATCGTCGGAAGCAGAGCTTCCGGGCCTTCAGGGAGCCCGAGTCATGCGTAAAACCACCATTCTCGCCATCGTCACGGCGGCGCTTGCGGCGGTCACGATCATCACCGACCTGATCCGTGCCGAAGCCGGCCCGCTCGGC
Source organism: Pseudolabrys sp. (assembly GCA_035652735.1). GTDB lineage: Bacteria > Pseudomonadota > Alphaproteobacteria > Rhizobiales > Xanthobacteraceae > Pseudolabrys. The sequence continues at coordinate 48,395 of DASRDF010000062.1, read as the reverse complement.
GGCGCAGCGGCGGTGAATTCGGTCTCGCATGTGCGGACCACCGGCATCCTGAAGGCCCCTGATTTCGACGCCATCTGAGCCCGGTCCTTCGGGTCCGGGTGAACCCCAAACCCCCCGACTTTGAGCGGCCCTTTCTCGGGCCGCTTTTTTCTTTTCACGTCAGCCGCTTAATACAAAGCAACGATTTGTGACCCGAGTCACAGCGACGAACCGGCGCCCTCCTTAGTTTGACTAACCAAAGAGCGACAAGCTCAGCGTCAAACAGAATAACAGGAGCACGTCATGACCAGCACAATCACCACCGCCGTGACGGTCTTCTTCATCGTTTTCGGCGTCTATGCCGCCAATTTGGTCGTCTATCATCCGAACAATGACGGCCTCAATCCAACGACCCCCGTGAGCACGATCAGCGACTGGCGATAACCGGCTCGCAGGCTTGCGCTTTCTGCTAAGTTGTCCGGCGGCCGGCTTAGCCGGCCGCGCTTTGTTGCAGGGGCGACGAGGATGACCGCGCCGACCTCGGTCAATCTGCTTTCCGACCTTCCCGACCGGCTGTCGAGCGGACTGCTCACGCATGGCATTCTCAAGCAGATCGCCGCCGACGAAGTTCTGTTCCTCGCCGGCGATCCGGGCGACGGCTTTTACCGGCTCGACGAAGGCCTGCTCAAGGTGTCGATCGCCTCGGTGACCGGCGCCGAACGCATTTTGGCGATTTTGGGCCCGGGCGCCATTGTCGGCGATCTGGCCATCATCGACGGACTGCCGCGCTCGGCATCTGTATCGGCCTTGCGCGACTGCAAACTGCGCTTCGTCAGCCGCGCGGCATTTGAAGCCTTCGCGAGGAAGGAGCCGGAGATCTATCACTATCTCGCCAAGGTGCTGGCGACGCGGCTGCGCGACACCGATCAGATCGTGGCGGCGGGGAGCTTTCTGCCGCTCAAGGGGCGCGTTGCGCGCGCGCTGCTCGATCTCGCTCACGCTTTCGGCAAAGACGTCGGTCAGGGACGCGTCGTCATTCGCCAGAAGGTAAGTCAAGGCGATCTCGCCGCCATGGCCGGCATCGCGCGCGAGAATGTCAGCCGCATCGTCAACGATTGGATGCGGGCAAAGGTCGTCACGCGGCTGTCCGGCTATTACTGTCTGGAAGACCCCAAGAAGCTGCAGCGCGAAATGCAGCTTTAGTGCCGCGCCGGCCGCCTGCCGAGCGTGGCAGCGACAACCCCGGCAAGTGCCTCGAAATCCTTGCGGCGCGGCGACGTGCGCCGCCAGGCAAGTCCGACGGTGCGGCCCGGCGTCGGTTCGGTGAAGCGCAGCAGTTTCACGCGGTTATCGCGCACCTCGATATCCGCCGCCACTTCGGGCACCAACGTGACGCCGTAGCCGTTGGCCACCATCTGCATCACTGTGGTCAGCGAAGTGGCACCAAGACTTGCAGCGCCGCCGCCTGCCTCCGCATTGCTCCGCGGCGCACCACAGAAAGCGAGTGCCTGGTCGCGCAGGCAATGTCCTTCTTCGAGCAGGATCAGCCGGCGCTGGTCAACGTCATCGGTGCTGACGCGGCCGCGCAATTTGTCGGCCGCCGGCACCGCCAGCAGGAATGCATCGTCAAATAACGCGAGCGTTGCGAAATCGGCGCCGTCAACGGGCAGAGCCAGCATAACAACATCGAGACTGCCGCCGGCCAGTTCCTCGACCAGCGTCCTGGTCTGCGTCTCGCGCACATCGAGCCGCAGCTTAGGATAATCCCGCTGAAGCCGCGGCAGCACGCGGGGCAGCACATAGGGCGCGAGTGTCGGAATGATGCCAAGCCGCAGGCTGCCGGCGAGCACGTCGCGGTGGCGGGCGAAATCGACGAGATCGCGCGCCGCCGCAAGGATGCGCTCGGCGCGCTGCGCCACCTCGGCACCGATCTCGGTGAGCGCGATCTCGCCGGCCCGCCGCTCGATGAGCTCGGCACCAAGCTCGCGCTCGAGTTGGCGTATCTGCATCGAAAGCGCTGGCTGCGTCACCGCGCATTCGGCAGCGGCATGGCCAAAGTGACGGGTGCGTGCGAGCGAGGCCAAGTAACGCAACTGACGCAACGTGATCATGCCGATAAGCTAGGCTTATCGAAGCGTCCAAGCAATACGATTAGACCTGATGACCGGCGGTTCGTAAAAGCGCCGCAGGAGCGCGCGAGCTACACGCCAGAAGCGCGATGGAGGAAAAACATGGATGCAAAAACCGAGGACAAGAGCCTGGGCAAGTGCCCGTTTACCGGAGCGCGTGGGCCCAAAAATCGCGACTGGTGGCCGGACGCATTGGACATCGAAATGCTCCATCGGAACTCGTCTCTGTCCGATCCCATGGGGAAGGACTTCGACTACGCCAAGGAGTTCAAGTCGCTCGACCTCAACGCGGTGATCAAGGATCTGCAGGCCTTGATGACGGACTCGCAGGAATGGTGGCCGGCCGACTACGGGCACTACGGCGGCCTGATGATCCGCATGGCGTGGCACTCGGCGGGCACCTACCGCATCACCGATGGCCGCGGCGGCGCCGGCGCCGGACAGCAGCGCTTTGCGCCGCTCAATAGTTGGCCCGATAACGCCAACCTCGACAAGGCGCGCCGCCTGCTGTGGCCCATCAAGCAGAAATACGGCCGCAAGATTTCCTGGGCCGACCTGATGGTTCTCGCCGGCAACGTCGCCCTGGAATCGATGGGCTTCAAGACCTTCGGTTTCGCCGGCGGCCGTGCCGACGTGTGGGAGCCTGAAGAACTCTACTGGGGTCCCGAGGGCACATGGCTCGGCGACGAGCGCTACAGCGGCGAGCGCCAATTGGCCGAGCCGCTCGGCGCCGTTCAAATGGGCCTGATCTACGTCAATCCGGAAGGGCCGAACGGCAAGCCCGACCCTCTGGCGGCGGCAAAAGACATCCGAGAAACGTTTTTCCGCATGGCCATGAACGACGAGGAAACGGTCGCGCTGATCGCGGGCGGCCACACCTTCGGCAAGACGCACGGCGCCGGCGATCCGTCGCTGGTCGGGCCGGCGCCGGAAAGCGGCGCGCTTGAGGATCAGGGCCTCGGCTGGAAAAGCAAGCACGGCACCGGCGTCGGCGCCGACGCCATCACCGGCGGTCCGGAAGTGATCTGGACGCGGACGCCGACCAAGTGGGACAACAACTTCTTCGAGACGCTGTTCGGCTACGAATGGGAGCTGACCAAGAGCCCGGCCGGCGCCTGGCAGTGGCAGGCGAAAAACGCCGAACCGAATGTGCCCGATCCGTTCGACCCTTCGAAGAAGCGGCTGCCGACCATGCTGACGACCGACTTGTCGCTGCGCATGGACCCGATCTACGAAAAAATCTCGCGGCGCTTCTATGAGCATCCGGATGAGTTCGCCGACGCGTTTGCCCGCGCCTGGTTCAAGCTCACCCACCGCGACATGGGTCCGATCCAGCGCTATCTCGGCCCGCTGGTGCCGAAGGAGAGGTTGATCTGGCAGGACCCGATCCCCGCGGTCGATCATCCGCTGGTCGACGACAACGACGTCGGGGCGCTGAAGGCGAAGGTCCTCGCTTCCGGTCTCACGGTGGCGCAGCTGGTCTCCACGGCCTGGGCATCGGCATCAACGTTCCGCCGCTCCGACAAGCGTGGCGGCGCCAATGGGGCGCGTATCCGGCTCAGCCCGCAGAAAGACTGGGAGGTGAACGAGCCGGCGCAGCTCAAGAACGTGCTGCAAAAGCTTGAGGCCATCCAGAAGGAGTTCAACGCTTCCGCCAAAGGCGGCAAGAAGATCTCGCTCGCCGACCTGATCGTGCTCGCTGGGGGCGCTGCGATCGAGAAAGCCGCGAAAGACGCAGGCACCGAGCTGAAAGTGCCCTTTACGCCGGGCCGCATGGACGCCTCGCAGGAGCAGACCGATGCGGATTCTTTCGCGCCGCTCGAGCCGCGGGCCGACGCCTTCCGCAACTATATCGGCAGCAAGCAGCAGTTCATGATGCCTGAGGAAGCAATGGTGGACCGCGCGCAATTGTTGACGCTGACGGGACCGGAGATGACCGTTCTTATTGGCGGCTTGCGCGTGCTGGGCGCGAATTTCGGCGGGTCCAAGCACGGCGTGTTCACCAGACGCGCCGGAACGCTGACCAACGACTTCTTCGTCAGCCTGCTCGACATGGCGACGGAGTGGGTACCCGCCGGTAACGGCGTGTACGAGGGCCGCGATCGGAAGACCCGTGAGTTGAAGTGGACCGCCACACGCGTCGATCTGATCTTCGGTTCGCATTCGCAACTCCGTGCCTTTGCGGAGGTCTATGCGTGCGCGGATTCGAAGGAGAAGTTCGCCAAGGACTTCGCGGCGGCGTGGACCAAGGTGATGAATGCCGATCGGTTCGATCTGCACATGTCGCACAAGAAGGCCGCGTAATCGCGCAGGGATGGCACGATTAAAAATGAACGGCCGGGGAATTCCCGGCCGTTTTCCTTTCTTATCCCTCTCCGCTTGCGGTGGCGAGCAAAGCGAGCCTCGTGGGGGGCGTCTGATAAGCCGCCAACTGACGCCCTTCACGGCAGGGATAGCTACTGCCCGCCGTTTTCGACGGCGCCGCCAGCCGCTTTCAACGCTTCGGGCTGCGGCATGGCGATGATGTTGTAGCCGGAATCGACGAAGTGCACTTCGCCGGTCACGCCGTTCGACAGATCGGACAAGAGATAAAGCCCGGCGCCGCCCAGTTCCTCCAGCGTGACGCCGCGGCCCAGCGGCGAATATTTCTGCTGGAAGGCGAACATATAGCGCGCGTCGGTGATGCCGGCGCCTGCGAGCGTGCGAATCGGTCCCGCGGAAATGGCGTTCACGCGGATTTTCTGGTGCCCGAAATCGACAGCGAGATAGCGCACCGACGCCTCTAATGCCGCTTTGGCGACGCCCATCACGTTGTAGTTGGGCATAGCGCGGTCGCCGCCGTTATAGGTGAGCGTGACCATGGCGCCACCGTTCGGCATCAGCGCCGCCGCACGCTTGGCCGCCTCGGTGAAGGCATAGCAGGAGATCACCATGGTGCGGATGAAGTTCTCACGTGTGGAATCGGCGTAGCGGCCCTTCAGTTCCTCTTTGTTGGAGAAGGCGATGGCGTGGACGAGGAAGTCCATCGCGCCCCACTCTTGCTTGATGGCGTCGAACACCGCATCCACGGAAGCGACGTCCTCGACGTCGCACGGCAGCACCATCTTAGCGCCGACCGACTCGGCGAGCGGCTTGACACGACGGCCGAGCGCGTCGCCCTGGTACGTAAAAGCCAATTGTGCGCCGTGCGCAGCCAGGGTCTTGGCGATACCCCAGGCGATGGAGTGGTCGTTGGCCACACCCATCACCAAACCCCGTTTTCCGTCCATCAGCCCAGACATTGTGCTTCCCCGACATTTCCGCTCACTCCGCCGACTCCGCTGATTCCCGCGCAAGCGGCCATCCAGAGCAAATTATCGCCGGCAAAGAGCTGGTCCCCGCTTTCGCGGGGACGAGCGGAAAGGTTGCATCACGCATCCAGCCGCTTGAACACGACGGACGCATTGGTGCCGCCGAAGCCGAACGAATTCGACAGCACCGCACCGAGCGTGACATTGTCCTTGCGCTCGCGCACGATCGGCATGTCGGCAAAGGCCGGATCGAGGTTCTCGATATTGGCGCTCTCGCAGATAAAGCCGTTATTCATCATCAGCAGCGAGTAGATCGCCTCCTGCGCGCCGGCGGCGCCGAGCGAATGGCCGGTGAGCGACTTGGTGGCCGAGATCGGCGGACACTTGGCGCCGAATACTGCGCGGATCGCTTCGATCTCCTTGGCGTCGCCGATCGGCGTCGAGGTCGCGTGCGGATTGATGTAATCGATCGGCGCCTTGACGTTCTGCAATGCCATGTTCATGCAGCGCACGGCGCCCTCGCCCGACGGCGCCACCATGTCGTGGCCGTCGGATGTCGCGCCGTAGCCGGCGACTTCGGCATAAATCTTGGCGCCGCGTGCGCGCGCGTGCTCCAGCTCCTCCAGCACCAGTACCCCGGCGCCGCCGGCGATGACGAAGCCATCGCGGTCGACGTCGTAGGCGCGCGATGCTTTTTCCGGCGTGGCATTGAACTTCGAGGACATGGCACCCATGGCGTCGAACAGCACCGACAGGGTCCAGTCCAGCTCTTCGCACCCGCCGGCGAAGATCATGTCCTGCTTGCCCCACTGAATGAGCTCGGCGGCGTTGCCGATGCAGTGGTTGGACGTCGCGCAGGCCGAGGAGATGGAGTAATTGACGCCCTTGATCTTGAACCAGGTCGCGAGCGTAGCCGATGCGGTCGATGACATGGCCTTCGGCACGGCGAACGGGCCGACGCGCTTGGGGCCTTTTTCGCGCGTGATGTCGGCGGCATCGACGATGGCTCGCGCCGAGGGGCCGCCCGAGCCCATTACAATGCCGGTGCGCTCATTGGAGATGTCACGTTCTTCCACGCCCGAGTCGCGGATCGCTTGCTCCATGGCGACGTGGTTCCAGGCGACACCGCCGCCAAGAAAGCGCATGGCGCGGCGGTCGACGGAGTCCGCCGGATTGAGGCTGGGCGCGCCCTGCACCTGACAGCGGAAGCCGAGCTTGGCGTATTCCTCGGCGCGGCTGATGCCCGATTTGGCTTCGCGCAGACTGGCGAGGACTTCCTGCGTGTTGTTGCCGATGGACGAAACGATGCCCATCCCGGTGACTACGACTCGCCGCATCGTCGAATGACCCCGTTATGCGCGTGAAGGGTTGCCGATCGGGCCACACATTGGCCGGTCGAAACAGTTCCGCAAGAGATCAGGCGCCGCTTGGCTGCAACGCCTCGTCCTGCTTGAACAAGCCGACCTTGAGGTCGAGCGCCCTGTAGATGACGTTGCCGTCGGCCGAGAGCCAGCCGTCGGCAATACCCAACACCAGTTTCGAGCGCATCACGCGCTTAAAATCGATGCCGTAGATGACCTTTTTCATGCTCGGCAGCACCTGGCCGGAGAACTTCAACTCTCCCAAGCCGAGCGCGCGGCCCCGCCCCGGTGCGCCCAGCCAGCCGAGGAAAAAGCCGACAAGCTGCCACAGCGCGTCAAGACCGAGGCAGCCCGGCATCACCGGGTCGCCCTTGAAGTGGCAGAGGAAGAACCAGAGATCGGGCCGCACATCGAGTTCGGCGCGGATCATCCCCTTGCCGTGCTCGCCGCCCTGCTCGGAAATCTCGGTGATGCGGTCGAACATCAGCATCGGCGGCAATGGTAGCTGCGCATTGCCGGCGCCGAACAGCTCGCCGCGCCCGCAGGCCAGCAGATCTTCGTATTCGAAATTGCTGCGCCGATTTTCCATTCTTGGGCTCGTCCCTTGGGGCTGAGTATCCATCTGAAATTCGTAACATAACGGGGTTAACCCGGGAAAGGTGGCCGCTTTTTGGAACATACCGACGGAGAGTGCCGCCACCGCGACAAAATGGCCGGCGCGATTGCAACGCTGCTTTGCCCCGCTATGTCAGGCGGTTGCATGTGCCCTTTCAATTGCTTATACGTTCTCCACACAATGGTTTTTGCCGGTCCGCACCGCGCACCGGCACGTGAGGCATGCCGATGAATTTGCCGCGCCCTGTGGTCTTGCCGCTCGCCACGAAAGGCGGTGCCGAGCTGACCGGCTGTCCGTGGCACGATGTGAAGGCCATGCTGCGCCAGGTGGGTTTGCGCCCAACCCGTCAGCGCATGGCTCTTGGCTGGCTGCTGTTCGGCAAAGGCGACCGCCATCTCACTGCGGAAATGCTCTACGAAGAGGCTTCGCGCGCCAAAGTTCCGGTGTCGCTCGCCACCATTTACAACACATTGCACCAGTTCACTGAGGTGGGTCTGTTGCGCCAAGTCGCGGTCGATGGCTCCAAGGCTTATTTCGACACCAATACCAGCACGCACCACCACTTCTTTGTCGAAGGCGAAGACGAGTTGCTCGACATCAAGGACACCGACGTTCTGGTCGGCCACAGCCCGACCCCGCCGGAAGGCTACGAGGTCGCCCGCGTCGATGTGATCGTACGCCTGCGACGTAAGGCCGCCGAATAGCTCTCGGTAATTTGCGCAATCAAGGCGACGCGTGCCCCGCAATTTGCGGGGCTTTTGTTTTGCCGCGCGGCCCACGGCTGCTCACGGGTTCGACCGTCTGCGACCGTGTGCTAATCTCCGGCTTCAATCAGCCCGCCACGAAGGCTGCAGTCTTGGAGGAAAGCCATGGCCACACCGCTCAAGCATGTAAAGATTGCCCCGAAAGGCATGGGTCTCAACGACTTCGTCGCGCAACAGGAAGGGTTCTTCGCCGCCGAAGGGCTCGACGTCGAATTCGACTGGAAAACCTTCCGCGGCACGCAGTCGAGCTGGAAGAATTTCGACTACTTCCAGCGCCCGCAGGACAAGCCCTACACCGAGAGCAAAGAGGATGTGATCCAGGGCGCCTGCGTCTGGGGCTCGATCTGCAACGCCGGTGCGGGCATGGGACGGTTCGTGGCGGAAGCCTACGGTGTGTCGCCTTGGGCGATCTTCGTGCGGCCGGAGTCCAAGATTCGCAGGCCGGAGGATTTAAAAGACGTGCCCGTTTCCGTGGGCATGCGCGCCGGCAGCCACTTCAACGTGCCGTATCGTCTGGAGAAATATTTGCCGCTCGAGCACATCAAGGTGGTCAACACCGGCGGCTTCGGCGCGCGTCTGAAGGCGTTGCTCGACGGCGAAGTGGAAGCGGCGAGCCTGTTGCCGCCGCAGATCGCGATGGCCGAGCAGCTTGGCCTGCGCCCGATCATTCGCGACACGTTCAAGACGCTGTGGTGGGTGCCCGAGCATTCCGACCCGCAAGTCGTAACCGGCTATCTGCGCGCCCTCGACCGCGCCGAGAAGGCGATGGACGCCGACCTTGCCAGATACCTGCCGCTATGGAAGCTCGCGGTGCCGCCCGAGTTCGAAAATTATCATCCGTGGGATTTCAGCAAATTTGGCCGCGGCGAGCGCTTCGTCTATCAGCCGCTGCCACGCGCCGAATTCGATGAGACGCTCGATCAAGTGAAGCGTTGGGGACTCGATCAGTTTCTTAAGGAGCGCAGCTTCGACAGCTTGAGCTATGCGCCTCGCTGATCACTCGATCTTCTCGTTCGGGTAGGCGCCCCAGAGCCGGTCCTGGCGGATCCAACCGTCGAAGCTTTTGCCACGGAATTCGCACCAGGTGCCGGTGCAGGATTGCAGCGTGCCGAGTACGCCGCCCTGCAGCTTCGCCACCACGGGCGAGGTAGCGTCGGCGTCTTCGTAGAGCGGCACCAGGTCGTCTTTGAGATCCGGGACCACGACGGCGGTGCGCTTGCCCGACAACAGCGAATGATAGACCCAGCCCTCAGCGCCTTCCCAGTCGCGGATGCGCCGCCAGTTCTCGAACTCGGCGGTGATCTCCACCGGCATTCCGGCGCGCGTATAGACCCAGCGCACGTCCTGGTCGCGGTTGGGACCGCCGCGCACATTGACCTTGTCGGCCTTGAGGCTCACGAAGCGAGGCACCGGCAGGCCGCTGACCGAGCCGGTGGTCAGGTCACCCGCGGCACGACCGCTGCACGGTAGCAACAGCGATGCTGCCACGGCCAGGGCGCCGAATTGGCGCGCAAACCGTCGGCTCCTTTGTGTTGTCACGGCCATCTGCTAGGAAATTGAGACGAATTGACGCCCCTCGACGAGGATGCCGGAGTGTGGGGGAACACGGTTAAAGAGGATTAAATCGGCCGATGCCGAAGGCCAAGAAGCCGCTGGTCATCGTCACTCGCAAGCTCCCGGACAAGGTCGAGCTGCGCATGCGGGAACTTTTTGACGCCCGCCTCAATCCCGACGACAAGCCGATGACGCAGAGTCAATTGGCGGAGGCGGTCAAAGCCGCCGACGTGCTGGTGCCGACCGTCACCGACGAGATCGACGCAGCCGTGCTCGGCAAGGCCGGCGAGCAGCTCAAGCTGATCGCCAACTTCGGCAACGGCGTCGACAACATCGACGTCGCCACCGCGGTCCAGCGCGGCATTACGGTCACAAATACGCCGGGCGTTCTGACGGAAGATACTGCCGACATGAGCATGGCGCTGATCCTCGCCGTTCCGCGCCGGTTGGTGGAAGGCGCCCAAGTGGTCTCGTCGGACAAAGGTTGGGAAGGCTGGTCGCCCACGTGGATGCTCGGCCATCGAATTTGGGGCAAGCGGCTGGGAATCATTGGCATGGGGCGCATCGGCCAAGCGGTTGCCCGAAGGGCGCGCGCCTTCGGCCTGCAGATCCATTATCACAACCGCCGCCGCGTGCCGCCGCGTATCGAGGAGGAGCTCGACGCCACATATTGGGAAAGTCCCGACCAGATGCTCGCGCGCATGGACATCATCTCGGTCAACTGTCCGCACACGCCCGCGACCTACCATCTGCTCTCGGCGCGGCGGCTCAAGCTGCTGCGGCCCGAGGCTTACATCGTCAATACCTCGCGCGGCGAGGTTATCGACGAGAATGCCCTGGCACGGCTGATCGAGGCTGGCGACATCGCCGGAGCAGGTCTCGACGTGTTCGAACATGAGCCGGCGGTCAATCCCAAGCTGGTGAAGCTCGCGCGCGCCGGTAAAGTCGTGTTGCTGCCGCACATGGGCTCGGCCACCGTCGAGGGGCGCATCGACATGGGCGAAAAGGTCATCATCAATATCAGGACCTTCATGGACGGCCACCGGCCGCCCGACCGCGTGTTACCGAGTATGTTGTGAGAGATCCGTAATCGTCGGCCGGTCGCCGGAGAGCGGATTGTTCTTGTCCCAAGCGTAGCTCAGCGTCTCGAAGCGCATCGAGCGCGCGTCGACCATCAGCAAGCGTCCCACCAGACCTTCGCCGAACCCGACGATCTCGCGGATCACTTCGAGCGCCGTCAATGAGCCGAGCACGCCTGGCAGCGCGCCGAGAATGCCGGCTTCCGCACAGGCCGGCACGGTGCCCTCAGGCGGCGGTTCGGGAAACAGGCAGCGATAGGTCGGATTGGGTCTGCCCTGGGCATCTTTTTCATGCGCGCGAATGGTGGTGAGTGAGCCGTCGAACGTGCCGAGCGCAGCAGTGACCAGCGGCTTTTTGGCAAAGAAGCAGGCATCCGACACCAGGTAACGCGTAGCGAAATTGTCGGAGCCGTCGGCGACGATGTCATAGCGCGAGATGAGATCGACGGCATTGGCGGCCGTGAGCCGCACATTATACGGTTCCGCCGCGACATGCGGGTTGATCCGCGTGACCGCGGCGCTCGCGCGCTCGACTTTTGCTTTGCCGATGTCGTCTGTGCCGAAAATCACCTGCCGCTGCAAATTTGAGAGCGACACCTTGTCGTCATCGATAACGCCGACCGCCCCCACACCCGCCGCGGCGAGATAAAGCAGAAGGGGTGCGCCGAGACCGCCGGCCCCGACGACGAGAACGCGCGCGGCCTTGAGCTTCGCCTGGCCGGGTCCGCCGACCTCGCGCAGCACGATATGGCGCGCATAACGTTCAAGTTCATCGCGTTCGAGCATCGTGGTTAACCCTATGGCGGCTGGACACTTTCGGCCAGCGCCACGTTCATCCACAGGCCGGCTGTCTTGCCGGGCTTCGTCTTTTGGCTAAGGTGGCAAAAAACATGGTTAGGGTGGCATTAACAGGATGCGTTGTGGTCCCCTGATTGTTTGGCTCGCGCTCGTGGCCGGCGCGCCGATGGCGGCCGCGCAGAACGCTGGCACCGGCAATGCCGATCCAGCCGAGCCACAGCTCGTCGCAAAAAAACACCACACGGCGCGCAAGCCTGTAGCGGTGCAGCAAACGGGAAACCCCGAGCAGGCCAAGCCGGAGGCAAGTCCAACCGCGGCTGCGGCGCAGCAAAAAACGGCCACCGCGAAGCCCGCTCCCGTAAAGCCGCAGCCTGCGCCCCCAGATGCTGGACAGACGCAGCCCGTGACCCTTTCGCCGGCCGACCGGTTGAAAGTTCAGGCGGCGCTCTCTTGGTCTGGCGACTTTGCCGCCGCAAAAAACGAGGATCCGCTGGAAGGGGCCATTCGCAACTTCCAGAAACGCAACAAGGCGAAAGTGACCGGCGTATTGACGGCGGAGCAGCGGGCCGGGCTCGTTGCCGCCGCCGAGGATCACGAGCACCAGTTCGGCTGGCGGGTCGTTATCGACCCGGCAACCGGCATCCGCATCGGCCTGCCGACCAAGCTTGTACCCAATGCCCACGATGCCGCTCACGGAACGCAGTGGTCCTCGCCGCATGGCGAAGTGCAGGTGGAAACCTTCCGCGTGAAAGGCACGAGTCTGGCCGCCCTGTTCGAGGCGGAAAAAAAGAAAGCGGGACGCACGGTCGAACACGCCGCGTTGAGCGATGATGGATTCATTGTCAGCGGCTTACAGGGCCTGAAGCTGTTCACCGTGCGCGCCAAACAACGCGATGGTGAAGTTCGCGGTTTCACACTGCTCTACGATCAGATGATGGAGAGCATTGTGGCGCCTGCGATGGTGGCGATGGCCAGCGCCTTTGCGCCGTTTCCGGAGCGGCCTGCGCCTTTCGCGACCTTGGCGAAGAAGGTCGACTACGGCACGGGGCTGATCGTGAGCAGCGAAGGGCACATTCTCACGGCGCAGAAGGTGGTCGAGGGGTGCAACGTGATCGTCGCCGACGGTCTCGGCAACGCGGAGCGTATCGCCGACGACGAAAGCAACGGACTTGCGTTGTTGCGGGTCTACGGCGTGCGCAAGCTTCCGGCTCTGGCCTTGACCGGCGGCGCCGCGAGCCCGGGCGACATCACGCTCCTCGGCATTCCCGATCCGAAGGAGCAGAACGGCGGCAAGGCGCTCGCCGAGATCAAAGCCAAGCTCGCCGACAGCTCCGCGATCGTGTTGCGCGATTCCGTGCCGATGGCAGGGTTCGCCGGCGCCGCGGCGCTCGACGGCAAGAACGCATTCATTGGCGTTATGGAAACGCGCAGCTTCGCGCTGGCCAGCATCGATGCGTCGGTGCCGCCGGTGCGCTTGATCGGCACTGTCGCCATCAGCGATTTCCTCGCCAAGCATAAGGTGCCGTTGGCGGCAACGGGTGCAGACCCGCATACAGCGGCGATCCGGGTGATTTGCGTGCGCAACTAGCCTTGTGACCGCCGGAACACGCGCACAAGGCCGTCAATAGCGGGCGCTATTTATTCTTCCACTGCGGCTTACGTTTTTCGATGAAGGCCTTCATGCCTTCCTTCTGATCGTCCGTCGCGAACAGCGAATGGAAAACGCGCCGCTCGAACAGCACGCCTTCCGACAAGCCTGATTCAAACGCGCGGTTGACCGCCTCCTTCGCCGCCAACACCGACGGCAGCGACATGTTGGCGATGGTGTCGGCGACCTTCATTGCCTCTTCCAATAAGCTCGCTGCCGGCACCACGCGCGCAACAAGCCCTGAAGCCAGGGCCTCATTCGCGTCCATCATGCGGCCGGTGAGGATTAGGTCCATCGCTTTGGCCTTGCCCACGGCACGGGTGAGGCGTTGCGTGCCGCCGATTCCCGGTATGACGCCGAGCTTGATCTCGGGCTGACCGAATTTGGCGGTGTCGGCGGCGATGACCACGTCGCATTGCATGGCGAGCTCGCAGCCGCCGCCGAGCGCAAAGCCGGCGACCGCGGCGACGATCGGCTTGCGAGCACGCGCCGCGCTGTCCCAGGTGCCGGTGAAATTTCCAAGATAGGCCTCGATGAAGGTCTTGTCGGCCATCTCCTTGATGTCGGCGCCCGCGGCGAAGGCCTTCTCGTTGCCGGTGATCAGCATGCAACCGATGTCCGCGTCGGCGTCGAAGCTTGCGATGGCCTCACTCAGTTCGGCCTTGAGGGCGGCATTGAGCGCGTTGAGCTGTGCCGGACGGTTGAGCGTAATTTGCCCGATGCGGCCCTTACTTTGAACGAGGATGTTTTGATAGCTCATGGCGCCCTCCCCTAACCGCTACTTTTGGCACGAGGGACAGTAGAACGTCGAGCGGCCGTTCTGCACGATGCGCTTGACCTTGCCCTTGCATGAGCGACATGGCTCGCCTTCTCGGTCGTAGACCTGAAAGTTGTGCTGGAAATCGCCGAGCGAGCCGTCGGCGCGGCGGTGATCGCGCAACGAGGAGCCGCCGGCCTTGATGGCGTCCTGGAGCACGGCCTTGATGGCCTCGACCAGCGCGCGGGCACGGTCATTGGGCTTGCCGCCGTGGCCGGCGATGGTCGAGGCCATGCGTTTCGGCGACAGCCGCGCGCGATAGAGTGCCTCGCAGACGTAGATATTGCCGAGACCGGCAACGACGCGCTGGTCGCTCAGCGCCGCCTTCAACGACGTCTTCTTGCCGGCGCAGGCCTGCGCCAGCATGGCGGCATCGAAGGCGTTGCCGAGCGGCTCGGGCCCGAGACTGCGCAGCAGCGGCTCGTCATCGAGCCTTGCGCGCGGCACGAGCTTCATCGAGCCGAAGCGGCGGGGATCGTTGAAGGTCACCGTTTCGCCGTTCGACATGTGAAAGACCACATGATCGTGCGACTTGCTCTTCGAGCGCTCGTGATAGTAGATGCCGCGCCCGCTATCTCTGCCGACGCGGAACGAGCCCGACATGCCGAGATGCATGAGCAGCACATCGCCCGATGACAGATCGGCGAGCAGATATTTGGCGCGGCGGCCGAGGCCCTCGACCTTTGTGCCGGTCAGCCGCTTCTCGAAATCCTTGGCGATGGGCCAGCGCAGACCGCGGTGACGCACCTCGACTTTCTCGATGGCCGCGCCCTCCATCGCCGGCGCCAGCCCCACTCGCACGGTCTCGACTTCGGGCAATTCGGGCATGATTAACGGTTCTCTGCCTCACACATAGCGCCCTCCGTTCCGCCGCGCTATGGTCCTGCCGGCAAAGGACAATCGGCCATGGCCGGCGCTTCCGAGCAAACCCATTTCGGCTTTGAGAGCGTGCCGCTTGGCGACAAGCAGGGCCGCGTCGACGACCTCTTCCATTCGGTGGCGCGCCGCTACGACCTGATGAACGATCTCATGTCGGGCGGGCTGCACCGCGCCTGGAAGAATGCGCTGGTGCGCGCCGCCGATCCGCCGCGCGGCGACACGCCGTTCGCGCTGCTCGACCTCGCCGGCGGCACCGGCGACGTCGCCATGCGCGTCGCCAAAGCCGGCGGCGCCCAAACGCGCGTCACCGTGTGCGACATCAATGCCGATATGCTCGGTGTCGGCGCCGAGCGCGCGATCACCGCAGGCCTCGACGACCGCGTGACCTTCGAGCAAGGCAATGCCGAGGCATTGCATTATCCCGACCGCAGCTTCGACTGCGTCACCATCGCCTTCGGCATCCGCAACGTGCCGCGCATCGAACGGGCGCTGACGGAAATCTATCGCGTGCTCAAGCACGGCGGCCGTTTTCTCTGCCTGGAATTTTCCGATGTCGACGTGCCGGGGCTGGATACGCTCTACGAGTTGTATTCGTTTCAGGTCATCCCACGCCTCGGCCAGGCGGTGACCGGCGACCGCGACGCTTACCGGTACCTGGTCGAATCCATCCGCAAATTCCCCAGAGCCGCGGCTTTTGCGCAGATGATCGAGCAGGCCGGCTTTCGTCGCGTGTCTTTCAGCAAAATGAGCGGCGGCGTGGTGGCGCTGCATTCGGGCTGGCGTTTGTGATCTCCGGTCTACCCCACCTGTTGCGGCTGACCCGCGCCGGCTTTGTCTTTGCCCGCGAAGGCGTGCTCGCGCTCGTCGACACGCGGCCGCTGCCGCTGGCGGCCAAGACTGCGATCGCGCTCGGGCGGTTGATCGAGCGGCCGAGCGCGCGCAGCGGCGAGAGCCGGCTGGCGGCGGCACTCACGCGCCTGGGGCCGACATACGTCAAGCTCGGTCAGTTCCTCGCCACCCGGCCCGACGTCGTCGGCAACGACATCGCGCGCGACCTCGAGAGCCTGCAGGACAAGATGGCGCCGTTTCCGCAAGCCGAGGCGGAGGCGGCCGTAGCGGCCGCGCTCGATAAGCCGCTCACCGCCGTCTATGCGAGCTTCGGGCCGGCGGTCGCCGCCGCCTCCATCGCGCAAGTGCATCGCGCCGAAGTCGAGGAGCATGGCTTGCGCAAGCCGGTGGCCGTGAAGGTCCTGCGGCCCGGCATCGAGCGCCGCTTCAGGCTCGACCTTGCCGCCTTCTTCTTTGCGGCGCGCAAGGCGGAAAACTTCTCGCTCGAAGCGCAACGGCTGCGCCTGGTCGAGGTGGTATCCACACTGGCGAGATCCGTGGCGATCGAGATGGACTTCCGCCTGGAAGCGGCCGCGCTGTCGGAAATGGCGCAGAATACGCGCGAGGACAAAGGCTTCCGCGTGCCCGCGGTCGATTGGGACCGCACCGCGCGCGAGGTGCTGACGCTGGAGTGGATCGACGGCACGCCGTTGCACGACCACGACGCGCTGCGCGCCAAGGGGTTCGACCTGCCGGCGCTGGGCCGCGCGGTGATCCAGAGCTTCCTGCGCCACGCGCTGCGCGACGGCTTTTTCCACGCCGATATGCATCCCGGCAATCTGTTCGTCGACGACGAGGGGCGCCTGGTCGCCGTGGACTTCGGCATCATGGGCCGGCTCGGCCCGAAAGAACGGCGCTTTCTCGCCGAAATCTTGTGGGGTTTCATCACCCGCGATTACCTGCGCACCGCTCAGGTGCATTTCGATGCCGGCTATGTGCCGCGGCATCATTCGGTCGAGAGCTTTGCGCAAGCGATCCGCGCCATCGGCGAGCCGATTCACAATCGCACCGCCGAAGACATCTCCATGGCCAAGCTGCTGACGTTGCTGTTCGAGGTCACCGGCTTGTTCGACATGCGCACGCGGCCGGAGCTTCTGCTGCTGCAAAAGACCATGGTGGTCGTGGAGGGCGTCGCCCGTTCGCTCGATCCCCGGCTCGATATGTGGTCGACCGCCGATCCGGTGGTGCGCGAATGGATCGAGCGCAATTTGGGACCCATCGGCAAGCTCGAGGACGCCGTCGAAGGCGCGGGCGAAATCGGCCGTTTTGCCGCGCAGGTACCGGGCCTGCTCGGCCGCGCCGCCTCGCTGCTCGACCAGCTCGACGACATCACGCGCGACGGCCTGGTGCTGTCGCCGGACACGGTCGAGGCGATCGGCAAAGCGGAGGCGCGCCGCAACCGCTCGGTGGGTGTAGCGCTGTGGGTGATTGCGGCGCTGCTGCTGTGGATCGCAGCGACGCTGCTTTAGCCGCGTTTCAACATCGCCTAAGTTGTCGGATCGCTCCGTGGCCGGCCCGCGAGTTATGGCTCGACCAGGATCATCCAGTTCATGCCGAACTTGTCGGCGCACATGCCGAAGCGCGGAGAGAAGAACGTCTGGGAGAGCGGCATGGTCACCTTGCCGCCGGCCGAGAGCCCGTTGAACAGTCGGTCGGCGTCGGCTTCATCCTTGGCATTGAGCGAGAGCGCAAAGCCCTCGAATTTCGGATTGCCGGTGTTGCGGCCATCGGATGCCATGACGCGGGATTCGCCGATCTTCAGGCTGGCGTGCATGACCTTATTCTCGTTATCCGGCGTGCACATCGACTTGTCGGGCGCATCCTTCCAGCGCATCAGCATGCCGACTTCGGCGCCGACCGTCTTTTTGTAGAACTCGATGGCTTCTTCGCAACGGCCGTCGAAAAACAGATAGGGCTGCACTTGCATCGCCGTCCTCCTCCTGTCCTGCCTCTAAATCTGCTGCACAAACGCCAGCTTTGCATTGACAAATACGTTGATATCAACATAATTGACGCATGTCAAAGCGCCGCGAATTGCCGTTTGAGGTCACGGCGGCCGTGCGCGATGCGTGCCTCTGCTTGCATGCGCAGCGCGCCGCGCGCGCTCTGGCGCGCCGTTTCGACAACGCGCTGAGCCCGCTCGATCTCACCAACGGGCAGTTCTCTCTGTTAATGTCGCTCAATCGGCCCTCTCCTCCCCATCTGGGAAGCCTGGCCGAGCTCCTTGCCATGGATCGCACGACGGTCACCGCGGCCCTCAAGGCGCTGGTGCGGCGCGGATTGGTGCAAATCAAAGTCGACGAGGAGGACCGCCGCGGCCGCCTGCTGGTCATCACAAGCGCCGGCCGCCGCTTGCTCGAAAAGGCATTCCCCGTCTGGAAAAAGACGCATAGCGAAGTCGAGAAAGCCATTGCGGGGCTCAGCGCCGACAAGTTGCGGCAGGCCCTGCGCGCGATGGCCTAATGGTGCGCAGTCATGGCGCGGCCTGGTCGCCGCCGGATTGATGCGATCGCACGGGCCGTTCTCGCTGTCAGTGCTGAGGGCTTGAGGTGCGGAAGGCCGGTCAAATCAGCAAAGAAGTCCTTTGATTGCATTGATTGCGTTGCAATCATAAAGCCATCATGCTATTGAGAGTTCAGGACTTTCCATGGCATCGCTCACCGTCCGCCAACTCGACGAACGCCTGAAGAAGCGGCTGCGTTTGCGCGCCGCCCGCAATGGCCGCTCCGTCGAGGACGAAGTGCGCACCATCCTGCGCGCCGCCGCCGACGAAGCCGGAGCCGGGGCGGCGGACGCTTTCGCAGCGGCGCCGGAGCCGCGCGGCGCCCAGGCGCCGCAGCCGAAACGGGTCCTGCTCGTCATTGCCGGCGGCATTGCCGCGTACAAGTCGCTCGATCTCATGCGCCGGCTGAAGGAGCGCGGCCTCGCGGTGCGCTGCATTCTCACCAAGGCGGCCGAGCAATTTGTCACCCCGCTTGCCGCCGGCGCCATCGCCGGCAGCCGGGCGTTCACCGAGCTGTTCGATCCGGCCCACGAGTTCGACGTCGGCCACATTCGTCTCGCCCGCGACACCGATCTCATCATCGTCGCGCCGGCCACCGCCGACCTCATGGCCAAGCTTGCCGGCGGTCACGCCGACGATCTGGCCACTGCGGTGTTGCTGGCGACGGGCGCGAAAGTATTGCTGGCGCCGGCAATGAACCCGCAGATGTGGGCCAACAAGGCGACGCAGCGCAATCGCGCGCAGCTCGCCGCCGACGGTTTCCTGTTCATCGGCCCCGGCGAGGGCGAGATGGCGGAAGCAGGCGAAAGCGGAGTCGGCCGCATGGCCGAGCCGCTGGACATCGCCGACGCGGCGATCGCGCTGCTCGCACGGGGCAGAGTGCTGGAGGGCAAGCGCGTGCTCGTAACCTCCGGCCCAACACACGAACCCATCGATCCGGTCCGCTACATCGCCAATCGCTCGTCCGGCAAGCAGGGGCACGCCATCGCCGCTGCGGCGGCTGCCGCCGGAGCTGACGTGTTGCTGGTGAGCGGTCCCGTCAACGTGTCCGATCCGCCGGGCGTCACGGTTGTCAAAGTCGAGACCGCGCAGGAAATGCTTAAGGCCGTTGAATTGGCCTTGCCCGTCGATGTCGCGATTTTTGCCGCGGCTGTGGCCGACTGGCGCGTGAGCAATGCCGATAGGCAGAAGATCAAGAAAAGGACGGGACAGGCCGCGCCGGCGCTGACGCTCGCCGAAAATCCAGACATCCTCTCGACCGTTGCGCATCTCAAGACCCAGCGGCCGAAACTGGTGATCGGCTTTGCCGCAGAGACAGAGAACGTCACGGCCAACGCCAAGGCCAAGCTCGTGACCAAGGGCTGCGACTGGATCTTGGCCAACGACGTGTCGCCGCAGACCGGCATTATGGGCGGCAACCGCAACACCATTACGCTGGTGACCGCGAAGACCACCGATTCCTGGCCGCCGCAGTCGAAGGACGAGGTGGCCAGAATGTTGGTCGCGCGTATTGCCGACAGTCTTAAGGACGTGCCGTGAGCCTGGAAATCCGCATCGCCCGCCTGCCGCATGGCGCCGATCTGCCGCTGCCGGCCTATCAGAGCGAGCACGCGGCGGGACTCGATTTGATGGCCGCGGTGGCGGCTGATGCGCCGCTCACGCTGCGGCCGGGTGAGCGCGCACTCGTGCCGACCGGAATCGCCATCGCTTTGCCCGAAGGCTGCGAGGCGCAGGTGCGCCCCCGCTCGGGCTTGGCGATGCGGCATGGCGTCACCGTGCTCAACGCCCCCGGCACCATCGACGCCGACTACCGGGGCGAAGTGCAGGTGCTGCTGGTCAACCTGGGCGGGGAGCCGATGACGGTGAGCCGCGGCATGCGCATCGCGCAACTGGTCATCGCCCCGGTCTCGCGCGCTCGCCTCACCGCCGTTGCCGCACTCGACGGGACGGCCCGTGGCGGGGGTGGGTTCGGCTCGACTGGCCATTGACCGCGCCTGAGGGTTTGGCGGCCATCGCACAATCGGGATCGGCTGTCCCATGGTCCTTGCCGTGTACCCGTTCACGGTCTGGACTCTTTCAGTGTGACTCCCTCTCGGATTAAAGTGGCGCGATTCGCGGACGATGTGGCGGACGTCGCCCGCACCCTGGGGCAAGCCTGAATGCCGGAGACGATCCGGGCGGCGAACGGGAGGCTGCGTTCTCGTCCGAGGCGGGGCGGTTTCCCCGCCGCCTGTGCCGGCACGCTTCTCACCATCACCTTCAGCGCAGCGGCGGAGGCCGAGACCGGCTCTGTCGTGGTCGACGCCGTGCGCGGCGCCGCCGCCGCCCTGAGCCGGCAGGATATCGGCAGCATTACGCTGATCATCGGATTGATCATTTTCGGGGCGCTTGCGACCCTCGTTCTGCTGCGCACGCGCCGGCACGCGGCGCAAGAGCAAAGCTCCGCCCGCGACGAAGCGCTCGCCATGCGCGCCGAGATCGACCGATTGAAGGCTCTGCTCGTCGCCGAACCGCAGGTGCTCGTCGAATGGACAGCGGCCGAGGATAAGCCGGAGATTGTCGGCGACACCACGCTGCTCGTCGGCGGCGGCGTGCAGGAGCGCGTGCTTGCCTTCGGCAGTTGGCTCGAGCCCGGCGCCGCCCAGCGCATGGAAGAGGCGGTCGAGCTGTTGCGCAGCCAAGGCCGCGGCTTTGCCATGACGCTCACCAGCTCGAGCGGCCGTCCTGTCGAGGCCGAGGGCCGCGCCGTGGCCGGGCGCGCCGTGCTGCGGCTGCGCGACATCGGCGGCATCGAACGCGAGCTCGCCGAACTTGCCGCGCGTCATGACAAGCTCGTCGCGGACCTGGAAACGCTGCGCGGCATTCTCGATTCCCTGCCTGCGCCGGTCTGGGCGCGCGATGCAAATGCGCGGCTGATCTTTGCCAATGCCGCTTATGCCCGCGCGGTGGAAGCCGCCGACGCGGGCGAAGCCGTCGCCCGCGAGCTCGAATTGCTCGACCACGCCGCCCGCGAGGAGGTCGGCCGCGCCCGCGCGGCAGGTCAAGGCTATGCCGGCCGCTTCCCGGCGATCCTGGCCGGGCAGCGGCGTATTTTCGACGTGGTAGATGCGCCCTGCGCCCACGGCAGCGCCGGTATCGCGATCGACCGCACCGAAGCCGCGGCGATGCGCGCGGAGCTCGATCGCATGATCGAAGCGCACCGGCGCGTGCTCGACCAACTCGCCACCGGCGTCGCCATTTTCAATGTCGATCGCAAGCTCATCTTCTACAATATCGCCTTCCGCTCGCTGTTCGAATTGGATGCCGCCTTCCTCGAGCAGACGCCGACCGATGCGACCGTGCTCGACCGCCTGCGCGCGGCGCGCAAGCTGCCCGAGGAGCAGGACTTCCGCCAATGGAAGCAACAGCTCTATGAGGCCTATCTCGCGACCGAGCCGAAAGAACACATGTGGCATTTGCCCGACGGCCGTACCTTGCGTGTCGTCACAACCCCTAACCCCGAGGGCGGCGTTACTTATCTCTATGACGACGTGACCGAAGGCCTCGAGCTGCACCGCCGCTACGATGCCCTCATCAAGGTGCAGCGCGAAACGCTCGATCACCTCGCCGAAGCGGTTGCGGTGTTCGGCTCCGACGGCCGTGTGCGGCTGCACAATCCGGCGTTCCGACGCATGTGGAAGCTCGGTGCCGAAGCGCTTGACCAGCGCCCGCACGTCGAACAGGTCACCGCCTGGTGCCAGGCGCTGCATGACGACGGCGCAGTGTGGCGCTCTTTGCGCGCGGCCGTCACCGCCATCGACGAGCGCGAGCCGATCAGCGCGCGGATCGAACGGCGCGACGGCGTGTTGATCGACATGACGGGTATGCCCCTGCCGGACGGGGCAACGCTGGTCACCTTCCAGGATGTCACGGCCACGGTCAACGTCGAGCGCGCCTTGCGGGAAAAGAACGAGGCGCTCGAGGAAGCCGATCAGATCAAGCTCGACTTCGTACACCATGTTTCCTACGAATTGCGCTCGCCGCTGACCAATATCGTCGGCTTCACGCATTTCCTCGGCGATCCGGCTTTCGGTCCGTTGACCGATAAGCAGCGCGAGTACCTGGGCTACATCACCGCCTCGACCAACGCGCTGCTCGCCTTGATCAACAACATCCTCGATCTCGCCACCATCGACGCCGGCGCCATGACGCTCAATCTCGCGCCGGTGGACATCCGCGCCAGCATGGAAGCGGCGGCGGAGGGCGTGCAGGATCGCGTCAAGAAGGACAGGCTGAGGCTCGACATCAAAGCCGCCCCGGGCATCGGCAGCTTCACCGCCGACGAGCGGCGGCTGCGGCAGATATTGTTCAATCTGTTGTCCAACGCTGTCGGCTTCTCGCCGCCGGGCGGCACGGTGACGCTTGCCGCCGAACGGCGTGCCGATGCCGTGGTGTTCTCCGTTAGCGATCAGGGGCCGGGGATTCCGCCGGAGCAGCAGGAGCGCGTCTTCGAACTGTTCGAAACCGATTCGATGGGCTCGCAGCACCGCGGGTCCGGCCTCGGCCTGTCGCTGGTGCGATCGTTCATGCAGTTGCATGGCGGCACCGTGAGCATCGATTCAAAGCCCGGCCAAGGCACCACAGTCATCTGCATTTTTCCGCACGGCGAACAGCTCAAGCAGAGCGCGGCCTGAGGGCAAAAAAATACCGAGCCGCACGGGCGGCTCGGTAATAGCGTTTTCCGTCTCGCAACTTAACGATAGTAGTGCCGCACGCGGTGCCCGTGGCGATAGACCGGCCGCGTCGCGCCTTCTGCATAGGCGATCCGCTGGGCATTCTGCTCGGCGCAGTAACGCTCGTTGAGCAGGAACATGGCCTGGAAGCCCTGACACGGCTCGATCATGGCATCGACAAACGCGATACCGCCGATGCCGGCGACGCCGCCGACCGCGGCGGCACCCACAGCCGTGGTCGGCAGGGCGGCGCCTGCAACCGCCGGCGCGGCGCCCCACCAGCCTTCGGAGAGACCCAAGCCCACGACCGTGCCGCCAACGACGCCGACTGTCGGCGCCACGTAGTCGGGATGTCGGGGAGCGGCGGTGGCCGGCGCAGCAAGGACCGCCGCCAAAGCGGCAATGGAAATCGCACAAAGAGTTTTACGCATGTCGTGCTCCTTCAAATGCGTGTGTGGTGTCCCCGACGCCCTCGCACGCCAACGCCGCGCAATTGGGCCTGTTCCCCGCACGCAGCCGGGCGCGCAGGATGTGTGGACGCGCGCAGGCAACGCCGTGGCGCCGATGGTGAAACGATGTCATTCGCGTGGCGTTGAAACCGCGGATGTCCAAGGGAAGTTCCGCGCGGGAACCGACCGCTACGACGCCGGTTGCTCGCAGCGCCCTCAAACGAATGCTGCGCAATGGATTGGGATAGCGCACGCCGAAGCTTTCAGACTGCGCTGATCTGGGTCGCAGCCGGCGCGCTCGCTTTCGTGCTGTGGAGAATCCGTGCGGCGCTCCTGCTCGCCTTCGGCGCCATTATGCTGGCGATTCTGCTGCGTATCTTCAGTTCGATCATCGCGCGTTGGACGCGCGCGTCCGAGCACATTTCGCTCGCACTGGCGACATGCTTCGTGCTCGCCGTGATCGGCGTCACGGCGTGGCTCTTCGGTTCGCAGATGTCGAACCAGTTCAATGAAGTTCTTCAGCACGTCGAGACCGGAGAACAGAACCTCCGGCGGATGCTGCAGGCCAGCGGCTTCGGTGGGCTCGGCTCGCAGGTGACGCAGACCGGCGTCTCGTTCATCTCAAATTCGGCGCGCGAGATTCTCGCCGGCGGCCTGCATTTTGTCGAGGCCGTGGTCATCATGGGCATTAGCGCCATCTATCTTGCGGCTCAGCCGCAGCTCTACCGCCGCGGCATCGTTTATCTCTTCCGCCCAAAATGGCGGCCCCGCGCCGCCGAAGCCGTGGATGTGATTGGCCGCAGCCTGAAACTGTGGCTTCTCGGGCAACTGGTGCTGATGCTCGCCACCGGCATTCTTTCGTTCATCGCGGTGTGGCTGATCGGATTGCCGAATCCGGTCGCGCTCGGGCTGATCGCCGGCATCGCCGAGATCATTCCGTATCTCGGTCCATTCATCAGCGCGATCCCGGCGGTCCTCGTCGCCCTGACACAGGGGCTCGGACCGGCCGTATGGACGATTATCGCGTACCTCCTGATCCATATGCTCGAAGGCTATGTGAGCGCCCCGCTGCTGCAGCGCTACTTCGTCACCATTCCTCCCGCATTGATCCTCATCGGCATCGCCGCCGTCGATCTGCTGTTTGGCGCCGCCGGAATTGTGCTCGGCGCGCCCATCACTGTGGCGCTCTATATCGCGGTGAAGATGAGCTACGTGGAAGATCCCCTCGAAGAAGAGGACCACGAACAGCGGCCGGCGTGAACGATCCCGCGACAGCATAGGAATGCGGACCGGAACGCCCCAATGCCGCCGCACGTTAGGCCAGCGGCGAGGCGACGGACAACCAACATTGGAACAAAGATGAGAGGATCCGGCCATGTACCGACGTAGGAGATTTATGACAGCGGCGGCGCCGCTGCTGCTGAGCGGCGCGATCTTGGCAGCGCCCGCGCTCGCCGCCGACAACAGCGGGAACCAAGCCGCCAATCCAGGCTCGCCGGCGGCGACCACTGGGACCGGCGGCAATGCGGCGCCAAATCAGAACGATGCCAAGCAATCGCAGAGCGCCAAGCAGGACGCGCAGAAGCTCGTGGAGGCTGCGCTCAAGGAAGTGCAAACGATGCAAAACGATCCGAAGCTCAAAGAGCTGATGGGTAAAGCCAAAGGCATCTACCTCGTGCCCAATTTCGGGCGCGGCGCATTTGTCGTGGGCGGCCGCGGCGGCGCAGGTGTCGTGCTCGCGCACACCAACGGCCAATGGACCGATCCGGCCTTCTACGACTTTGGCGCAATCAGTCTCGGCGCGCAGGCCGGCGGCGCCGGCGGCCCGATCGCTTTTCTGCTGATGTCGCAAGGGGCGGTCGACGCCTTCAGGAACACCAATAACTTCTCGCTTAATGCCGAAGGCGGGCTTTCGATCGTGACTTACTCGACCAACGCCCAGACCTCCTGGGGCAAAGGCGACATCATCCTGTGGTCGAACACCAAAGGCGCTTATGCCGGCGCTTCGGTCAGCGTCAGCGACATCGTTTGGGACGGCGGCAAAAATCAAGCCTATTACGGTAAAACCGTGCAGCCGATGGACATACTGGCCGGAAAGGTCGGCTCGCCGGATGCCGCCCAACTGAAGAACGCCCTCCCAGGGTGACGCGCCAATAGCTGGGCAATTCACGGGCCGGCTGAGCGCCGGCCCGTTCTTTATAGACCGTGGCCGATGACCGGCTGCCCCGTCTATAAAGCCCGCAGCCGCGGGCATGATTCGATGTTCTTCAGCACACCAGGCACCTACAGCTTCACGGTGACGCTTGCCGATGAACAGGCGACGGAGCGGCTCGTGGCTGACGTTGCCGCCTTGATCGAGCCGGGCGACGTCATCACGCTGTCCGGCGATCTCGGCGCCGGCAAAACGACGTTTGCGCGGGCGCTGATCCGGCATTTTGCGGGCGATTCCTCCGTCGAGGTGCCAAGCCCGAGCTTCACTCTGCTGCAGACATACGAACTGCCGCGCTTCACCCTGGTGCATGCCGATCTCTATCGCTTGAGCGGCCCGGGCGAGCTCGCCGAGCTCGGCTTTGAGGACATTCCGGAAAGCGCGGTGACCGTGCTCGAATGGCCCGACCGCGCCGCCGGCGCTCTGCCGGCGGACCGCCTCGATATCGCGTTGACGCTGGTCCCCGCGCAGGGACCGGCCGCACGACACGCGCGCATCACCGGCTACGGCGGCTTTGCCCAGCGCGCCGAGCGCATGTTGACGATGCGCCGTTTTCTCGACGCCAATGGCTTCGGCACGGCGACGCGTCGCCGCATTCAGGGCGACGCCTCGACGCGGTCCTATGAGCGGCTGGTGCTGGACGGCGCAAGCTACATCCTGATGAATTCGCCTAAACGGGCGGACGCCCCCGTGGTCCGCGACGGCAAGCCCTACAGCCAGATCGCGCACCTGGCGGAAGACGTAACCCCTTTCGTCGCGGTGGCTTTGGCCTTGCGCGAGCGCGGCTTTTCTGCGCCGGCCATCTTTGCTGCCGACCGTGCCGCCGGTCTGTTGATCATCGAGGATCTGGGCGAGGAGCTCGTGGTCGCCGGCGAGCCGCCGGTGCCAATCGAGGCGCGCTACGCGGTCGCGGCCGAACTGCTGGCCGAATTGCATCGCGAGTCGCTGCCGGAAGTGGTGCCGGCTGACAAAGGCATCGACTATCGGCTGCCACGCTACGATATGGAGGCAATGCTGATCGAAGCCGAGCTTCTGCTGGACTGGTATCTACCCAAGCTGCAAGTCAAACTCGCCGCCGCCAAGCGCGATCTGTATCTTGCACTCTGGCGCGACGCGCTCGCACCGGTCATCCAGGCGCCTGTAACGTGGGTGCTGCGCGACTTTCACTCCCCCAATCTGCTCTGGCTGCCCGAGCGTGAAGGGGTCACCCGCGTCGGACTGCTTGATTTTCAAGATGCGGTGCTCGGCAATCCGGCCTATGACGTTGCCTCATTGTTGCAGGACGCGCGCGTGGAGGTGCCGGAGATAATGGAGATCGCGCTGTTATCGCGCTACACGCGCGCGCGCTTGGCCTCGGACAGGAGCTTCGATGCCGCCGCATTTGCCCGCGCCTATGCAACACTGGCCGCGCAGCGCGCAAGCAAGATCCTCGGCATCTTTGCCCGGCTCGACCTCCGCGACGGCAAGCCGCAATATCTGCGTCACCTGCCGCGCGTCTGGGGCTACCTGCAGCGCTCGCTCGCGCATCCAGCGCTGATGCCGCTGCAGGCCTGGTACCGAGCCAACGTACCGACCCTGCGGTCACTGTGATGATCGCACCGCGCCGCGCCATGGTGCTCGCCGCCGGCCTCGGCACACGGATGCGGCCGCTGACCGATGCCATCCCCAAGCCACTGGTGAAGGTTGCAGGCGCCGCGCTGATCGACCACGCGCTCGACCGGTTGCTGGCTGTAGGCGTCGATACGGCGGTGGTGAACGTGCACCACTTCGCCGACCAGATCGAGCGCCACCTCGCATTGCGCAAGCGGCCGCGCATCGTCGTCTCCGATGAGCGCGGGTTGCTCCTCGACACCGGTGGCGGCGTGGTGAAAGCGTTGCCGCTGCTGGGCAACGGACCTTTTTTGCACATGAATTCCGACACGCTTTGGATCGACAGCGGCACCCCGAACCTTCTGCGCCTGGCGCAAGCCTTCGATCCGCCGGCCATGGACGCGCTGCTCCTGCTCGCCCCCGCGCAAGGCAGCATCGGCTATTGCGGGCGCGGCGATTTCTCGCGTGCGGCGGACGGGCGGCTCGCCGCCCGCGTCGGAGACAGTGCGCCTTTTGTCTATGCAGGCGCCGCGATTCTGTCGCCCCTTCTCTTCGAACGGGCACCGGAAGGCCAATTCTCACTGACCGTCCTCTTCGCCCGTGCCGCCGCAAAAGGGCGCCTGCATGGCCTGCCCATCGAGGGCACCTGGATGCACGTCGGCACGCCAGACGCCATCGCCTTGGTGGAAGCGGCGATCACTGCTGCACATTGATGCGGCAGGCGCCCTTACGTGTATGCTGACCCGATGCCCGCCAACGTCTTCAATATCCCCGCCTCGGAGCCGTTTCTGCCCCGGCTCATCGATGCGTTGCGTACGGGGAAACTGGTCCACGGTATCGCCGGCGACGATCCGCTCGCGCTGACGCGCCTGACGCTTTATCTGCCGACCCGGCGCGCCTGCCGGCTGGCGCGCGACGTTTTTCTCGACCGCCTTGGCACCGACGCTGCCATTCTGCCGCGTATTGTCGCGCTTGGCGATCTCGACGAGGATGAGATCGCCTTCGCCGAAGCGGCGACGGGCGAGCTCGCCGAGGCGGCGCTGCAATTGCCGCCCGCTTTCGGCGCACTGGAACGCCGCCTGACGTTGGCCGAACTGATTTCGACGTGGGCGGCCGCCGTCACGCCGTCGCATGGCGCGCCGCTGATCGCCAACACGCCCGGCGCGGCGATCGCTCTGGCGGATTCGCTGGCGCGGCTGATGGACGACATGACCACGCGTCAGGTGCCGTGGACAAATCTCGAGAAGCTGGTGCCCGACGATCTCGACCAATATTGGCAACAATCATTGGCATTTCTGCGCTTCGTGCATCCACGCTGGCGCGCCATTCTCGCCGAACAAGGCGCGGTCGAGCAGGCAGAACGGCGCGACAAACTCATCGAGGCGGAAGCCCAGCGCCTCGCCGGCTCCGACGCGCCGGTCGTCGCCGCCGGCTCGACCGGCTCGATGCCGGCGACGGCAAAACTGCTCGCGGTTATCGCACGCTTGCCGCATGGCGCGGTGGTGTTGCCGGGTCTCGACATGCAACTCGACGAGAGAGCCTGGGCATCTCTTGCCGCAAAAGACGCGGATGAGAGACATGATGCAGCCGGGCACGCCCAGTTCGCCATGCATGCGCTGCTCGAACGCATCGGTGTTTCACGCGATGACGTCCGCCAACTCGGGCAAGCGGACGAGCGTGTCATGCTGATAACAGAGGCGTTGCGGCCATCCGACAGCACCGAACGCTGGCACGAGCGCCTCTCCGAGCCGGACTTCAACGAGGCCGCAGGCCGTGCGCTGCAAAACGTGTCCTTCCTCGAAACGGCAAATGCCGAGGAGGAAGCGTTGGCCATTGCCATCGCCATGCGCGAGGCTCTGGAGACGGAAGGCAAGACGGTGGCGCTGGTGACTCCGGACCGCGCGCTAGCCGCACGCGTCAAAGCGGGCCTCGCGCGCTGGCAAGTGTCAGTCGACGATTCCGGTGGCGATGCCTTGGCCGACACCAACGCCGGCATCTTTGCGCGGCTCGCCGCGCACGTCGCGCTTGACGGCCTGGCGCCGGTGCCGCTGCTCGCCCTGCTCAAGCATCCTTTGCTGCGGCTGGCTCAGGCGCCAGGATGGCACGACCGTGCGATCGCTGCGCTCGAACGCGCCGTCCTGCGCGGCCCACGGCCGCGCGCCGGCAGCGACGGCTTGAGCCACGCGCTTGTCACCTTCCGTGAGACGCGCGCGACGCTTCATCCGAGCGATCCGCGCAAGCTCTTGCGCGAGGACGAACTCGATGCCGCCGCTGCTCTGGTCGCGCAACTCGCACACGCCCTCAAGCCGCTCGAAGCTCTGCCGCGTGGACCGCATGCGCTCGCAGCGCTTGCCCAACGCCACCGGGAGATCGTCGCCGCGCTCAGCACGGACGATCGGGGGGATATAGCCGCCTTTGGTGGTCACGACGGCGCTGCTCTCGAGCACGCGCTTCAGGAGTTGGCCGAGAGCACCGTTGCGGCGCAGGTCGCGGTCGAGCGCAAGGACTATGCCGAGCTGTTTCAGGCCGCAGTCGGCGACCGCATGGTGCGCCGCCCGGAGAGCCGCGATTTGCGCGCCCGCATCTATGGCCTCCTGGAAGCGCGCCTGCAAAGCGCCGACCGTGTGGTGCTGGCTGGCCTCAACGAAGGCACGTGGCCGCCAGAGACGCGCAGCGATCCCTGGCTGTCACGTCCGATGCGGCGCGCTCTCGGGCTCGACCCGCCGGAGCGGCGGATTGGGCTCTCAGCCCACGATTTTGCCCAGGCCTTTGCAGCGCGAGAGGTGGTTTTGAGCCGCGCGGCCAAAGTTGCGGGCAGCCCGACAGTGGCATCACGCTTCGTGCAGCGGGTCGCCGCCGTTGCCGGTTCGCATTGGCGCGATGTGGCGGCGCGTGGCGAGATTTATCTTGCGCTGGCGCGTGAGCTCGACGCGCCGCAGCAGGTCACGCCGGCGCCGCGGCCGCAGCCGTCTCCGCCTGCAGCGGCGCGGCCTGTGAAGCTGTCGGTCACCGATATCGAGAATTGGTTGCGCGATCCGTACACCATCTACGCCAAGCACGTGCTCAGGCTCTATCCTCTCGATGCCGTCGATACGCCGCCGGGCGTGGCCGACCGCGGCAGCGCCATCCACGAGGCGATCGGCAACTTCACACGCACTTACGCGGCCGGCCTGCCCGACGATCCCGAAGCCGCCTTGATCGCATTCGGCGAGAAGAGCTTCGTGCCGCTCAACGACTTTCCCGAGGCGCGCGCCTTCTGGTGGCCGCGCTTTCTGCGTATCGCGCGCTGGTTTACGCAATTCGAGCGCGAGCGGCGGCCCTCGATCGCTGCGCTGTATGGGGAGATTTCCGGGGAACTAGCGATCCCGCTCGGCCCCACGACATTCACGCTTTCGGGCCGTGCCGACCGTGTCGAACGGTTGCATGACGGGCGCTACGCGATCCTCGACTACAAGACCGGAAGGCCTCCAACGTCGTCACAAGTGCGAAGCGGCCTCGCACCGCAACTGACATTGGAGGCGGCTATTTTGCGCGGCGCGGGCTTTAAGGAGCTCAGGCCGAATTCGGTCGCGGAGCTGTGTTACGTGTACCTCAAAGGCGGCGACCCCGCCGGCAAGCCCGAAATCGTCGATCTCAAACAGAGTACGCCAGACGATCATGCCGATTACGCGCTGCAGAAGCTGACCGACATTGCCCGCAGGTTCCTGATCGATCACGAGCCCTACCGCTCGCTCGTGCATCCGATGTGGCAGAAGCACTACGGCGAGTACGACCATCTGGCGCGCGTCAAGGAATGGGCGGCCTCGGGCGGCGAGAGCGAAGCCGAGTGGGTGCCGCCATCATGAGCGCGACATCCGAGCGGCAGTTGCCCGACGGCGCGCGCCGGCCGCAGATCGCTGCGGCGGATCCCGAGCGGTCGGTCTTCGTCTCTGCCAATGCCGGCTCCGGCAAGACGCACGTGCTGGCGCAGCGCGTCATCAATCTGCTGCTCAAAGGCGAAGACCCCGCCAAAATTCTCTGCATCACCTTCACCAAGGCGGCCGCGGCTAACATGGCCAAGCGCGTGTTCGACACGCTGGCGACATGGACTGCGCTCGACGATGCCGCGCTCGATGCGAAAATCACGGCGAGCACCGGCGAGCCGCCAGACGCGCGGCAGCGCGCCCACGCGCGGCGGCTGTTCGCCACGGCACTGGAAACGCCGGGCGGACTGAAAGTGCAGACCATCCACGCCTTCTGCACGCGCCTGCTGCACCAGTTTCCCTTCGAGGCCGACGTGGCCGCGAGCTTCGAGGTGCTCGACGATGCCGCCACGGCGCGCATGCTCAACGAGATCACGCTCGAGGTCATGCTCGACGCCGCGGCCGACCCGCAGGGCCCGCTTGGCCGCGCGCTCGCCGCCGCCATCACCGCCGCGGCCGACATCACGTTCAAGGACGTCATCGCCGAAGCCATCGGCCGGCGTGACCTCGTGGCCGGCTGGATTGGCCGCACCGGCAGCGTCGCGGCAGCGATCGATGAATTGAGCCGAACCTTCGCGCTCGGCCCGGACGACACGCTTGAGGCAATCGAAAAAGAATATCTCGCCGGGGCCTTGATCCCACCGTCCGAATGGCCGGAGCTGATCGCCTGCGTTGCCGAAAGCGATAAAGCGAGCGACAGGGACATCGCACGACTGCTTGCCGGGGCGCGGGCCGCGGGCCGCGACGGCATTGCCAGCTATCTGCAGGTTTTCTGCACCAAGGCGCTCGAGCCGCGCAAAAATATCCTGACGGCGAACTTCGCCAAGGCCAATTCGCAGTGGGCGGAGCGGCTCATTGCCGAGCAGGGGCGGGTCTGCGCGTTGGTAGCGAAGGAGTTCGCCGTCCGCGCGCGCAACCGCAGCGCCGCGCTCGTCACTGTCGCCGCCGCAGTCATCGAGCGCTACCGCGCCGCCAAGGACCGCCGCGGTCTGCTCGACTACGAAGACCTGATCGACAAGGTGCTCGCGCTGTTCCGCGATACCTCCGCCGCTTGGGTGCTCTACAAGCTCGATCTGGGCATCAATCACGTGCTGGTCGACGAGGCACAGGACACGAGCCCAAAGCAGTGGGAGATCATCCGCGCCATCGTCACCGAATTTCTGCCCGGCGGCTCGCGGCAGAATACACGCCGAACATTGTTCGTCGTCGGCGACGAAAAGCAATCGATCTTCTCGTTTCAGGGGGCGGCGCCGCGCGCCTTTGCCGAGAACCGGCGGCATTTCGAGCGGCTGCATCGGAGCGCTGCAGCCCCGTTTGGCGTTGAAAAGCTCGATTACTCGTTCCGCTCCGCCGCCGCCGTGTTGGATGCGGTCGACACTGTATTCCGTCGACCGGATGCGTTCCGCGGCTTGACCGATGAGGCGGAGTGGACCGTGCATCAGGCGCTGCCGGATGCAGCGCCCGGCGAAGTCGAAATTTGGGACCTGATCGGTCCGGGCGAGAAGGAGGAGAACAAGGAAGGCTGGGACGCGCCCTTCGATACGGCGACGGAAACAAGCCCGGCCATCAAGCTCGCCGCCAAGATCGGTCGCACCGTCAAGCAGTGGTGCGCCCAGGGCACGCGCCCGCACGAGGTGCTGATCTTGGTGCGCCAGCGTGGGGCGTTATTCGAGGCGGCGATCCGTGCGCTCAAGCGCGAGGGCATCGCGGTCGCGGGTGCCGACCGCCTGGTGCTCACCGAGCACATCGCCGTCATGGACCTTTTGGCGCTGGGCGACGCGCTGCTATTGCCGCAGGATGATCTGGCGCTGGCAACCGTGCTGAAAAGCCCCTTGTTCGGGCTGAACGACGAGCAGCTGTTCACGCTCGCTTATGGACGCGACAGACCGTTGCGCGCGGTATTGCGCGCTAAGGCCGAGGAGGATCCGCTGTTCGCCGATGCTGCGCGTATGCTGGACGAGCTCTCGTCTATGGCGCGCGCGATGTCGCCCTTTGCGTTCTATGCGCACGTGCTGGGTGCGCGAGGCGGCCGCAGCCGCTTTCTGGCGCGGCTTGGTGTGGAAGCCGCAGATCCGCTGGATGAATTTCTCAACCTGGCCCTCGAATATGAGCGCCGTGAGGCCGCCTCGCTGCAAGGCTTTCTCAACTGGGTGCGCGCGGCGCAAAGCGAGGTCAAGCGCGATATGGAAATGGCGCGCGACGAAGTGCGCGTGATGACCGTCCACGGCGCCAAAGGGCTCGAGGCGAAAAACGTTATCCTCGCCGACGCAACGACGGTGCGGCCGGAGGGCGCCTATCCGCCGCGGCTGCTGACGGCGCCGATTCCGGGCGCGGCACCAGGCGCGCAGGCGCTGATTTGGGCCGTGGCCAAGGACAAAGATGCCGGGCCGATGGCGGACGCGCGCGAGCATGCGCTCGCGGATGCCCGCGATGAATACCGGCGGCTGCTGTATGTGGCGATGACGCGCGCGGCCGAGCGGCTGGTGGTCTGCGGCACCAAAGGAAAGAACAAGGCGCCGGACGGCTGCTGGCATCGCTTGGTGCGCGATGCCTTGGCGCCGCAATGCACCGAGGAGCCGGCCGCGGACGGCGACGGTACGGTGCTGCGCTATCGCAAAGGCGACGCGCCGACGACGGCGGCGCGGCGCGACGGCGCAGCGAGGCCGCCGACGCCGCGTCCCGGCTGGCTCACGCGCAATGTTGCCGTCGCGGCACCGGCGCTGCGCAGCGTCAGGCCCTCAAGCGCATTGGCCGAAGAGCGCCGCTCGCCCGCTGCCGGCGTGAAAGCGGCGCTCCTGCGCGGCGCCCTCACTCACCGCCTGCTGCAGTCGCTGCCTGACATTGCACCGGCGCGGCGCGCCAAAGCGGCCGCCGACTTTCTCGCGCGCCGCGGCGCGGCGCTGGCCGATGAGGACCGGGCGACCATTGCCGCGGAGGTACTACGCCTGCTCGGCGACGCGCGCTTTGCCCCCTTATTCCTGTCCGGCAGCCGTGCCGAAGTCTCCATCGTCGGCAAGGTCGAGATCGGCGGTACCGCTTACCGCGTGTCGGGGCAGATCGACCGACTGGCGGTGACGGCCGACACGGTGTTCATCGCCGATTTCAAGACCGACCGCCCGGTGCCGCGAATCGCGCCCGCGGCCTACGTCACCCAGCTCGCGCTTTACCGCGCCGTGCTGGCCAAGCTCTATCCGCAGCGGGCCGTGCGGAGCGCCTTGGTGTGGACGGAAGTGCCTGAACTCGCGGAACTTTCCGGCGAGACTTTGGACGCTGTTTTGACCCGCATCAAGCCGGCGTGAGCGTCGCTTGACGCTGGGGAACGGCATTCATAGGTTCAGCGCTTCCCCTTCGCCACGCGCGAAAATTCAGCAACAAGAGGTGGTCCCATGGCCGTCGGCAAAGTGTCGGACGCAAATTTCGAATCCGATGTTCTCAAATCGTCCGCGCCGGTGGTGGTGGACTTCTGGGCGGAGTGGTGCGGACCGTGCCGCATGATCGCGCCGGCGCTCGAGGAGATCGCGGAGCAGCTCGGCGAGAAGGTCAAAATCGTCAAGCTCAATGTCGACGAGAATCCGAATACCGCCGCGAAATACGGCATCATGTCGATCCCGACCTTGATGATGTTCAAGAATGGCGAGATTGCCTCGCGCCAAGTCGGCGCCGCGCCGAAGCAGAAGCTGCATCAGTGGATTAGCGGCGCGGTGTGACGGCCTTGGCATAAAGTTTTCCGGCGGCCGGCTCTTTGAGCCGGCCGTTTGCGTTGGTAGATGCGATGACTCTGCCGCTGCGCCGCCCTTATCCGCCGATGGAAGCCTTGTCTGTGGATGAAATTCCGCGCGGCAAAGAGTGGCAGTACGAGCCGAAATGGGACGGCTTCCGCTGCCTCGTCTTTCGTGACGGGCCCAAGGTCGAGCTGCAGTCCAAATCCGGGCAATCGCTCACCCGCTACTTTCCCGAGGTTGTCGCCGCCACGGTAGCGCTGAAGACCCGCCGTTTCATACTCGACGGCGAGATCGTGGTGCCGCGTGGCAAGGCGTTTTCGTTCGACGATCTCCTGCAGCGTATTCATCCTGCTGCCAGCCGCGTGAACAGGCTGGCGGCCGAGACGCCGGCGCTGCTCATCGTCTTCGACATTCTGGCCGAGGACGGAGCGCTGCTTACGAAAGAGCCTTTGCCGGCGCGGCGCCGGCACCTTGAGTCTTTCGCGGCTCGCTATTTGCGCCGGCAAAAGCACATTCGGCTGTCGCCGGCCACCACCAAGCTCTCCGAAGCGCGCCGGTGGTTGCGCCAGGTCGGCGCTACGCTCGACGGCATCGTCGCCAAACGCCGCGACCTGCCGTATCAATCCGGCAATCGCCACGGGATGCAGAAGATCAAGAATTTCCGCTCGGCGGACTGCGTCGTCGGCGGCTTCCGTTACAATGAGGGCAAGAGGACGGTAGGCTCCTTGCTGCTCGGGCTCTACAACGACGCCGGCCTGCTCGACCATGTCGGCTTCACGTCGTCGATCCACGCCGAAGAGAAGAACGCGCTCACCGCCAAGCTGGAAAAGCTCGTCGCGCCGCCCGGCTTCACCGGCAGCAAGCCCGGCGGGCCCAGCCGATGGTCGACCAGGCGTTCCAGCCAATGGCATCCGCTCAAGCCGAAGCTGGTGGTCGAGGTTTGTTACGACCACTTCAGCGGCGGCCGTTTCCGCCACGGCACGCGGCTGATCCGCTGGCGCCCCGACAAGGCGCCACGGCAATGCACGATCGAGCAGGTGACGCAGAAGGCGGCAGATTTGATGAAGCTGCTGAAGTGAGCGCGCGCAGCGCATCTGCCTGCGGCTTTGCTTTCTGCATCGTTAACATTGGTACAAGGAATCTCCTATAGGCTTGAGATTCTTGCAGTTTGCACGATCGCGGCCGCTCATGACGCCGAACGAAATCATCCCGGGTGTCGAAGCGCGTTACGGGCTTTACGGCCTCGACGCGCAGGCCCGCAGCAAGATCAAGGACATTTGGCCGACGGTGGCACCGCACCTGCAACAGGCTGCGGAGCACATTGTCGCCGGCATGGCCGCGCTTCCGCACATTTCCAAAATTGCCGTTCGGCACAAGGAGCTGATCAAGAGCCTCGAGCTCTCGCACCTCACAGCCTTGCTGAGCGGCGACCTCGATCGGCACTATCTGCAGTCCTGCCGCAAGACCGTCGAGCAAGAAACCGCCATCGGGCTGGATGGCCGCTTTCGCATGACGGCTGGAAATTACGTGCTGCGGGCGGCACTGGAGGCGCTCGCGCGCCGCTATCGCTTCTCCACCGGCAGACTCGTCGAGTCCGCAAAGCTGATCTCCGAGGTCATCGCTTTCGATGTGGCGAATGCCATGACGCTGCATCGCGAAGCGGCCGAGCGCGCTGCGCTCACGCGCAGGACTGTGATCGACGAAGCCATCTCGGATTTCGCCGCCGCCATCAGCGGCGTGCTCGACGCCATCAATGAAGCCTCGAAGGCTCTGACAACAACCTGCTCTGGGATGCGCGATATGGCCGATCAGACGCTCAGCCGCATGGCGGCTGCCGCCTCCGCGGCGGCCGAGACAAGCGAGCGAGTGCAGATGACCGGCCAGGCCACCGAGGAGCTTTCGGCATCGATTCAGCACATAGGTCAGGAAGCAAGCAGCGGACTGGCGCTTGCCCGCACGGCGGTCGGCGACACGCAGCGCAGTCAGAGCGCCATCCGTTCGTTGAACGACGCGGCGGAGCGCATCAGTTCGATCGTCGGGCTCATTTCAAGCATCGCATCGCAAACGAATCTGCTGGCGTTGAATGCGACCATTGAAGCGGCGCGCGCGGGCGAAGCAGGAAAGGGGTTCGCCGTGGTCGCTTCCGAGGTCAAGGCGCTCGCCGGCCAGACCGCGCGCGCAACCGACGAGATTTCGCAGCAAGTCGCCGCGATCCAGGATGCCACCAAAAAATCGGTCGACGAGATCGCCGCGATCGCCCGCAGCATCGAGAAATTATCAGAAGCGGCAAACAGCATCGCCTCGGCGGTCGAAGAGCAGAGCGTGACGACACGAGAGATCGCCGGCAGCATTCAAACCGCGGCCGGACACACCGCCAGCGCCTCGGCCGAAATTCGCTCGGTCGAACAAGACGCCAGTCGCAGTGCCGCGATCTTCGCGGAAATCACCAACCTGACGGCGGGCGTCTCAGACCGGGCGCGCGAGCTTGAATCGCGCGTCGGCGAATTCTTTGCCCGCGTCCGCGCCGCCTAGCGCGCTATTGCGGCAAGGTGCCGTTCTGCCGCAGCACCTCGCCAGCAAGATAAAGCGAGCCGGTGATCAAAATGCGCGGCGGAGGCTCGAGGTCGAGCTTGCGTGCTGCATCGAGGGCTTCGACGAGATTGTCGCGACTGGTCGCCGGCAGACCGATAGCGCGCGCCGTGTCAGCCAGCACCGACGCGCTAAGGCCTTTTTCCGCATTCGGCACCGGCACAGCGATTAGCCGACGCGCCAAGCCGGTGAAATTGCGAAGAAAACCTTCGCTGTCTTTGGTCGCCATCATGCCGACGATCAGCACCAGGGGCCGCGAGACGCGCTCCTCCAGATCGGCGAGGGCAGCGGCAATAGCTCTGCCGCCGTCGGGATTGTGGCCTCCGTCGAGCCATAGCTCGCTTCCCTCCGGTGCCAGCTTCGCCAGCGGTCCGGCGGACAATCGCTGCATCCGCCCTGGCCAGTCGACCTTGGCGACGCCGGCCTCGAAGGCGGCGGGACCGATTTTCAGCGGCTTGATGGCACGCAAGGCGGCGATGGCGAGGCCGGCGTTTTCGAACTGGTGGCGCCCGTACAGTCTGGGCGGCGGCAAGTCGAGTAGGCCGGCCTCGTCCTGGTAGACCAGCCGGCCGCGCTCTTCTGTGGCGGTCCAGTCCTCCCCGGCAATTTTCAGGGGCGCGTTCAGTCGCGCAGCCTGACGTTCGATGACCACGAGCGCGTCGCGCGGCTGGGCGGCGACGATTGCCGTCGCTTCGCGTTTCAAGATGCCGGCCTTTTCCGCGGCGATGGCCGCGAGCGAATCGCCGAGAAAATCGCTGTGGTCGATCGATACAGGGGTGATGACCGTCGCCAGTGGATGCGCGATGACGTTGGTGGCGTCGAGCCGACCGCCAAGGCCGACTTCCATTAACAGAACGTCGGCCGGATGCCGCGAGAACAGCAAAAAGCCGGCAGCCGTCGTGATTTCGAACAGCGTGATAGGCTGGCCGGCATTGACGCGTTCGCATTCCGCCAACGTCGCCGCGAGTTCATCGTCCGGCACCAATCGCCCATCGCCCTTGGCGCCCAGACGATAGCGCTCATTGAAGCGCACGAGATGCGGCGAGGTGTAGACGTGAACGCGCTTCCCGGCGGCTTCCAAAAAGGCGCGCAGGAACGCGACCACCGAGCCTTTGCCGTTGGTGCCGGCGACATGAATGACGGGCGGCACGCGGCGCTCGGGATGTCCCATCGCCGCGAGCAGACGCTCGACGCGCCCAAGCGATAGGTCGATGCGCTTGGGATGCAAAGCAGTGAGACGGGCAACGATGGGATCGATCGGAGTCATTCTATCGAGAGCTTACCCCAATTCCATTCGTCCCCGCGAAGCAGGACCGATGCTTGGGATTCCGGGCGCGTCTGGCTTCCGGCCGGCGCGGAGCGAGCGGCGAATGTTCACGTCACGCAGGAACCGGCAGGCCCTGCAGCGGCAAAGCGGCAGGTTGTCTGCACAAGAGCCGGCACAAGTTCGACAGCGTCGCACGCAGCTTGTGGCGGTGCACGACCATATCCACCATGCCGTGCTCGGCGAGATATTCGGCGCGCTGGAAGCCCTCCGGCAATTTCTCGCGGATCGTCTGCTCGATCACGCGCGGCCCTGCAAAGCCGATGAGTGCGCCCGGTTCGGCGATGTGCACGTCGCCGAGCATGGCGTAAGAGGCGGTTACGCCGCCGGTGGTCGGGTTGGTGAGCACGACGATGTAAGGCTTCTTCGCCTCGCGCAGGTGCTGCACGGCGACGGTGGTGCGCGGCAGCTGCATGAGCGCGAGGATGCCCTCCTGCATGCGCGCCCCCCCTGACGCCGCAAACATGATGAAGGGCGTGCCCTTCTCCGCCGCGGTCTCCAGCCCTTTGACCACGGCTTCGCCCGCCGCCATGCCGAGCGACCCGCCCATGAAGTCGAAGTCCTGCACGCCGATGGTCACAGGCAGGCCGTCAAGCTTGCCAAGGCCGAGCTTGACCGCGTCGTTGAGCCCGGTCTTGCTGCGCGCGTCTTTGAGACGATCGGCGTAACGGCGCTCGTCGCGAAATTTGAGCGGATCGAGCGGAACTTCGGGCACGCCGATGTCGAGCCAGGTGGCGCCGTCGAACATGGACTTGAGGCGCGCGGCCGCGCCCATGCGCATGTGGTAGTTCGAGGCGGGAATGACGAACTGGTTCGCTTCCACGTCCTTGTAAAAGACGAGCTGCCCGGTCTCGGGGCACTTGATCCAGAGATTTTCCGGCGTCTCGCGGCGCAGAAAGCTGCGGATTTTCGGGCGGACGACGTTGGAGATCCAGTTCATGTCTGCTTCGCTGTCGCACTCGCGGAAGTCGGCATCCAGTGTTCACAAACATAAGAATTGTTCATCGACAGCGCCACATGTGAATTTTTGGGGCAGCGCGATCGTCCGCTTGCGCGGACGACGACTGCCGTTAACCTTGCTATTTTGCCGCCACACCCGCGGCCGCGCGCACGCCCTCGGCGAGCTCGGCCACCAGATCGGTCACCGCCTTGACCGTGCCGCGCGTCGCCCTGCCCTGTCTGTCGAGGCTCTGCCGCAGCGCTTCCACAAGGGCCGAACCGACAACCACGCCATCCGCGCCTTGTGCGATGGCGCGGGCGTGCGCCGCGGTCTTGACGCCGAAGCCGACGGCGACGGGCAGTCCGGTGTGCCGCTTGATCCGTGCGACCGCAGACGACACCTTGGCTGCATCGGGCGTGGCGGCACCGGTGATGCCGGTGATGGAAACGTAGTAGACGAACCCCGAGGTGTTGTTCAACACCGCCGGCAAGCGCTTGTCATCCGTCGTCGGCGTCGCCAAACGGATGAAGTTCAGGCCCGCTTTGAGGGCGGGTAGGCAGAGTTCTTCATCTTCTTCCGGCGGCAGGTCCACCACGATGAGGCCATCGACACCTGCGGCTTTGGCATCGGCGAGAAATTTATCGACGCCATAAATGTAGATCGGATTGTAATAGCCCATCAGAACGATCGGCGTTGCATCGTCGGCCTTGCGGAATTCGCGCACGACTTGCAGCGTCCTTTTCATATTCTGCCCGCTGCGCAGCGCCCGCAGCCCCGCCGCCTGGATTGCCGGACCGTCGGCCATGGGATCGGTGAACGGCATACCCAGCTCGATCACGTCGGCGCCCGCGTTCGGCAGCGCCTGCGCGATCGCCAGCGACGTCGCATAGTCCGGATCGCCGGCCATGGTGAAGGTCACCAATGCAGCGCGGCCTTGCTGCTTCAGCGCCGCAAAGCGCGCTTCAATGCGGGTGGTCATGGCCTGCTCGCCAGAAAGGCCTCGACGCTCGCCAGGTCCTTGTCGCCGCGGCCGGAGACGTTCACGACCATCAGGTGATCCTTGGGCTTGGTCGGGGCGAGCTCGAGAACCTTTGCCAAAGCGTGGGCCGGCTCGAGGGCAGGGATGATGCCTTCGAGCCTGCTCACCAACTGGAATGCGGCGACCGCCTCGTCGTCGGTGGCAGAGAGAAACGTCACGCGGCCCACATCGTTGAGCCAAGCGTGCTCGGGGCCGATGCCCGGATAGTCGAGGCCTGCTGAAATGGAATGCGCCTCTTCGATCTGTCCGTCTTCATCCATCAGCAAATACGTGCGGTTGCCGTGCAAGACGCCGGGCCGCCCGCCGGCAATCGAGGCCGCGTGCTTGCCGCTCTTCAGTCCATGCCCGGCGGCTTCGACGCCGTAGATTTCGATTCCGCCCTCGTCGAGGAAGGGGTGGAACAACCCCATGGCGTTCGAGCCGCCGCCGATACAGGCGACGAGCGAATCCGGCAGGCGGCCTTCGGCCTGCATGATCTGCTCGCGCGTCTCGCGGCCGATGATCGACTGGAAATCGCGCACCATGGCGGGATAAGGATGCGGACCGGCCACCGTGCCGATGCAGTAAAATGTGTCGGCGACATTGGTCACCCAGTCGCGCAAGGCTTCGTTCATCGCATCCTTGAGCGTGCGCGATCCCGACTCCACCGAACGCACCTCGGCACCGAGAATTTTCATGCGGAGCACGTTAGGCTTCTGCCGCTCGACATCCACCGCGCCCATATAGACGATGCAGGGCAGCCCAAACTTCGCGCAGAGCGTTGCCGTGGCGACGCCGTGCATGCCGGCGCCGGTCTCGGCGATGATGCGGGTCTTGCCCATGCGCTTGGCCAGCATGATCTGGCCGAGCACGTTGTTCACCTTGTGCGCGCCCGTGTGGTTGAGCTCTTCGCGCTTGAAATAGATTTTCGCTCCCTTGGGGGCGGAGGACGTCTTCGCATTCCTGCAGTATTCGGTGAGCCGCTCGGCGAAATAGAGCGGCGACGGCCGCCCAACATAAGTTGCGAGGTGGGCGTCCATCTCCTTCTGGAATGCCGGATCGGCTTTCGCCATACCGTAGGCACGCTCGAGATCGAGAATGACCGGCATCAGCGTCTCGGCGACAAAGCGGCCACCATAGATGCCGAAGTGCCCGCGCTCGTCGGGGCCGCCGCGATAAGTATTGGGCTGGCGAACCGTCATTGAATCGTCGCCGCCTTGGAAAGATCGAGCGGGTCTTCGGCGGCGCGCGCGGCGCGAATGAATTCGCGGATCTTCGCCGGATCCTTCACGCCCGGCTTGTTTTCGACGCCGGACGACACATCGACCGCCGGCGCCGCAGTGATACGCAGCGCTTCGGCGACGTTGCCGGCATCGAGGCCGCCGGAGAGCATGAAGGGAACGCCGGGCTTGATGCCGGCGAGCAGAGTCCAGTCGAACGGCGTGCCGAGACCGCCCGGGCGCGTTGCCTCTTTCGGCGCACGCGCATCGAAGAGCAGACGGTCGGCGACCTGCGCGTAGATGCGGATGGGAGAGAGATCGGCGCGCTCGGCGATCGGCAGCGCCTTCATCACCGGCAGGCGGAAACGCGTGCGCACTGCGACGACGCGCTCCGGCGTCTCCTTGCCGTGCAGCTGCAGCATGTCGGGCTTCAAGGCGGCGACGATGTCGAGAAGCATCTCGTCGGTTGCATCGACGGTGAGCGCGACCTTGACGGCGCGGCCGGCGACGCGCTCGCCGAGCACACGCGCGGCTTCGAGGCCGAGATTTCGCGGGCTCGGCGGAAAAAACACAAAGCCGACCAGATCGGCGCCGGATTCCAGCGCCGCATCAAGCGTTTGCGCGGTTTTCAGACCGCAGATTTTGACCGTGAGGGCCATGAGGCGGGGTTCTACCGCCTTCTCCGCGCCGCCGCAAAGCGACCGCCGCTCACGGAACTGGCGGCGGAATGAGCGGCGCTGGAGGGTCGGCCGCAGGCGGCGCTCCGGTGCCAAAGCGGCGACGGATGTCGTCGATCTCACCTTTGAGCTCGCGCACGTCCGCCTCGAGCCGGCGGCCGCGGCGCCGCCACTTGCCTTGGCGCAGCCACGCCGCGACGCCGCCGACGATCACGCCGAAGATCAGCACGATGAAAATGAGGGCGAACAGCGGCAGGGTCGTGGCATAGGCCGGGGCCGCCGACGAGAACGGATCGAACGACACCGTCACAGCCTGCCGGTTCGCCACCGCGAACGCGATGATCGCGGCCGCAAGCGGCACGAGGATGGCGGCGATCACCAACTTGCGAAGCATTGCGTCCTTCGTCATGCCCGGCCAGTGCCGCGCATCCGCGTCTTCCCGCCGATCCTAAAGACGTGGATGGCCGGAACAAGCCCGGCCATGACCTCATCGAAACGCCTTCCAGGTTATGCGCGGGTTACACGGCGCCGATCTTGTTCAGCCGCTCGCGCATCTCCTTGCCGGTCTTGAAGAACGGCACTGACTTCTTCTCCACCGCCACATGCGCGCCGGTGCGCGGGTTGCGTCCTGTGCGGGCCGGCCGATGCTTGACGGAGAAGGCACCGAACCCGCGCAACTCGACCCGATCGCCGCGCGACATGGCGCTGGTGATCTCACCGAGGATAGCGTTGACGATGTTCTCGACATCGCGCTGATAGAGGTGGGGATTCTGGGCGGCAATACGCTGTACAAGCTCTGACTTGATCATGCCGCCGACCCCCTACTCAGTTAGCAGTAGGAGGGTGCCAAAGCGCCAAAAGGCCGTC
Source organism: Pseudolabrys sp. (assembly GCA_035652735.1). GTDB lineage: Bacteria > Pseudomonadota > Alphaproteobacteria > Rhizobiales > Xanthobacteraceae > Pseudolabrys. Next base: position 4,811 of record DASRDF010000062.1, on the reverse strand, counting down.
AAGGTTGAGGCGTTCGACCGCCTGCACGCCCGACCAACCTTCGATGCGCTGCGCAATGGCAGACAACCCGACCGTCTGCAGGGTCAATGCGGCGACGTGCAGGAACGGGAAGTCGCTGAAGCGCGGCTCCAGAGAGTAGTCGCGCACGGGCGTGGCAAGCGGAACATGCTTTTCCTTGTCCAGCCACGCCCGCGCAGTGTCCTCGTTACCGAGGCTATCCACCAGCTTTAAACCGACGCCTTGGCGGCCGGTGAAGACGCGGCCGTCGTCGACGGCGGCGAGCTGCGCGTCATCCATATGGCGCCGATTCTGTACCAGGTTCTTGAACCAGGCATAAGAATCGAGCACGACCGCCTGGATGGCAGCGCGCGCTTCCGGGCTGGTCGGCTCGAAACCGTTCGGCGCCGCCTTCAGCGGCGAGGATTTGATCGACTCCACCTGAATGCCGAGCGTCTTCAATGCGCCGGTGAAGTTTGGAAATTGAAAAAGGACGCCGATCGATCCCACCAACGACGTGTCGTGGGCGATGATGTGGTCCGACGACAGCGCCGCGATATAGGCTCCGGAGGCGGCAAGTCCGTCCACCACTACCACCATCGGCTTTTTTGCCTGCAGCGCGCGAAGCGAATCGTAGAGCTGTTGCGAGCCGGCGGTGGTGCCGCCGGGGCTATCGATGTGCAAGATGACCGCACGCGCGCTGGACTTGGCGAGACGGTCGAGCGCTTCGACGCGGTCGCGGTTGTCGCGGATCAATCCCTGGACTTTGATGCGCGCGATGTAATTGCCATCGGTCAGAAGACGGTTGCGCGGCGCCAAGGCAAAGCCGGCGCCAACAAGCGCGGCAATGGCGATCACAATGGCGGCGACGCGCCAGAACGTGAGCTTGCGCCGCATGCGGCGGCGGTCGACGATGGCATCGGCGTCGAGCGACATTGGCGGCGCTCCTTCCTTTTCATCTCTCCTTCCCGGAGAGACGGAGACAATCAGGCGTGACGAACCTGCACCCTGTTCAGATCGTCTTTCAACGCTGAGCTACGAGCCGGGCTTATCCGGTCGATTTTAGGCACGTTCATGTCCGAAAGAAAAACCCCCCGGGTGGCGGCCCGGGGGTGCTTTTTGCATGCGGCGCGTGCCGGCAACCCTTATTTTTCGGCCTTTTCCTCCTCGGCCTCTTCTTCCTTGTCGCCGCGCTGTTTGAGCGCCGCGCCGAGGATGTCGCCGAGCGAGGCGCCGGAATCGGCGGTGCCGTATTGCGCGATCGCTTCCTTCTCCTCGGCGACCTCCAAGGCTTTGATGGAGACGCCGACCTTGCGCGTCTTGCGGTCGAATTGGGTGACGCGCGCGTCGACCTTTTGCCCCACCGCGAAGCGCTCCGGCCGCTGCTCGCCGCGGTCGCGCGCGAGATCGGCGCGCTTGATGAAGGCGGTAAGCTCGGTGCCGACGATCTTCACGTCGATGCCGCTTTCCTTGACGTCGGTGACCTCGCAGGTAACCACCGATCCCTTCTTGAGGTCGCCGGCGCTCGCCATGGGATCGCCGTGCAATTGCTTGACGCCGAGGGAGATGCGCTCCTTCTCGACGTCGACGTCGAGCACCTGCGCCTTGACCATGTCGCCTTTCTTGTATTCCTCGATCACCTGCTCGCCGGGACGCTTCCAGTCCAGGTCGGAAAGGTGGACCATGCCGTCGACATCGCCGTCGAGCCCGAGGAACAGGCCGAACTCGGTCTTGTTCTTGACCTCGCCTTCGACGACCGAGCCCGGCGGGTGCTTCTCGACGAAGACCTCCCACGGATTGCGCATCGTCTGCTTGAGGCCGAGCGAGATGCGGCGCTTGACCGGATCGACCTCGAGAATCTGCACCTCCACTTCCTGCGAGGTGGAGACGATCTTGCCGGGGTGAACGTTCTTCTTGGTCCACGACATTTCCGAGACGTGGATGAGCCCCTCGATGCCGGGCTCCAACTCGACGAAGGCGCCGTAATCGGTGATGTTGGTGACGCGGCCCTTGAACTTGGCGCCGACCGGATATTTGGCTTCGATGCCCTGCCACGGATCGTCGAGCAGCTGCTTCATGCCCAGCGAGATGCGGTGCGTCTCATGGTTGATCTTGATGATCTTGACCTTCACCTGCTGGCCGATGTTGAGCACTTCGGTCGGGTGATTGACGCGCCGCCAAGCGATGTCGGTGACGTGCAGCAGCCCGTCGATGCCGCCGAGATCGACGAAGGCGCCGTAGTCGGTGATGTTCTTCACCACGCCATCGATGACCTGCCCCTCTTCGAGGTTCTGCACCAGCTCCTGGCGCTGCTCGGCGCGCGTTTCTTCCAGTACGGTGCGGCGGGAGACGACGATATTGCCGCGGCGGCGATCCATCTTCAGAATCTGGAACGGCTGCGGCTGATTCATCAGCGGCGAGACATCGCGAATGGGGCGAATGTCGACTTGGCTGCGCGGCAGGAACGCCACCGCACCGTCGAGATCGACGGTAAAGCCGCCTTTGACCTGATTGAAAATGACGCCCTGCACCTTCTCGTTGTTGTTGAACGCTTTCTCCAGCTTGCCCCAGCTCTCCTCGCGCCGCGCTTTGTCGCGCGACAAGACGGCTTCGCCCAGCGCATTCTCCACGCGTTCGAGATAGACTTCGACCTCGTCGCCGACCTTGAGGTCGGCTTGCCGTCCGGGGCCTGCGAACTCACGGAGAGCGACACGCCCCTCCGTCTTCAGGCCGACATCGATGACGGCAAATTCTTTTTCGATGCCGACGACTTTGCCCTTGATCACCGTGCCTTCCTGCAGGTTTCCGGTGCCGAAGGATTCGTCGAGCAGCTTGGCGAAGTCTTCACGCGAGGGTGACTGCGTTTGCGCTGTAGCGGTGGCCATGAAATCTCCTCAAAGCGGCGCGCCGGCGGGTTGATCGTTGCGCTCAACAGACGCGGGCCAAAGCTCCCGCAGAGCTTTGGCGGCCCCCGGAATCCCGGTTGGCCGGCGCTGAGACCGTGCTGTTGAACGATGGGTTCGGTCAGACCGCCTTACGACGAGGCGCGAGCGGGGCTCATGTCCTCCAACAACGAGGGGCGGTCAGCCGCGCCCTCGGCCCGCTCGGGTGGCCTCGACGATGTCGATGGCGGCCCGGATGGCGCTGGATATATCCATATCGGTGGTATCGAGCAAGTGCGCGTCCGGCGCTTGCCGCAAGGGTGCAGCGGCGCGGCCGGTATCGCGTTCGTCGCGTTTGCGGATATCGGCCAGGACCGCAGCCTCATCGATCGCGCGGCCCGCCGCCTGGTATTCGGCGGCGCGGCGGCGCGCACGCACCTCCGGCGTTGCGGTGACGAAAATCTTAACGTCGGCATTAGGACAAATGACGGTGCCGATATCGCGGCCGTCGAGCACGGCGCCGGGCGGCCGCGCGGCAAAATCGCGCTGGAAAGCGAGCAACGCAGAGCGCACCTCGGGAATGGCGGAAACGATGGACGCCGCCTCACTGACGGAATGACTTTTGAGCACCGCCTCGTCGAAGTTCGACGTGTCGAGCGCACTCGCCGCAGCAATTGTCGCCGCCCGGTCGCTGGGCGCTTTGCCGGCATCGAGCACGGCCTTGGCAACGGCGCGATAGAGCAGCCCAGTGTCGAGATGGCGCAGGCCGTAATGCGCGGCCAGCTTCTTGCCGAGCGTGCCCTTGCCGGAGGCGGCGGGTCCGTCAATGGCGATGATCATGTGAGATCGGCGCCGAGTGAGCGCATCAGATCGGTGAAGCCAGGAAAGCTGGTCCCAATGAAAGCGCTATCGTCAATTCGCACCGGCTGCTCGCTCGCCAGCCCCATGACCAGCGCCGCCATGGCGATGCGGTGATCCATGTGCGTCGTCACCGCGCCGCCGCCGGGGACGGCGGGCTTGCCGCTCACGATCAGATCGTCGCCCTCGATCGTCGCCTCAACGCCGTTGGCGCGCAGCATCGCGGCGGTCGCTTCGAGACGGTCGCTTTCTTTGACGCGCAGCTCCTTCAGCCCGCGCATGCGCGTCACGCCTTCGGCAAATGCAGCCGCCACCGCCAGGATCGGATATTCGTCGATCATCGACGGCGCGCGCTGCGGCGGCACCTCGACGCCTTTGAGCGCACAGGCGGTGACACGCAGATCGGCGACCTCCTCGCCGCCATCGTCGCGCGTGGCGAGAATCTCAATCTTGGCGCCCATCTCCTTGAGGGTCGTGTAAAGCCCCGTGCGCAGCGGATTGGTCATCACCGCTTCGAGCGTGACGTCCGATCCCGGCACGATCAGCGCGGCCACCAGTGGAAACGCCGCCGAAGACGGATCGGCCGGCACTGTGACCTTGACCGGCTCAAGTTCGGGCTGCCCGACGACCGTAATGCGGCGGCCGTGCTCGCCATGCGGCTTGCTCGTGACCTTGGCACCGAAATGCTTGAGCAGCCGCTCGGTGTGATCGCGCGTTGCTTCCGCCTCGATCACCGTGGTTTCGCCTGGCGCGGCCAACCCGGCGAGCAGCACCGCCGATTTCAGTTGCGCCGACGGCACAGGGGATTCGTACACAATCGGAATCGGATCGCGCGCCCCCTGCAAAGCGAGCGGGAGCCGTCCGCCCTCGGCTGCGTCGAGCACGCGCGCGCCCATTTGTTCCAGCGGATCGAGAATGCGCCGCATCGGCCGTTTGCGCAGCGAGGCGTCGCCGTCGAATGACGCCCGGATCGGCGATCCCGCCACCGCGCCGAAGGCAAGCCGCACCCCGGTGCCGGAATTGCCGAAATCGAGCGGCGCGGCCGGCGGCGCAAAGCCGCCGACGCCGACGCCG
>DASRDF010000061.1:0-3391 GCA_035652735.1 Pseudolabrys sp. | reverse complement strand
CCGGCCACTGGCCGCAGGGGAAAGATGAACCCAAGGTGAACGGAAAATGCGGGGAAATGGGGGCGGGTTCCGGGGGCTTTCTTTTCTCTTGGCCGGAATGAAAGGGGCCTGCTCCACCGATTGTCGTGAACTCCGGGGCCTTGCATCCGCCACCGGCGACTTGTATATATCGCTTGTGTTGCTTGCCAACACAGTCTGTATATACGGAGCGCTTATGCCCCTGCACATCCGCGACGATCGCGCCGATAAGCTCGCCCGCCGTCTCGCCAAACGGCGCGGCACCACCATGACGCGGGCCGTGATCGAAGCGCTGGAGGGCGCGTTGGCGCGGGAGGAAAGGCCGTTGCGTGAGCGGGTCGCCGAGATTGCCGCCGATTTGGAGCGCGCCGGCAATCGCGCGCGCGGGCACACTCCGACCAAACAGGAAATCGACGAGCTCTGGGGCAACGAGTGATCTTCGTCGACACCTCGGCCATCGTCGCCATGCTGGCGCGCGAGCCCGAGGGGCCGGCTTTCACCGAGACTTTGGAACGCGAACGCGACGCGATCACTGCCGGTCACGTCATTCTCGAGTCGGCAATGCGGCTGTCTTCGCTGTTCGATCTGGCTCCCACGGCCGCCGATCTACACGTCACGGCGCTACTGCGGCAAACATCGACAGCGATCGTGCCGCTGACCGAGGAGATCGGTCATCTCGCCGTCCAAGCCTTCGAGCGCTACGGCAAAGGCCGCGCCACGGCGGGCCTGAACTTCGGCGATTGCCTCTCTTACGCCTGCGCCAAGGCGCACGGGGCGCGGCTGCTGTACAAAGGCGGCGATTTCGCCGCCACCGATATCGGCCGCGCCTGAGCGCGCCGCCAAGATCGCCGCCATTGGCGAGGTGCGAGCCATGAATGCGCCAAAGCCCGACTCCACCGCTCCGTTCTGGCGCCGCAAGCGGCTCGGCGAAATGAGCAAGGCCGAATGGGAGAGCCTGTGCGATGGCTGCGGGCGCTGCTGCCTCAACAAGCTCATCGACGCCGACACCAATGCCACCGTCTATACCGACGTCGGCTGCAAGCTGCTCGACGCGAAAGCCTGCCGCTGCAGCGATTACGCGCACCGCGCGGCGCGGGTGAAGGACTGCGTGCGGCTGACCGCGCGCAACGTGCGCCGGCTCTCCTGGCTGCCGCCGACCTGCGCCTATCGCATCGTGGCGAACGGCGGTGACTTGCCATGGTGGCATCATCTCGTCTCGGGCTCGCGCGAGACGGTGCACGAGGCCGGCATCTCGGTGCGCGGCCGCGTCGCCGCCAGCGAGACGGATGTGCCGGACGCCAGACTCGAGGAGTATATCGTCTCCTGGCCGCAGAAATGGCCCAAAGGCGCCAAGCGCGCCGGCAAACGCAAATAACGCGGCACGCGCAAGCGGCGGCAGGGGTGTGTGTCCCGGGCGCGCTGCAGCACGCCCGTGCTGCCGCGCAGACCCGGGATTCGTTGGAGCGTTTGGCGGTCCCGGGGCTGCAGCGCATCACTTCGCTTCGCTCGTGCTGCGCTGCGCCCCGGAGACGAGTCCGGCGCGGTGGCTACGCATCGAGCGGAACGAATTTGTTTAATACGCCGGGGTGAAGAAGCGCCGGCTCACAGGCGCGTCAGCCGCATCGTAGGCGGAGGCGGCCGCGGGGGAGACGGCGGTTGCGGCGAAGCTCGTTTGTTCGCTTTGTGCGTCGCGCTCGGCCGCGACGCGCGTGCGCCGCTCGCGCGCATAGGCCTCCTGCACATTGCCGCTCACCGTGACCTTCACATTGGCGAGCCCTTCCTTCTGCACCATGGCGAACAATGCCGCGGCGTGCCCGGGCGAGAGGCGCACGCAGCCGTGGCTCACCGGCGCGCCGAGATATTTGGTCTCGTAAGTGCCGTGGATGGCGATGCCGTTGGTGAAGAAGATCGAATGCGGCATCGGCGCGTCGTCCCATTCCTTGGAGATGTGTTTGGCGTCGAGCCAGGTCGGGGTGAACGTGCCTACGGGCGTGCGGTAGGCGCGCCGGCCGGTGGATACCGTCCAGTGGCCGACCACCGTGCCGTCGCGCGTGACCGTCATCTGCTGCGCGCCCTGATCGATCTTGATCGACATCTCGGCCCGGCAGGCCGGAGCAACGAGCAACAGGGCCGCGACGGCGGCGACAATGACACTGACGCGCATGGGCAATCGACAAACGACCAAAGAACACCGTGTACGCACACCTAAGTCGCAATGTGCGCTCCCCGTTCCATGAATTTCGCTCGTCTTGCAGGGAGCGAGCGTTTTGCGCACGTCCTAGCGCAGCCGGTAGAGCGCGTGCTTGCGGTTCCGGGTGAACGGCCGCACCTCGCGCGGCCAGCGTCCGGCTTCGACCGCCTTGCCCCATTCGGCGCCCACCAGCACGTGCGGGCCGTCGATCTCGTAGAGCGCGCTGTGGCGCGGACCATCATGGGCGATGCGCTTTTGCTCGCCGCCGATCGAGAAGGCGAACGGCTCGCCTTCCATGCGCGCGACCGCGTGCACGCCCGGCACCTTGAGCAGGTTGGGAATGTGCTCGGTGTCGTAGACCTCGTGGAACAGCGCTTCCTTGTCGGGATCGACGTCCATGCTGGCGACGAACAGGTAGCGTGATGCGATCGGCATGGTTGCTCCTTTTGCTGCTGCGGGGATGCTAGCGCGGCGTGATGGGAAAGTCGTAAGCGCGCCGGGTGTCGGCGCCGCGGTATTCATAGTGCCACCACTCGCGGAAGTAATTGCGGAATCCCTGCGCGCTCATCGCCGCGCGCAAGGTTTCGCGCGCGCGGCGCTGCGCCGGCGTGACGGCGGGCGAGCGCGTTGCGCTTTTCGGGTCGAGGCAGTCGAAGCCGGTGCCCATATCGAGCGAATTGTCCGTCCGGCGCTCGGCGGCCGGCGCGGTGCAAGCTCCAGCGTTTTGTGGTCCTGGGTTCCCGTCGGCGCGGGGGCGCCCGGGAGCAGGATCGAGCGGAATGAGTGTGAGATCGACCGCAATGCCGGTGGAATGCCGCGAATGCGCAGCGATGTAGCCGAGCGCAAACAACTGCCGCTTGTCGGCGTGCGGGTAGAAGCTTGTGTCGCCGTCGCGTTTGCCGTCATGCGCCCAGCGCCACATCGCGGCGGTCGCGCGCGCCGGGCGGTAGCAGTCGTACACTTTCAGCCCGAGCCGCTCGCGCGCGAGCGCGGCTTCGACGCGCTTAAGCGCCTCCGCCGTCTCGCGTTTGAGCACGCATTCCGCTGCGCCATAACCGGGCAAAGCCGCGCGGGTAAAATTCACCGGACCGGCATAGCGGATGTCCTGCGCAATCGCCGGCGCTACGTCGCGTAAATAGACAAAGCCCGGCGGCAGCTCGCCGGCGCTGGCGGGCAAAGCGG
>DASRDF010000060.1:0-10629 GCA_035652735.1 Pseudolabrys sp. | reverse complement strand
CATACCAGCCGATGGCGTCCGAGCGCTGCCTAGCAAGCCGTCAACCGCGGCAAAGGCTGCGGTAACACCTGCGACTGAGAAAACGACCGATCAAATCAACGACCTTGCTCGCCGGATTCAGGTTCTTGCGGACAATCTATTCGTTGTGACCCAGCTACTTCCGGCCGTTGACGAAGCGCCGCACGTAGAATCTCTCGCACAAGAAGCAGATCGCCTTCATTCCGAAATTCGATCAAAGCGTCCAGACCCGCCCTCTCCATCTGAGGGGTGATTTCGCCGTCATCGCTGTCCTGTCGGCCCTGTGTCACTGATTTTAGTCCCATTTGTCAAGTATATAAATGCGCATTTAGCCGCAGGATAAAAATCTTATCCAGGCCTCTTGATTTTGTGCCGCGATAGGTAAATAATCATAAGGTATATAATCCTTTCACAGAGGCCCGCATGCTCCCGCTCCATCGCTTCCCTCCGACCCCAGCCGCCGCATGGAGCTGGCGATGAGCCGCGGGCGCACGGCCGCGCGGGCGTCCGAAGCGCCGCCGCCGGAGCTCGGCGATTTCCGCGCCCGCCACCTCGTGTTGGGGCGACGGCGGCTGCTCACCGAATGCGGCGCCGCGGAAGTGACGGTGAACGAGGCGGAAAGTCCGTTGGTGTGGCTCGCCAAACGGCGCGGGCGCGACGGCCGCCCTATGATCGAGCCGCACCAGTTCCAGGCCGGCGAGCGGCTGCGCGCCGACTTCACCCGCGCCAATTTGATGCCGCGCACCAGCGCCAATTGGGAGCGGCCGGTCAATGACGGCGGCCGCGTTGCCGGCTACAATCGCGTGCATTTCACCGAAACCATGATCGCGGCACGCCGCTGCGTGCATCGCGCGCTCGACGCGGTGGGCGCGGACTTCGGCGGGCTGCTGCTCGATGTCTGCTGTTTTCTGAAAAGTCTCGCAGAGGTCGAGCGCGACCGGCAATGGCCGGCACGCTCGGGCAAAGTGGTGCTGCAGCTCGCGATCGAGCAGCTTGCACGCCACTATGGCTATGAAAATGAAACGCGTGGAAAAGCCCGCGCGCCGCTTCGCCTCTGGCTTGCGGATGACGTCGCTTTTACCGCCGAGCTCAGCGGAGGGGCCGATGTAACCTGATCGACCATATTTCCATTCCTGCTCGCGAGAGGGCGCTTTCATGAGGCGTCTTGAAAGCGGAGCAGGATGCGGCGCCCGCGGGCGCGGCTTACGCAGGCCGCGCACTCGGGCGGCGCCGGGGCTCCGCCCGGGACCATTACGGGTCTCTGCCAGGAGCTGGCTGACGGCGGGCGCTAACGCCCGTGAGCAAAGCGCGGCCCGGCGCCGAAATGAGAACGCCGCGATGGCGCGCCGAAGGGCGCGGCGCACCGGCAACGGTGCGCACACTTGAGAAAGGTTGCGCCTGACGGCGCGCCATCCCCTCCGTTTTGGAGGAACGAGGAAACGACCGGCCTTCCCGGGGCCGCGCAAAGAATACGGGCGATGCCGCGCGCCCGCGTAATTGCTCCCGTGGGGAGGCATTGTAAACAGAGGCTGTTTGACAATCGAATCGGAAACCCGGCCGCGTTTCGCGCGACAGGAACAAGCCGCAGCATTGCCCAACATGCGGCAGGAACAAACAATTGCAGGCGCGATTAGCCGGTCGTGCGGGGCGGCAATCGCAACAGGAGGCTCGCAATGAACTTCAAGATCGTGATCGGAGCCGCTGCGCTTTCGCTGGCGACGATCGGCGGCGCGTCGGCGCAAGAGGTCTATGTGACGGAGCCTGCATATGTCGCTCCGCCGGTTTACGCCGCCCCGGTCGCGCCCGCGCCGGCCTACGTCGTTCCGGCTCCCGGGTACGTGGTCAGCGAACCGGCTTACGTGGCGCCGCCTTATGCTGTGCCGGCGCCGCCGCCTGCGCCCGTACCGAGCCCTTACTATGAAGCCACATACGCAGCGCCGGCAGCTTGCACGGTCGACATCTACGGCAACCGCTACTGCGACTGATGCAGGATTAGATTGCCGCTCCGGCTAAGCCGGCGCCAACGCTGCTTTTGCTTCGGCGCGGATGCGTTCGACCATGGAGCGCAACCCATTCGAGCGCTGCGGCGTGAGGTTTTCGCGCAGGCCCAGGCGGCTGAACACGGCTTCGGCATCGGTGGCGAGAATCTCTTGCGCGCGCTTGCCCGAATAAAGGGCAAAGAGGATGGCGATGAGGCCGCGCACGATGTGCGCGTCGCTGTCGCCCTCGAAGCTGAGTGTCGGCCCGGCGGCGCCGTCGGGCTTTACATGCGTTACGAGCCAGACCTGGCTGGCGCAGCCGCGCACTTTGTTGGCTTCGACATGCGCCGCCTCGGCGAGCGGCGGCAACGTGCGGCCGAGCTCGATCACGTAACGGTAGCGATCGTCCCACTGGTCGAGCAGCTCAAAGTTGTCGACGATCTCGTCGATCGTGGTCATGCGTGCCCTCGTGCTGCCGTGTATATAGGCCGCAAAAGCGCGCTTGGCCAAACGTCGTGGGAGACCGCAACAGGCCCCGCAATTTGTTGTTTTGAATGGCGTTAGGCGGACGGCCGCCCAGCCCTGGCCTCGCGCCGCACCGGCGGCAGCGGAACTCGCCCATGCCAAGCCGGGCTCAAATCCGAGGCTTTGAGCGTGCCGCGATCGACATTGGAGATTGGCTCGGCTTTCGGCGCGGTCTTTGCACCCGTCTTATCTGGCTTGGCGGAGGCAGACTTGTCGTTGAGCTTGGCCATGACGAAATCATAAAGCGTGCGCGCGCCCGCTTCGGCCTTGTACCCGAGCGCGACCGCGACTTTGCCGCCGACCTTGCAGGCATCGGGCTGCCGGTCGCAGAAGCCGCGCGCGTCGCTGACCGCGGCGCTGGCGAGCGTTATGGCTTGGTCGGCATCGATTTGCGAATCGGCCGACTTGCTGCCGCTGCCCGGCAGCAGCACGCAGACGAGGCCGAGCCAAAAGGCCATTCGCAACAGGAAGAACATCGACCCACCCACGTATCCCCGGCGGCCTTTGCGCCGCCTTTGAATGAAATCTAGCAGACGGGGTTGAAGCTGTCGTTGGCGATGACGCGACGGTTTTTTCCAAAGTCGAGGCGAATGCGACGCGATTTTTCGTCAAATTCGACAGGATCGAATTTGAATCAAATTTGAGGAGGTAACGCTTCGGGGCCGGGCACGCGTTATGCAGGCGGCCTTTCACATGGTTACCGTGGCGGTAACACTTAAAGCGGCGGCGGCCGCGGTCGGGCATTCGGCAAGACAAATTTCACCATGCGCGGCAAAACGGCCCGGACGAGGCGACGCTGAGGAGGCGCCCCGCGCTCGCCGACCCTGCGCCTTAGCGTTCGCTTAAGCCGCGCCGGCCTAAGTTTGCGCAGCGAAGGGCGCGTCTTCAAACGTCAAGACGTGGGACAGGGATCGTGCGTTTCTTTACGCCGGTGTGGAACTATGTCGACGCGTTGGTGCATCCGGCGGCGCGTCGCGACCCGTTGACGGCGGCACGCCACCGCGCCTTTATCGCGCCGCGCCTGCTCGGCAGCCTGGCCGCGCTTGCGAGCTTTCCGATTTACCTCGTCTTCCGTGGCCCGCCGAGCGGCCTCGAGGCCGGCGTCTTCGCCTGGTTGGTGGCGCCGCTGCTGATTGCTTTTTTTCTCTCACGCACAGGGCGCTACGAAACGGCGCACGTTTTTTCCGCGCTCGCGCTCACCGGATTGGTCATCGTGGTGGCCGCGTGCACCGGCGGGATCATGTCGTTTGCGGCGATATGGCTTGTGCTGGTGCCGGTCGATGCAGCGTTGTCCGCACCACGGCGAGTGATCGTACTTTCCGCAGTCCTGGCAGTTGCCGGGGCCGGCCTGCTGCTGGCGCTGAGTGCGGCGGGCGTGCTGGCGCCCGCCGATGCCGCGGCGCAGCACGGCATACCGGCGACATTCGGCATCGTCATGGGTACGCTCTACGCCGCCGGCCTTGCGCTCGGGGCGGAGCAGCTTGCCAGAACCGGCGTCCGGCTGCTCGGCGCCGAGCAGGACCGCTACCGCTTTCTCGCATCCAATACGACGGACGTCATCACGCAACACGATGCGCACGGTGCCGTGCTCTTTGCTTCGCCGGCGGCCGAATCTCTGTTCAACGTGCCGGCAAGTGCGCTCGCCGGTCACGGCCTTTTCGAACGCGTGCATGTGGCCGACCGGCCGGCTTATCTCACCGCGCTTGCGGACAGCGCAGTGCTCGGCGCAGAGCGCACCCTCGAATTCCGCATTCGCCGCGGCGGTAACGCGGAGGGGCAGGGCGGTCAATTCGTATGGGCCGAGATGCGCTGCCGGCCTCTCGAACGAGCCGGCGAGGCGCGACGGCGCGAAGTCGTGGCGGTGCTGCGCGACGCCAGCGAGCGCAAAGCGCAGGAGCGCGCGCTCGACATTGCGCGCGCCGAATCGCAGCGGGCGAACGCAGCCAAGAGCCGTTTCCTCGCCACGGTGAGCCATGAACTCCGCACGCCGCTTAACGCCATCATCGGTTTTTCGGACATGCTCAGCGACGAGTCGCTCGCGCTTGAGGCGGCACGCAAGCGCGAATACGCCAAGCTGATCAATGAATCGGGCCGCCATCTTTTGTCGGTGGTCAACGGCATTCTCGACGTGTCGAGGATGGACAGCGGCAATTTCGACGTCTCACCGGAGCCGTTTGCTGCGGACGCGGCCATCACAAGCTGCTGCGACCTGTTGGCGCTCAAGGCGCAGGAGGCTGGTGTCGATCTGCGCACGCGGATTGCACGGGACTTGCCTGAACTTGTCGCCGACCGCCGCGCTTTCAATCAGATCTTGCTCAATCTGGTGTCCAACGCGATCAAGTTTACGCCGCGGAACGGCGCAGTGACGGTTGGCGCGCACCGCGACGGCCGCATGCTGGTGCTGACGGTGGAGGACACCGGCGTCGGCATCGCCGAGGCCGACTTGCCGCGCCTTGGCGAGGCGTTCTTCCAGGCGCGCGCCTCCTACGACCGTCGCCACGATGGCACCGGCCTTGGCCTGTCGATTGTGAAGGGGCTCGTGCATCTGCACGACGGCGATATGACCATTACCAGCCGGCTTGGCCAAGGTACGCGCGTGACGGTGCGGCTGCCGCTCGAGGGCGGGGAGCGGCACGAGATCAAGCCGGTGAAACTGCCGGCCGCGCGCGCTGCAGACGCCGCAGCGATCCAACCGCGAGTTAAGAAACGTGCCTAGCCGCCGTCGACAGCATGAGCCTGAACGCGGCCTGCTCGCCGCAGCGATCGCGTGCCATCCGCGCGAGTTCGTCGGCCTGGTGGTGGCAGCCGCCGCGGCGGTGGCAATCCTGGTGAATGCTCTGTTCCTTCAGCACGGTCCGCACCCCGCGCCGATTTTCGCGACGCGTGCGAGTGCCGCGCAAGCAAAGCCTGGGCCGGTCGAAAAGGTCGCGCTGCCGGAAAGCAAGCCGAAGACGATCACGCAGGCGCATAACGATCCCATCGCGGAGCTCATCGCGCCGTCAAAGCGCGTGCTAGCGATTCAGCGCGCGCTGGCCGAATTCGGCTATGGGCAGCTCAGGCCGACCGGCCTTTATGACCACGACACCAGCGTTGCCATCGAAAAATTCGAGCGCAACCGCGGCTTGCCGGTTGACGGGCAGATCAGCGAGCGGTTGGTACGCGAGCTTGCCACAATGACCGGGCGCAGACTGGACCAATAGCCGGGCGCGGCGCCTCCGTGTTACTCAAACGCGATGCGGCTGAAGTCCGGCATCTGGGTAGCGGCCTATTTGCGCCGTTGCCAAATCGAAGGCGCCTTTACCGCCGTGCGCCGGCGCGGCGCCGAGGAGGCGGGCGCAGTCTTCATCATCGTCAACCGGCTAGACGGCACCGCAACCTTATACGGGCCGGCGCCGCAAAGCGCATTCGACGACGCCCAGCCAGCGGAACGCATTTTCACCGCCGTGCTCGGCAGCGCGGCGCCCGTGCCCGAGGCCGATGTGGAGGCGCGTCTTGTTCGCGAAATGCGCTTCGATCCCGATCTATGGGTTCTCGAGATCGAGGACCGCGATGGGCGCCATTTTCTCGAGCACGTCGTAAGCTAGCCCTCGGTCGAGCGGTTGCGTGCCGGAAGGGCGTCGCGGCGGCGGGCGATACGGAAACCGGTGGACGTGGCCTGCCCGCGCGCGCTGCGGTGCTGGTCGTCCCAGTAGAGCGGTTCATGATGCGGCGGGCGCGGCGGATCCGCCTGCCGCCAGATCGAGATCATATGCTCGGCGGCCTGCCGCGTGATCTCCTCGAATAGCCGAGATAAGTCATAGACGCGAGCGACGGACCGGCCGATTTGCGGGTTGAGCATCAACAGGATGCGCTGCAGCACCGCAGATGTCATGCCAAGCGCTTTCGCAACGATGACGATCGGTTCGCCCGAGGCGTCGTTGACGACACGCGCAGCGAGCCTGGTTCCAATGCGGAGCGCGCGCTCGACCAGCCGGCAGAACTCCGCCGTATTGTGCTGAAGCGCCGCGCGTTCCAGGCGCGCGACCGTGTCTTGTGGGATGTGGCACTGTGCACTGCTAGCAACCGCGTCGAGATTGGTCAGAATCAGACGCCGCTCGGCCGCGGCCGCCGCGAAGAATTCCTCGGTCAGGTGGTGCGGGGCATTGCTGTCGGCGCTGGTTATAGTGGAAGGTAGAGCTAGCCCGGCAAGGCGGCTCAATACAGAAGCTGGCGCCGCGGGATACTGCGCCAGCCGCGCGGCGACCGCCATGCGTGTTGCCTCGTCGACTGTATCGACGAGACCCAGCGCCAGTTCGACGTACTGCACCTCTTCGTCGGTGCTATGCGACGGCTTCTGGACGTAGAGATCCGTCAGGACACGGAGGAGTGTCGGCCGGATATCGACGCCATCCCGGCAGGCGAGATCGACCAAATTGTCGAGGCTGGGAGACGCGAACGTTTTGCGCATACACGGCACGCTTTTACGAGTTCCGTGCCGATCATATTAGTCCGCCCGCGTTAGCAGAGCGTTAACCTTGCGCGCCCTTTAATCAGGACAAGGCGCCGATCCGGCGGTCATGTCGGGCGGAAGGGGGTCTGCAATGGGCCAGGTCATTCAGTTTCCGGATGAGGCAATTTCCTCGCGCGGCAAATATGTCGACGCAAAGACCGAGCCTGCGACCGTCATCATCCTGCCCGTCATCCGCATCGAACGCGGTCCGGACGGCTCCAACGGCCTCGAACCGACCAGCGGCAATCAATCCGGGCGCCGCCGCCGTCGCCGCGTTGCGCGCTAAGACCGCCGATTTGATCCAATGACAGCCCCACGGCCGGCATCTATGTGGCGCCGGCATGTGCTTGTGCTCGCGGCGCTGTTGCTGCTCGCTGGCTGTGCCAATGGTGATTTCAGAGAGGTACGGCCGGACCTGGTCACCGACGGCATCCACGATTGGCTCGATGGCGAGGCCCTCGCGGATACCAATATTCCTCCCTCGACGTTCACACTGACGGACGACGAGCGGCAACTTCGCGACCTCGCTTATCCGCTGATCGAGCAGCCGTACGATCGCCAGCAATGGTATTCGGTCGCGGGCGAATACGGTGTGCTGCGCACCGACCACCGCAGTGCCTTCGACCGTACTGCCTACGCGACGCATTTACTCGACTCGCGCTATCGCTCCCCCGCTTCGCGCTACGACCGCCTCATTGACGACATCCGTAACGATGCGACGCGTCTTCCCGCATTTTTCGAGACCGCCGCTCGCGTGCTCGATATCGACCAGAAACGGCGCAAGAGCCTCGATTACGTCTCGGCGCTTTCCGCGGACGAGCGCGACCAGGCACTGCGGCGCATCCATTCGAACGCGGCGATCGTCGATCTGGTGCGCAGGAGCTTGGCCCATCGGCTTGAGAGCTACCGCTTTGCGCTCGAACGGCTGGTGATTGTCACGCCCTCGCAGCAGGCGGTCGATGCGGAGCGCACGCTCAACCATCTGCAGTCGGAAATCGCCTATTACGAAACGCACAAGGCGCCGACCTGGGTGCGCGAGCAGAGCCTTTCCGACGCGCGCTGATCAATCGGCTCGCTTCGCCAGATCCGTGTGTTGACAGCGCGCACCCTCGATGGCGCGCTTAGCCATCGGCATAAGGCCGGGATCCGGTGCGAGCGCGCGAATGGCGATCAGCCCAGTGGTCGTCGGCGATTCCACGATAAGGCGATCCGCCGCCGTAACGTCTTCCTCCTCGGGCATGGCCTCATGTTGCGCCGTCGTCATCAAATCCAGCTCGATGGCGCGCCGCCCGGCCGAGCGATCGTTGATCGCGTAGTAGGCAATGTCGCGGTCGGTATAGAACGACACCGAGGTATAAGCGAGGCTCACCGGCACCGTGAGCTTCATCGGCCCTTGTGAGAGGTCGTAGCGGCAAATTGCGCTGGCAAAGGCTGGGTCCATCAGCGGCATGATTGCCTTTTCCGGCGTGGGCTCGGGCAGAGCAACAACGGAATTGATCGGTGCGAGCGCCTTCAGCCGCGAATAGGCGTCCTGCGTGGCGGTGCGCGGAAGGATGATGATGGTGGCGAGGTGTACGATGCCACCGAGCAGCACGCCGCCGGAGATGAGCAGCAGCCAGCGAATCATGGGCAGCTCCGCGTTTTCACGGAAGGCATGGGAATTTCCCGGCCCTCCTTGGTGGCGACGCCGACCGCAGTGTCATAGAAGCGCAAGGCGAGCATATAACGTTCGATGCCGCCAGTCGGCAGCCAGTTGCCTGGATTGGCGCGGGGACCGACGACGACCTGAAAACTGCCATCGCCTCGGCGCACGATTTCTTGGCTGGTGAAGTCATAACGGCTCACCGAATTAGGTACCAACTCGCCGCGGCGATTATAGAGCGTGAGCGTCCAGAAACGCGCGGCGGGCGTAACACCAGTGACAGTGACGTCGCATCGCCCGTCGAGCGGCTTGCCCTTGTCGTCCGTGGTTGCCACGAACATGAGGCCATCACCGAGCGCGACCGGCAAACGGCCGCTGCGCGCAATTTCGGCGCGCGCGTAAGGGTCGGCCTCTTGCGTGCCCGTCTTCGGCCAAGCGGTCCAGGCGCCGATGCGCAGCGCGCCGAACGCCGCCCCACGCGAGAGCGCAAAATAGGTGGCGCCGAGCCCCACCGCTGCCGCGATCAGAAGGGAGAACAGCGTTCCGAAGAGCAGCCGCACGTTGGTTCCGCTTGGAAGAGTGTATCCGTCTGAGACTACGCTGGCCGCGCCCTTGGGCCAATCAGTTCCGCTCGAAGGCGCGGCCTTCGAGATCGGCGGCAAGCGCATCGCCGCTCTTCGCCGCCTGCCGCTCTTTATCGGCGGAGACGGTCGGGGGCAGCGGGCCCAAAGCGCGATCGGCATCGTCCATCATGCGCTCGAGCTTGACCAGGATATCGGCGCCTTTCTTGCTGAGCATGATCGGGCGCGGCGGGGGCGGGGCTTCGCCGCTTTTGCTGGTTTTGAAGGCGACGGCCTGCTCCTGCCGCTCGTGCGGCACCGGAATTCCTGGGAGTTGTTTAACCTCGATGCCCTGATGGGCGTAGGCCATGATGTTGTGCCAAGTCATCGCCGGCAGCGAGCCGCCGGTCATGCGATTGGTGGGCTCATAATTGTCGTTGCCGAACCAGATGCCGCAGACGAAATTGGCTGTGTACCCCATGAACCAGGCGTCACGGTAGGCGTTGGTGGTGCCGGTCTTGCCGGCGGCGCTGATGCCGTCGAGGCGCGCGCGGCGGCCGGTGCCGTTTTCGACGACGCTGTTCATCATGGTGATCATGTCCTGGGCGACATGAGCGGGCAGCACGCGCACCGGCTTGGGTCCGTCGCGGTCATAGCGCCAGATCAGTTTGCCGTCGCCGGTGCGCACTTCGAGAATGGCATGCGGCGTCACCTTCATGCCGAGATTGGGGAAGGTCGCGTAGGCGCCGGTGTGGTCGAGCAGCTCGACGCCGTCGGCTCCGATCGGCAGCGACGGCGTATCGGGCAGCGGCGTGTGGATGCCCATATCGTGCGCCGTCTTGATGATGCGGGCGCGGCCGAGCTTGGCGTTGCCGTCGCCGATGATGATGGACAGGCGGATGGCCACCGTATTGATGGAGTGAGTGAGCGCCGTGATCAGCGACATGGCGCCGCGGTAGCCGCCGCCGTAATTGTGCGGACACCAGTTGCCGATGCAGATCGGCGCGTCGACCACGGTCGAGCTCGGCTTGAGGCCGTGCTCCAGGGCGGTGGCGTAGACGTAAGGCTTGAACGAGGAGCCGGGCTGCCGCAGCGAGTCGGTGGCGCGGTTGAACTGGCTGGCGCCGTAGTCGCGCCCGCCGACCATGGCGCGCACGGCCCCGTCGACATCCATCAGCACGGCGGCGGCCTGGTGCGCGTTGTACTCCTGCCCGTACTGCCGCAGCGAATTTTCCACGGCGAGATCGGCAGCGCGCTGCAGGTTGGGATCGAGTGCGGTGCGCACCACGAAGACGCGTTCGGTCATCGACTTCGGAAAGGTATCGACCAGCTGCTTCATCTGGTCGAACGCCCAGTCGAGATAATAATTGGGCGCGCGGTCGTCGCGGCGGTCGACGGGAGTGGCCGGATGGCGGC
>DASRDF010000059.1:0-24186 GCA_035652735.1 Pseudolabrys sp. | reverse complement strand
CGTCGCGAGGTGTCGAGGCCCGTGGGTCCGATCGGACCCACAGGCGTCCCGCGCGCCCTCGGTACTTTTCAAGGGCGATGCGGATGGGTTGGGACTACGGCCTCCCCGGGGCCGCACAAAGAATACGGGCGATGACGCATGTCAAAAATTCCCCGTCATTCCGGGGCGCGAACGTGAGCGAGCGAACCCGGAATCCAGAGCGACACGGGCAGTTTATTTTGTGGCCCTGGATTCCGGGCCCGGCGCTTACGCGCCGTCCCGGAATGGCTCAATTCTTCCGCCGCAACACTTCGCTTTTCGGCGGCTGCCAGTTCTGCGCTTGCTCGTAGCGCTTGGCGTAGCGGTAGAAGGTGCCCTCGAAATTGCCGAAGGCGATGACAAAGCCGGCCCAGCCGTCGATGAAGCCGAGCTTGAAGATGTAGTGCTTGAGGAACGACCACAGGCCGTGGCCGAGCGCGCTCGCCATGGTGACGCGCTTGCCCGCGAGCTTGGGCACGCCGAGCGAGGAATAGCGGTTCATCTTCTTGATGACCTCTTCCAGATTGCGGAAGGGAAATTGCCAGACCGCGCTCTTGATTTCGCCGACCGGCTTGCCGCTCACGTTCTCCCAGCCCTCGTGCACCGGTTCGAGCGTGTAGCGCATCGCGCCCTTGCGGAAGAGCTGCGGCTGGCGGAAATTCGGATACCAGCCCGAGCCCTTGATCCAGCGCCCCATCATGTAGCTCTTGCGCGGCACGCGATAGATGTCGTGCGCAGGCTGGCCGGCGATCAGCGCCAGGATCTCGTCGCGCACCTCGGCGGTGCAGCGCTCGTCGGCGTCGAGGCTGAAGATCCAGTCGTATTTGCAGGCCTCGATGGCGCGATTGCGCAATTCGCCGAAGCCGTTGAACGGCACCTCGACCACGCGCGCGCCCAGCGAGGTGGCCAGCGCGGCGGTGCGGTCGGCGGAAAACGAATCGACCACCACGACCTCGTCGGCCCACAGGACGCTCGCCACGGCCGCCTCGATCTTTTCCGCCTCGTTATAGGTCAAAATATAGGCTGATATCTTCTGCATGGTCGGCCCTGTCCGTTGCACCAAGTTATCATCGGCGCGGGGGCGCGCCCTAGGGGTTTGTCGCGGCCGGGGAGTTCGGCTAAAGCCTGCGCCTTGAGGGGCGCGCGAAAAGGCCGCAATCGCATCGATGGATCAAGCCGTGACCAGCGCGCAGGACAAGGCGAAGGAAATCGAATTCTTCGACCGCTTCGCCGAGGCCGACGACTACGATGTTTTCCAGCCGTCGGCCAAGGAGCGCATCATCGACGCCTTCGTGCGGCTCTCGGGCCTTGGCCCCGGCGCGCGCGTGCTCGACGTCGGCTGCGGCTCCGGCGCCTTCACCGAGGTGCTCAGCCGGCGCGGCTTTCAGGCTTCCGGCCTCGACATTTCCTCGAAGCTGATCGCGCTGGCGAAGCGGAAATTTCCGGCCATCGATTTTTACGAGGGCGACGCCGAGCGCCTGCCGTTCGATGCCGGGCGTTTCGACGGCGTCCTGCTGAGCGGCCTGATCCACCATTTCCCCGATCAGCGCGCGCTCGCCGCGGAGGTGTTCCGGGTGCTCAAGCCGGGCGGCCGCTTCGTCGCCTTCGATCCGAACCGCATGAACCCGTTCATGTGGCTCTACCGCGATCCGTCCTCGCCGTTCTACAGCCGCATCGGCGTCACCGAGAACGAGCGCCCGATCCTGGCGCGGCGCGCCGCCGATGTGTTCCGCGACGCCGGTTTTCGCGTCGGCACCGACTATCTGGCCGGGCTTGCCTACCGCTACGTCGCTTCGCCGCGCACCCGGCTGGTGCTGCCGGTCTACAACGTCATCGACAATGTCCTGTTCACCTTGCCGGTCATGAAGCCGCTGCGCCCATTCGTGCTCACCAGCGGCGAGAAGCCGCGATGACGGGAGCGCCGACGCCGTGACCGGGCTCATCTCCGTCATCGTCACGACCTACAATCGCGAAGACGCGCTCGACGCCGTGCTGCGCTCGCTGGCGACGCAGACCGACCGCGATTTCGAGGTGATCGTCGCCGACGACGGCTCGCGGCCGCCGACCAGGTCGGTGGTCGATGCGTGGAAGCCCAAGCTTGGCCGCCGCCTCGAGCACGTCTGGCACGAGGATGACGGCTTCCGCGCCGCCGAGATCCGCAATCGCGCCATCCTCGCCTCGCGCGGCGACTACGTGATCTTCCTCGACGGCGACTGTATCGCGCGTGCCGATTTCGTGGCGACGCATCGCCGCCTCGCCGAGCCCGGCTGGTTCGTCACCGGCAATCGCGTGCTGCTGTCGCGCGAGCTGACGGCCAAAGTGCTGCGCGAGCACCTGACGCCGGAGACTTGGGGCGTCGCCGCGTGGCTCGCCGAGCGCCGGCGCGGCGGCGTCAACCGCCTGACGGCGCTGATGCGGCTGCCGCTCGGCCCGCTGCGCCGGCTGCGGCGGAATGCCTGGCGCGGCGCGCGCTCCTGCAATCTCGCCATCTGGCGCGCCGATCTGACCCGGGTCGACGGCTTCGACGCCGACTACCGCGGCTGGGGCAAGGAGGATTCCGACATCATTGTGCGGCTGCGGCACGCGGGCGTGCGCCGCAAGGACGGCGTGTTCGCGACCGGCGTGCTGCATTTGTGGCACGCCGAGGCCGATCGCGGGGCGCTCGCCGCGAACGAGCGCAAGCTCGCCGGCATCATCGCCGGCGACGACATTCGCGCGCGCCGCGGCCTGTCGGCGATGCAGGCGGCGCCGGCGCAGGCGGCATCGCCATGATCGCCGTCGACCGCGACAAGCTCATGCGCCTCGCCGACGGCCTGATGGTCGCGGTGGCGGTGTCGCTGCCGTGGTCGACCTCGGCGACCGGCATCCTCCTGGTGCTGTGGCTGCTCGCGCTGATCCCGGCGCTGGCATGGCCCGCGGTGCGCGGCGAGTTCACCACGGCGGCCGGCGGCCTGCCGGCGCTGCTGACGCTGCTCGGCCTGCTCGGCATGGCCTGGGCGGTGGATGTCAGCTGGGCCGAGCGCTGGGATGGATTGGATTCGTTTCTCAAGCTCGCGGTGATCCCGCTGCTGTTCGTGCAGTTCCGCCGCTCGGCCTGCGGGCTGTGGGTGTTCGGCGGCTACCTTGCGTCCTGCCTCGCGCTGCTGGTGGCCTCGACGCTGGTCGAGTTCGTGCCGCCGTTCACGGCGATCCCGATGCACGGCGACTGGGTGCTGGTGAAGAATCCGGCGACGCAGAGCGGCGAGTTCATCACCTGCGTGTTCGGCCTTCTGTATCTCGCGGTCGAATTCATCGAGCGCCGGCAGTGGCTGTGGCTCTGCGCCGCGCTTGCCGCCGTCGTCGGCCTGCTGGCCAACGTGTTTTTCATCGCCACCGGGCGCACCGCGCTGATCGTGGCGCTGGTTCTGGTGATCGCCTTCGCCATGACCCGGCTCGGCACCAAGGGCAGGGCGGTTCTGTTTGCGGCCACCGTGCTTGCGGTGACGGTGGCCTGGGTGTCGTCGCCCTACCTGCGCCTGCGCACCATCTCGGCCTGGGGGGATCTGATGCGCTACGAGCGGACCGACGCCCGCACCTCCTCCGGCGAGCGCGTTGAGTTCGCCAGGATGTCGATCGCGTTCATCCGTTCGGCGCCGCTGATCGGCCATGGCACGGGCTCGATCCAGTCGATGTTCCGGCAGGCCAACCTCGGCAGAACCGGGCCGATCCGTTTTGCCTCCACCAATCCCCACAACCAGACCTTCGCGGTGGCGATCCAGCTCGGCCTGCTCGGCGCGGTGGTGCTGTGGGCGATGTGGATCGCCCATCTGCTGTTGTTTCGCGGCACGGGGCTTGCCGCCTGGGTCGGGCTCATCGTGGTGGTGCAGAATGTCGTCGGCTCGCTGTTCAACTCGCATCTGTTTGATTTCGTGCAGGGCTGGGTCTACGTGGTCGGCGTCGGCGTCGCCGGCGGCATGATGCTCAGGCAGCGAGCCGCGCAACGCCCGGCCGCCAGGCCATGACCGCGCCGCGCTTGGCGTTGCGCGAGGATGCGCGCATTCTGGTGATCGCGCTGCGCCGGCTCGGCGATGTGCTGTTGACCACGCCGCTGATCGGCAGCCTGCGCCGCGCCTGGCCGCGGGCGCGGATCGAGGCGCTGGTATTTGCCGACACTGCCGGCATCCTCGAGGGAAACCCCGATCTCGACGGCATCGTCACCATGCCGGCGCGGCCGAGCGCGCTGCAAAGCGCGGCCCTGGCGGCGCGGCTCTGCAAACGCTACGACCTTGCCGTCTCGACGCAGTCCGGCGACCGCCCGATTTTTTTCGCCGTTGCCGCCGGCCGCCGCGCGGTGGCGCCCGTCGAGGTGAGCTTGAACGGGCGTTTGAAGCGGGCGCTGCTCCATCGCAGCGTTGCCTATGTCGGCGGCGTGCACCGCGTCGAGGAGATGCTGCGGCTTGCCGACGCGCTCGGCATCGCGCGCCTGCCCGGGGTCGTCGCGCCGCGGCCGCGCGCGATCGCATCGCCGCCCGACGGCGGTTATGCCGTCATCCACGCCGCGCCGATGTTCCGCTACAAGCAGTGGACGCAGGACGGCTGGCGCGCGCTGGCGGCCTCGCTCGCCGGGCGCGGCCTTGCGGTGATTGCGACCGGCGGCCCGGCCGCGGCGGAGCGGCGCTATCTCGACGGCGTCTGGCACGGCGTCGCGGTGCGCCGGCTCGACGCGCAACTCGACTGGCCGCAGCTTGCCGGGCTCCTGGCGAAAGCGCGCGTCTATGTCGGCCCCGACACCTCGGTGACGCATCTCGCCGCCGCTGCCGGCTGTCCGACGGTCGCGATCTACGGCCCGACCGATCCGCGGCTCTGGGGACCGTGGCCGGCCGGCGGGCTCGATGCGCCGTGGCACGCAAGCGGATCCGTTCAGCGCCGCGGCAATGTCTGGCTGGTGCAAAATCCGCTGCCCTGCACGCCATGCCAGCTCGAAGGCTGCGAGCGCAATTTGGAAAGTCACAGCGCGTGCCTCGACGAGCTGACGGTCGAGACCGTGATCGACGCTGTCGGGCGCGCGCTCGAGCCGCAGGCGCGTTGAGATTTTCGTCCGGCGTGATTCGCGATGCGGCGCAGTGAAGCAGGCGCTCATGGCGCCGGCGCGAAGGCTCCGTAAATTCCACAGTGCGCCGCATAAAATTCACGTAGAAGCGCCGTTTCGCCGA
Organism: Pseudolabrys sp.; assembly: GCA_035652735.1. Taxonomy (GTDB): domain Bacteria; phylum Pseudomonadota; class Alphaproteobacteria; order Rhizobiales; family Xanthobacteraceae; genus Pseudolabrys. The sequence continues at coordinate 18,976 of DASRDF010000059.1, read as the reverse complement.
AATCAATTTTTACAATTCGGCCAAATTTTCGATTTAGCCGAACGCTCGACTCTTGCCGCGGCATTGCCGCGGTGGAAATGTCGCATCAAGGAGAAACTGCAATGACCGATTCGTGGCTCGCCATTTTAGTCTTCGGCCTCGCCTGCGTGCTGTGGTGGCGCATGGACCGCCTCGGCCGCCAGCTCGAGGCGGAGACTGCGAGCATCCGGGCCGAGCTCGCACCGAATGACGATCGCAAGCGCGAGATTCTCGCCGAGTGGATCGAATCGCAAAAAGGCGCGGCAAAAGAGCGGCTCTATTTCTGGCTGGCGTGCGCGCTGGTCGGCACCGCGGCGATCGCCGGCTGGCACCTGTTGTCGCGCACCTAGTCGGCAACGCCCAGGCAGCGCAAGACAGCGGGCTCAGCGCGCGCTCTCGCTGGCGCGTCGGCGCAGCGCCGCATGAACCGCCTCGGCTCGCTTGAGGACGTCATCCGCAAAGATGGTCGCATCGTAGGTTCTAGCCGGGCGGATGCCGGCGGCGAGTTGCCTCATCGCGACGGGAACGTCGAGCCGCTGCGCCAGCCCCGACAGAGTTTCGGACGGCGTCTCGCAAAAAGCATCGTAATCGAAAAGAATCGTCGCCGGCTCGGGCTCCGCCAGGATCGCCTGATAGACCGCGATCCAATACTCCAGCCAGTATTCCGGCTCGGACGGATTGGCGGTCGGCATCGCAGCGCCGAAGGCGAACGGGCGATGGTCGAGGCCGAACTCATAGTGCCCCAGCCAGCCCATGTACTGGCGGACAAATGGATCGTCGGTCTGCTGCTTGCGAAAGCCCTGATGCTGGCGCCACAACGATTGCGCGTGATCGGCCGGCCGGCGAAACGGCACCACGATCGCGGCGTCGGGAAAGGCCGCGCGCAGCGCGGCGAGGCGCAGCACGTTGTTGTTGTTCTTCGACAGATAGCGCGTCTTGCCGCCGCCGGATGCCAGGATCGCGGCGATGTATTTGCGAAACCGCGCAATCGTTTCATCGTCGGCCGAATGGTGCAGCAGCCGGTCGGGCCGCAGGTAGTCGTCACGGGCAAACGTCAGCCAGAACACCTCGTCAAAGGCTTCCGGGCTGTCGAAGCTGACCGAAAGGCCGTCCTGGTGCGCGCGCTCCTGCTCGACCGCGACGGCGCCGTGCCGCCGCGTCAGCCTGCGCCAAAGCCGCGGGGCGAGAACGAACGGCATGTCGCGATAGGTCAAGGCCTCAAACGCGCCGCTCGCATAGAGCGTGCGAAAGAGGATGCTGGTGCCGGCGCGCGCCAGCCCGCAGACGAAGACGTGGTTTCCGCCGCCCGCGGCGACGCTGTTGTCGAGCGGCTGTGTGGCCTGCCCGGCCGACTGGTCGAGATCGAACGACACTTCGCGAATGGCTGCCGATCCGAGCGCGAAGCGATGCAGCAGGCGCGCGCCGGCGCCGTAGTTGCCTGACGCTGCGGCGTGGTTTGGTCGCCAGTAGGCATAGAGCGACCCGCCGATCAGCGCCGCGACATTGAGCGGCCAATTCAGGAACAGCGTGGAATCGAGCGAAACCCGCATGGGGGCGAGGGCCGCGGCAATCAAGGCAAAAGCGGCCAGAGCGGCAACCAGCTGCACCGCCGCCATTGCCGTCGCGCGCAGGATCGCCAGCGAGTAGGCCGGGATCGCGCGCTCCTTCCAGTGGTCGGAGATGCGCGACGACCTCAGGACCGCGGACGCCTGCCGGCTCAGCCGCAGCAGCTCGTGCAGCCGACGCGGCGTTCCGGCACGAACGAAAATCTCGACAAAGCCGATCGCGCCCGCAAATCCGGCGACCGCGTAGGCCAGCTCAACCATTGGCCTGGGGCGAGCCGGCGTTCGGTTTGGCCGGCGCGTCGGCCGATTTCTTCTTCTTGAAGCTGCGGATCAAACGCTTGAACGGATACCAGATGAGGCCGACGACGGCGAGAAAGCCGGAAAATATGACGGCGAGGATCATGCCGACGGCGCCGAGGCCGAGACCGGGCCCGACATAGGCCTGTGCCGCGGTCGGCAGCGCCAGGAGGGCGAGCAGGAATGCATAAGCGATCAGTTGCATGATGGCAGTCCGTCCTTGCCGAAATAATCGGGCGGCAGATAGCCCGCGTCCAGCACGATCAGGGCCTCGGTCGGACTGTAGCGGTTTACGAAATCGAAGAGAATACGGCCGTCCTTGTCGACCCAGAGCGCACGGCCTTGATCGTAGGACGACAGCAGCAGCGAGCCGTCATCCATGATCGTGTGCTTGCCGCCGATCGAACCGTAGAAACTGTATTTCTTGCCGTCGAAAATCGTCTGCGGCTTGGCCGACGTCAGATCGTAGCGCACGATCGTCGAATAGTGCTGCTTCTTGTAGAGCCGATTGTTGTAGACCGTGATGGTTCCGTCCGGCTGCCAATCCGGGTCGTGCTGGCCGGAAGTGTAGGCCTGCGTCCACCATTTCAGCTGCAGCGTGTTCGGATCGATCACGTAGACGAGGTCGCTGTGACGGTAGCTGATCAGGAGGTCGCCCGGCTTGAAGCGATCGCTCTTGGCGGTCGCCGGGAACGGCTCGACGTCGTTGATGTGCCAGGTATCTTCGGTGTCCTCCTGGCGCGTGATCCAGAGGCCGAAAATGCCGAGTTCGGGGTCCGCCGCGTTGTGCACCTGGGCGAGCGGAACGGTCCGCTCAATGGTCATGGTCTTGACGTTGACGAGCGAGAAGGCGTCTTTGTTGCCGGCCGATCCGGCGACGTAATAGCGATCCTCGTCAAGCGGCTCGATGGCATGGTGGAATTCGCCGTGGATGGAGCCGAGCCACTGTCCGCAGGCGTCGATGTGGTAGATCGGGCCGTAGTCGGCCGCCGAGAAAAAGCTGCCATCGTGCCGGAACGCGAACAGATGGTGATGGCCGTCCTTGAGTTCGCGATCGGGAATTTTCCAGTACCTGACCAGTCGGCCTTCGGTCGTCATCAAGAGGACGCCATTCATGGCATCGGCGAAATCGAATTTGCCGACGATGTAGATGTAGCCCGGCCGGTTGTTCGGCGCCGCGGTGATGACCGGCGCGATGCGCCGGTTGGCAAGCGGCAGACCGTCGACCGGGTGGAAGTTTTCCGAGCTGTCGGGCGTGTAGCGGTGCAGGAACCGGTCCGGGCGCACGCCGGTGTCGCTCATCAGCTTCTGGAAGATGCTGGTGTGCTCGTCCCGGTAACCCTGGACGAAACGATAGATGTCCCGGATGTACAGGAACGGCCAGACGCGGGTTTGCACCACGAAGGCGCCGGCGACAAAGCCGACCAGGAGCAACAGGTAGGCCGCCGCGACCGCTTGCACGAAACGCATTAACCTACTCCCGCTCCCCGGCGCGGCGCTCTGGATGCCATTATGTCGGCTGCAAGGCAAATTAAACTTCAGGCCGGAAAATCCGCCGGCGCCGTTGCCGTCTTTGCGGCGATTGTCTAGACATTGGCGCCCCCGGCCTGACGGGATAAACCGTTGAAACAACCGCGGTTGACGCTGGCGCAAGGACCGCTTGCCGGATTGTTCGGGCATGGGACGCTGGTCGCGCTTGCGATTTTCATTGCCGTCAATGCGGCCATTGCGGTTTTCACCGTGCAAGGCGCCGTGCTTGAGCACGGCTCCGACGTCGGCACGTGGTATCGGCCGGCGCTCGGATTGCTGAAATACGGCGGCTTTGTCGACCCGGACGATCCCTCGAAGTATCTCACGATCAGGCCGCCGTTCTATCCGATGTTGATCGCGCTGTTGCTGCGCGTCACCGGGACGCTGTGGAGCCTCGTCGTCACGCAGCTCGCGCTGCTTTTCGCGACGGGACTCGTGGCGCGGGCAATCACCGAACGGCTGCTGCCAGGCTATGGCTGTCTCGTGATGCTGCTTGTTGTCTTCAACCCAAGCGCCATCGGCGTCGCCCATGTGCTCGGCAGCGATACGCTCTACGCATTTGTTTTCGCGTTGCTGTTCTGGGCCGTGGTCGAATTTGCCTACCGGCCCGCGTGGCGTCCGGCGCTCGCAACAGGCGCGCTGCTCGGAGCTTCGCTGCTGGTGCGAAATCCGCTCGAAGCCCTGCTGCCGCTGTGGCCGGTCGTCATGACGGTGCTTGCCGTGATCGCGGGCGGCCGGAACCTCTGGACGCGCGCTCTGCTGCTGGGTATCGCCGCGACCGTGCTTGCTTACGCGATCACAGTTCCCTGGATTGCCTATAAATACCGCGCCAATGAGGGCTTCGACCTGACCTCGCAGGAACAGAAAGCCTGGTTCCTGCGCAAACAGGTCGTCTACCTCGAGCACTGCCGCAGCGGCCTGCCCAACAACCTCGCCCGCGACAACTGGACCGAGGAGCGCAAGGCGCATCTGGCGGAAATCCCCGGCTTCGAGCGGATGACTGAACGCCAGCAGGCGAACTATGTCATCAACGACTCGATTGCCCGGATGCGAACCTACTCGGTCCGCAATTACGTCTGCGCGCTCACCTCGGGCTGGGCGCTGATGTATGGCTCGCCAGGGGTGAGCAACTTGTCGCTGCTGTTCGGCGAGGTGAGCCAGGGCACCATCGCCTATCTCCGCTGGAACAGGTTCGCCGAGTATTTCCGCAAAGTGCCGCCGGCGACCATCGTCATCACCGTCATCGGCCTCGCTTATGTGATCCTGGTAAGGCTTCTCAATCTGTTCGGCGCCATCGCGATGGTGCGTCGCCGCGCCTGGGTTCCGCTGCTGACGATGTTCGGCGCGATGACATACTTGACGCTGATCATGCTTTTCAACGGCGCCGCACGCTTCCGCCTGCCGCTCGACCCGTTGCTGTTCATCATCGCCGCATATGGCGTGGCCGAGTTGCGCGAGCGCTGGTTCAAGCCCGCTTCCGGCTGAGGTCGCGCAGCAAAAGCCAGACGACGGCGCAGCCGGCCGCCAGCGCGGCGGCTTGGCGCCAATGCGAGGTTCCGAGGCTCAGGGCGGCAAGGAGTGCCAGCGCGATGTTGGCGCCGAAGACGCGGCCGACGATCTGAGTGACGCTGAGGCCGAGATCGCAGGCGCGCTGGTAGAAGTGGCTGCGGTGCGCCTGCGTCACCGGCTCGCCCGCCGCCAGGCGGCGCACCAGCGTGAGCCCGGTGTCGGCGAGATAATAGAGCGGCAGCAGCAGCGCCGCGGCCAAATGGCCGCGTCCCGCCAGCAAGATCAGCAGCCACGTCAGCAGCAGGCCGATCGGTAGGCTGCCGACATCGCCGAGGAACAGCCGCGCCACCGGCTTGTTGAACGGCGCGAAGCCGAGCATCGCGCCGCACAGCACGATCGCCGTCAGCGCCGCCTGCGGCGGCAGTTCGCCGGCGATGCCGAAGACGGCGAGCGCGGCGGTGACGGGGACGACTTCGGCCACCGTGATCCAGTCGATGCCGTCCATGAAGTTGACGAGGTTGACGAACCAGACGCCGCCGATCAGCAGCAGGACGCGCTCCAGCCACCACGGCATGATCGGAACGATGCGCAGCGTGGCCGGCAGCACCGCAATCACGACGGCCACGGCGGCCGCCTGCAGGATGAGGCGCGGCGCAGCTTCCAGCGGGCGGACGTCGTCGGTGACACCGACGATCGCCAGTCCGAGCGTCGCGGCGAAGGTCAGCGCCAGCTGGCGCGGATCGTCAAACAGCGACGGCAGGAACACCAGCAGACAAGCGACGACGAGCGTGCTCGCCCCGATGACGGCGATGCCGCCGCCCTGCGGCGTCGGCGTGGCATGGGAGGAGCGTGCATTCGGCCGCGCCAGGGCGTAGCGCGCCAGAAACGGCCGCAGCAGAAGGATCAAGACGGCGCTGATGACGGCGGCGGCCGCCGCCGGCAGGACGAGTTGTTGCGCAGTGACGGTCATGCCTTCAAGCCGTCCGCGTCAGCAGCGTGTCGTAAAGCTTCACGATGTCCGCACCCACGCGCTTGCTGGAAAACTCGCGCTCGACCAGGTCGCGGCCGGCGGCGGCGAATTTGGCGCGCGTCGCCGGTTCCCGGGCCAGGCGCTGCGCAGCATCGGCAAGGGCTTGCGCATCGTCAACCGGCACCAGCAAGGCATTCAGGCCCGGCCGCGCAATCTCGCGGCAGCCGGGCACGTCGGTGGCGATCAGCGGCCGGCCGCAGGCGGCGGCTTCGAGCAGGCTCAATGGCAGGCCCTCGCGGCGCGAGGGCAGCACGGCGATGTGCGCGCGCGCCCAGATGCTTGCCACGTCCGCCACGTAGCCGAGCACCGAAACGGACGGATGCTTGCGCCAGCCCGCGATCTCGGCGTCGGGGATGGATGCCGGGTTGGCGGGGTCGGCATCGCCGCAGATCAGCAGGCGGACGCTGTCGCCGCGCGCCTCGAGCAAAGTCTGCGCCGTGACCAGCGCGCGCAGCCCCTTGTCGTCGAGCAGGCGCCCGACATAGGCCATGGTCACCGGGCCATCGGGTTCCGGCAGCGGGCGCAGCCGGTCAGTGTCGACGCCCGAGCCGGGAATGAGAAAGATGCGCGACGCCTCGATGCCGATAGCGGCCATCGCGGCGCGGTCGTCGGGATTTTGCACCAGCACCGCGGCGTGCCGGCCGCCGAGCAGGTGGCGAAGAAACGGCCGCAGCAAAGTGCGCACCAGCCAAGCCTTCGCACTGGTCGAGGTGAACGCAAAGCCCATGCCGGCAAGCGCCGACAGCCGGCGCAGCCGCAGGCCCAGCGCCGCGAGCGAGCCGACGACCGAAGGCCAGAACGCGACCTGGTGCACGAGGTCGGGGGCGAGGCTGCGATAGACGCCGCGCACCTCGGCGACCGCGCTGGCAAAATGAAGCGGGTTCATGCTGCCGCGCCGCCAGCCGAGCGGGTGCAGGACGAAGCCCTCGGCGGTGATGGCGGCGCCGCCATTCACCACGCGGGTGGCGACATGGACCTCGTAGCCGGCGTCGCGCGCCGCGCGCGCCATCGGCAGGCGGTGCGACAGGAAATACCAGTCTTCCGACACGAGATAGAGCAGGCGGCGCGCCGCCGTGGTCTTGGCCGGCGCCTGCATCACGGATTGAGCCACCGCTCCGACCAGGCCCGCAACATCAGAATATTCCAGAGTGCGGTTGCGTTCTGCTCGCGATTCGTCAGGTGACGTTGCCACAGTGTCCGCACCCCGCCAATGTCGAGCAGGCCGTCAGTGGCGAGCTTGTCGGGCGCCAGCAGATCTTCGGCCCAGCCGCGCAGCGGGCCGCACAGCCATTGGCCGAGCGGCACGGAAAAGCCGCGCTTCGGCCGCTCGGCCATGGCCGGCGGCAGGTAGCGGGCGAACACCGATTTGAGCAGCGCCTTCGGCTCGCGCCCGCGGCGAAGCGGCGCCGGCAGCGACCAGACGAATTCGACGACGCGGTGATCGAGCAGCGGCTCGCGCGATTCGAGCGACACCGCCATGGAGCAGCGATCGACCTTGGTGAGGATGTCGTCGGGCAGGTAGGTCGCCATGTCCTGGGCCTGCATGCGCGACACGAGGTCCGGCAGATGCGCGGCGAGCCGCTGCGGGCGGAGCGAGCCCGCGGCGCCCGGCACGAGTTCGGTCTGGTCGGTGCCGACGATGTCGGTCGCGGCGGCCGCCTCGTCGCTATCGGCGGCGCCGAGCGCCGCCGCAAGCCGCCGCCGCTTTTCGCCGATGCGCTGGGCGCGGCCGCGGTCGAGCCCGATCATGCCGGCGCCGGCGGCGAGCGCCCGTTCCGGCATCAGACGCAAGGCGCCGCCGAACGCGGCGCGCAAGCCGCGCGGCAGCATGCCGACGCGGCGCCAGGTCGCCGCCAGCATTTCATATTTGGGATAGCCGCCGAACAGCTCGTCGCCGCCGTCGCCCGACAAGGCGACGGTGACGTGCTGGCGCGTCATCTGCGACACCAGGTAGGTCGGCAGCTGCGATGAATCGGCGAACGGCTCGTCGAACCAGTCGGCGATGTTGCCGACCAGCGGCAAGGCGGACTTCTCGTCGAGCATGAGCTCGGTGTGCTCGGTGCCGAGCTTGCCGCCGACCTCCCGGGCGTAGGACGATTCGTCGTAGGCCTGCTCGCGAAAGCCGATGGTGAAGGTCCGCACCGGACGGTTCGAGCACGCCTGCATCAGAGCGACGACCGTCGAGGAATCGAGCCCGCCGGACAGGAAAGCGCCGAGCGGCACGTCGGCGATCAAGCGCTGGCGCACGGCCTGCAGCAGAAGCTCGTTCAGGCTCTCTGCCGCCTCATTCGCGCTCATGTCACGGCCGGGCTGGGCGACGACCTCGCTCAGCCGCCAATAGGGCGCAATCGACGGCTCGCCGCCGGCGGCGACGGTGAGAATGCAGCCGGGCGGCAGCTTGTGCACGCCGCGGAAGATGGTGGCCGGGGTCGGCACATAGCTGTAGCGCAGGAAGGCGGCGACCGCCTCGCGGTCGACCTCCTTGCGGAACGACGGATGCGCCATCAGCGCACGCAGCTCGGAGCCGAACAGCACGGCGCCGCCGTTGATCGTCCAGTAGAGCGGCTTCACCCCGATCCGGTCGCGCACGAGATGCAGCGTGCGGCTCTGCCGGTCGAACACCGCGAAGGCGAACATTCCGGCAAAGCGCGTCACCGCCTGGGCGACGCCCCATTCGCCGAAGGCGGCGAGCATGACTTCGGTGTCGGAGGTGCCGCGGAAGACGCGGCCGCGCGCTTCCAGTTCGCGCCGCAGCTCGCGGAAATTATAGACCTCGCCGTTATAGGTGATGACGTAGCGGCCGTCGGCCGAATGCATCGGCTGCGCGCCGGTTTCGGTGAGGTCGATGATCGCCAGCCGCCGGTGGCCGAGGCCGATACCGGCTGCGGCGTCACCCCAGGCGCCGCGCCCGTCGGGCCCGCGGTGCGCCAGCGTGTCGGCCATGGCGAGCGCGGTTGCCGCGGGGTCGCGCTCGCTGCCGCTGAGGTGGAAGACGCCCGTGATCCCGCACATGTGCCGCGCAGCACCCTGAAAAGCCGCACCGGAACCTTGTTGCAACGCTCCGCCGCTTAACCAAGCCGATGGACCGGCTGTCACTGTCGCCGTGACTTACCATAGAGTTCATGCTATGAACACCACAACAGGTTTCCACCGAGCAGAGTAAACGCGTGGCCAGGACCCCGCACACCGGAAAAGACCAGGATTCGTTCGGCGACCAGGACGAAATCCTCCTCGGCGTGCTGACCGCGGTCGAGCGCGACGCCAACACGTCGCAACGCGGCATTTCGCGCGAGCTCGACGTCGCGCTGGGCCTTGCCAATGCCTACCTCAAGCGCTGCGTCCGCAAGGGCCTGATCAAGATCAAACAGGTGCCGCGCCGGCGCTACGCCTACTATCTGACGCCGCAGGGCTTCATGGAGAAGTCGCGGCTCGCCGGGCAGTATTTCTCCGCCTCGTTCACCTTCTTCCGCCGCGCCCGCGCGCAGATGTCCGAATTGATGCGCGACTGCGCGAGCCTCGGGCGCCGCCGCATCGCCTTTGCCGGGGTGTCCGATCTCGCCGAGGTGGGCGTGATCTGCGCGCTCGACTTCCCGGTGCAGATCGTCGCGGCGATCGAGCCGTCGCGGGCAGGGGAGACGTTTTGCGGTCTGCCGGTGAAGGCGACGCTTGCCGACTGCGGCAAGGTCGATGCCGTGATCATCACCGAGCTTGCCAAGCCGGAGGCGGTCTATCGCACGATCTCGGCGCAAGTCGACGGCGAGCAGATCCTGGCCCCGGCGCTGCTGCGCATCGCCTTGCCGAAGACGTTTGCTTCCGCGCCACGGGCGGCCGAATGAAACAGTGGTTTGCCGTTTACACTCAACCACGCAAGGAAGACGTCGCCGTCGAACATCTTGGACGGCAGGGCTTCGAACCCTACTGTCCGCGCTACCGCAAGCGGCACAGCCACGCCGGCCGCGTCAGCCTCGTCGCCTCGCCGCTGTTTCCCCGCTACGTCTTCGCCGCTTTCGACCCCGACCAGGCGCGCTGGCAGGCGATCCGCTCGACGCGCGGCGTCGTCGATCTCGTCAGGAACGGCCTCGATCCGGTGCCGGTGCCGGAAACCATCTTGTCGGAAATCCGCGCACGCGAGGACGAGGAGGGCTTCGTCCTGCTCGGTAACCATCTGCGGCTGGCGCGCGGCGACAAGTTCAGCATCGCCGAGGGACCTTTCGCCGGTCACGTCGCGATCTTCGAGGCCAAGCGCGATTCCGCGCGCGTGATCGCGCTGCTGTCGCTGCTCGGCGGACAGATCGTCGTTAATCTGCCGCCGCGCGCCGTCGCGCCGATCTCCTGAGCGGCCGCCGCGCTCTGGCATTAATTATTTACACCGCCGATTCCGCCCGAAACCTTGACCGGACGGGGCTTAGTGTTCATAACATGAACGAGATGGCCACGCCAACTGCGGCATCCGTTCCTATGGCCAGACCGACTTTGGGGGAGGCGTTTTTCACCCAAAGTGCGGTAGCTATTGCGGCGATCGGCGCCGCCATGTCCCGCCCCATCGCACCATGATGCTCGATCTCTGGCCGCCGCGCGTGCTCAGGCACGTGCTGCGCCCCGGCGAAAAATACGGCGCCGGTTCGCGCACGCTCGACTACCTGCGCCTCGCGGTGGCGCCGAAGCACAAGACGGTGCTGGTGGCGACGTTCCCGAAATCGGGCTGGAACTGGACCGCGGAGGTGCTCGACTACTGCGTGACGCGTCACTTCACAGGCCGCTACGAGGTGACCTACAGCGGCGAGGGCACGCTGAAGCAGCGGCAGAAGACGCCGCCCAGCGTCTTCTCTCCGGCCGACTCGCGCTCGTCGCGGCGGCCGACGGTGCGGGCGCTGTTTCCTGAAGTCGATCTCGATTACTGTCTGCACACCCACAGCGGCTGGCACCAGTCGCCGCTCGCCGGGCTCGATGCCGCCAAGACCGTGCTGGTCGTGCGCAGCATCCCCACCACGCTCTACTCCTACTTCCGCTCGCGCCGCGGCAAGTTCGCGACCTTGCAGGACTGCCTGGACGACGGCGCCCTCGACCGCATCCTCCGCTTCTATAATTCGTGGGGCGATTTCTGCGCCCGACCCAGCGCGCGCTTTCGCGTATTCCGCTACGAGGACATGCGGCGCGAGCCGGTCAAGCAGTTCCGCGCGATGTTCGAATACGTATTCGGCTTCGATGTCGGCGAGGTGATCGTCGCCGAAGCGCTCGACTTCTACAGCTTCGAAAAGCAGAAGGAGCGCGAGTGGCGCTTCAGCGGCGACGAGAACCGCCATTTCCATTTCCGTGGCGCCCTCGATTACCGGGACATGATCGATCCCGCGACGATGGCCAATATCCGCCGCGCCCTTGCCGAGCGGCTGCGGCATGATTTCGGCTACGACTACGCCGAAACCGTGCTGTCGGGAGCCGTCTCGGCGTGACCATGTTGGTGCCTGTGCCGACGCCTGCGGTGACCAGATGACCGGCTCTGCGGCGCTCGACCGCCTGATGCCGTCCGCCGCTGCGCTCGACCGGCTGGTCTATCTGGTCGGGCCGGTGCGCGGCGGCACCACCATCATTCACCGCGCCATGAACGTGCATCCGAAGGCGATGGTGCTGCCGCAGCTCACGCATTTCATGCAGCATGTTTGGCGCTACCGCCGCCAGATTCACGAGCGGCTGCTGCGCGAACTCCTGCGCATGCCGGAATGGTGGGAAGAGCGCGCAATTCACAAGCGTCTCGGCGACGAGGGCTATGCCCAGTATCTGCGCATCGTCAACCGCGCGTTCGCTCGGCGCGACCTGGCCGAAATGTACAAGCTTTACCCGATTGCCTATGCGCTGACGCCGGCCTTCGACAAGAATCCGGCCGACATCGTTTGCTGGCATGACAAGCATAATGACTGGCGCCACCTCGGCACGTTGGCGCGTGCATTTCCGTCGGCCAAGTTCCTGTTCATCGCCCGCGACCCGCGCAGTGTCGCGCTGTCCGCAGCCCTGCGCACCGCGACGATGGCCGGCGAAATCACCAAATACCCAAATCGCGGCGACCTGATCGGCATGGCGCTGTACTGGCGCTTCCTGCTGCAGCGCTGCCTTGCCATGACGGAACGCTATCCCGAGCGCTGCATGGTGGTCCGCTACGAGGACTTTCTTGCCGCGCCGGCAGCGACGCTGAACCGCATCTTCGCCTTCACCACCGGCGAAACCATGCCGCCCGAGGCCATCGACCGCGCGCTTGCCGGCGTCAGCGGCCGCGCGACCAATACCGGCGAGCGCTATTCCGGCGTCGACCAGGCCCCCCGCGAACGCTGGAAAACCGCGCTCAACGCCGAGGATGCCGACCTGGTGGCGCAATTGACCGGGGCGACAGCGCGCAGGCTCGGCTATGACATCGCGCCCGAGAGCAGGCTCGGCGCGTTTCGCAGCATCCGCGGCATTGCCGGCACCGCGCGCGTCAAGGCGCAGCTCAAGCTTCTGCTCAGCGAGGCCTATGAATTGCGGCTGACGACAGACCCGGTTTCGTCAGGCGCGGATAAATGACTGGGTGAAAAAATTCGCGGACGATAATTGACTGAATAACCAAAGAAGGATCGACATGGCTAACCTTGGCTTTCAACCCATTTCCGTCGAAGAGCTGCCGAAATGGAGAGGCGAGATTGTTAATAAGATATTGGGCCTTACCCAACCGAAACTCGTCACGCGTACAATTGAAAAGGTGCAATCAGAATACGATCAAGATAAATGGTCGCGAGCGCGCGCAATTTATCGAAGCGACCCTCATCATTCGGCTCGATCACTGCTGGAAACGTTGATTGATGCAGATCCGGATCGGCAGCGGGCGTGCGTCGTCAATGGCCAACTTGGCACTTGGACGTGTCGTGCCCTGTACACGCATCTCATCGATGCAATGGAAAGATGGTTTGGCCCCTCAATTGCTGCAAGCAACTCGGTTGTAGAGCTCGGCGCGGCCTTCGGTGCCTATCCCCTTCTTCTCAGCGAACGGTTCCCGGACAAATCGTTTTATGGCGCCGATCTGTCGCCGAACGCCATTTCATTGGCGCGAGAAGTCTCTGGCCAGCGCAAGAATGTGGCCTTTGAGGAATTCAATTTTCTGTCCGAGCACTATCCTATTTTGGATCGTGCCGCGGGTCCGGTTACGGTCTTTACCGCCCAGGCCCTAGAACAGCTTCCGAGCGCCGAGCGGCCAATAGCGACGCTGCTTTCCGTCAAATCCAAGATTCACCGAGTGTTTCACCTGGAACCGGTGTTCGAACTTCACGACAACGACCTACTGGGGCTTATGCGCAAGCGCTACGCTGAAATCTCCGATTACAATCGCGATCTCTTGGGTGTCTTACGTCGCCATGAGAGCGCTGGGCGGTTAAAGGTCATGCGTGTCGAAAAGAATACGTTTGCATTCAACCCGTTCAATTGCCTCTCGCTGATAGAATGGGCTCCGTTGTGAGCAGCCCGGCATGCGTATACGAGTGGCGGGAGGGTTCGTTCCGGTGAAAAATGTGTTGCCGCATGATGAAGTCGCTCTTCAGGAGCGAGATTACGAACGGCTGCCGTGCCTTCACATCGGATATGCTAAGTGCGCGTCGACAACTCTGCAGCATCACTTTTTCAGGAGTCATTCGGAGATAACCAACTTAGGCCGACCCTCGCCGCATCGCGATATTCGTCAAACTTTTGAAGTAATATTTAATGCAGCTGAGGCCTCCCATAATGAAGCAGCGAAGGCCGATGTTGAACGATGCCGCGTGGCCTGGCGAGATCAATTGAATCTCGCGGCGTCGGCGGGAAAAATTGTTGCCTATTCGCATGAGAGGCTAACGCATTCACAATATTATAAAACACCGTCAGACACGACTCTTCCAGAGCTGCTTCGATCGATCATTGGTCCTTGCAAGATAATGATCGTAATTCGAGAGCAGCTTCATGTGCTTGAATCATACTATTTGCACAAGACGCGGGCGCACACGTATCTGCCGCCTGACGAGTGGCTTGAGACCAATGCCGCCGGCCTCGTGCAGATGTTGCAATATGACAAGTTGGCTTCTGCGTATCGCAATGTGTTTGGTCCGGAGAACGTGGGGATATTTCTGTTTGAAGAATTGCGTGATCGCCCAGCGGATTTCGCAAATCGAATTTGCAGGTTTATGGGCGTCGATCCGAAAATCGGTGCGGAGCTCTTGAAGGACAAGCGCGAGAACATTCGCCGGAGTTCACGCATGCTTTGGTATGCAAGCATCAGGTCGCGGCTTTGGCCACATTTCCGTGTTTCAGAATACTTACCTGATGCGGTGGTAACAGGGTGGAATCATTTTCTTCAACGCGGCAGGAGGGCGGAGGTGAGCTTTTCCGAGGACCGTGTCCGGACACTTGAGAAGCTTTATGCCGCCGCTAACTCGAATCTTATCAGGGAATTTGATCTGCCCCTGAAGCAGTTCGGGTATCTGTAGGAAATAGGAGCACGGACATGAACATCGAGGGCGCACTCTATTATTATGGATTGCGGGCCAACCTGCCGTTCAACGTTCTTAGGGCAGTTGCTGAAGCATGCGACACGATGCGCCAGCCGTCGGATGTGTGGCGTCGTAGTAAGGCGGCGCGACAGCTGCGCAACTCTTCGCGGTGGCATGGGTTTCTTCCGCGTGAGAAAGGCTATGCTTTCTTTGACCGTGATAAAATTCCGGGCATAGAAAGTGTTGTAGCCGCCTGTCGAAGGCTTGTAGATGAGCGGCGAAATAACGCGCCGAAGCGACGCGAGAAAAATCCTTTTGCGTTCTTTGAGCGGCCGGAAGATTTCGAGCAACATCCAGAATTATTGCAGTTTGCGCTTAGCGGGCCCGTTGTCGAAACTGTCTCGGATTACCTCGGGGTCTTGCCCCAGCTGCATTCGATCGGCCTGTGGGTGACCGAGCCTCTCCATGATCCGCACTTTAGCAGTCAGCTATTCCATCTCGACCAACCGGAGGTCGGGATTATCGGGGTGTTCGTCAACATCAGCGACGTGTCGCTCGAAAACGGACCGCTTACCCTCATTCCTGCGGATATCTCGGAACGTATCAACGAGGCGGTCAACTACCCGAAACGGTATTATTGCGCAGATGGGCGTGTGACGGACGCGGAAATATTCCAAATATGCGCGCCCAAGGACGTCAAGTCTTTGGTCGGTCCGGCTGGCACGGGCGTATTTGTAGATCTATCAGCGTGCCAACACTATGGCAGCCGATGCGTGGGTGGGGAGCGAATAATGTTCGCAGTAAAATTTCAGAAGGCGCACAAGGCGCGGCACGGGATGAGGCAAACATTTGGTCGGTTTAAAGACAAGTTTAAGGGTCATCGTTCGCTTGTTCTCACGTGATCAATGGCGGGACGCAATTGCACCGCCGCGGCCTCGCAATTTTTGCTGCAACGAGCAGGCAGAATGACTGCGAATTATAAGGTCGTCGGAGAGTTTGTTCAGCGCTGCCGTTCGCTTGGTCTAAGCCTGCGAACAACCGCGATCCTGCTTGCGCTTAATGGCACTGCGATTCTTCTGGAGGGTTTCGGTGTCGCGATGTTCCTGCCGATCTTGCAATTCATTGAAGCGGGCGGCGACAAAACCAAGCTTTTGGCCGCGGGACGCTATTGGGCAGTTATCTCCAGCATTATCGACGCGCTGCATTTGCCTTTTAATCTTGCGATCCTGCTGCTGGCAAGCTTTGCCGCGTTTCTTGGGCGACAAGCGTTCAATTATCTTCAGCTTTGGTATAAGGCGAAGCAGCGACTGCAAAGTACGCATGTAGCCAGAACGCGCATGTTCAATTATTACATTCGGGCCGGCGCGACGCACCACGATCAGGCGCTTTTGGGCGAACTCATTAACGAAATTAATGTCGAATTGCCGCGCGGCATAAATAGCCTTTACGGGACTGCTAACCTGATAAGCGCGGTGATGTTGATCGTTGTTTATCTTGCGGGTTTGATGGCGCTCTCGGTATGGATGACGCTTATTTCGGCCGGTGTCCTGGTTGGGACGATTCTGCTGTTGCGTGGATTGATAAGAGATAGCGGCGTGACAAGCGGGTCAATCACACGGGCAAACCAGCGCACGTCAGCTTTCCTCATTGACCGATTGCGTTCCGTTCGACTTATCCGTCTGTCGCGCACGGAAGCTGCCGAGATCCGGTATTTAACCACGCTCAGCGAACAGCAACGCGATAACGAGCTACGATTGCGTGAGTTGGCAGCATGGACAGAGGTGGCGACTGAGCCAACCGCGCTTCTTGCCGGATTAGTGATGCTTTATGTTGGATACACGTATCTCGGCCTGAGCATCAGCATGCTCGGGTTGTTCTTGCTTGTATTGCTGCGGCTGTTACCGGCGACGCGGCAGGCACTGAGCATTTACCAAACGGTCGTGGGTCAATGGGCGAGCCTCTCGATCATCGAACGCCGACTCGCGAACATGCGCGCGGCTCGTGAGCCGCGCGGTGGTGGCCGGGAACTTCACGCGTTGAAAGATTCAATTCGTATCAATGACATCTCCTACACTTATCTAGACGGAACGGCTGCGCTGTCGGGTATGAGCTTCGAAATTCCGGCTCATAGTATGACCGCGGTGGTCGGTCCTTCCGGCAGCGGTAAGTCTACTTTGATCGACCTTTTGCCTCGGCTGCGCGACCCTGAGGCAGGAACGATTTTGCTGGATGGCGTGCCGGCTAATGAGTTTTCGATTGAAAGTCTGCGCAGTAACATCGCTTTCGTGCCGCAAAAGCCGAATATCTTTATGGGTACAATTGCAGATCACATTCGCTACGGCCGTCCGGACGCTACCGACGAGGAAATTCACGAGGCGGCGCGGCTTGCCGGCGCGGCCGAGTTCATTGAGCGACTCCCCAACGGTTATGGCACGATGCTGACAGAAGAGGGCTCGAATTTGTCAGGGGGCGAGCGTCAGCGGCTTGATCTTGCTCGGGCGATGCTGCAGCGCGCGTCAATTCTCATTCTCGACGAGCCCACAAGCCAGCTTGATGCCGCAAGTGAAGAGCGCTTCCGTGAAGCGCTCAGGCGTATCCGTAACGAAACTGACACCACCTTGATCATCGTCGGTCATCGATTGTCGACAGTCAGTGAGGCAGATCGCATCGTGGTGTTAAAGGACGGTCGGGTGGCTGAGTGCGGCACGCACGCTGAGCTCATGGCTGGCGATGGCTGGTACGCAAGGGCGTGGCGGAGTCAGCATATTTCTAATCCTGTTGAAGTGCCTGTCGTTGCCTAACGAAGCCTATCACTGTGCCGCGCCGACTCTTCACGAAAAGGTTCTTTTATGACGACTCTGTTTGACGGCCCGGCGACTATGTTGTCCGGCACTGAGTACAGTACGGCACCGATTCCTGATCGCTCAAATGAGTTCAAGAGTGTTGGGATCGTATTGAGCCGGAAACGTGCGGAATTTTTCCTTCTGTTGGCGAAGAGGTTGATAGAGCGCTTTGGCAGCACAATCCATATATTTGTACGAACTCAACAGGAATTGACAGGCTATCGAGATTTAGTCGGGAAGAAACTGGCAGCATCTGTCGATATCGCCGCAGATCCTGCATCTCTGGCTCTTACCCCTGTTCGCGACCAGAATGCTTTGCTGGAGGAGGCGATAAAATTAGAACGTCAGACCGGAGTGACATTTGGCCGGCTGGCGATGAGCTCTCGGGCATTTAGTCGGGGATATTTTGCTGGTGCGGTCTTTCACGGCTACCCGGAGTATCTCACAAAGGCCGACAATCTCATGATTTTGCAGGCGCAGGTCGAAGCGTTGAGATTTTGGGACCGCCAATTGCATGAAAAGCAACTGACGCTTCTTTTAGATGGGGATATGTACGGGGCCGCAATGTGTCGCGTGCACCAAGTGCCTGTACGGATTTTGGAGCCAGGGCGATATCGGAATCGGATGATTTGGTCAGTCAATGAAAAACGAGAGACGCCGCAAATCGCGAGCATTTACCGTCAGGTAGACAATGCGCCCGAACCGGACATCGCCGAGCCGTATGCCGCGGCTATCGTAATATACAAGCGCTTTTGGCGTGAACGCGGATCACTATGGCGGGCAGCATACGCCACCATGACAGGACTTGCGTATGGACTGTATTACAAACTTCGTGGCTACGACATTTCGCGGCGCATATCGATTGCTGACAGGCTGAGGGTACCGTTGATGTTCTACATGCGCACTCGTCGTGCGCGGCGGGCCTCCAATTTTCGTTTGGCTGACCTTGAGGGCAGACGTTTTGCCTACTTTCCAATGCACAAGGAGCCCGAAGTTTGGAACGTCCTGCGCTCGCCCGAGTGCTTCAATCAATTTGCGGTTATTCAGGCAATCAGTCGTGATTTGCCGGCCGGCGCGCTGCTTGCGATCAAAGAGAATCTTTACAGTACCAGTTTCCGGCCCCATTATTACTATGAGCAACTTAAGTCATTGACCAATGTTGTGCTGCTCGACCTTCGGGAAAACTCGATCGAGTGTATCAAACAGGCTGCTGTCACGATTACCATCAGCGGCTCTGCTGGAATGGAGGCCGCTGTCCTTGGTAAGCCGGTAATTACATTCGGGCGGCATACGACCTACGGATTTTTGCCGCATGTAAAAATTGTGACTGATAGCGCCGACCTTCGCGCCAGCTTGAATTGGGCGTTTAACGGGGAATTCGATCAGGTGCGCGCTCGGCGAGATGGGGCGCGCTATCTCGAAGCGGTACGGCGGGCAACTTTTGATGCAGATAAATTCCGGTTGATCGAGGATCGCAGATCTGGTGCGTCGGATGACGTCATTGAGCGAGCGATCGAAAACTTGGTGGTGAGCCTCGATCAACCGCATACGGACAATCCTTATTCCGTCGGTTGAGATCGAGATCGAACCAGTAGGTCTCGAGCCCGGCCGCGATGTTCGGGTGCTGGCCTAGCATCGCGCGCAACAGGCTCGTGCCCGACTTGAACAGTCCGCCAATGAAGATCGGTGCCGAACGAGACATGA
>DASRDF010000058.1:0-3844 GCA_035652735.1 Pseudolabrys sp. | reverse complement strand
ACCTCGCGGGAGGCGCAGGGCGCACTTCTGTTAGAGGAACTGACTGGACGGTACCGCAACGCGCTGTTGCACATGAATGCCGCAGCGACGCCGCAGGACGCGGCCCTGATAGGTCTGCGGGAGTTCGAAGGCGTCAACGAGGGCAACTCGCTGGACGCCGGCGCGCCGTGGGAAAGAATGGTCGCGACGCACATTGCCAAGGCGCAAGCCTATGCCGACATGATCCGTTCGGCGCAGACGGCCGCGACTGGAAATCTCGTCAGCAACCTGTCGAGCGATAACCGGGTGTTCAACAATAACCGCACGGTCGGCGACGTGAACGTCTATGTGCCGCCGGGGTCTGACGGCTTCGCGGTCGGCAGGGCCGTGAGCGACGCAATCCGCCGGCAGCTCATGACCAGCACCGCGAACACGGGGATCGAATGATGACCGGATCGTTCGTCGAGCGGGCGATCACTGTCACTTTTCAACTCGGCACCGGAGCGTTCGGCAACTCCGGTTTCAACACCTTGACGTTGGAAGGGCTGCGCTGCGAGGTGCACGCGACCATCGCGACGCTGCCGGAATCGCCTTCGGCGGTCCTGCGCGTCTATGGGATGACCCTTTCGCAGATCAACCAGCTCTCGGTGGCCGGGCTCACCTTTCAGGAACGCAACAACCGGGTGGCAATCCAGGCCGGCAACGTCGGCGAGAAGCTGGCAACGATTTTTAACGGCACGATCTACGAGGCGCGGCCCGACTTCTCGAATCAACCCGATACCTCTTTTCTGGTGATCGGCGTCGGCACCCTCGGCATTCAATTGACGCCGGTGGCGCCGACAAGCTTCAAGGGCGGGGTGCCGGTCGAAACCGCGCTGACGGCGATTGCGGCGAAAGCAGGACTGACGGTCGAGAACCACGGCGTCACCGCGGTGCTGTCGAATCCCTATTTTCCGGGCGATGCGATGGCACAGATCAAAGCCTGTCTGCGGGCAGCCGATTGCCTCGGCAGCATCGATCCGGTGCGCAATGTGCTGGTGATCTGGCCGAAGCTGGGATCGGCGCCGTCGAGCGCCGGCGCCGTGCCGACGATATCGCCCGCGACAGGGATGATCGGCTACCCGAGCTTTTCCCGGAACTACATTCAGGTCCGCACGCTGTTCGATCCCAGCATCAAAGGCAGCGGCAGCGTCTTCAGGGTCGAGAGCGAGCTGACGGCGGCCAACGGGCTGTGGCGCATCGTCAACATCGAGTACGACCTGTCGAGCCAGACGCCGGGCGGCCCGTGGGAGATGACCATCGAAGGCTATCCGGCCCAGCCGCAGCCATGAGCGACCCTCGCCCCTGCGCCCGCCCGCCGCGACGCGCCGTGGTCGTCGTCGATGACGGCGCGGCGATCCGCATCGTCGCCTACCAGGATGCCGACGCCGTTGCGTCCGTCGATTTGATGCCGCTGCGCGCACTCGATGTTGCCGCCGAACTGATTGCCGCGGCGCGGCGGCGTTTGCGGTAAGTGGCGCTCCGGAGGCCGCTGGCGCGCGGAAGCGGTCGGCCCCTTCCCCCCCGGAATATCCTCGGCGCTTCCGCGCGCGTACGGGCTTCTGGCGCGCCCGGAGCGGCATCGGGGTAAAGGCGGCTCGCGGCGGCTCGCGAATTACCGCAGTAATTGAATTACCGGAGGTAATTGAGCCGGTGCCGGGGTCGACGCGGTGGCGCCGTGTCGGGGGCCGCGTCGACGCGGTGGAACGGTTTCGGGCTTGCGGCGGGGCGGGGATCGGCGCATGATGAGGGCGGCCCCTGGAAAGGCTAAAGCGCAGTGTTCGTCTCAACATCGTTAAGCGCCCGGCGCGCGCATGCGGATGTCCAAGTCGTGAGACCAAAGGCATGCGCGGGTGACGCTGTGCGCCTTTCCAGGCGCCGGGCTTCGGCTTCTCTCTGGAAAGGGCACAGCAATGACAGCTACACCTATTGACAGCGCTTCCGGCACCGCACAAGACGCCAAGGCGACGGCGCCGGGCCTCGAAATCGAATCAGACGAGACGATCGCTGGATTGTATCGCGCAATCGCGCTGCGGCACTTCATGCGGTATGCGGAAGCGCGAGACTCAGCGGCCCGGCATGGCGGAGATTTTGCCGATCACCCGCCGGCCCCGTCGATCGTCGGGCTGATCGATCAATACACCGCGCTCGTCGAGGAACACACGGTCTCAGACATCGAGACGGCACGGTCGGCGATCCCGGCCATCGAGCTGGCCGCCGTCATCGCGCTCGACAAGTTGCTCACCAATATCGCCGACTTCGTGATGGTCGCGCCGGAGGCCGATGCGGCGATGCAGGCGCGGCTGCTCGGCAAGGTGGCGGCCTGGGTGAACCACATGTCGATGCGCGAGCTGGCCGATCAAATCAGGATGAAATCGGTGCGCGAGACCGTCGTGGCGATCGAGAAGGAACGCGCCAAGGGCGCCTCGCTCGACGACGCGTTCGACGCGGTGATGGCGCGACGCCGCAGCGGGCGCGCGGAGGCGACGCAATGATCCGGGATGCCGCGCTGATCGCGGCCGAGGCCGAGGGCGAGTGATGGCAGGAAACGAAAAACGTTCACGCACAAGAATCGGCGCCACGATCGCGCTTGTGTTGGGTTCTTCGTGTGCGGCTCACAAAACAACGGCGCCGCTGGCAGCGCCGGTCGATCCGTGTGACTATTACTGTCGCATGATTAACACGTATATATATCTCCTGACCGTCTATCCCGATTCGGCCGATAAAATCATGAACGAAATATTGCAAAGCCAGATGCCGCAGCACCATTATCGGCTTTGCGCGGGAGAATTGGACAAAGACGGCTTCCTTTTGGAGGTTTGTCCATGAGCGAAGCCTAGGATCGCGCGCTGTTCCATGAGCCCCGGCGCAGCATCGACCGTATCGCCGGGGCCGGCATCCTCGCGCTCGTCTCCAAGGCGCAAGGCCCCGCCCGGGCGACTGGGCGGGGTCTTTTTGTGTCCGGGAGGGGAATGCGGGGCGCGGGCCGCATCGGATTGACTATCGGAAAAACTTGCGACATAATCGTACCCGTCAGTAACAACCGGCAGCGGATGGCGACGATGGCCTCGATTCGCAAGCGGACATGGAAATCGGGCGGCGAGAACAAGACGGCGTGGATCGCCGACTACTTCGATCAGGCCGGCAAGCGTCATATCAAGACCTTCTCGACCAGGAAGGCGGCCGATGCCTGGCTCGTCGCCGCCCGCAGCGAAGTGGCGGACGGCACGCACACTCCCGACCACGCGAGCATCACCGTCGCCGAGGCCGGGGAGCTATGGATACAAACCGGCGAACTGGAAAAGCTTGAGCGCTCGACCCTGCGGCAGTACCGCGGCCATCTCGACCTCTACATCAAGCCGGCGATCGGCGCCACCAAACTCGCCCGGCTTTCGACCCCGGCGGTGGAAACCTTCCGCGACGGCCTCTTGCGCAACCATTCGCGGGCGATGGCGCGCAAGGTGCTGGCGAGCCTCAAAAGCATCATCAGCGAGGCGCAGCGCCGCGGGCTGGTCGCCCGCAATGCCGCGCTGCCGGTCAAGATCGACGCCAAGAAGCGCGAGCAACGGCGGCTGACGGTCGGGTCCGATATTCCTTCCAAAGAGGAAATCCAAGCGATCCTGGCCGGCGCGGAAGGCCGCTGGCGCCCCTTCTTCATCACCGCCGTCTTCACCGGCATGCGGGCGTCGGAGCTGCGCGGCCTGAGGTGGAGTGATGTCGATTTCGAGCGCAAGGTGGTGCGCGTCCGGCAGCGCGCGAACCTGTGGGGTGAAATCGGCGCGCCCAAATCCGCCGCCGGGCAGCGCGAAATCCCGATGTCGCCGAT
>DASRDF010000057.1:0-47711 GCA_035652735.1 Pseudolabrys sp. | reverse complement strand
CAGACCGGAAATCTCTTGCTCGGCATCGAGACCGATTTTCAAGGGACGGCGCAAAAAGGCGCCGGCGCAATCAATTCGGCGATCGTCACGCCTTTCCCCGTCTTTGTCGATGCGACGGCCATTTCGGAATCGGCAAGGCTCGACTGGTTCGGCACGTTGCGCGCAAGGCTCGGCCTCGCAAGCGACCGCTGGCTCGTTTATGCCACCGGCGGCTTGGCCTACGGTCGCGTGAAAACAAGCGGCACCGCGCAGCCGGCAGCGTCGGTGCTGGGGCTTGCCCCTGCGGCATTCTGGAACAGTTCGACGACGAAAACCGGCTGGGCGCTCGGTTCGGGTGTCGAAGCGGCTTTGACCGCCAACTGGAGCTGGCGAATCGAATATCTGCATCTGGATCTCGGCAAGGTCGGCGCAACCATCGGCGGAGGCGCCGCACTGAGCTGCATCGGCAACCCCGGCTCGTGCATCTTCACCTCTGGGCCGACCACAGGCACGGTGACGACCCGCGTGACAGACGACGTTCTCCGCCTTGGACTGAACTACAAGTTTTGATCGACCGGCCTGCTTTTTTTCCGTCCCTCGCCAATCGACGCGGATAGCAGTCACCCTGCGGCGAAAAACTCGTGCAGCGCGGCGGTCGTCTCCTTTGGCGCCTCGTCCATGAGGTAATGTCCCGAGGGTACTGCGTGCGCGCCGGCAATATTCGACGCGTACGCCTTCCAGATTTCCGCCGGCCCCGGATTGTGATTGCGCCCGACGCCGCCGGTCGCGCCCCATAACAGCAGCACCGGGCACTCGACCTTGCGGCCGGCGCGCATGTCGGCCTCGTCGTGCTCGAGATCGATGCCGGCGCCGGCGCGGTAATCCTCGCAGATGGCGTGAATGGTCGCCGGATTGCGGAAGCAGCGCTTGTATTCGGCGAGCGCCTCCTTGTCGAAGAAGGAGAGACCCTGCTTGGTCTTCGCCAGTTTCTTCTCGATGAACCAGTCCGGATCGAAGCCCATCATGCGCTCGGGCATATCGAAGGGCTGGATGTTGAAGAACCAGTGCCAGGAAAACGTCGCCCACTGCTTGTTGATGTGGCTGTAGAGATAATGCTGCGGGACGATGTCGAGGATCGCCGCGCGCTTCACCTTGTGCGGATGATCGAGACACATGCGGTGCAGCACGCGGGCGCCGCGGTCATGACCCGCCGCCATGAAACTGTCGAAGCCGAAGGCGGCCATCACCTCCACCTGGTCCTGCGCCAGGGCGCGGAACGAGTAGTTCTCGTGGCGGTCGCCGCCCGGCGGCTTTTCCGAATCGCCGTAGCCGCGCAGGTCGGTGCACACGACCGTGAACGTGCGCGCCAGCACCGGGGCGACATGCAACCAATTTAAATGCGTGAATGGATTGCCGTGCATCAATAGCACCGGCGGGCCGCTGCCGCCTTTGACGGCGACGATGCGGGCGCCGGAGGTTGCGATCTCGGAGCGGGTGAAGCCCTCAAGCATGCTGCCGAGCCTACCGGGGCTTGCACAAAGGACAAGTCCCGGCGCTCGCCGATGCGCGGCCGGGACTTGCCGAGGGGAAATCGGTCAGCCGCAGACGCGCACGTAACGCACGTGCTTGCCGCTGTGGGTCCAGTAGACCTGGCGCACGGTGTAGCAGTCGGTCCCGTAGTAGACCGGATAGTAGCCCGCATACCAGCCGTGCCAATGATGCCAGTGGTGCGCGGAGGCCGCGCTGGGGGTCAGTGCCGCGGCGCCGATGAAGGTGGCGGCGAGGATGACAATGAGCTTACGGAACATAGGTGTCTCTCCGGGTTCGCCGATGTGCCTGTTCACATCGCCTGTCGATGGGTCGCAGCGTTGTCCGTCGGGTTCAAAGAGACTGTGACCGCCGTCACGCGCGCTGTCCGGCGGGGAGGCTGTTCGCCGCGGAGAAAAATGCGTTAACCTCCGCGGCCGGCAAATGAGGCTGAAAGGCCGCTTTTGCCTCGAACCTCGGCCGCTGCCGCGGCGACCAACCTGTGAGCCGATCGACCTTGGCGATGCAGACGACTTCGGACGAAGTTCTGATCGCCAGGATCGCCAAGGGCGACCGGCTTGCCATGCAGGTGCTGTATACGCGGCACCACGTGCGCGTTTTTCGCTTCGTGCTGAGGCTGGTGCGCAACGAGGCAACGGCGGAAGACCTGATCAGCGAGGTCTTTCTCGATGTCTGGCGGCAGGCGGGTAAGTTCGAGGGCCGTTCCGCGGTCTCGACCTGGATGCTGAGCATCGCGCGCTTCAAGGCGCTCTCGGCGCTGCGCCGCCGTCAGGACGAAGCGCTCGATGAAGAAGCGGCCGCGGGCATCGAGGACCACGCCGACGATCCCGAGGCGGCGCTCGCCAAGAAGGACAAGGGGGCGGTCCTGCGCCAGTGCCTTGCGGCGCTGTCGCCGGAGCATCGGGAAGTGATCGATCTGGTGTACTACCACGAGAAATCGGTCGAGGAGGCCGCCGCGATCGTCGGTATTCCGGAGGCGACAGTGAAGACGCGCATGTTCTACGCGCGCAAGAAATTGGCGGAGCTGTTGAAGGACAAAGGCGTCGACCGAGGTTGGCCATGAACAGCGACGGACACGAAACCTCCGAGATCGAATTGCTGCTGCCTTGGCACGCAGCCGGCACTTTGAGCCGCCGCGATGCCCAGCGCGTCGAGGAAGCGTTGGCGCGCGATCCCGAACTGGCGCGCCGCTACGCTCTGGTGCGCGAGGAGCTGGGCGAGACCATCGGCTTGAACGAGAGCCTGGGCGCGCCGTCCGCGCACGCGATGGAAAAGCTGTTTTCCGCGATCGATGCCGAACCGAAACGCGTGGCGGCGCCGCTCAATCTCGGCGCCCGCCTGTCGCTGTGGATTGCGGACCTGCGCCCGCGCACGCTCGCCTTGGGCGGAAGCATTGCAGTGGTCGCCATCCTGCTGCAGGCAGGCGTCATCGTCGGCCTGGCGCTCAACCAAGGCAGCTATCAAACCGCTTCGGCACCCGCAGGCGCGCCGGGCGCTGGCGCGTTCACCTTTGTGCGCTTCGCGCCGCAAGCAAGCGTCGACGACGTCAACAAATTTCTGCAAGCCAACAAATTGTCGATCGTGTCCGGGCCAGCGCCGGGTGGCCTCTACAAGGTGAAGGTCGCGGATAGCGCGCTGCCCAAAGCCGAGCTCGATGGTCTCGTGAACAGACTGCATCAGGACAAGATCGTCGCCTTCATCGTCAGCGCGCAATGAGGCCGGCTATGCGCGCGCGTTGCACCGTCGCGGCCGCAGCCGTGCTTGCCGTAACAACCACGTTGTGCCCCGCGCAGGCGCAGCCAGCACGCCACAGGCACGCAGTGCAGCCGCAGGCCGCGGCGGCGGAAATCCTGATCCGGCTGGCCCGTTCAGCCGCGCCCGCCGACCTGCCGGCGCTGGCGCTCCGCTACCGCCTGGTCGCGCTCGAACAGCACACCTTCATGCTCACCGGCATCACCATCTACCGCTGCCGCGTGGCCGGGCGCCGCTCGACCAAGACCGTGGTGCGCGCGCTCGAACGCGACCGGGCGGTCGTCGCCGCCGCTCCCAATCGTCTGTTCGCCGTGAAAAAACGGCACTCCTGAATGCGTATCCTGTGCCGCGGCGGCGGACGAGCATGCCGCTACCGGCATGCGGGCGGGACGCAGATTATGTTTCTCTTGCAGCGCGGCGGCGGACTTGCCATGTGAAGGCCGATTTTGGTCTTCCGGGCGTCGCCATGAGTTTCGAACAACCTGCCATGATGCCGTTGCGCGTGACGCGCAACGACAGGATTGCCGACGGCATCCATTTGTTTGAATTTCGCGATCCCGGCGACAAGCCGCTGCCGGAATTCTCCGCCGGCGCGCACATCACCATCCGCGTCCCCGACGGCCCGCTGCGCAAATATTCGCTGTGCAACGATCCGGCCGAGCACGACCGCTATCAGGTGGCCATCAAGCGTGAAGTGAACGGGCGCGGAGGCTCCTGCGCGCTGATCGACCGCGTCAAGGCCGGCGACCAACTGCTGGTGGCGCCGCCCATCAACGATTTCGGCCTGCCGCCGCGCGCGCAGGATTTCCTGTTCATTGCCGGCGGCATCGGCATTACTCCGATCATGGCGATGATCAAAGAGGTGCAGAAGCAGAGCAAGCGCTTCCGCCTGTTCTACTGCACCCGCTCGCCGGAAACGACGGCCTTTGCCGAGGAGCTCTCGCTGCCGGAATTCGCCGGCAAGGTGGTGATTCATCACGACCAGGGCGATCCTGCCTGCTCCCTCGATTTGCAGCCGATCCTGGCCGAGCGCAAGAACCGCGAGCACCTGTATTGCTGCGGGCCGCGGCCGCTGATGGAAGCCGTGCGCCGCATGACTGACCATTGGTCGCCGACCGCCGTGCATTTCGAGGCGTTCAGCGAGGCCGAGACACACAAAGCCGGCGACACGCCGTTCCGCGTGCAGCTCGCCCGTAGCGGCAAGCTGGTCGAGGTGCCCGTAACAAAGACGATATTGGAGGTTTTGCGCGAAAACGGCCTCGACGTGCCGAGCTCGTGCGAAACCGGCACCTGCGGCACCTGCCGCACCAAAATGCTTGCCGGCGAAGCCGACCATCGCGACCTGGTGCTCGCCGAACACGAGCGCAAAGATCACATCATGATCTGCGTCTCGCGTGCGAAAAGCAGCGAGCTCACGCTCGATCGCTGATCATTCTTGAATCGTCCGCAGGTAATCGCGCAGGTCGCGCGCGTCGTCGAGGTGGAATTTGAACTGCGGCATATCGGGATGTGTAGACGGCAGGCCGCGGCTGAGCGCGCGCGCGAACTGGTCGAGATCGACGGTGCGGCCGAGAGTGCGCAACGGCGGCGCCTCGCGGTTGCGGCTGCGGTCGTACAGGCTCACGGCGTGGCAGCGGGCGCAGAATTCCTTGGCGAGCGCACGACCGTGACGGATCGGGTCGCGCCCCTGCGCCAAGGCAGTCCAGGCGGCGAGGCACAACAGAGCGACAAAGACCAAGACGGTTTTCATCGGCGGTCGGCGCCTTTTCCGCTGCAATCGCTGACGCGCCGCTTGAAGCGACTGGCAAGCAAGCGCCCCCCTATCCGCTATTCTAAATTAAGACCGAGGCGGCCTGAAAGCGCGTTCGCAGCTGCAAGCTCTCGCGCAGATGATTGGACCGCCGGCTGATAGAATAGAAAGGAAAAGCCGGTTTCGCGTAAGTGACGTCTGAACGTTCGGCCCTTATGGACTATAAGCGCGAACGACCATCAATAAACGGCCCGCCGCCGGGGTTGTCCGGCAACCTGATCGAAAATCCAGCGGTAGGTCTTTTCGAGGCCTTCTTCCAAACGAACAGACGGCTCCCAGCCGAGATACCGGCGGATGAGCGTATTATCCGAGTTTCGGCCGCGCACCCCCTTTGGCGCCGCCAAATTATAACGCCGCCGCAACTTAATTCCGGCGATGCGCTCGATGATGTCGACCAACTGATTGATCGTCACGAGTCGCGATGATCCGAGATTGATGGGCTCGCCGATATCGTGCTCGACGATCATCAAGGTGCCCTTCAGACAATCGTCGATGTACATGAAGCTTCTGGTCTGTTCGCCGTCGCCCCAAATTTCGATGTCGTGACGGCCCGAGACTTTTGCTTCGACGACCTTTCGGCACAGCGCGGCGGGAGCTTTTTCACGGCCGCCATCGTAGGTTCCGAGCGGACCGTAAACGTTGTGGTAGCGGGCGACGCGCGTTACCAGCCCGAAATCTTCGGAGAAATGCCGGCACATTCGCTCGGAAAAGAGCTTTTCCCAACCATAGCCGTCTTCCGGCGAAGCGGGGTATGCGTCTTTTTCGCGCAAAGGGGTGACCTGCGCCGACGTTTGCTTGTCAGCCGCATAAACGCATGCCGAGGATGAAAAGAAATACCGCGCGACGCGGGCCTCGCGTGCCGCCATCAACATATGCGTGTTGATCAGCACCGACAGCATGCATTCGGCCTTGTGATTCTCGATGAATCCCATGCCGCCCATATCGGCCGCAAGATTAAAGACGTGACTGGCATTGCGGCATGCGCGGCGGCAGTTGGACAAGTCGCGCAGATCGGCGACGACGTTTTCGGCTTCGGGAAGACACTGGAACCATTCGTGCAGCGGCTTCACATCAACGGCGCGAACGCGGCGGAAGCCGCTTTCAAGCAAATGGCGCACCAGCCAACCGCCGATAAAACCGCCGCCTCCGGCAACGACAACGGTGTCGTGGGCGCCGGTGTTTATGGGCACGATCTGGTCCACGAGCGTAACCTAAGCGATCGCCACGGCAGCGTAAGGTTGCTGCCCTGGTGCGGAGCCTTTGCCGAGATGGACAATGTCGGCGACCTCGGAGAATTGATCGAGCGGCAGCAAGCGCCAACAGTCGATGACGATCAACTGCTGCCGCTCGCGCCGAAACGCAGCCGGCGGAATATTCTTGTAATTCGGCCAGGGCGTGGCGATCACCAAAATGTCGGCGCGGGCGACACACGTCTCCGGCTCAGCGGTCACTTCAACAGCAGTACCGAGCACCGCATGCGCCGTATCGCCGGCCAAAGGATCGTGGGCGATCACGTGATATCCCTTGCCTGAGAGCTGCGACGCAATCGCAATCCCCTGACTCTCTTCGACGACCGCGGTGTCTGGCTTGTACGACAGGCCCAGCACGCCGACTGTGCCGCGCGGCAACAGGCTGCGCACAAGTTTGACGACACGGGCGACCTGCCGCCGATTGATGACGTCCGTCGCTTCTGCGATATCGGCGGACGCGCCCGCTGCGCGCGCGAGGCTGGTAAAAGCCGCGTTGTCGCGCGGAAAACACGGACCTCCGTAGCCGAGCGCCGGCGCCAGATATTTACCGCCGATACGCGAGTCGCTGCCGACCGCACGCAGGACTTCGCCGGCATCGGCGTCATGAAGACGATCGCAAATTTCCGACACCATGTTGGCAAAGGAAATCTTCGTGGTGACGAAGGAATTGACCGCGATCTTGGTCACCTCCGCATTCACCAGATTCATGCGTCGAAGCTGGGGGCGGTTGTCGCATACACGGGCGTAAATCGAGGCCAGCAGATCGCCGGCGCGCTTGTCCGATTCGCCGATGAGGACGAAGTCGGGATTCAGCATGTCGTGGATCACGTTGCCGAGCGCGATGAATTCCGGATTGTAACAGAGGCCGAGATCGGGCCCGACCGGCCGGCCGCATGCGGTCTCGAGCGCGTGGCGGATCGGGCCGCCCGTCGCGCCGGGCATAACGGTCGAGGTAACCACGACCAGATGGTAACCGCTCTTGCCGCGCAGCGCGCCGCCGATCTCGTGCATCGCCGAAAGCACGTGGGCGTTGGAAAATTTCCCGTCCTTGCCGCTTGGCGTGGGCACGACCACAAAGGTCACCTCGCTGCCCACGACCGCGCGTTTGACGTCGGTGGTGGCCTCGATCCGGGCGGCGGATTGAGCGATCAATTGCCCTAGGCCCGGCTCTGCGACCGGCGCGCGATGCGCCTCGAGCGCTGCTACCTGCGCGGGAATTTTGTCGGCGCCAGTGACATGGAAGCCTTTGCTCGCCAGAACAGCCACCAACGGCGCGCCCAGCTTCCCCAGGCCGACAACCGAGATGTGCATGGGCCTTTCCCCCCGGACCGTCAGAGGATTTTTATTCGCCGATTCGGAAAAACACAACCGCCGTAATGCGTTATGAAGAGCTTCGTCTCCGAATTTATTTCACTGGCACCAACCGTGACTTGATCTGGCGGCGCAGCACGGCCTTGACCTGACGGCGTACATGCACGGGGTGCCAACGGCTATGCAATCCCTTGTTTTTGCTCATAATTTTTGTCGAGTCGTACACCGTATATAGGCGGGCCCGGCCGCCGGCGAGCGCCAGATTGCGCCGACCCTCCTGCGTCTCATAGACGTGCCTATCGCTCGCGGCGCCGGCCGGCGGCAGGCCGGCCACCGTGTCGTAGCCATGGAAATGGTGCACCGCGGTCACGACCGCGGTCAGGTCGATCAGATCGCCGCGCCGGCGCGCCTCGCGCATCAGCCAATTGTCCCAGTAGCCGCGGCCGATGGCGAAGGGCGGCACCGCGGCAAAGAGGCCGCGCGGATAGACGAAGAGATCGCTGCCACCGGCCGGATACATCCGGTTCTCTTTCCGCGCGCGCGCGCGCAGCCTCGCCTGCCAGCCGGGCTCGAAGGCGAGCGGCGCATCGATGCGGCAGTTAAACCGGCTGGCGACGGCGAGGAAGCGGGCGGGCGCGGATGCGGCCGCCGTTGCGCGGGCGATCGCCTGAACGGCCGGCAGAAAATCGTCGAGCAGGATGATATCGGCGTTGACGAATGCGAGCAGCGGATGGCGCGTCAGCGCGTCCATGCGGGCGAAGAGATCGGCGATGACCGGCGTGCCGAATTCGTTGCGCTCGATGTGCGGTTCGTGCCGCACCTTGTGCCGCGCCGCAGCCTCGGCGACGCCCGGATCGTCGCCGACGAGGACGATGTCGCAAGACGGATCGAGCCGCGCCCAGCTACCGATGGCGTTGTCCTGGATGATGCCGATGTGCCCTGCGAAGGTTTTGGGGATGGAGAAGATGGTGAGCATCGGGCGCGGCGAAGGTACGGTTGAAATCGACCGCTAGGCCGCTTCCGCCGTCAGCAGCAGATGCCAGCCGAACATGCGTTCGAATTTGCGGAACCACGCTTTCGGCATCCAGCGGAAGTACCATTCGCGCACGTATCGATATTCGACATAGTCGGAGATGCGATAAGGAAACACGTGGTCGACGCCGACTTCCGTCAGGCGAAAGCCCTGAGCTTCGAGGAGACGCCGCCCTCCGGCGCGAGTGTAGCTGTATGTCACAGGACAACCGGTTTGCGCTTCGGAGTGCCGGGCAATAATTCGATCTAGATCCCAGAACCGGCCGCGCCCATACGTGAGCAAAATCCAGAAAACTTTCCAGGAGCGGCGATGGTACACCATCACTTTGAGCGTTCCGCCGGGCGCCAGATAGCGGCGTAGTTCCTTGAGGATGCGGTCAGGATGCGGGCTGTGATGGATCACGCCGAACGAATAGATCAGGTCGTATTGTGCAAGCGGCAGCACTGCAGACAATTGCTCGGCGTTCGCCTGATAAAACTCGACGCGGTCACTCAAACCGAAAACCTGCGCGCGCTGCCGTGCAATCGCCAACGATTTTTCGGAAAGATCGACGGCGGTTACGCGAGCGCCGTGCCGCGCAAAACTGACAGTATCCGTGCCGATACCACAGCCAACTTCCAGCACCCGCTTGCCGTGCCAGTGCGGAAAATCGGCAAACGCCGGAATGTGCGGCTCGACCAAATATTTGCGTGCTTCGACCTCGTCGAAATACTCGCGGCTGCCCACCGGTTTGCGCGAGTGACGCAGATTGCATGGCCGCGCATCCCAGTAGGTGCGGACGTCGTCGACCGAAACAAGTTCGAACGCCATCAAAGCCGCTCCCTAACCGGTGTTTGCCGTATCGACCTGCCGCTCGCCGGTCATCCGGCTTGTGGTTGGTCGATCCGCATTTGCGAACCGTGTTTTCGCTGGCACGACCTCGCGTTCGGGCAAATCGACATCCGCCAGACCCCAAGTTGATTCATTAGCGATCGCCGAGGACGGGTCAAACGCAAAACTGGCTTGCAGCTGCGCTACATCCTCGTTGGTCAGATATGGAATGCTTTTGCTGTCGAGCCGCGCAAACAGCTGGGCTGCACCGTCGTGGGACCACCCCGATCCTTTGCTGTGGTCAATATGATAAATCCGGCACTTCGGGCCGAGCGTCATCTCTCGGATGCCGTGGGCATTGGCGGCGAACATGAACACCGAGTCGATGTGCCACGAAAAGATTGGCCATTCAGGATAGCCACGCAAGCGAAACCAATCCTCGCGAGCGAGCAAAGTGAAGTCGCCACAAGCGTTTGTATGCAGCCGTCGCGAGAGCGCGAACAGGCGCTCGGCGGTCGAGATCGGCCGCATGAATCCGACTGGGCGCATGAAACGCCCGGCTTTGCTGCCGATCCGGCGCATGATATGCCACGGTTTCGCGCCAGACCGGCGCATCATGCGCCAGACGTTGCTGAAAGACATTAGGGCAGCGTTGACGGCGGACTTTGCCCTGGTCCGCGCGTTGGCGCATTTCTCTATCAACCAGCGTATGACGGCACGCAGCAAACGCAAAGGTTTTGGCATCCGTGGAGTAAGATATTGGTCCATCCGCCGTAGAGTGCGGCGAACGTACCAATAACCCCGATTCGGCATTGTTCGCAGCGGGACGATTTTGGGAATCTCGCGGCGTAGGAAGCCCGTTACTTTCATCGCCGCCCAGGGGCAGAGATGAATCGCACCGGCCAAAGCGCGCGGCACCAATACAAAAATGTCACGCCATGCGACGAGCGCCCTCGCGCGCGTCCGATAAAGTCTTGCAACCGATGCGCCAGATCGCCTCGCGGCGGCGCTAATCAGTTGGATCAGCAAGCGGCATAGGCGAGCCGGCCAGCGGTATGACGCTTTGGCGCCGTCCGAGACAGCCCCCAATATGCACCGCAATCCGCGGCGCAGGGGCTTCACGGGGCCGAACGCACGGATTTCAGCATAAAATGCAAGCATACGCGCTTCGAGGCTGTCGCCCATGCTGACGAAGCGTCGTTGTCTCACGTCGTAAGTACCGAAGCGTGTGTTGATCTGAAAAAAGCGGCTGCGGCACTCGGCGATAACCTGATCGAATGGGATATTTTTGACGAGGTCGCCAGGCACGTCGTAGCGATCCGCCCGCAACATGACCCCCGGTCGCAATTGATCCCGCAGATATCGAACGGTCATATCATCAAGCAGGATGTCGATGTTGGTCGCCAGCACATAGCGACCGCGCGCGCGGCGAATGCCGACATTCTTGCCGATCATCTGGAATAGCGGCAGGGCATTGCCATGCGGAAATTTTGCATGAACCTCCGGCGGCACGGTTACGATCCTCACCGTTGCCGGGCCGAAGTCCTCCGGCCATCTCAGCGCTTCCTCCAGCGGCGGCTTTTCGCGGGGCGGATTCCACTCGACCAGAATCAGTTCGGCCACAAGCCGATGCTTGCGGCATTGCGCGATGAAGCCATCGACGAAATGCTGCATGCGGCCGAGCATGTCTCCGCCGTGGTCGTCGTTGCGGGAGATTGCGACGACGCTTAGGTGGGAATCGTCTGGCACGGCAAAACGTCGCTCTCTTGAATCGGCCCGCGAACAAGGCTGCAGTCCCCGCGGATTTCCGCAGCGACACCCGTTTGATAAGAGTTTTCAGCAAATCCAGCAAAGCTCATGGTGTGTTCTACGCAGCACCGTCGTCATGCGACGAGTAGCCCTTATCCTCAGCAAAGGCCACTCTAAGTTTATGATCCGCACCATTAAATCTCGATTCGTCTGACAAAGTCAGGACGCTCATAGCCAAGTTGCTCATAGAGTTCCCACGCGGCCGGATCGACGACGGCGCGTATCACCTGCTTGTGCCAGTCATTCAAAGGGCGCGGATCGGCGCCGATACGGACGTTCGCCGGAGATAGAGCGATCGCGGTCGCCACCCATTCGTCAGAAGCCAATATCGCGCCCCGCGAAAGCTCTGCAACGAGATCGACCAGCGTGTCCGGATTCGACGTCAGATCTTCGCTGCGAAATATGCGGCCAACTCGTTGTTCTTCGATTATGGAATTGAGCGAATTTGCACCATGAAGGACCAGTAGTTCTTTATAAGTGGCGTCCTCCTTTTTTAGGCCGACTCGATCAAGCATCGGATCGAGGTAGTCTAGGCCGGTCCAATGCCGAGTCCCGGCGTATTGTTCGAACAATGCAAATTGGCTCTTCAAGCGTGGGATTGGGTCTCGCACGACGACCGCACTGACAAACCGATTACCAAGCAGATGCCGTAAGACGGGGATCTCGTCGCGGGCAATGCCGTGCACATCACCGCCAAGGATGTATGTTTTAGACAACCGGGCGATCGTCCGCATAATTTGCGGGCCTCTCAGCGAGACATCGCCGATGCTGTTGTGCATATGGTACGTGGCAAATATCTCTGGATGAGAATCAAGTGTCTTCGCCAACCAGCGTGTCGCCGCAGCGCCCCAGCTGACGACCGCAAAAAGATGCGGCGGGAGCAGCGGAAACAGAGGATCAAAAGACTCACTTTGCGGCAGATTGTTCGTCGCTAATTGCTCTGACATTCGAAACCTAGCGATTACTCAGCAAGAGCCGATGCCAACTCAGCCGCTGAAATTGTCTTGCCTCCATTGATTTCCACGAAATGGACGGCGGCCTTGTGGAACCAGCCGCCGTCGACCGATTCCTCTGTTTCTTTGGCCAAGGACAAATCGCGGACCAGGACGGTGTGAAAGCCCTGCTTGCGCATCTCCAACTGGCCGATGCTGCGCGTCAACAGGCACATGTTCGAATGATAACCCATGTAAAGCAAGTGCGTCACTCCGGCCTCACGTAGTGTGGTGGCGATGAAATCCGTATCGAAAACCTCGCCCGCCAGCACCGTTTCCCTTTCCAGCGGCCGCGCGGCAGGATGAATTGGCTGATCGTGCGGCGCGTGGACGATTAGGATGCCAAGTGCGCGCAGCCGTTGCAGCATGTCGGCAATTTTGTCGGTCACCTGGCGGTAGACCGGCGAGTTGAGCTCCTCCCACACATCAACAACGATGACCGCCAGGCTCGCGCTATCGATCGACGCGTATGTCGTGACCCGATCGTGGTCGACGCTGCCCGCCGCATCCTGCCGACATTCGCGCAGCGGCAGTTTGAGCCGGCGGCTTGGCCGTTCGCGCCGCAGCAGCAGGAGGGAATCCCGCGCAATCGCGGCCGCCGCAACCGACACGAGGTCGACACGCGAGCGCCTCCCGTTTACCAGTGCGTTGCGCACGAGAAGGCCTCCAAGCTCCTCGATCCTGGGGACGACTAATTCAAGCTGCTGCGCGCCAACACGCGCCGCCACCCGCTCGGCAATGAAGCTGTGATCGGGGCGCACGGCGCAGAGCCCGACGGAGCCCTCGCGCAGGTCGATGTCGCAGTGAAGCACCGCCGGGCCACGAAGGGTGCGGCGTATCACTACCGGGATGAAGGCCGAATAGCCGCCTGAGGTCGGATCGGTGACGATCGAGGCCTTGCCACCGTCTATGCGACAACGGCCGGCATTGAGCGCGACCGCTTTCGTTATCCGCGCGTGAGCGACGACTCTCGGCCGCGAGTCCGCCGAAGACGGCAGGCCCAGCCGTAGCGCCCACAGCAGACGCTTGAACATCATAGGTGCGCCCCCGGCGTCTCGCGACGCCACGCAATGCAATGATGTGTTAGTGCCTCAGCTTGCGGACAAAACCCTCCTCCACGCCGCCAAAGTAGACCGCCCCGTATTTCGACTCAACAGCATCTTTTTGCACAACGCGCGGCAAAGCTCGCGTGCTACGAGGCAAAGAAATCATATTCTTGGAATCCGCCGACCTGACTATACGATGCCCAACGATGAAGGTTGCGGCGAGACGCTTTAGAGGAGACTGATGGCAGACCCTAGGAGGTACCCAGGTTTGAAGTCGCCGCTTATCGAGAGAAATGAGGCGGAGCCTACGCCGGGCGTCATTTCGCTCGAAAACTACGGCCTTTGCAACGACGCCGCACTGGGGCCGGATCAGCAATTCACCGTGTCCATGCCAGCGCGGCAATGGTCATATGGCGTTCTCTTACCGCTCCATCATGACGCTCTGCCTCCAGAGGTGACAGACTTAGCTGTGCGATTGGGGCTTTCCGTGCGACACGGTTCCATCGGTGTAGCGGGAGTGGACGCCACGCTGACGAAGCTCACCACAGCCGAAAGGATCGTTGGGGTCGGCGAAACCGTACTGGCGTTGACCATCCCGAATGCAACGGACACGCATGCCGTTGTGCTTCGGACCATTTCGACCGACGGGCCAAGGCCGGAAGTAACCATCCGGCAGCTTGCAAGTTATCGCGCAGGCGGCGTGCGATTGTCGGCCCGCCAGCATGATTTGGGTTATGACCTGTTCGTCGTATTGTCGATGCAAAAGACGGCGACGCAAACGGTCGAGCAGACCCTCCTTTCATGCCATCCCACTGTTCAGGTTCGTCGAACACACTTCATCTCATCCGACAGCATCAGCTCGACGCGGCAGATGGCACAAGCCGCATACTACTCAGACTATTCAGACGAGTTCAGGGAATCCCTGCTCTTCCAGGCAGAGTGTGCCGAGAAATTGGCGCAAGAAATTGCATTCGTTACAGATTCCGGAGGCAAATTGGCGCTGCTTTCGGGCGTGCGGGAACCGATCGGACGAACTGTGGCGGCCGTGTTCCAGGCAATTCCGGCGACGTTTCCCGGATTTGCACAGTTCAAAACGACAAGCGCCGGCGAGTTGATAGAACTTTTCGCCCATCACATAACGCATCGGCTACAACGTATTGTAAATCAGCATCCGACGGTGCTGCCGTGGGAGCAATTTCATTCTTTTTTTCAAGATGAGCTCACCGCTGCGGCGGGCATTGACATTCTTAGCACCTCGTTCGATCGCGACCGAGGCTTCACACTGATCGCGAACGAGAACCGATCGCTCTTGCTGTATCGGTTCGAGGACGCAGGCCCGAAATTGGCGGCGGCGCTTGCGGCGTTGACCGGCCGCGAAAACATCGAACTGATTAACACCAATCTTTCAACGGAAAAGAGCTACGCCGAATTTTACAAAGAGTTTTTAGCCAGATTCAAGGTGCCACGCGATATTTGCGCCGCGATCTATGACGATCCCTACGTACGTCATTTCTATTCAGAGGCCGATATCAAAGCCTTCAAAGCAAAGTGGCAGCGCAAAATATTTTGGTGGTGAAATTATCATCGCCGCGCTGATGCTGAGGGAGCCACCCGTTCCGCAGCGTTTGGATCGAAACCGATACAACTACTCTGGGTACTCGTCCTTGCCATAAGCAGCCATCAGCGCATCGTACATTCTGATTTGCTCTACCGTCATCGCGTCGTCATACGATGCGTAGCCGTGTGAACGCGCTGATTCTTGCGCATTGAACCGAACTGGTTTCAATCCGACAAACGAACCCCAGTAGTTGTGCACGTCGGGCGTGGAAAGCGTATTCAGCTGATCCAACAGCAAGCCACACCCACAGGACTTGACCCCGCAAGGTTGCGCTTTCTCCAAGGGTCGATCGAGCTTGCGAAGATCATATGTGCAACGACGCAGATCTCCCTTGCCCGTGATGTAAAGACTTTGCGCCCCGGCCAAACACGGAATACCCCTGAAATTCCGGATGCGGTTCGCATGCGGCTGTATGCGTCGAAGCCACGGGGTGTTGTCATCTTGCAGGCCAAGCAGCTGCCTTTCCTCTTGCGTGTGCGCATGCGGATAGCTGCGGCCTTCGTACTCACCAATGAATGGAACTGGCACCAGCGAGATTCCGAACTCACTGAACCTTTTGCGGTATTCGGGAATTTTTGCAATTCGCGTTGGGTGCGAAATGAACGTAGCGGTAAATGAACATCCAGCATCCATCAGAAATCGAGCATATCTAAGATAGCGCTCGAGCCGTTCTTCGGATTCCGATTCAGGATGCAAGGCCGAGCGGACGAGAATTCGTTTGGCCGTTTCTTTTGGAAGCCAGCGCTCTGGATTTTGCGAGTTGTTCGAAGGAAATGAAACCGCACCGTATTTGCTGGCAAGTCGAATGAGGTCTGGAAATTGAGGATGAACGGTCGGCTCACCGCCGCCACACTCAAGCTGCGTCACAATCAGATCAGCATGAATTCCCTTATAGATTTGTTCGATCTTGTCGATCTCCAAATCTTGGACTGGCTCATTATTGTGTCCCTTGGCAACGCAATAAAAACATCGGTAATTGCAAGGATTACGAATTTCCAGCATCACCTCGCAGATTCGTGCCGTGAAGTGCCTTCTGAGCTCATCCAAAAATGGCTGCGCCGGCGGCACAAAACGTAGCCTCCCGAGCGCTGCAATCGCGTGGACATGGGATGGATCTGACGCGAGCGCCTGTTTGTGTGCAGCAATGGCCGACGAAATATCACCGCGCAATTCGGCCGCGACGCCGTCCTGGTAATATCGCTCGGCCAAATCTGCTATCACCGCTTGTCGCCCTTCTCGCGCGAGCACCCCAATGCAATTACAACACGGAACAAAACTGCTGTCACGAGTGACTAGAAAGCAGGCCGCGTTGTCGCGCTGCTAAGGGCCGTTAGAATATGAAAACCGATTCACTGTCAAATGACCTTGGCTACTTGGTCGCTCGAACGCCGGCCGATATTCCCCCATCCGCCGTTCTCTTTCCACTTGGTCAAGACAATTGCCGGTCTCTTCGTATGATGCTCACAATCGTTCGTGCCGATGTGAGTTTTGCCGAGTCTTTAGGCGCAGCAACCACTCTGTTGGTTCTTTGCGGATGTCGATGGCGCGAGATTTTGAAAACCGCAAGAGCCAATGGAATTAAACAGAAAGCACTAGTCTTTCCATTGGGAGGCTCATATCACGAGTTCGTGGCCACGCCCATGGACTTGATTTGGAAAGATGACGCTGGAATCGTTCGCATGTCGCGGTCGCGGCTCGAAAAATTCATGGCCGAATTCGGAGATTTTTTTGGACAATTTAAAGCAGGCCAATTTCAGCCGGATATTGCGCGATATGCCCCGTCGCGTCGAACTTCAAAGCCTGATGCGGAAAAGCGGTACAACGAGGTGCTGCGGGCATTGGCAGACGAGGCAAGCCTAGAAGATTTTCGAATAGCATTTTCCGCCGAACCACTGGCCTGCTGGAAACATTGGGCACGCGGTCTTTATAGCGGCTTGCAGTATACCGACTACGTCAGGATTCAGCCGGACGATGTGGTCTTCAATTGCGGCGTCCATGGGGGTTCGGAGCTAGAATTTTACTTGGCTCATCTCGGCCAGCGTGGAGTCTGCGTCAACATCGATCCTCTCGGACATAAATATCTCACGCCGGATGTAAGCACTGCCATCGCTCAGTCGCCTGCGACTATTATCGAAATAGCCGCGGCGCTGCATGATTCCAACGGCACATTGAATCTGCCGGTAGAGGCTAGCGGTATGGCGGCGGGCAATCGCATCGACAAGCGGATCGAAGGTGCGCCGCTCCAGGAATTCCGCGCCGTTACGTTGGATTTCTTAGCTGAAGAGCTTTCGATATCTCGCCTTGACCACATAAAAATGGATATCGAGGGCGCGGAAGAGAGGGCGCTAAACGGAGCCATTAATACTGTGACAAGGTTTCGGCCAAACCTTGCAATTTCTATTTACCACACCCCAGACCAGTTTCTTGATATTCCGATATATTTGGCCCGATCGTTAAAGGGCTATCGATTTTTCGTGAGGAACTATCATTTCATTTCCAACGAAACGATCCTCTATTGTATTCCCAAAGAGCGGCCATTTTTGCCGCGCGCGAAACCAATTGATGTGCAGTTAAGCTGAGAAGCAGCGGATAACTGTCTCAGTGGCTCAACTTCCCATACTCCGCAAACCCCTCCTCCACGCCACCAAAGTAAACCGCCCTGCCCTTCGACAACAGCAGCGCCTTGTTGCACAGCGCGCGGCAAAGCTCGCGTGAATGCGAAGCGAGCAAGAGAATCTTGGCGCGGCCGACAAACTGCTGAACGCGCGCCTGCATCTTGCGCTGGAAATCGGCGTCGCCGGCGCCGATGCCCTCGTCGATCAACAAAATGTCGGGGGCGCGCAGAGTCGCCAATGCGACCGCAAGCCGCATCAACATGCCGGCCGAATAGACGCGCGTCGGCAATGACAGATATTCGCCAAGCTCGGTGAACTCCTCGATGTTGCGCACATAATCGGGAACGCACTCGGCGGGCCAGTCCTGGATCGCGGCGACGAGAGAAATGTTCTCATAGCCGGTGGCGTCGGGGTTGAGCGTAAGGCTCGCGCCGAGCAGCGCGAACACCCTGCCGCTGATATCCACGACGCCGCTCGTCGCCGAATAGATCTGCGCGATCAGCCGCAGCAGCGTGGTCTTGCCGGCGCCGTTGTGGCCGATGATGCAGACGCGATCGCCTTCGGCGAGGTCGAGATCGAGGTCCTTCAGCGCATGCATGCGCATGACGCCGCCGGCGCGGGTGATGGTTTGCGTGCCGACCTTGCTGCGCCGGAACGACGGCAGCTTGATCAGGCGCAGCGAGTGGCTGTCGTAGACCGGAATTTCAACATTCGCCTTGCTGAGACGGACGTAGGTCATCGCCGAGCCCGCGACTTCTCAAACAAAATACGCGAGCTCGCGCCGCATGCGGCGCCGCACGACAAAGGCGAGCACGCTGCCGACCACCGTGACGGCAGCGACGACTGCGTAGTTGCGCGCCGCCGGAACCTCGCCGAGCAGCGGCGCGCGGATGATCTCGAGGAAGTGAAACAGAACGTTGTAGTCGACGATGAAGCGGCGGTCGGCCGCGACCTGCGTGTAATCCCAGAACACCGGCGTCACAAAAAAAGCAAGCTGCAGCAAATTGCGCACGATCAGCTCGACATCGCGGAAACGGGCGCAGACGAAGGCGAGCACCGTCGCCAGCCAATAGCCGTTGGCGAAAACGAGCGCGATGCCGGGAAGCGCCAGCAGGCTGTTCCAGCCGAACGGCACGATCAAACACGCCACGGCAACCGCATAGATGATCAAATGATGCGCGAAGGTGATCATGATCTTGAAAACGGTCCGCCCCACATAAACGTCGACGTCGATATTGGTGTTGGTGATCAGCGAGCCGTAGCGCACGAAGATGCTGGGCCCTTCGGTGATCAGCGCGCTGATGGCCGACCAGGCAATCACGCCGGCGCCGATATAGCCCATGTGCCCGATGAGATTGCCGCCGAATACGGCCGATGAGACCAATGTCAGGCCTGCGATCATGACCGTGACGTTGATCGTCTCCCAGAACGGGCCGATGCGGGAGCGGCGATACTGGCAGATCGTATCGAGCCAGGCCCACATGAACGATTTGCGCAAGAACAGGCTGAGCCGCTGCGCCGCCGGCAACGCCGCTCGCGTCTGCAACGGTGAAGCGGAATGCGGAATATCAACCAAGGCTCATGCTCGTTCGTGCTCGCTTGCGGTCAGCTCCAGCTTGCCGCTCACGAGGTGAGGTTGGTCTTCCGATCGAGGGGCGGCGCTCCTTTTGACGGAACGCCAGAGCATGCGGAAGAAGGCGAGGTTCCGGAACGGATAGACGAACAATGCGGCAATGACATAGCCCGCCGCCGCCAGGGGCCGTCCGGCGCGGTAGTGCATTCCGGCCTTCTCCACCAGGATCGAGCTGCGCAGGCGCAGGCCTGTGCGCAGCGACGCGCGCGGCACGTGCTTGCGGCGGATTCGATCGAGCGCGCCGGTGACTTCGGCGACATCCTGCCGGTGCGATCGCGGCTGTACATACACGTCGGCGAGCGGCGCGGGCACAAAGGTCATGTCGTAGCGTTTGGAGAACCGCAGCAGCCAATCCCAGTCTTCCAGCCGCGGCAGCGACTCATCGAACATGCCGA
Organism: Pseudolabrys sp.; assembly: GCA_035652735.1. Lineage (GTDB taxonomy): Bacteria > Pseudomonadota > Alphaproteobacteria > Rhizobiales > Xanthobacteraceae > Pseudolabrys. Next base: position 28,110 of record DASRDF010000057.1, on the reverse strand, counting down.
TGTCCGCGAACACCCCGCGGTCGACCACCAGGGTGGAGCCGGGCGAGATCGTGCAACCGAACAGAATCTCGCGACGGAACTGCCGCGACGTGAGCTTCACGTCAAAGAGCCGCTCTCGCCCGTTCTTATGCAAGCGATAGCCGCTGGCGCACGCGGCCGCGCCGGACGATTTCAGAGATTCGATCTGCCGCGCGAGCTTGTCCGCCGCCCAGGTATCGTCGCAATCGAGGAATGCGATCCACCGGCCGCGCGCCGCCGCAACCCCCGTGTTTCTGGCGGCGGCCGCGCCGCGGTTCCGCGGATGCCGAATGCAATTGAAGCGGCCGTCGGCGATTTCCGCGATGCGAGCGGCGGTTTGGTCGGTGCTGCCGTCGTCAACGACCACGACTTCAAAGTCGGCGTAGGTCTGGGCCTGCACGCTGCGCAAAGCGCGGCTGACGACTTTCTCTCCATTGAATACGGGAACGACCACGCTCACCAGCGGGCCGGTGCGGCTGTCGATGTTGTCGACGTCGGACAAATGCCACGTTCCCGTTCAAATCGGCGCTTTCGGCAGCGTAAAGCAGCTTGCTGCTTCCGGGCAATATAGCCATGCCCCGATTCGCGCCAGTTTGCCGATAGCAACGGCGCGCGGCGCGGCCCTTCCGGATTCATTATTTCGGCGCGCTCGGTCCGCTGCGTGCGCGCAAAATCGCGGCAGCTGCGTCCACAATCCGGTCCGGCGCGGCAAATTGAACCATGTGGCCGACGGAAGGAAGCACCGTGAGGCTTGCGTGGGGAAGCGCCGTTGCCAGCCGGCGGGCATTGGCGTCGGTCGAGACGACGGTGTCGGCGTCGCCGGCGATGATCGATACCGGCACGCTGATCTTTCGGTAATTTTGCTCTTGTTTCGCCAAAAAGTCGTCGATCGAGGAAAGATCCTGGCCGTTGCAAATGAACGCATCGGGCCGCAACAGCAGTTCGGCTGCCGCCTGTTCTATATAATCTGGCACCGGCTGCTGCGGCGCGAATGCGCCGCGCACCGCCGCTCGCAGCAACAGTTCCCCCAAGGGATAAAGAAGTGTCCGGGAAAAAAACGCCCCGAACACAGGGGAGTCGGCGATGCGTGCACTTTGCGCCAGCAGAGCCGAAATGACATTGTCGTGCCAGGCGACGCTGGGCGGACGCGGATAAGCGAGCGGTGCAAGCAGGACAAGGCCGGCGACGCTTTGCTGGTAAGCGAGCGCATAACTCAAGGCGACGGCTGCGGCCCAAGAATGAGCAACAATCATGGCCTTGCTTATTCCGAGTCGTTCCAGGGCTTCATGAATAAGCTGCGCCTGGCGCAGCGGCGATGCATCGGCCACCCCATCAGGCCGATCGCTCCATCCGTGGCCGGGCCTGTCGACCAACACCACGTGATATTGGGCCGACAGGGACGGGGCGAGAGCGAGCCGCATGTCCTCCAGATTCGCGCTCGAACCGTGCAGCAAAACAATGACGGGCTTGTCACGTTCGCCCAACGCGACGAGATGCAACCGGCCGCCCTTAACGTTCACAAACTGCCCCGAGGGTTGATGAGCGGCTTCGATCGCGCCAATGCCGGTCCGCTGCGCGAGCGCCGCGGCACCCAGCGCGCCAAGGATGACGGCCAGAACCAGAAGCGTCTTCCACAAGGCTTTCACGCTTGCGCGAGACTCTTTAGGTTTGCGTTCCACCATCGGCCGTTCGCAATGAATGACAGTTCAAACATTCCTAAGGTCAGCGGGCTGCAGACGCTCTATGACGGACACGGCGCCGATCTCTTGGCGCTCGCCGTCGTCATTTCGCTGCCGTGGTCGCTTTCAGCCGCGCTTTTCCTAATTGTTTTGTGGCTGATCGCGGCGTCGATGAGGCTCAATCTGTCCGCCATTTCTCGCGAGGTTTCCACTTTTGCCGGCGCCGCGCCGATCATCCTCTTCATGCTCGGCGCTCTTGGAATGCTGTGGGCCAATATAGGTTGGGCCGAGCGGCTGGGCGGACTCGACTCCTTTTTGAAGCTTTTGGCGATTCCTTTGCTGCTCGCCCAATTTCGACGCTCCGACCGGGCGATCTGGCTGCTCATCGGCTTTCTCGGCTCTTGCACCGCGCTTTTAGCATATTTCGCCACGGCGGCGATCTGGCAGACTTTTCAGTTCTATGGCAGTTCAGTCAAAAGCGCGACAACCGAAGCGGTTGAATTCATCATCTGCATTTTCATTTTGTCGTTTCTGGCAATCGATACATTTCTCGACAAACGTTGGCGGTCTGCTCTAGGCCTCTTGGCCTTGGCCTTCGCTTTCCTAGCCGCAATTCTCTACGCGCTACTGGTCCCCAGCCATTGGTTCATCTTTGCCCTGGAAACATTGTTTTCGATTTTCATACTGGCGCTGTTGTTGGCATGGCGACGCTTCGGCTTAGCCGTTGCGATCGGTTTGTTGGTGGCGAGCGCTTTGATATGCGCATTGCTGTATGGCGCTTCCGCCGGCTTGCGGGCGCATGTTAACGTCATTGATTTGTTTGGCCCGTCGAGACCGGTGTTTTGGTCAAAATCGTTGGGCTTTATCGGCAGCGCGCCATGGTTCGGGCACGGCACCGGCGCGATTGGATCGTTGTTTGCTCAATCAGCGCGCGGACAAGCCGGCACACTGGCGGAAATGACCACCAATCCATTTCAGGAAACGCTGTTTATCGGAATTCAGCTTGGTTGCGTTGGCATCGTCGCGCTTTGGGCCATGTGGATCGCTCATTTGCGGCTGTTTCGCGGGCACAGTCTGGCAGATTGGATCGGCCTGATGGTGACCGTCAGCGCCATTACGTGCGGCCTGTTCGATTCCGACCTGTTCGATGCGCGCAGAGGATGGATTTACGTGTTCGGCGTCGGCGTTGCCGGCGGCGTGGTGCTGCAAAAGCGGCGCGCCGAAGTGACGCGCAAGCTCCCCGCGGAGTGCGGCGACCGCACGGCGTCCTAAGTTGCAAGCGCGCACAGGACGGGCCGGCACGCGGCTCACCTGCGCGCGTCGGCGAGCCAGTGGCGCGCCGGAAGGGATTCGAACCCCTGACCCCCAGATTCGAAGTCTGGTGCTCTATCCAGCTGAGCTACCGGCGCTGCTTGTCTGTAATACGGAGTGCCGCGCCTTATGCCAAGGAAGCCGTGCGACCTGCAATCCTCTCCGGCGCTAGGCCCCAGGCGGTCTTACGTCTTCCCAGGATTCTTGTGCGGCGTGGCTGGCGTCAGCCGGCTCGCAAAGCCACGCATGAAGCCCAAACTAGTCGCCGGCGGCGAAGTTGTACTGCACGCGGAAAATCCCCGACACCGTATTTTGATCATTCATGGAGATCGCCGAGTTGCCGCTCGCGGTGTAGCTCGCAATGGGCCCCTTATATGCCGTGTTCAGTCCTGTGTAGACGACGTCCACGCCGAGAGAGAAATCCCGGGTCACATTCCACTGCGTGCGGGAGCCGATCTGATAGAAAGAGAAGTTCGGGCTGCAGCTATTGCCCACACCGCCGGCAGCCATCGTTATTGGCGGCCACACTGCCCCGAACACCGGCACGCCGCACTGAAGCGTTGCCGAAGCTCCCGGCAAATGGCTGTTAATAAGCGCGACCGTTTCGGAATCGTACCACACCCTCGTGTACCCACCGTACACACTGGTGCGCCACTGCGAATTCCAGAAATGCTCGTAACCCGCGTTGACGCTCACAGCATTTGTCAGGTGGATCGGGGTATTCCCGCCAACCACCGGGTTGTTGCTATCGAAAATCCCGTCAGCAACCCAACCGACGCCGGCGGTATTGCCCCCGAAAACCTGCCAGTTGCCGGCCTTGGTCACATAGCCGATTGCGCCTTGCGTTCCGGCAAAACTCGCGCCGACACGATCGCCCCACGGCAGATTGAGCAGTCCGCCCACCTGTGCGGCCCAACCGTATTTGTCGCTGGGATGCATTAACGTGTTCGAGCTTCCATAATATTGGCCGGCCACTTGGTGGAGAGCGCCGCTTACCCCGACGTAGCCCCAGCTCTGGTCGATACGTGCATTGCCAACGATGTCCGGCACGTTAAATCCGGCAGTATCTGTGACGGTCGTTCCATTGACCCCGAATGCACTGCCCGCCGATCCGTCGATCACACCGGCGCGGTAGCGCGGAACCTCGGCAGCGATCGTCGCCGAGATCCCGCTCCCGAACTGGGCCGTGTAGGCGAACATTTGCACGCCGTAATTGTAAGTATCGCCCGACGTCTTGGCGTCGAAGTAGCTGAACAATTCGGTGTTGCTGAAAACGTCGAAAAAGGACTGCGTCACGCCGGCCGTAAAGCCGCCCCACTGGATGAATGCCCGATCGAAATAGAATTCGTTCGACGTTGCATTCCCAAAGGTTTGCTCGCCTAAGCGAATATAGGCCCGCAGCGCGCCGAACGCGGTCTGGTTGCGTGCGTCCACACTGATGGCGGCGCGGCCGGTGAAGTTCAGGCTGTTCGATGCGCGGTCGGAAAGACCATCCGCGATGGTATTGGGACCGAAAGGCCCGTTGCTGCTGCCGACCGTCAGACCGTTGTCGGAATTCCACTCGGTCTGAGCACGGACGTAACCGCCGACTTTAACGCACGTATCGGTGCCCGGGATGTAGTAAAAACCCGCGCCATACAGATTGCAGATTTTTACGTACTGAACTGCTTCAACAGCTTTGACTGGCAGACCGGCGGCCAGCACAACGACGCCGGCTGCACAGCCGGTCAAAAGACTTTTCACGCACATAACGCCCCCTCAGCGCGCGACTACAATAGAACGCAACCGCGTACAATTATGCTGGCTTTATAAAGCAGCTGACGCAATGTTCAGCAGGCCACGTTCACAGACCACAATGTGATTGGTCGGAGGTGTTGCCCAGGGGCAACAATTGCAGATCGTTAGAAAGCCTCGTGAGCGCCGCGAGCACCGCGCTCGACGCGCCATCGCTTCAAAAGAAAAATGGCGCGCCCGAAGAGATTCGAACTCCTGACCCCCAGATTCGTAGTCTGGTGCTCTATCCAGCTGAGCTACGGGCGCGTTCTGGCCGCTAAAAGGCCTTCGAGAACGGGCCTTAGCTAACGGTTCGACCCCTTATTGGCAAGTCGCGCCGGCTCAAATCTGCCCGCGACGGCAGCGGCACGCGCGTGCGGCGCACCGCGCTTTGCAGCACGCGCGGCACGCGGGCGAGGGCGATCAGCGCGGCGCGCCCGGCGCGTGCTTGGGCAAGGCTGGAGAGGACCCCCGCGAAGCGAAGCTGCGCAGCGGCGAGCTTCTGCGCCGCGGCCAGATAGCGCTCGGGCGGCAGACCGCGGCGGATGTATGTGGCGGCAAGCGTACCGGAGGCGAGCGCGATGGCGAGCCCGTCCCCGGTGAACGGCGGGATATGCGCCAGCCGGTCGCCGACGCGATACACGGCCGCGTCTTGACGCCGCTGCAGATGCGCGCCGGCAGGGCACACAACCGCCATCGGCTTCTCCCAGACCGGCTGCGCCCCAGCGAGGCGCGCTGCCAGCGCCGGCAGCGTCGTTATGAGATGGTCCTTTATGGCGGACCAATGCGACAGGCGCGCCACGATCTGCCGGGGCATTAGCAAACACAGATTGGCGATATCGTTCTCGATCGGCTCGAGACCGACATAGCCGCTGTCGCAAAAATAGAGCTCAACCGTTCCGTTGAGGGCGCGCCGGGCCTCTTCGGTCAGGCGCATATGCATCTTCAGCCCGACGCGCGAGCTGTCGCGTCTATCCTCGAGACCGCGCAGCCGCTTTTTTCCGGTGGCGACGACAAGGTGCCGGCAGCGGAATACCTGGCCGTTATCGCAGGAGACGATCTTATCGTCGGTCCCCACTCTGCGCACGGTCCGGTGCTGCACCTGTGCGCCGAGCGACTGCGCGCGGGACAGCAGCGCATCGTCGAGCCGCAAACGCGACAAGGAGAGCGCGCGGAAAGGCAGATCGGCCGCCGCTTGGCGGGCGCCGGCGTAAATTGCGACGCGACCGATCGGCACCGCGCCGAGTGCGGCCGCATCGATGCCGAGCGCCGACAACTGCGCTTGCGTTTCGACACTGAGGAATTCGCCGCAGACTTTGTGGTGCGGCGACGCTTCGCGCTCGATCAGCATGACCTCGCGGCCGTGCGCCGCCAGTCCGCAGGCCGTGGCGGCGCCGGCCGGTCCGCCGCCGACGACAATCGTCTCCACGTCGGTCACTTGAGCCGCCCAATGCAGAACCTGAACATGAACCAGCGCAGATCAACGGCGTCGGCGGCGATGCCAGCGTCGGCGAGACACCGGCACCATTCGCGGCGGGTAAGCGAGCGCGCAACCGAGACGCGGCCATCGTAGGTGACCACCGCGTGTAGCCGCATCGCCGCGCCGGCAAGCGCGATGAAATAAAACGGCACGATGCTGCGCTGCAGGTCGTAGACCATCCAGCCTTTCTGCGCGCGCTCGTCCATCCATTGCACAAAGCGCACCACCGCTGAATCGGCGAGATGATGCGCCACGAGGCTGGTGACAATGAGATCGATCCGCGGCGCGGCGAAGGCGAAAACATCCGCGGCATAATATTCGATCTCATCGGCAACGTCGGTCGCTTGGCGGGCGATATCGACAGCGGCAGGATTGAGATCGATGCCGACGAGGCGCATCGGCCTGCGCTGTTTCCGTGCCCAGCGCCGGATCGCACGCAACAGATCGCCATAGCCGCAACCGACGTCGAGCAGCGTCAACGGCCGGTCGACCGGCATCGCGCACGTCGCGCGCGCAAGCCATCGCAACACAGGCCGGTGTCCCATCATGGCGCCGTTGAAGCGGGCGAGGTCGCGGAGAATGACGGCAAGTTCTTTGGGATCGACCGGCTCGTCCAAAATCTCCGTCTGCGCGCTGCGGCGCAGTCGATCGAATACGGGCGGCGGACGTCCGGCGGTCAAATCCATGGTGGCCTTCAGGCGGCGGTGCGGAACAACATGGTCTCGGCAATCAGCCCGGGACCGAACGACATGGCGCAGCCGGTGCGCCCCCGCGCGTTCGCGCGCAGCAGCCGCTCGATCACGAACATCACAGTTGCCGAGGACATGTTGCCATAGCGGCGCAACACGTCGCGGGAAACGCCGAGTGCCGAGGGGGCAAGTCCGAAGGCGCGTTCGACGGCGTCGAGCACCGTGCGGCCGCCGGGATGCACCGCCCACAGGTCGATTGCCTGTGCCGGTGCGCCGTCGAGAATCTCGTCACTATGGGCCTGCAGCACATCGTGAATCGCGGCCGGCACTTGTCCCGAGAGCACCATGTCGAAGCCGCAATCGCGAATGCTCCAGGTGATGAGCTCCCGCGTGCCCGGCACCAGCACCGCCCGGAAGCTGTCGAGGGCGGTGCCGACGGGATCGGAGCTGACGATGCAGGCGGCGCAACCGTCGCCGAAGAGCAGAAACGAGAGCACCTGCTCCAGATCGGTCGTTTCCTTCAGGTGCAGCGTGCACAATTCGATATTGATAATGAGCACGCGCGCCCCGGAATCCGAGCGAACGATATGCCGGGCGAGCTTGAGCGCGTTGATCGCGGCATAGCAGCCCATGAAGCCGATCATGGTGCGTTCGACGGACATCGGCAGCTTGCAGCGCTCGACGAGTTCGAGATCGAGGCCGGGCGCGGAAAAGCCTGTGCAGCAGGTGATCAGCAGATGCGTGATGCGATCGCGCTCGCTGCCGAGATCGAGGCGATCGACGGCCGCTTGCGCGAGCTCCGGCGCGTGCCGCTCGAAGCGCCGCATGCGCGCCGCGGTATCGGGGAAGTTGCCGCGCACATAAAAGCGTTCACCGTCGACCGTCTCGCCTTCCGGCCGGTTGCTCGGCGGCAGGCACGAATAGCGGTGCTCAATGCCCGATTTGTCCGCCATGCGCCGGAACAGCAGGCTCTTGCGGCGGTCGCTCACGAACAGCGATTGGGCAAAGCGGCGAAAGGCATCGTGGACGTCAAAAGGCGGCACAGCCGTCGCGACGCGGTTGATGTATGCAGTTGCCAATCCATTCTCCCGGGGTGGTGGAGCCCCTGCACACAAGAACACCTCCGCCGCGCCGATATGGCATTCGCCGCGCTGCGAGGCTTCACATGGCCGTGACTGCTGCCATGGCAAAGAAGCTCGAAAAGCAGAGAACGATTATGCCGAGCGGCGGCCGACCTGGAGAAAACTATGCCCGGGCCCGTTCGCCACGCCGGGAGTCCAACTCGACAGGCGAATCGGGAATGGTGATGCGAAACGTGGCGCCGATGGTGCCCGACACCAGCGTCAGATCGCCGCCATGGGCGCGTACAAGCTCGGCTGCGATCGCCAGTCCCAAGCCGGTGCCGCCACTACGCGCGGATCCCTGGAACGCCTGGAACAGGTGGGCGCGCGCCTTTTCCGGAACGCCCGGGCCGGTGTCCGACACTTCCAGCACCACCACGCTGCCCTCGCGTCGGCCAGTGATGCGGATCTGATCGCGCGCCGGATCGCGCTGTCCGCGCGTCTCCAGCGCCTGCACGGCATTGCGCGCCACATTGACCAACACACGAAATAACTGGTCGTGGTCGGCATCTACGGTAAGGTTGCGTTCGACCGCGACGATCCAGCGGATCGGCACGTCGAGACCCAGGCCGAGCGCCTCGTGCACTTCTTCGATCAACGGCTCGACTGCGATGGTCTTGCGCTCCGGCGGCGGCTCCTGCGCGGCGCCATATGACAACGTTGATTGTGCGTAAGCGATGGCGCGTTCGAGCGCGCGCATCAACTTAGGCGCAAAACGCTGAACTTTCGGGTCAGCCGAAGTCGACAATTGATCGGAGAACAGCTGTGCGGCTGCCAAGAGATTGCGCAAGTCGTGATTGATTTTCGAGACAGCGAGGCCGAGCGCCGCGAGCCGGCTCTGCTGGTGCAGCATCGAAGCAAGCTCGCGCTGCATTGCGGCGAGCGCATGCTCGGCCGTCCCGACCTCGTCCGCGCGGCCCGATTCATTGATGACGCGCGCCGGATTTTCCGGGTCGGCGCGGAATGCCACGATGTTCTCCGTGATACGCCGCATCGGGCGCACCAGCATGTACAACAGCGCGAGGTAAACCAACGCCGCGGTGATGCCGGAGATCACCAGCGACAGCAGCAGAATGTTGACCGAGAAGGTCAGCATGGCTTTGCGCAAGGGCGTCTCATCGAGCACGATTTCCAGAAATTCGCCTTGCGCCATCGGCGCGGGTCCGACGACGCGCATCACGTCGCCGGGCTGGCAAAACAGCAGGGTGTCGAACGCATCGATGATCGCCTGCCACCAGGTCACGCTGCGCATGTCGACATCCTGGTCGATGTGCGAGGGCACGTTGGCGGCGGCAAGCAGGCGTCGCTCGTTGCCCATTTTCATCGCCACGGTGCGGGCGCCGATGCTGCTCAAAATTTGCTTGGCGAGGCTTTCCGGCACCATGCCGCTGGGGGCCGCGTCGAGCACCAGCGCTGCGGTATGCGCGGCCGCCAGCCGGTCGGTAAGCCAATTAAGCCGGAAATTGGCCACCGACGGGACGTAAATCAGGATTTCCGCCAGCATCACGAACAAGATCGTGAGCACCAGCAGCTTGCCCGAAAGCCCCACGCGCGCCGTGCGCGGGGGCGACGACGGCGCCGAAGGTTCGCCCGTTGGATCGGTCTCGGTTTGCAATGCCGCCTCAGCCGAAAATCCGCAGCCACCGGATGATTCGCCGCAGCATGGGGCTCGTCAAACTGGGCGTAAAAAAGTCGATGGCTGCACGCTTCCCGATCTCTGATAACGTCGGATAAGGCAGCACGATCCCGGTCAACGCACGAATATTGAGCTTCTGCGCGATCGCCAGCACCCAGAACGCGATCAATTCCCCCGCCTCGGCGCCGACGATGGTGGCGCCGAGAATGCGCCCTTTTTTGCCGGTAATGACCTTGATGTGCCCGTGAATCGTACGCTCCGTCTGCGCCCTGTCGTTGTCGTGATAGGGCCAGCGAAGGATGCGGATTTTGATTTTGCGCGCACGCGCGGCTGCCTCGGTCAGGCCGGCCTGGGCCAGCTCCGGATCGGTAAACGTCACCCACGGTACCGCATCGCTGCTGGCGCGCACGGGCAGGCGGAACAGCGCATTTCGAATGACCAGTCCCGCGTGATAGTTGGCGGCATGAGTGAATTGTAATTGCCCGGCGGCGACATCGCCGATGGCATAGACGCGGCGATTGGACGTTTTCAGCTTCCGGTTCACGGCGATGCCGGATTTATCGTAGCGAATGCCCGCTGCATCGAGATTGAGCGCGGCGAGCGAAGGCTGGCGTCCCGCGGCAACGAGCAGATGGCTGCCTTCGGCCTTCCCTTCGCCGTCCGGACCGGTAAAGCTCACCATGACGCTGTGGGCGATATAGTCGACGTGCGTCGCCTGCACGCGGCTGTGGATGACGATCCCTTCGCGCTGGAGCTGGGCCAGCACGATGGCCGCAGCCTCCGAATCGTCTTTGGCAAGCGGCGTCGCCGCTTCGAGCACCGTCACTTCGCTGCCAAGACGGCGGAACGCTTGCGCCATTTCGAGGCCGATCGGCCCGGCTCCGATAATGACAAGGTGACGCGGGCGTTCGCTCAGACTGAAAATCGTCTCGTTGGTGAAAAATGGTCCCGCGTCGAGCCCCGAAATCGGCGGAACGGCCGCCCGCGAACCGGTCGCAATCACGAAACGGCGCGCGCGGATCGCGCGCTCCCCGACAGCGACGGTGCGCCGATCGGTAAACTTCGCCTCGCCTCGGATGACAGTGACGCCGAGGCCGTTGAAACGCTCGGCCGAATCGTTCGGTGCGATGGAGGCAATCGCACGCTGCACATGCTCGCGCACTTTGGCGAAATCCACGTCGGCCGTGGCGCGTACGCCGAAAAGCAACGAAGCGTGCGCTAGCGCCGCGCGCTTGGCCGCCGCCAGAAGCGCCTTGGACGGCACGCAACCGGTATTGAGGCAGTCGCCGCCCATTTTTTCGCGCTCGATCAGCACGCAGGAGACGCCGAAGGCGGCTGCTGCGGCGGCAACCGACAGGCCGCCGGAGCCGGCACCGATCACGCAGATGTCGGGTGTCAAAACCTCGCCCACGTCCCTACCCCCGCCGGTCCGAAGCCTATCACAGCGCCGCGCGCGACCGCGCGCGCAGCCGCTTCACGACAGGCGGAACGAGGGCGAGAACGCCCAATGCCGCCAGGGCGCCGACCAACTCGGGCGTTAACACGTCACCCGCATTAAAAGCGAGACGGCAACCAGCCTGTCCCGCGGCCATGCAAGCGTCATAGGCGCTCTTCTGCGCCGCGATGACGCTGTCGAGCCCAGTGCCGGCAAAAGCGTAGACCAGCCCCCCAGGGATAATGCCCAGGGCGGTCGCGCCGACAAACGTGGCGAGACGAACACCGGCGAAGGCCGGGACCACATTGACCAAACAGAAGGGAAACGCCGGCACCAGGCGCAGGAACAAGAGATAGCTGAAGGCATCGGCACGAAATCCCTGCGCCAGCTGGCGGGCGCGCGGCCCTGCGCGCTTGAGCAGCGGTTCGCCGAGCGCGGTGCGCGCGATCAGGAAAATCACTGTTGCGCCCAAGGTCGCCCCGGCCACCGCCGCGGCGGCTCCGACTACAACGCCGAACAAGAAGCCGCCGGCGATGGTGAGGAATGCGGCGCCAGGCAGCGACACCGCCACCGCGGCGGCATAAACCGCAATATAGGCGAGTACGGCGAGCGCGCGGTGCTGGGTCACCAGATCGTCGATTTCAGAACGATGATGGACCAAGGCCTCGAACGAAATTGCGCCGCGTCCGAACACGACATAGGCCGCGACCGCCACGGCCACCACAGCGCATAAGAGGACAATGCGGCGGACGAGGCTTACCGGCCGGGGGCTTTCCGACATGCGGACTATATACACGGCTTGCGGGCGGCGCCGGAGCCCGGCTCACCCTCTTGTGACGCGTTGTGAGCCCCCGGCTCGCATTGACGCGCCGGACCCCCTCCCTTATAAGCCGCGCAAAATCGCTATGCCGGCCCGCTCGCAGCGCGGATTTGAACGGCGAAACGGCGATATCAGCGGAGCAAACCCGTGAAGCGGACCTATCAACCGAGCAAGCTCGTGCGCAAGCGTCGCCACGGTTTTCGCGCGCGCATGGCCACCAAGGGTGGGCGCAAGGTGCTGTCGGCACGGCGCTCGCGCGGACGCAAGCGCCTGTCCGCCTGAGGACGGCGCCGGACCGCATTGCTCGCTTCGATGGAACGACTGAGGCAACGGGCAGACTTTTTAGCTGCGGGGTCCGGACCAAGGGTTGCTGCGCCCGCTTTCCTGTTGCAGGCGCGCAAGCGGGAAGACACAGGACCGGTCCGTTGCGGCTTTACCGTTTCGAAGAAAGTCGGCAACGCCGTCGAACGCAACCGCGTCCGCCGGCGTCTGCGCGAGCTGGTGCGGCTCTGCGGCGGGAACCGGATGCGCGAGGGCCACGATTACGTGCTGGTCGGGCGCCGGGCCGCCCTAAATGCGCCGTTTGCGCGCATGATGCGGGACTTTGACGGCGCGCTCGAGCGCATACATGCGGGGCGGGGAACGGCACAACGGGCATCCGATGTTTGACAGCAACAACAAGAACACCATCATTGCCATCGCTTTGTCGGCGCTGGTGTTGATCGTCTGGCAATATTTCATCGGCATGCCGCAGCAGAAGCACCGCGAGCAGCAGGTGCAATCACAACAGATCGCGAAGGAGGGAAAGCCCGCGCCGGCCAGCCAAGCGCCGCAGGCGCCGACACAGCCAGCCGCGCCTCCGCAAGCACCGGCGGCGGCGCAGACTGCTAGCGCGGTGAGCCGGGCTGATGCGCTCAAGGACTCCCCTCGCATCGCGATCAAAACCGGCAGCGTGCAGGGCTCGATCGACCTCAAAGGTGGGCGCATCGACGACCTGTCATTGTCCAAGTTCCACGAAACCGTCGATCCAAGTTCACCGGCAATCGTGCTGCTGTCACCCTCAGGGGCGCCCGATCCGTTCTATGCCGAGTTCGGCTGGACGGCCGCCGCCGGCGAAAAAATCGCGCTGCCGACTTCGGACACTGTGTGGAAGCAGGAAGGTACCGGCGAGTTGACGGTCGATCATCCGGTGACGCTGGTCTATGACAATGGTCAGGGGTTGCAATTCCGCCGCACAATTTCCGTCGACGACAAATACCTGTTCACCGTCCGCGACGAGGTGACGAACAAAGGCGGCAGCCCAGTCACACTTTATCCCTATGGGCTCATCTCGCGGCACGGCACGCCAAAGACCGCCGGCTATTACATCCTGCACGAGGGTCTCATCGGCTATCTCGATGGCCTGCAGGAATACACCTACAAGAAGATGGAAGACCTCAAGCCGAATGCGGCGGGGGTCAAGGCGGTCGATTTCAACGTCACCGACGGCTGGCTCGGCATCACCGACAAATATTGGGCGGCGACGCTGCTGCCGCCGACCGACGCCAAGCTCAAGGCGCAGTACACAACGGGGATGATCGGCAGCACGCCCACCTATCAGACCGACTACTTGATGGACGCGCGCACGGTCGCGCCGGGAAGGACCGCATCAGCGTCGACCCGGCTGTTCGCCGGCGCCAAGGAAGTGGCCGTAGTGAACGGCTACGAGAAGCAGCTCAACCTCAACCATTTTGATCTGCTGATCGACTGGGGCTGGTTCTATTTCATCACCAAGCCGCTGTTCAACGTGATCGACTATTTCTACCACCTGGTCGGCAACTTCGGCATCGCCATCTTGATCGTCACCGTACTGATCAAGATCGCTTTCTTCCCGCTCGCCAACAAATCCTATGCCTCGATGGCGAAGATGAAGGCGGTGCAGCCGCAAATGCAGGCGTTGCGCGAACGCTACGCCGACGACAAGGCCAAGCAGCAGCAAGCGTTGATGGAGCTCTACAAGAAGGAAAAGATCAATCCCTTGGCCGGCTGTTTGCCGATCGCCATCCAGATCCCGGTGTTCTTCTCGCTCTACAAGGTGCTGTTCGTCACCATCGAGATGCGGCACGCGCCGTTCTTCGGCTGGATTCACGACCTCTCGGCGCCGGATCCGACCAATCTCTTCACATTATTCGGGCTGCTCCACGTCGATCCGACAGTGATCCCGATCGTCGGCCAGTTCTTACACGTGGGTCTGTGGCCGCTAATCATGGGCGTGACCATGTGGGCGCAGATGAAGCTCAACCCCGCGCCGCCCGATCCTGCGCAGGCGATGATCTTCAACTGGATGCCGATCATCTTCACCTTCATGCTGGCGAGCTTTCCGGCCGGATTGGTGATCTACTGGGCCTGGAACAACACGCTGTCGGTTGCGCAGCAATCTGTGATCATGAGCCGGCACGGCGCCAAAATCGAGCTGTGGAATAACATCAAGAATACCGGCGCCCGCATCATGCGGCTGTTCCAAAAGGCCTGAGTGACGTGCACAAGCCGTCGTGCGACAACGATCGCATGGCGGGCGAATTCACGGACAGCGAAATCGAGTCGGGCCGGCGTCTTTTTGCCGCCGATTGGCATTTCATCGCCGCGGCCGCCTCTCCCACGTCGCTGCCGCCGATGCGCGGCCTGGAGATCGCCCTTGCAGGGCGGTCGAATGTCGGCAAGTCCAGCCTGCTCAACGCGCTCACCGGCCGCAAGCACCTTGCGCGCACTTCGCGTACGCCGGGGCGCACCCAGGAGCTGGTATTCTTTGCTGCTGACAAAAAGTTCACCCTGGTCGACATGCCGGGCTATGGCTATGCCGCGGCCGCCAAGGTGAAGATCGCGGCATGGACAGGGCTGATCGATGCGTATTTGCAAGGCCGTGCCAACCTCGCCCGCGTTTATGTGCTGGTGGATGCGCGGCATGGGCTGAAGGATACCGACGGCCCCATGCTCGGTGCGCTGGGACAAGCCGGCCTCAGCTATCAGGTCGTTCTCACCAAGATTGACGCGCTGACATCGGCGCAGTGCGCAGAACGGATCGAGCAAACCGAAACCGAGCTGGCGCGCAGCGCCGCCGCGTTCCCACAAGTGCTTGCAACATCGGCGCGCAGCGGCGCAGGCGTTGCGCAGCTACGCGCGGCTATCGCACGCTTGTTGGCGGAGCGGCGATAAAAACGCGGCCGGCGAGTCCGGCCGCGCTTTGCGTTCCCTTACGCTTGCCGTCAGCTCAGGCGGCGAACGGGGAACCGGTTGAACATGCTGATCATGGCGTTGTTCATGCCGTTGCCGGTGACCAGGATGGCGGAGCCAAGAACCAGCAGCGCCACAAGATCAAGCGGCAGCGTCGCAACGCCCGAGACGGCGAGAATGCCGAGCACGATCGCAGCGATACCGGCCAACGCCTGCGCGCCGGCGGTGCTCGCGGCGGTGCCGCCCATGATCATCTCGGACCCCATGAAGCGTGCCTTCATGCTGAACAGGTTGAACATGGAGCTGCTGCTCAGCACCAGGGCGGCGCCGAAAGCAATCACGGCCGCGGACACCAACACGGTGGCATGCAAACCCAGCAGCGCGAGGATGCCGAGGATGATGCCGGCCAGGCCGGTCAGGAAAACCGCGGCCAAGCCGCCGCTGCTGCCCTGGAAGCCGACGCTCGCATCGGCCGTCGACAGCACGTTGACGTAATCCGTGACGATGGACGTGCCCTCGATCAAGAGGGCGGCGCCGAATACGATCGTCGCGATGGCCAACAGAAAGTCCGGCGCCGTGCCTGCTAGGGCAATGATCGCCAGTACGATGGTGGCAACGCCGCCCACGGCCTCGGCAAATATGCCGCTGGTTTCCGTGGTGGCAGTTGCAGTGGTTTGTGTAACACTCATGGAGAAACCTCCTAAGTTGGGGAACGGCGGCACGCGCCTGAAATGTCGGGGCACTGCCTGCAGCGGCCGCCAGTTCCGGCCTCTCGCCCCACACTCTCGGGTCGGACAAATTGCCCGAGGGTTTCGCAAAAGGAACGAGTTCGTAGCCGCTCGCGTTCCGCCAACGTTCGGAATTCAATCCGGCCCGGCGAAAAACGAGCCGGAACTTGCCTCTTTCGCGCTTCCGCGGCGGGGTTTACATATCGCCGCCGGAACACGGAACTCCGTATGACCATTTCCCCCCAGGATCAGGCTCGCATCCTCTCGGAAGCGCTGCCGCATATGCAGCGCTACGACGAGGAGATCGTCGTGGTGAAATACGGCGGCCATGCCATGGGTCAGGAGCAGCTGGCGCGCGACTTCGCCCGCGACGTGGTGCTGCTGGAACAGACCGCCATCAATCCGGTCGTCGTGCATGGCGGCGGCCCGCAGATCGAAGCCATGCTCAAGAAGCTGGGCATCAAGTCCGAATTCGCCGCGGGACTACGCATCACCGACGAAAAGACGGTGGAGATTGTCGAGATGGTGCTCGCCGGCTCGATCAACAAGCAGATCGTCGGCTATATCAACGCTGCCGGCGGCAAAGCCATCGGACTTTGCGGCAAAGACGGCAATATGGTCCAGGCGCGCAAAGTGAGTCGTACCGTGACCGATCCCGATTCCAATATCGAGAAAGTGATCGACCTCGGTTTTGTCGGCGAACCGGAGAAGGTCGACATCAGCATGCTCAACGAGGTGATCGGACGCGAGCTGATCCCGGTGCTGGCGCCGCTCGCGACTTCGGCGACCGGCGGGACGTTTAACGTCAATGCCGACACCTTTGCCGGCGCGGTGGCCGGCGCCCTCAAGGCCAAACGCCTGCTGCTGCTTACCGATGTGCCCGGCGTTCTCGACAGGTCGAAAAAGCTCATTCCCGAGCTCTCGATAGCCGACGCGCGCAAGCTCATCGCCGACGGCACCATCGCCGGGGGCATGATTCCGAAGGTTGAGACCTGCATCTACGCGCTCGAGCAGGGCGTGGAAGGCGTCGTCATCCTCGACGGCAAGGTACCGCACGCCGTCCTGCTCGAGTTGTTGACCGACCACGGCGTCGGCACGCTGATGCACCGATAGACGAACATCGTTCCCGCCTAGGGCAGTGGAACGAGCTGTTCAATAGCAAAGCCTCGTAAATTGCTCGGCACGGCGATGTGAAGATCGTTCACAACGTCGCGGGCTGAGAGGACATCGGCCGACTCTCGTCCCGGCGCGGACAAAATCAAATTGACCGCAAATGAGATTGCGATCACGGCTGCTATGTAGCCCGAGATTCTTTTTGCCGACAAACTCACGTCGGCCCATGACCATGCCGGCCTCCAGTGGTGACGCACGGCAATAAGCTCGTAGGCGAGATTGCGGCTTATTGTCCGCACCGCGGTCAATGTCTGCATCGTAACCTCCTCACTTCCCACCCAGCGCATGGCCAGCGACTTAGATCGAGATGGGATTTTTCTATGTGAGCTAGGTCACTGTAGACCTGTGTTCGTCGTCACATCGGCGCCGGCGCACAATGCAGAAGCTGCGCGGGTCCTATCCCGCGTCCAATGTCGAGAATGCGTGCTTTTTTGTTTGTTCAGAGGCCCGCAGCGCCAAGACTCTGCAGCACGTCGCGCGCCCGCCCGACATCGGCCGTATCAGCCCCTTCGTCAAACCAACGGCACACCGGCTCCAGTAGCGCACGCGCTTCATTTTGTTTTCCGCGCGCCCGCCAGAGTTCGGCAAGGCTTGTGACAGCTCGTAATTCCAGAGACTTTGCGTTTTGACCTCGCGCGATCTCGATTGACTTCCCAAGATGAGCTTCAGCTTCGCCAATATTCGACGGGTCGAGTGCCAAAAGAAATTGCGCCCTTTGCCGATGCAATTCTGATTCCCACGATTTGCCGGTGGCGACATTGGCTACCGCCTCATCGAGAATCGAGAGCACATATTCATTTTCGCCAGCCTTGGCGTGCAGGTCGGCCAGCCAGCTCTCCATCATTGGCAGCATGAAACCGACGCCGTGTCGGCGCGCTTCGGCGATGCCCCGCGTCATCTCGGTGCAGCCCTCTTCGAGGCGGCCGAGTTCGCCGATCGCGCGGCCTCTCGAGATTCTCGACAGGATCGCGTAAAGCGAGAACCGCTGCTCTCGTGAGATATCCAAGCTCTTTTCCGCAGCCTCCAAGGCGCGTGCGGAATCGCCGCGCAACAGGTGCACCACGGAAGCCATATAATGAGCGAATGCGATGGTGTACGGGTGATCAAGCTCTTGGGCCAATGCGAGCGCTTCCGACACGCGCGCCAAGGACCGATCGGGATAGCCGAGAAACCACAGGTCCCATGACAGCAGCAGCAAAGACGCGGCCTGAGGCTCCACCATATACAGACTATAGAGCGGCCCTTTCCCCTTACTCGAAAGCCTGATCGTGTTCTCGAAGTGATCGGCCGACGATTGGAAGTCCCCAATCGTCAACAACGTGCTGCCCATGACTCTGTGAGCCACCATGAGCGGTACGGTCTCGGACAGGGCGCGCGCTCGCGACATGAATTCGTCCGCCATGCGCAATGCGTCGTCGTTTTTGCCGCTCATCCACGAGTGACCCCACAAGCCAAACAGCGCCTGGAAATATTCGGGAACGCTGCCGAGTCGCAGGCACAACGTCCTGGCGCGGGAGAATGCTTCGCGGGTTTCCGCCGACGCATACCCTTGGACTGCGATCAGCGGTATCCCCAAGGCCAGTTGAAGATCGATCTCTTGCTTGTTGCGCTCGGGTGTCTCCGGCAGAACATTCAAAAGCTGAAGCGCTCTGCGGAAGCTCGCGATTGCTTCGACATTGGCCGAACGCTTCAGGGCACGTTGACCTGAACCGAGCCAGCAGCCAATCGCGAATTGGTGATTGCCCGCCTCCTGATAGTGATGGGCGAGGACTTCAGGCTGACTCTCGACAAGCTCGGGATAGTCCCGTTCCAGAATAGCAGCTATATCCGCATGGATCTGCTGTTTCTTGCTCCGCAGCAAAGAGTCGTAGATCGCATCGCGCAACAATGCGTGTTTGAATGCGAAGCGAACCGAAGGTGAAATTCCGACCCGATAGACGATATCGGCGTCTTCGAGAAGCGAAAGCGCCGACTGCATTTCGCCCTCGTCGATTTGCGCTGCGGCCGACAACAGATCGTAGGAAAACTCGCGACCGATAACCGCGGCGATTTGTGCGAGTCGGCGGCTCGGGGCGACGCGATCCAGCCGTTCCATCAAGGCGTCGCTCAAGGTTTCGGGAACTCGAACCGCCGCCGTCTGTTGCGCACGCTCGGAAAGGGCCCGCGCCGGCGCAGGCGCGCTTAGAATACTGGTGGTCAGTTCTTCGATGAACAGAGGCACGCCGTCGGTCTTTTGCACGATCTGGTCGATCACCTGCCTTGGGATGCTCTTGTCCCATACGAGATCGCGGATCATGTTCTTAACTTCCCGGTGCGACAGCCGCGTAAGGGAATGCGTCGTGATGTTCGGATGGGTGATCCACGTGGGACGGAATTCGGGCCTGCACGAAACAATCAGCAGCACACGAGCGCGATCGACCCGGCTCACAATCAGCTCGAGCAGCTCAAGCGTCGATGCATCCAGCCAATGCGCGTCTTCGAATATGCAGAGCGTCGGGGACTGCTGGGAAAATTGGAGAAGCACATCGACAAGCGCGCTGATCGTCCTGTTCTTTACCTGTTGCGGTGTGATCTTCGAGAGCTCGCGATCATTCTCCAGCGGAATCGACAGCAGGTTGGCGATCAGGGGCAGCGGCTCCGTGAAGCCGCCGGTTGGACGCGGAAGGTACGTCCGCAGTTTTGCGATCTTGTCGGCCGCGGATTCGCGAGCGCTGAGCTGAGCCGCCTGTTCGATCTGCTCGATCACGGGGAAGAATGCGCTCTGCGTGTGATACGGCGAGCCCTGATGGAGGAGGAAGAGGTGGTTTTCCTCCTGGACGCGCGATTTAAGTTCATGCAGAAGCCGCGATTTTCCCACTCCCGGAATCCCAGAAAGCAGGATGACTTGACCGTCGCCTTCTTTGACTTTCTTCCACCTGTCGAGCAGCAAACTCAGTTCGCTCGAGCGGCCGGCGAGCGGCGTGAGAGATTCGGCATGCGCAGCTTCAAAACGGCTGGCGGCACTCTTTGCACGATCGACGCGGTACACATGAACAGGCTGCGTAATGCCCCTGAGCTCCTGCAACCCGAGGTCATGCAAATCGAAAGCCGCGGAGACGAGACGTCTGGTGGACTCGGAAATGAGGACGCTGTCCGGCGTGGCCAGCGTCTGCAGACGCGCGGCAATATTAGGCGTCTCCCCTACCGCGTCCATCGACCAGGAGTTCGTGCTATTGGCAATTTCCCCGACAATGACCGGCCCCGTGCAAAGGCCGACCCGGCAGGACAAGGTCGCCGGCCCGGGAATTGCGGAAACTTTGGATACCGTTTCCAACGCCGCGTGAACCGCGCGAACGGCGGCATCCTCGTGCGCGCGGGGCCAGCCGAAAAACGCCATGACGCCGTCGCCAAAATAGCGCGCGACGCCGCCGCCATAACGCGTGATCGCCGCGTGACATTCTGCACGATAGGCGTCGATCAGCTTTTGTAGGTCCTCGGGATGCAGCTTTTCTGAGAGCTGAGTAGAGCCCACGAGATCACAGAACATGACGGTGATCTGACGGAATTCGGCTTCGCGATGTTGGAAAGAAGATGCCGGCAGCTCAGCATCGGGCAGGATCGCGCTCGCCGGCTCGGCGGCACGCTGCTCCGTCGTCAATGCACCGATCGCTCGAAGCAGCTTTTTGCGGTGGCCTAAAGAAATTCCGAGTTTTTCCAAATCATTTTCGTTCAAATCCGGAAGAACAGAATAGTCGATGTTGTTTTCTGCGAAGATTTGAGCGTATTGGCCCAAACCGTGTCCGCCCAGCCACTCGGCCAAATCCGTCGATCTGTTCGTCATTTTGTGCGGAGGCTTTACCGCCGCCGCCGCCTTTCGTTGCCCGCGTAAGCGCAAAAACAGCTATCGCTGCACTATCGCCTTCGACTTGGGAACCTTTGTGGCAGAAAATAGCACGTCTGTTTCGCCGTTTCGACTTGCGGCCGCACAACGGCGCCACGTCACGCCGGCTGGCCGCATCTTTCGCCTTCGTGGCGCAGCACAACAGCAATAAATCTCGCGCTAATCGGCTCTTGCGGACGCCACGTCGTGCTTTTGAACGCCTGAAAGGCCTGTCATGTGCAGGTAAGGGAGCGGTTCTCCCAACGCCCGCTCCATCTCTTCGCGCATCTGCGCCTCGGATTTGAGAAGCTCGTTGTTGTATCCCTCCGCCATGATCAGTGCCGACCGATAAGTCTCCTGAACGACTTTGATGCGGTCGTTTGCAGGCAAGGAGGCGACGAACTCGATGGTCTCATCGACGTGCGCCGCTTCGCTGCCGAGGCTGCTATGGCTTCTGAGGAAGCGAGTAGCGTCGACACCCTCCGGGCAGAGCGCGCGTACGTTGTCGATGTCGCTGTCCTCCTTAAGGGCAGCGATGCGCTCCAGGCAGTAGGAATAGCCGATGCTGCCGATCGGATAATCTTCGGCGCAGAGGTCATCGAAGCGCTTGCAGAGCGGCTTAATGCCTTCGGGAATGAAGCTGGCGACGAGCCGGTCGCCGGGCACACCCAGCGCACGCAGGTCCTTGAGCGCGAGCCGGTCGTGGCCCGTCTCCTCGCGCGCGCGGTCTTCGAGGTAGGCCGCAACCTCGGGCCTTCCCAACTCCTCGAAGCGGCTCTTGGCGCGGCGGAGATTCCGAGGCGTGTCGACGGAGGTGTGATAGGCGCCGACCAATGCGACGATATAGGCGATGAGAGTCGGCTCCGGTCGCGCGAGCCGCGCTTCGATCGTGGAAAAAGCCAGGTTAATCGCGCCGTCGAGCAGCCCGATCGTGCTGCCGAGCGAGCCCGGACCTTCCATCGGCGCCGCGAACGGATCCAAGCCTCCTTTGGTGCTGCTCCGGTTATGAAACCACACCTCACCCGACTCGCGCGCGATGATCGAGATATCGTCAGTGACGTTGACCCACTCTGTGACCGGCCGTGTCATCTAAACAACCTCCATACTCGAATGGTCGCCAGCGATTGCTTCCAGAGATGCAGTCCGGTCCCAGCTTCGACCGCTGAGACGAGAGGATCGATTTGCAGCAGCGCTAAATTCCGTTGGGGGTCGCCGCCATCAGCAACTTGGCTGTTTCGAGCAGAGACTTGCCCGCAGGACACGTGCCGTCGTGATTTGGAAGCACGAAGACCAGTTCATCTCCCGGGCGGTTGTGGCTGTAGCCGGCTTCATACTGCGTTTCGGTGATGACGACGGGCGTCTTCGACGTTCCGTTCCAGTAATAGCCTCGCTGCGCGAACAAGGCTTTGGCGTTTGCAGGGTCCAACAGCAATTTTTTGAAATCTGGATCGATCCAGGCATCGACGACCATCTGCGCGAGCGCATCGCTGGGCGCGATTGAAAAGTCGGCTACCTGATCGGTCTTCGCCTTGTCCCGGAAAATACCTCTTGGCATGTCGCCCTCCTTGAGGAAGCGCTCGGGCATCTGCTGCTTTTGCTGCTTGCTGCCGGTCCCGCGCTATACCGTACTCTAGTTGTGGAACTTCGGGGCTGCAAGCCGAATAGGGCGGACGCTAAAGCAGTCATAACTCATCGCGTTTTGCGCCTGCGACATGATGGAGGTGCAGAACCCGTTATCAAACAAGACCTGCAGCTCTCGGTTCGAACCCGGATACTCGCCGAATTAGTGCGGTAGCATGACCGCATGATTCGCGGTTTCAGCACTCTCGCCGCGGCAGGCGCGCTGCTGGCAGCGACGCAAGCGCAGGCGGGACTCACTGTATGCAATCGCACCAGCTATCGCGTCGAGGCGGCGATCGGGCTGGAGAAGCACGCAAACGTGGCAACGCGCGGCTGGTTTCGCCTCGATCCAGGCCAATGCAAGCTGCTGGTCGACGGCGATCTCGATGTCGATATGGTTTATGTGCACGCGCGCACCCCGCAGCTCTACGGCAGCGCGCCGATGCCGGAGACCGGCCAAGCGGAATTGTGCGTGCGCCAGGGAGATTTTAATTTTGCCGACGGGCGAGGCTGTCCGGTTACGCAGCAGGCGCGTTTTTCCGCGGCGCATCCGGGCGAAACGGCGAACGGTCCGACGGTCAATCTGGCGGAAGAAGCCGACTACGACGATGCGCAAGCGCGCTTGGCCGGCATCCAGCGCTTGTTGGCCATTGCCGGCTACGACGCTTATCCGATCGACGGCGTGCCGGGCGCCAGAACGCAGGCGGCGCTCGGCAAATTTCTCAGCGACCACAAATTGCCGGCCGATGCGGCAAACCAGCCGAATTTCTTCGACACATTGATGGCTGCCGCCGCCAACCCGGAAGGCAGCGGATTTACCTGGTGCAACGACACGAAATACACGGTGATGGCCGCAATCGGGGTCGTCGAAATGGGCGCCATCGTCACGCGCGGCTGGTATCGCGTGGATGCGGGGCAGTGCCTGCGCCCGGACCTGCGCGGCGATCCACACCGGCTTTATTCGTACGGCGAGGCGGTCGATGCGAGCGGCCGCGCCATCAAGCGTGACGACAAGGTGCTGTCTTGGGGCGGCAATGTGCCGCTCTGCACGCGCGACGGCAAATTCGACCTGAGCAATCACAAGGATTGCGCCGCGCGCGGCTTGAATTCCGCCGGCTTTGCGGCAATCGATGTCGGGGCCAATCCGGCTACGGTCGTGCGCTTCAAGGAGCCGTAACGTGCCGCCAAAATCCGCTCGATCGCCGCGCGATTTTACCAGCATCGACACCTGGGTGTTCGACCTCGACAACACCCTTTATCCGCATCACCTCAATCTGTGGCAGCAAGTCGACGACCGCATCCGCGCCTATATCGCAAATTTTCTGCAGGTGCCGCACGAACAGGCTTTTCGCATTCAAAAGGACTATTACCGGCGTTACGGCACCACCATGCGCGGGCTGATGGCCGAGCACGGCTTGCAGCCGGACGACTATCTGGAGTTCGTACACCAGATCGATCACTCGCCTCTGACGCCCAATCCGGCGCTCGGCGCGGCGCTGGAGAAACTGCCGGGCCGCAAACTCATCCTTACCAACGGCACCCGCGCGCACGCGGATGCAGTGATGAAGAGACTCGCCGTACACGACCATTTCGAGGGCGTGTTCGACATCGTCGCCGCCGAGCTGGAGCCAAAGCCGGCGCCGAAGATCTATGCGCGTTTTCTAGAGCGGCACGCCGTCGATCCTCGGCGCGCCGCCATGTTCGAGGACCTCGCGCGCAATCTGGAAGTGCCCCACGCGCTCGGCATGGTGACCGTGCTCGTGGTGCCGGAGGCGCAGCGCGAGGTGTTCCGCGAGGGCTGGGAACTCGAAGGACGCGAAGCGCCCCACGTCGATTATGTCACCGACAACCTCGCCGGTTTCCTCGAGGGCATTGCGGTCGAAGCCTGATCAAGTCGGCGGCGCCGGGACCATCTGCTGCATCAGCACCGCGAGGCCGATCCCGGCAACGCCGGCGCCGACGAGCCGTAGTTTGACGGCATCCTTGCGCGCGAAGGCGCGCGCCGCGGCCATGGCGCCCATCGCGACCGCACTCTGGATGACGGCAAGGCCCAAGAGATACGCTGCGAGCGGCGTGCGCTCGGCGCCATAGATCGACTCGCCCAGCGCGTAGCCATGGATCAGTCCCACCAGGACAAAGAGCCCGAGTGCCGTGACGACAGGCAGGTCGCGGTGCGACAGCATGACCGCGCCCAGCAGAATGACGGACAGCGCGACGAGGATCTCGTCGGCGGGCACGGTCACCGCCTGCAGATGGACGGCAACGCCGCACATCATGGCAACGACGAAGGCGAGGGCCAGCCAGCCGCCTGCCCGGTGCGCCGCTGCCAGGCAGCCGATGGCGACCACGGCGGCGAAATGATCGAGCCCGATGATCGGATGGCCGAGGCCTGACAGGACGCCTTCGGTGAAAGTCGCGGGCGTACGGCCGCCCATAAGATGATGCGCGAAAGCCGGCTCGGCCAGCAGGGCAAGCGCGGCAAACACAGCGAGCGGACGAATGACAATGCGGATCATGGCTTTCTCTCCCCGGCCGTGGAGCTTAGCGTCTCGCCCGAAGCTTGACATCCCCTTTCCCTGCCACGACAAACCCAGCCCGAACGGCTGGGACGACATGACGGCCAAACTCGCGACAATCATCGACGACGCCTTTGAGGCGCGCGACAGCATCGGCCCGAAGACCAAGGGCGCCGTGCGCAAGGCGATCAACGAGGCACTCGATTTGCTCGATTCCGGCAAGGCGCGCGTTGCCGAGCGCGGCGACGATGGTCGTTGGCAAGTCAACCAGTGGCTAAAGAAAGCTGTGCTGCTGTCCTTCCGCCTCAACGATATGAGCGTAATCGCCGGCGGCCCGGGCAAAGCCGTGTGGTGGGACAAGGTCGATTCCAAGTTCAAGGGTTGGACCGCGGCCAGATTCAGGAAAGCGGGTTTTCGTGCCGTGCCTGGCTGCGTCGTGCGCCGCTCGGCCTATATCGCGCCCGGTGTGGTGCTGATGCCGAGTTTTGTGAACCTCGGCGCCTACGTGGATTCCGGCACGATGATCGACACCTGGGCAACGGTCGGCTCCTGCGCGCAAATCGGCAAGAACTGCCACATCTCCGGCGGAGCCGGCATCGGCGGCGTGCTCGAGCCGCTGCAAGCGGGCCCCGTCATCGTCGAGGATAACTGTTTCATCGGCGCGCGCTCGGAAGTGGCCGAAGGCGTGATCGTGCGCCAAGGCTCGGTGCTGTCGATGGGCGTCTATCTCGGCGCCTCCACTCGCATCGTCGACCGCAGCACCGGCGCCGTAACGCAAGGCGAAGTACCGCCTTATTCGGTCGTGGTGCCGGGCAGCATGCCGGGCAAGAACGGCGGACCGGCGCTTTACTGCGCGGTCATCGTCAAGCGCGTCGACGAGCGCACGCGCAGCAAAACCTCCATCAACGAACTGTTGCGAGACCAGTAGATGGCTCGCATGCACCGGCCAAAGGTCCGCTCATTCCCGCGTAAGCGGGAATCCAGACCACAATTGCAGACACAGCGCGCTTTCGCTCTGGGTCCCCGCTTTCGCGGGGACGAGCGGACGGTGGCACGGGCGCGAGAGCCCAACTGATGCCCGCCGATCCCGTCGCCATCGCCCGCGATCTTTTGCGCTGCCGCTCGATTACGCCGGCGGAAGGCGGCGCCCTGAAATACCTGGAACACGTGCTCAAGGATGCCGGCTTTGCCGTGCACCGCCTCGCTTTCAGCGAGCCCGGTCAAGACATGGTCGAGAATCTGTACGCGCGGCTCGGCAGCAAAGCGCCGAACCTGGTGTTTGCCGGCCATACCGATGTGGTGCCGCCCGGCGACGAGAGCGCCTGGACGCATCCACCCTTTGCCGGCGAGACGGACGGCCGCGAACTTTACGGCCGCGGCGCGGTCGACATGAAGGGCGGCATCGCCTGCGCGCTCGCCGCCGTGCTCGACCATCTCGCCGAGCGCGGCCCGCCGAAAGGCTCGATCTCGTTTTTGATTACCGGCGATGAAGAGGGCGTCGCCGTCAACGGCACGCCGAAGCTGCTGAAATGGGCGGCCGCGCGCGGCGAGACATTCGACCATTGCATTCTCGGCGAGCCGAGCAATGTCGAGGCGCTCGGCGACACCATCAAGATCGGCCGTCGCGGCTCGCTCAACGGTCATCTGATCGTGAAGGGCCGGCAAGGTCACGTCGCCTATCCGGAGCGCGCCCACAATCCGATTCACGGCATGGTGAAGCTGATCGAGGCGCTGCAATCGGAGCCTCTCGACAACGGCACCGAGCATTTTCCGCCGTCGCATCTCGAGTTCACCTCGGTGGATGTCGGCAACAAGACCGTCAATCTCATTCCCGGCGAGGCGCGCGCCCGCTTCAACATCCGTTTCAACGACAGGCACACGCTCGATTCGCTGAAGCTGCTGATTGCAGCACGCGCGGACAAGGCCGCCGGCGGCAAGATCGCCTTCGCCTTCGAATGGGAGCCGTCGAATGCCGGCGTCTTCGTCACGCGGCCCGGCGCATTCACGGAGACCGTGACGAAAGCGATTGAGGAGGTCACCGGCCGCAAGCCGCATCTCTCGACCTCGGGCGGCACCTCGGACGCGCGCTTCATCGTTGCGCATTGTCCGGTGGTCGAATTCGGACTGGTGGGGCAGACCATGCACCAGGTCGACGAGCGCGTGCCGATCGCCGACCTGCGCGCGCTGACGGCGGTTTATCGCAAGGTCATCGACCGCTACTTCGCCTGAGCCAAAGCTCCGCCGCCCCTATTCTTTGCGCGGCCCGGGGCAGGCCGTCTCCCTTTTTCCTTCCCTCCGCAGAGGGAATGGAGCGCCGGGGGGCGCCAGGGCGCCGGCGAAGCGCCCTTTGAGCGGCCCTTGCGATCGGGCCGCCCGCGCGCCTTGCGAGGGCGCGCGCCGGTCCGACGAGACCGGCTGCGCCCCCTGGCGCTCCATCCGTCAAGCCCGCGCGTTGCGCAAGCTTGACACCGGTGCGCGTTGTCGGCGCACCGTCCCAGGCCGATCCGCCGGCGCGCGTCATGACAGCGCGCCGCGGCCGATCCGGGACGATATGACTATATTGGCGATGTTCCCGGACTAGACAGACGGCTAGACATAGGGCAATATCCTTCCACTGACAGGGAGGGAGCCGCGATGGCCCGCAAGAAAACAGCCGCCAAGCCGAAGGCCGTCCATCAGATGACCAGCGCTCAATTCGACGCACTTTTCGTCACTGAGGACGATTGCATCCAATATTTGGTCGCCCGGCGCTGGCCTAATGGCGTCCGCTGCCCACGCTGCGGCAATCGCAATGTCTACGCACTGGCGTCCGGCCATCATTGGCAATGCGAACGGTGCGCTGTTGACGGCTATCGGTTCTCGCATATCGCTGGTACGATTTTTGAGAACACCAACAAGCCCTTGCGCGACTGGTTCAAGGTCACGCACTTGATGCTCACCAGCAAAAAAGGAATGAGCGCGCGTCAACTCTGGCGCTATATGGGATTTGGTTCGCTGAAAACGGCTTGGTACATGTGCCATCGCATCCGCACGGCGCTGATC
>DASRDF010000056.1:0-14921 GCA_035652735.1 Pseudolabrys sp. | reverse complement strand
GAACCGCCAGTTCCGCCGCCTCTGTTCTGTTGTTCTCGCCGTGAAACGAAAATGGCTGCTGTTCCCCGAAAGCGGCACGGATATAGTCTACAAATTCGAGCGTTGGCGATTTGCGAAAATTGTAATCAACCCCGAACGGCTTAAAATAATCGGGGCTGATGCCCGGCACCAGTCCGAGCTCAAGCCGTCCGCCCAACATTTGATCCACGATCGCGATCTCCTCCGCGAGCCGCAGAGGATGATAAAGCGGCACAATGTACCCCATCGGTCCGACCCGCATGCGCTTCGTATGCGCGCCCGCACCAACGGCATAGAGACTGGGCGACGACATCCAGCTTTCATCGGGCCGGAAGTGGTGCTCGACACAAAAGGAATAATCGAAGCCAAGCGCGTCGCAGAGCGCAAGCTCGCGCCACAATTGCAAATAGCGCTGGTGCGGCGTCATGCCGGGTTTTGCCCAAACATGCGAGAAATGCGCAAACTTCATTGCGGCCGCCTCCCGAATGACCTCTTTCTGGCTTAACCGAGCTCGTCGCCGATGCCAAGCCTCAGGCATCGATCAGCCTTCGGTGGACGACCTCCCGCTTTTTGCTTGCGCAGGCGCGCATCGGTAATAGATTGCCGCGCATGGCAAACAGTGACGTCGACGTCGTCGTGATCGGCGGGGGCGCGGCCGGCATCGCGGCGACGCGTCGTTTGCACGAGGCCGGCGTGCGCTGCAGGCTCATCGAAGCGCGTGCGCGGCTCGGCGGACGCGCGTTTACGGTTTTCTGCGGCGGCTATCCGCTTGATCTCGGCTGCGGCTGGCTTCACTCGGCCGATCGCAATCCATGGGTGGCAATTGCCGAATCGCAAGGCCGCACGATCGACAAGACGCCTCCGCCCTGGGCGGAAAGGCCGTCATTGCCTCATCGATTTCCTATAGAGGAGCAAGAGCAATTCATCGGCGCATTGAATGCTTTTTTCGATCGCGTGCATGCAGCGGGAAACCGACCGGACCGGCCGGCCTCGGAACTGCTCGAACCGGATTGTCGCTGGAACGGTCTGATTGGCGCAATCAACACCTACATCAGCGGGGTCGAACTGCCGTCGGTATCAACGCATGACCTCAACAACTACGGTGCGACCAATGTCAACTGGCGTATTGTCGAAGGCTACGGCACGACCATCGTCGCGCATGCGGCCGAATTACCGGTGACGCTCGAATGCGCGGCGCATACTATCGATCATCGCGGCACGCGTCTCAGAGTCGAGACCTCATGCGGCACGCTATCCGCGGATCAGGTCATCATCACGGTCCCGACGGACCTCATCGCCGATGAAACGCTCAGGTTTTTGCCCGCGCTTCCGGCCAAGATCGAGGCGGCGCGGGGCCTTCCGCTCGGACTCGCGGACAAGCTATTCATCGCGCTGCAGCAGGCCGATGAGTTTCCCAGGGACAGCCGGGTTTTCGGTCGCACCGACCATGTCGAGACCGGCGCCTATCATCTGCGTCCGTTCGGACGGCCGATGATCGAGGTCTATCTCGGCGGCCGCAACGCCGCGCGACTCGAAAAAGGCGGCGACGAGGCATTTTTCGATTTCGCGGTTGCCGAACTCACTGGCGTCTTCGGCAACGCATTCGCCAAACGCCTGACTCCGCTCCGCATTCACCGCTGGGGGCACGATCCATTCGCGCGCGGTTCCTACTCCTCCGCATTGCCCGGTCATGCGGGCGATCGCGCCAAGCTTGCCGCGCCGATCGACGACCGACTGTTTTTTGCCGGCGAGGCCTGTTCGCTGCGGGATTTTTCCACCGCCCACGGAGCCTATCTGACCGGTCTTGCCGCAGCGGATGCGGTATTGGCCGCGCGCATGCGACGGTCGTCTCCTTAGCGCGTTGTTCAGAACGATGCGGACCGACTTTCCGAAGAGGTCATGGGCTGGCAACCTGTTGGGCCAGCGTGGCGACTCAATCGCAACGCATCCTGCCATCGAGCGCTCTTCTACCGGATTGAATCGGCGCCGTCATTGCGAGCAGCTTCGCAGCAGCGTCGGAGCAATCGGGAATGAGCATATTCGATTCTGAGTTGCTTCGCTGTGCTTGAGAAGGCGCGCCGATATCGACGCTCTCGGCGCTAGTCAACGTCGAGCAAGGTCAACGGCCTTGCCACCGTCTCGAGCGGCTTGCGTTCGGCGGCTACGCCCCAAAACCAGGCGATCAGACCGGCGACGATCATTAATACGCTGCCGAGGAGATAGCCGCCGAACACGCTCACGCGCGAGCCGGTGTCGACCAGCGCGCCGAACAGCGCCGGGGCGACGACTCCGCCGATACCGGTGCCGATCGCGTAAAAGAAAGCGATTGCCAAGGCCCGGATCTCGAGCGGGAAAAGCTCACTGGCCGTGAGGTAGGCGGAGCTTGCTGCCGCTGACGCAAAAAAGAAAACGATCATCCACGCGAGCGTCTGCATATCTGCATCCATCAATTGGCGTACGAACAAAAGGCCCACCCCAGCGAGCAGCAAACCGGAGATGATATAGGTGAACGCGATCATCGGTCGGCGTCCTCGCGTATCGAACAAGCGGCCGATCAGCACCGGACCGAGAAAATTTCCCGCCGCGAAGGGCAGGAGATACAGGCCGACCTTCTCGGATGGTATGTCATAAAAGTCCGTGAGGACCAGCGCGAAAGTGAAGAAAATCGCGTTGTAGAAAAAGGCCTGCGCTGCCATCAACGCGAGTGCAACAAAGGTGCGCCGCCGATGGCGGGAGAACAGGGTCTGCGCCACCTCCCAAAGCGGCGTCGAGGTGCGGGTGCGTAATCTGACGCGGGGCAAGCCGTCGACTGGCGGGAGATTCGCAAAACCAACTTCGATCTCCTCAATGACGCGGATCGCCTCGCTGGCGCGCCCGTGAGTGATGAGCCAACGAGGACTCTCCGGCAGCCACAACCGCATGAAAAAGATCACCAATGCGAGGCCTGCGCCGATCATGAATGCCATCCGCCAGCCAAGATCAGGGGCAACCAAGTGCGGATCGAGCAGCACCAGCGAGCCGAGCGCGCCCATCGCCGCGCCTACCCAAAAGCTGCCATTGATGCAAAGGTCGCTCCAACCGCGTACCCGCGCAGGGATCAGTTCCTGGATCGTGGAATTGATCGCGGCATACTCGCCCCCGATGCCCGCACCCGTGAGAAAACGGAACAGAGAAAAACTCGCGACGTTCCACGACAAAGCCGTTGCCGCGGTGGCGATGAGGTATACCGTCAGTGTCGTGAAAAACAGTTTTTTGCGGCCGAGCCGGTCCGTGAGCCAGCCGAAGAACAAGGCGCCGAGAACGGCGCCGCCGAGATAGGCGCTCGAGGCGAGACCAACTTCCGTATTGGTGAATTTGAGTGTCGGGCTTTCCTTGAGTGCGCCCGCGAGCGCTCCGGCGAGCGTCACTTCAAGCCCGTCGAGAATCCAGGTTATGCCGAGTGCCGCCACCACCAGCGTGTGGAACTTCCCCCAGGGCAACCGATCGAGCCGCGCCGGAATGTCACTCTCAATGATCTGTCCAGCCGCCATTGCACGCCTCGCCACTTGTTAATTTAAACGCGCCCGCGGGCAGGCCGTTCGCCCCGCTTGGCGGGGGAACATAGCCGCAGTAGTGTCGCGAGCATGGGCACGCCTATGCACACCGACACGCTTCGGCGCCTGCATTATGCCGCTGCAATCGCCTGCGGAGTGTTCGCCGCTTTGGTGGTCCATATCGCGCTGACCATTCTTGGCGCCGGGCTCGACGCGGTGCTGCGTGAGGACACGGGCGATCGGGGGGAGACGATCGCCGCACTGGCGTGGTGGGCGACGGCTGGCGCCGGCTTCGCCGGCGGTTGGGGCGCCGGCGCTTATCTCATCGCGGCAGCGCGCGGCCGCGATTTCATTTACCGCCTCGCGCGCCGCTTCCTGGTCGCACTCGTATTCGTCGCTGCGACGGCCGGGGGCCTCATGAGCAAGAACGGCAGTATCGGTGGGACGGCCGGCGTCGCGGTCGGCCTCGTCGCACTAGGCTTAGGCGCGTTCTGTGCCTTTTGCGGCGCTCGGCTCGCTTATCTCAACGCGGAACAAGTCTAGCAACCGAGGGTCCGCCGCGGATCGTCACTGCGACAGCAACAGAACCAATGGACTTGCTGCCATTCATCCAGGCGGGGTCCCGATCAGCCTTGTCGACGCAGCGGCATCACCGCAGCGGCGAAAACGAAAAGGGAAGATAGATGTCGGTTTGTTGCGCGAGCAAATGGTCGGGGCCGCCGCGCGGCGGCCACGCGTTTTCCGCTATTGCCTGCGCCCGGAGCCTGGCGCGCTCGTCGAGAGTCTTGTAAGGCCAGACATGCATGAAGCGCGCCACCGCGCCGCTTACCGAGGTCATTGCCGCGAGAAGGGGAGAGATCGCGACCCGCCGCGGCACCCACTCGCGCCACAGCGTCTGCGTCGGGTAAAGACCGTCCGGCTTGAGCACATAGCTGCGCACTTCGTAGTACGGCCCGAATTCTCCGGCTTGCACCATCGGCAGAAAATCGAAGGCGACATAGGTGTCCATCGACAGGCCCGTCATGAACTCGCCCACGCCGAACGGATTGCCCGAGTTGAGCACCGCCGCGCGCCAGGCAAGGTTGGCGGCGACATCGTGAACGTGGCGGAGCACCAGGATCCGGTTGAGTACGCCGATCTCCGAATACCAGCACCCCAATAAGCCCGGAGCGCCGGATAGACCTTTCTCGAGCGCGGCGGCGGCCTTGGGATGGGTTCCGGGCCGCACGTCGATAATGGTCACGTCATAATAGTGGGTCACGACTCATCCTCATACGTCCGCTCTTTGCACGATTGACAGGGTTCACCGTGCTTCTTAACGTGGTCAGACATCTGACCACACTAGCGAGGTCTCGCTGCCCGTTCAATGCCGGCTTGTCGACCGCCGGCACCCCATATCCGACCGCCAAACCGAAATGGGAGGAAACGCATGGACCGGTCATGGATGAAGTTCGCCGCCGCCGCGGCTTGCCTGCTGCTCTTCGGCGCACACCTCGCCGAGGCGGCCGATTCAGTGAAGATCGGAATTATCTGGCCGCTTACGGGCAATGCCGCGGCCGCGGGTCAAGCGTCGAAGGCAGCGGCCGAGGTCGCGGCAGACATCGTCAACAACGCGCATCCGGAACTGGGCGATCTACCGCTCGCAAAAACCGCCGGACTGCCGAATCTCGGTGGCGCCAAGCTCGAACTCGTCTTTGCCGATCATCAAGGCAATCCGTCGCTCGCTCAGCAGCTTGCCACGCGCCTTATCACGCAAGACAGGGTGAATGTCCTGATGGGCGCCTATCAGTCCTCCTGCAGCTTTACGGCAACGGCGGTCGCCGAACGCTACGGCATCCCGTTCATGGTCGGCGAATCGGCCGCGCTCAACATCACCGGTCGCGGCTTCAAATGGGTGTTCCGCGGCACGCCCATCGCCAGCGACTATGCGCGCACCTATATGCGTTTCTTCGCCGATATGAAGAAACAGGGAAAGAAGATCGACTCGATCGCCATCGTCAACGAAAACACGGACTATGGTACGTCCGTCGCCGATGCCATCGCGGCAGAGGCCAAGAACGCAAATATTCCCGTCGCCATTCGCATTCCCTACAGTGCGAGCTCGACCGACGTCTCGGCTCAGGTGTTGCAACTGAAGGAGAAGCGGCCAGACGTCGTGATCTTCATCAGCTACACCGCCGACTCGATTCTGTACATGAAAACGCTCAAGAACCTCGATTACAAGCCGCCAATGATCATCGGCGACGATACGGGTTTTTCGGATCCATCATTCATACCGGCCGTCGCTGACATCGCACAGGGAGTCATGAATCGCAGCGCATGGGCGATCGGCAAACCGGGATCGGTAACGTACAAGATCAATGAAATGTACAAGGCCAAGACCGGTCGCGACCTCGATGATACGAGCGCTCGCAATATGCAGAGTTTCTTTGCCCTTGCCGACGCGATCAATCGCGCTGGGTCGACAGATCCGGAGAAAATTCGCATCGCGCTCACGCAGACAGATCTGAAGCCCGAGCAATTGATGATGGGCTATCAGGGCGTCAAGTTCGATAGTACCGGTCAGAACATTCTTGCCTCGACCTATCTTATCCAGCTCCACGGCAAGACTTATGACTTGGTGTGGCCCGAAAGAGCTGCCACCGCTCAACTTCAATGGCCGATGGCCGGCTGGGCAAAATAAACGATGCTGCTAGTGCAGGTCCTCGTCGGTGGCCTCCTTTTGGGGGCCATCTACGCACTTTTTTCCTCAGGCCTCACCTTGATCTGGGGCATGATGAATTTCATCAACTTCGCCCACGGCGAATTCGTCATGCTGGGGATGTATGCGGCGCTGCTGGTTGTGGTCTGGCTCGGTGGTGGCCCCGCGGTCTTCGGCGTGGTTGTGGCTCTCTTTCTGTTCTTCATGGGCGTCGCAGTCTATGCCAGCCTCATACGCCACGTCCTGCGGGGGCCGATGCTAGCGCAGATCTTGTCCACGTTCGGACTTGCACTGTTGCTGCGCTACACCGCGTTCTGGATCTTCTCGGCAAACTTCGTGTCTTTGCCGGAAACCTGGCTCTCCGGCAGCATCGATGTCGGCGGGATCTGGCTGCCGATTCCGCAACTGATCGCCGGTCTTCTTGCGATCACCTTGACGATCGTCCTGCATCTTCTGCTCACGCGCACGACGGTCGGCAGTCGTCTGCTCGCCGTCGCCGAGGACCGCAACGCCGCCATGCTGATGGGAATTCGACCGGACCGGATGCAGGCGCTCGCCTGGGGATTGTCGGCGAGCGCTGCGGGGATTGCGGGGGCGCTCATGGCGACAGCCTATCCCTGGTCGCCCTCGGTCGGCGAAACATTCGGTCTGATCGCGTTTGTCGTAGTTGCACTCGGCGGCTTCGGCAGTGTGCCCGGTGCCATGTATGCGGGGCTGATCATCGGCCTCATCCAGTCCGTTTCGGCATTCTGGCTTGGCCCGATCTACAAGGATATCGTCGTCTATGCGCTGTTTGCCGTGCTGCTATGGCTGCGACCGCAAGGCCTGATGGGTAGAGCGTGAAACGTCTTTCTCCGACAAGACTGGGTTTTGCCGTTTTTGCTGTGGCCCTGTTGCTCTATCCGCTTGTCTTTACCAATCCTTTTTTTCTCGACATCGGCGTGACGTTTCTGCTCGCAGCGATCTCCGCGTCAGCCTGGAATATCGTCGGCGGCTACGCCGGACAGATATCGGTGGGACACAGCATGTTTTTCGGCCTGGGCGCCTACGCGCCGCTATTGTTCTATCAATGGCTCGGATGGCCTCCGATGGCCGGCATCCCTATCGGAATTGCTGCTAGCGTCGTGCTTGCGATCATCATCGGCATGCCGACTTTTCGTCTCACTGGTCATTATTTCAGCATGGCAACGATTGCCGTCGCCGAGCTGATCCGCATTTTCACCGGCACATGGGATTTTGTGGGCGCCGCCATCGGTTTGCAGGGACCGGCGACGGCGCGCGGCTGGTGGGATCTGACGTTTCGAGGCGAAACGCCCTACTATTACATTTTTCTCGGCGTTCTGGCGGTGTTGCTCTTCATCACTCATACCATCGAGCGGCGGCGCTTCGGTTATTACCTGCGCGCAATCAAGGCGCGGGAGCGTGCCGCGCGCAGTCTCGGCGTGCCGGTTTTACAGATCAAGATGAAGGCACTCATGCTCAGCGCCACATTCACATCGCTCGCTGGCTCTCTTTACGCCATCAAGACCGGTTTCATCGATCCCGAGAGCGGTTTCGGCATTCTCGTGTCCGTGCAGATGGTGATCATTGCTGCTCTAGGGGGTGCAGGCACGCTGTTTGGACCCCTACTCGGCGCGTTGATTTTGATTCCGCTGCAGAGCGCGACCAATACCTGGTTTGGCGGCGGAGGTTCGGGACTGACGTATATTCTCTACGGCGGCATTATCGTACTTATCGCCCGTTTCGAGCCGGGCGGTCTGTTCGAGTTATGGCATCGGGTCGTCGCCAAATACCGGAGTCGACGTCATGCTGCTTGAGGCACGGGATGTTTCCAAGTCGTTCGGGAGCTTCCGTGCGGTCTCCGGCGCCAATCTTACCATCGAAGAGGGTGAGATCGTGGGACTGATCGGTCCCAACGGCGCAGGCAAGTCGACATTCTTCAATTGTCTTGCCGGCGACATGCCGGTCACGACGGGCCAGATCATTTTCGATGGACGAGACATCACGCGTGCCTCGCCCGAGGCCCATGCGCGCATCGGCATCGGGAGGACCTTCCAGTTGCCGGCCACCTTCGAGGACATGTCCGTACTTGACAACGTCATGGTCGGCGCGTTCCTTCGCCATCCTCACCGCGACGACGCACGCGAGCATGCGCGCAAAATCATCGAATTGACGGGGCTCACGGCGCACGCATCCAACTGGGCTCGCTCGCTCGGCACACCTGGGCGCAAGCGGCTCGAGATCGCGCGCGTGCTAGCGTCGCAGCCGCGCCTGATGCTGCTTGATGAATCGCTTGCCGGCCTCACGCCCGCCGAGCTGCGAGACGCCATTGGTCTTGTGAAACGCATCCACGAGATGGGAATTACCCTCGTCATCGTTGAACATATCATGGAAGTGATCATGACGCTGACGAGGCGCGTTCTCGTATTCAACCAAGGGCACGTGATCGCCAGCGGAAAACCAGAAGATGTGGTCAAGGACCCCGCGGTCATTGATGCCTATCTTGGTCACGGTGACGTGCCGCGTCGGGGATGACGCATGGTCGACCTGAAGGTTGAACATCTCGAGGTCCGCTACGGCGACCTTATCGGTGTCAGTGATATTTCACTCGAGGTCAAGGCCGGGACAGTTGTGGCGCTGCTCGGGTCGAACGGCGCAGGCAAGACGACCACGTTGAACGCCATCGCCGGCCTGGTCCGGCCCTCGCGCGGACGTGTGGAATGGAACAATGAGTCGATCACCGGAAAACCCGCTTATGATATCGTCCGCAAGGGGCTGGCGTTGTCGCCTGAGGGTTGGCGACTCTTTGTCTCGCAGACGGTTGAGCAAAACCTGCGCCTCGGTGCTACCGCGCTCGCAGACCGCACGCGCATCGACCGCCTTTTCGAGCGTGTATATACGCTGTTTCCACGCCTCGCCGAAAGACGGCGGCAATTGGCGGGAACCCTTTCGGGCGGTGAGCGGCAGATGCTTGCACTCGGCCGCGCGCTGATGAGCGATCCGCAATTGCTGATGCTTGACGAACCGAGCCTTGGTCTTGCTCCTGCGGTGGTCGAAGCGCTTTATGATACACTCGAGCGGCTTCATGAGCAGGGACTGACACTCCTGTTGGCGGAACAATCGATCCCGCTGGCGCTCGGCATTGCAGATTATGCTTACGTCCTGCAGACCGGACGCATTGCTCTTGAAGGCCCAGCGCGCGAGCTGGAAAAGGATGATCAGGTTCAGGAGGTCTATCTGGGTCTCAATGCGCGTGGCGCAAGCGCAATCGGGTGAGCGACGTATGAAGACGGCCATGACGAAGGCGCAAGTTCGAACCGCGCGACGCTCGGCGCTCAGGGACGCGGTGCTACCGCTCAAAGGTGGACGCAAGTCCGATCACGTGTTCGAACAGATCTCCAAGTTCATCGCGGCGGGGCGTTTTCCTCCCGGCAGTCGCCTGCCGGCGGAGCGCGAACTCACCGCGCTCTTTAATACGAGCCGGCAAACGGTACGCGAGGCGATCTATCGCGCCGAACTGGTGGGGCTCGTGGAGGTGCGTCACGGCGCCGGCAGCTTCGTCGTTTCGCGCAAACCGCGGCTCCCGCCAGACAAGCCATTGATTGATCTGATTAAAATCGAAGCGAGCCGGATCGGCGAGTTTTTCGAGATTCGTCGTGCCCTGGAAGGTTGGTGCGCGAGCCAAGCCGCGCGCGTCGCGACCGAAGCCGATCTGCTGGCCATCAAGGCACGGCTCGACGCCATGCGCGACCTCGATGTCACGGATGACGCGTGGGAGAATAACGACGTCGGATTCCACAAGGCGCTTGCGACCGCGACCGGAAATCCGCTTGCGGTGCGTATCATGGAAATTCTCCGGGAAAGCTTCTCGGCGTTCTATCGGCTCAAACGACACATTCCGAATCGCGAGGAGCAGAAAGTGATCTGGCAGCATCATAAGGATATTTACGACGCCCTGTGCGCGCACGCGCCCGAACGTGCCCGCGCGGCGGTCATCGCCCATATGGATTTTATCGAAGCCAAGCTGGCAGAAAGCGTCCACGAGTTCAGCGGCGGGAAGGGTTGAACGGTGCAACGGTTTCAAGGACAATGCGCCCTGATCACGGGGGGCAGCCGCGGCATCGGAGCGGCAACGGCGTTAAAATTCGCGCGCGAGGGCGCGCGGGTCGGCATCATGGCGCGCACGGAAAAGACCTTGGCCGACATGAAACAGTACGCAACGCACGAAGCCATTGCGATCGAAGTGTTTCAGGGCGACGTCGGCTCCAAGGACGATGCGGTTCGCTGCGTCGATGAATTTGTCCGACGTTTCGGACGTATCGACATTCTCGTCAACAACGCCGGCATCGGGATCGGACGCCCCTTTTTTGATAAGACTGTCGAGGATTGGACGGAGACGCTGCGCGTCAACGTCATCGGCACGTTTCTCATGGCGCAGGCTGCGGCACGGTACATGGTAGCCGCCAAACGCGGCAAGATCGTCAATGTGTCCTCCGTCAGAGGCCTCGGACATCTCGGTCGCGAAGGGGTCATGGACTACTCCGCTTCGAAAGCCGCCGTCATCAGTCTCACCAAGACGCTTGCGAAGCAACTTGCTCCCGATATCAATGTGAACGTCGTCGTGCCGGGTAATACAGAAACCGACCTGCTTCGCTCGCTGCCGCAGGAGGTACGCGACGGCATGCTCGCGGGTACCTATTTTCGCAGGTTCGGCAAGCCTGAAGAAATCGCCGACGCAATCCTGTTTCTGGCATCTGCGGAAGCAAGTTTTATCACCGGCCAATCGCTGGTCGTCGACGGAGGCTTCTCGCTCAAGGCTGGCTGAATTTGCGTGTAGCGACGCTACGGAAGGAAAGCGCGCGGGTGGCCGACACCGTTCCAATGACGGCTGCCGTTCCGATCTATGTCGGGCATTCGTCGCCAATGCAAAGTCGACCGGCGTTGAACGACGGAAATTGCAACCGCATGTCGCGCCGTAGGCCCACGAGATCGATCCATGCTGCGAGGGAGCAAATATCTGCGGCCCGACTTCACACGCGCGACGGTGCGGCACTTCAGCGTCCTCTCCGCGATCGCCGTCACCATCAAGATACGATCTGCAAGACTGTTATATCGTATGCGTGCGATATTTTGCGGCCGGACGTCGGGTCTTCGAGCTCCATCTCGAAACGACTTGCTGGGCGGATCCCACTGATCGCGTTCAAGGTGCCGCAAAACAGCACCGTGCCGGGAACCAAGCCACGACTGTCAAGGGCGAGCCGGCTGATGAGATCGGCTGGCGTACGCATCGCCGCGAGCGTGCCTTCCTGATAGAGCATACGCGCACCGTCGATCGTCGCATAGGAGCGGAGGATGATCCGGTCCCAGCGCGGCGCGACCTCATCGAGACGCCACAAGGTCCTCGCGAGCGGCTTGGGGCAAAGCTGTTTAGACGCGGCCACGCCCATTATTGTCTCGGCCTTGCGATCGGTGTGATCCGAGCCAAGCCCGAGCCAGAGCCCGTCTGCGCAGCCAACCACCACCGGCTCTGCTTCGCCAGAAGTGTCCGGCCCGAGAACCTCGACGCGCTCGGCCTGTGTGATATTCGCAGCGCTCGCGCGATAAAATATCGGAACCGACGTGGGGCGTGGCACTCCGAGATTTGCAAGCTCCTCGATATGGAGGCGCAGCGCTGCCGGGTCGCGGCCCGTCCATCCGGCCAAAACCAGTGCGCGGGCCTCGAATGTGATCCGGTCGTATGTCTCAGCGGAAAAACGATCGAAAGTGAGCATCACATCCTCGCCATCGGACAACTTGAAAAGCGTTGTAACATAGCTTCTTATGCGGTCCATTGGTTTTGGCAGCGGAGGAGTGGTTTTCGCCATGCCGGTCGACGAACGCCGCTTTCGCGACGCCCTCGGTCGCTTCCCGACCGGGGTTGCGGTCATCACTACCGTTGCCGAAGAGGGCGCGTGGCTTGGCATGACGGTGAGCTCGTTCAACTCTGTCTCGCTCTCGCCTCCATTGGTTCTATTCAGCAT
Source organism: Pseudolabrys sp. (assembly GCA_035652735.1). Taxonomy (GTDB): domain Bacteria; phylum Pseudomonadota; class Alphaproteobacteria; order Rhizobiales; family Xanthobacteraceae; genus Pseudolabrys. The sequence goes on along the minus strand of DASRDF010000056.1, from coordinate 2,649 downwards.
CGCGCGGAATGCGGCGAGTTTCCCGGCTTGGACAAAGGCGCGGCAATTCGCCGTCAATATTCTGAGCGAGGATCAGGAGCAACTTTCGAACCGGTTTGCACGCTCCCGCGGGGAAAAATGGATCGGGCTCGCGCCGTTGCGTGGAAAGCTCGGTCTGCCGCTTCTGCCGAACACGCTCGCGGCATTTGAATGCGAGACGTACGGTCGATACGACGGCGGAGATCATGAAATTATTGTCGGCGAGGTCAAATGTCTGCACGAAGGACGAGCCAGCCCCGCGCGCCCGCTCGTTTTCCACGGCGGGCGTTATCGGCGGCTTTCGGATCATGGATCCGTACATGCGCCCCCGAGCGATGCGGTGTATCTGCATGGCTGGTGAAGGGCAATGAACGAACCCGAACCGGGGAAAGGACGGAGAAGCCATGGGCGTCAACAAGGAGCACAAAGAATTTCATGCCGTCGATCTCCTGAGCGGCTGGGAGACGCCGCCAGGCTATCCAAGGGGTATCGAACAGAAAATTCTCGCAGGGGTGCTGGACGAGAGCGCGAAGCGCGGAACGCGCTCGCGTCTCCTCCGCTTCGCCCCGGGCGTATTTACCACGCGGCCTTTCGTGCATGACTATTGGGAGGAGGTCTATCTCATTTCCGGAGACCTCATCGTCGGTAACGACGCACAGGGCCGCGGCGGCAGATCATTCGCAGCCAATACCTATGCCTGCCGTCCGCCCGGGGTCGAGCACGGTCCCTTCAAGTCGAATACCGGCTGTCTCCTGTTTGAGATTCATTATTATGATCCCGTCTGACGTGGGGACGACACGCGTAGCTTGCATTTTCGGCGGAGAAGACGGGGAGGCACGTGTGGGGCGGATTCGCTCGGCTTGCGTGCGGCTTCTCAGAGACTGAGGCTCCCGCGCCTTGCCCGCGGCCACAACTGTCGAATGAATAACAGCGATCTAATGTGTTGCAGCAGCAAAATCCTGCATGACCGCCGAGCGCACGACGCGAGCATGGCGCATCGTAGCCGGCGTATTGCGGCTGCGTCCGACAAAGCGTGGTACACCCGACGTGATCACGGCACCGATTGCGGCAATGTCTCCGTGCTTGATGGCGGCGAGCGCAGTGTTCTGCGTGCCGCCCTCCGGTGAGTCGATGAGCACGATGTCGGCCGCTCGTCCGACCTGCAGGAATCCGCTATCGAGCTTATACACCTTTGCATTGTTGCCTGAAGCGGCGCAGACGAACTGTTCCGGCGGCAGCTCCGTAAGGCTCGCGAGATGCGCGATCGTGTACAACATGCCAAGCGGCATGACGCCGCTTCCGGTTGGTGTGTCGGTCGCAATGATAAAACGATCGAATGCCCCATGCCGGGCTGCCAGCTCCGCACATAACAACGTCGTGCGCAAATTGCCGGCGGTGCACACCTGGAGGGCAATTTGGCTTTCTTTGACCACGCGCTCGAAGTCCTTGTCGGGCATGGCCGTTGGCCCGCCGTTGACATGGAACGAAACGTGCGGTTGCATGGCGAGCAGGTGGTCCCCCGTGATCGCGCCAGAACCCGGGATCGACGAGCCGCCCGTATGGCAGGTCGTGATGAGGCCGGCGGCCTTGGCACTCTGGACAAGCGGCACGTAGTCGTACGCCGTCCGCACGGCACCGAAGCCGGCCTTGGCGAGGCGTACCCCCTTTTCTGCCAGCTCTTTGAAATCATTCGGTTGCAATCCGGGCTCAAGAATCACAGAACCGGCAATCACGCGCATGCCGCCGGGCCGATATTCCGCGAAGCAGCGCTGTGCGGCAATGGCCAGTGCCTTCACGCCCTCGGGATCGCGCGGCCGACCCGGCACATGCACCTCGGATGCGGAAATTGCCGTCGTCGTGCCGCCGTGGAGATAGCTTTCCAGATAGCCGACCGTCCGCTGGCGGGGTGTATAATCGCCGAAGGTGATATGAACGTGCGAATCGATGAGACCGGGTATGGCCGTCATGCCGCCCGCGTCGATCACGACCTCGGCGGCCTCGACCGCCGCGGCCCCTGCGGTCCCGATACTCGTGATCCGACCATCTTCGACCAAAATCGTGTCGCCGCGCACGAACGGCGCACGCCAATCGCCGGACACAATCTCTCCTATGTTGACGACCGCGACTTTCATTCCCGTTCCATCTTACACATTAAGAAATTTTCGCAGCCGCAATGACGCACCGCTGCGCCTGGGTCATCGAACGCGGCTTCACTTCGTCGTCGACCGGAGATGGCAATATTGCCGATCGGCGGGAATCCACATCCACAAGCCGCGCAGATCATCACGGATGGATTCCATCTAGCTCGTGAGCGGCATGGTCCGATGCAGAAGCGAGATCATAGGTGGACAACAGGCTGTCCACCATTCCGGTCGCCGCATCCCAATCGAAAGTGCGAAAACTGTGTCCGGCCGTGACGAAACGTGCTCCTGCATAGAACATTTCATACTGCGTGTGCCGGGAGCCAAATTCTGAGCCGATGGCATCCCACGCCGCTTTCATAAACTTGACCTTATCCTCCGGTGACATCGAGGCGGAACGCTGAGTCGTGCGAATGATTTTATTGAGCTCGAAATTGGCGAAATCGCGGACCGACGAAGGTAGCATAATGAGCGCACCGCCAGCCAATTC
>DASRDF010000055.1:0-9395 GCA_035652735.1 Pseudolabrys sp. | reverse complement strand
ATAGACGTAACCGGTCGTCCGTTGAAGACCTGACGCGTGCTGTCGATTGCTGAGCGGCGCGCCGGCGGTCAGTACGCTCGTTGGATGTGCCACCAGTCGCTGCTCGCGGATCCCTCGGGCGTGTAGCAGATTCGGCCCCCGGCGATTTCGTCCCCTCGGGGGGATCCTTGGAAGAGACATCGCGACCCGTCATGCATAATGACCTGCATCGCGAGCATTGCCGCTCCGGAACTCAAGATGATTACCTTGCCGCCGCCGTCCGGCTCCGGACATTCATCCCGGCCGATCCAGCACTTGTAGAAGCCGGAGATCCCGGAGGGTTGCTGGAAGAGCGTAAAGCTGATTTCCGGCGTGTTGAAACAGCTTTCGTTGCAACTGACGCCCAGCGTGCCGAACCAGACGCCGGCCAGGTCGGAACGAATTCCCTGTCCCGCGAACGAACAGCCGGCCAGAGCAAGCGATAAGAGGATGTAGATCGAGGAGGAGAACGATCGAGGCATCGGGGAGCACCTGTCAGACCCCCCCCTAGCGAGTCGCCCCGTGCGCTCTCCGTCGGAGCATCAAACATGCCATCGCGAATTTAAAAAAAACGTCGATGGTCCGGCGCGCTGCGATAAATATGCGGAGCTAATACGATACAAACAGAAATTGTTACGCGGTAATTCGTCCACCGGTCATTGCGGAAGACAGGAACCCAAGGGCGGAGAATCGGACGCCGACGGAGCCGAGCGCAAGCGAACCCGTCCATGACGCCGGGCATTGACGCACCCGTCGCGGAGCACCATCGGGAATGGTAAGGTTGTCGAGATTCGAGTTTATGGCCGGCCACGGCCAAAAGGACGTACCGAACAAACGTGCACAGAAATCGCGAACAATCCGTTGCCGGGACCGCCGCCACCCGCCCCGCCGGATGTATTTTTTTCGCCGCGCTGACCGCCTCCATGACCGCTCTGATCTTCCTGGCACTGGCGCTCGCGCGACCCGCGCGCGCCCGCGCTGCCTCGGGTGCGGACCCGGTGCTGGCCGAAATCGGCAAGCATAAAATCACGCAGCAGGAAGTCGACGCGAAAATAAAGATGCAGCTCTACGACGCGCGCAAACAGGCGCTCGATGAGATGGTTGACGAGTACCTCCTGCGCCAGGCCGCGAAGCGCGAGAAGCTGAGCGTCGCCGACTTTGTCAAGCGCGAGGTCAACGACAAGGCCGAGGCCGAGATCAACGAGGCGACGGCCAAGAAGTTTTACGACCAGAACAAGGACAAGATTCCGGCGCTCAAGTCGGCCGGATCCTACGACAAGATCAAGGACCGCCTGATCGGCGCGTTGCGCCAGCGCGACGAGCAGCAGCTGCACGAACAACTGATGGCGCGGCTGCGCAAGGAGAGCGACGCCAAAATTCTGCTCGAGCCGCCGCGCGTCAGCGTCGACCTTGGCGCCGCCGGCCATCCGACGCTCGGGCCCGACGATGCGCGGGTGAAGGTAATCGAGTTCGGTGATTTCCAGTGCCCCTTCTGCAAGCGCTCCGAGGAAGCGGTCAAGGCCATCCGGCAGAAGTACGGCGATCGCGTGCAGCTCGTGTACATGGATTTTCCGCTGAGCTTTCATCCCAACGCGATGCCCGCCGCCAACGCGGCGCGTTGCGCCCAGGCGCAGGGCAAATTCTGGCAATATCACGATGCGTTGTTCGCCGATCAGTCGAAGCTCGATCCCAAAGATCTCAAGGCGACCGCCAGGTCGCTCGGGCTTGACACCGCGAAATTCGATGCCTGCTTCGACAAGCAGCAGTACAGCCAGTCGATTCAGCAGGACCTCGATGAGGGGCACAAGCTCAATGTGAACGGCACGCCGACCTTCTTTATTGACGGACGCGAGCTGGTCGGTGCGCAGCCGACGGAGAGTTTCGTCTCGATTATCGATCAGGAACTGGCCAAGAAGGGCGAGTCGGGCAAGAAGACCGCCTCCGCGCAGTAGCGTCGCACGCAGCGGAAATTCGTAATCAGAGCCGCCGGGCGCATCGCGTCCGGCGGCCGCTTACTGCTCGCGTTCAATACGGGTAGAAGACGAAGAACATCGTGGACAGGATATTCAGCAGCCACAGGCCGTTGCGGATTTCGCGCCCGCGACCCGCGGCCACCTTGAACCACGGATAAAGCACGAACCCGGCCGTGATGCCGACCCCGATGTTGTAGGTGAAACTCATCAGCGCGATGATGGCGAAGGCCGGGAAAAGCTCGGTGTAATCGTCGAAATCGATCTTTCGGATCGGCGCGATCATCATCGCGCCCACCATCACCAGCGCCGGCCCGTAGGCTTGCGGCGGAATCGCGCTCACCGTCGGCGCGAAGAACAGGCACAGCCCGAACAGCGCCGCGGTGACGACCGCGGTCATCCCCGTCCGGCCGCCGGCGCTTACCCCGGCGGCCGACTCGATGAAGGCCCCGGCGGTGGTTGTGCCGCAAAGCGCGGCAAAGGTGGTGGCGAGCGCGTCGGCCATCATCGGCCGCTCGATCTGGGGCAGATTGCCGTCCCGGTCCAGCAGTCCGGCGCGCTCGGAGACGCCGACCAGCGTGCCGAGCGTGTCGATCAGCGCCATCACGAAAATCGTCAGCAGCACGCCGAAAAAGCCCCATCCGAACGCTCCGCGCAAATCGAGCTTGAGCAGAATCGGCGCGGGACTCGGCGGAGCGCTGAGCCATTGCGAGGGAACACGGGCGATACCGATCGCGAACGCCGCCGCCGAGGCGAGCAGCATCCCGATCAGGATCGCCCCCGGCACCTGCCACAGCTCGAGCATCGCGATCGTCACGAAGCCCGCGATCGCGATCAGCGAGGGCGCCGAGTTCAGCATCCCCAACCGCACCGGCGCTCCGGCCGCTCCCAGCGTGACGATCCCGGCTTCGTTGAGGCCGATGAAGGCGAGGAACAGGCCGATGCCGGCGGCGAAGCTGAAGCGCAGGCCCGGCGGGACCGATGCGATCATCCATTGGCGCACGCGCGCGACCGTCAGCAGCGTGAACAGCAGGCCCGCGATGAACACCGCACCAAGCGCCGTCTGCCAGCGAAAGCCCAGCGCGCGCACGACAGTGTAGGCGACGAAGGCGTTCTCACCCATGTACGGCGCGACCGCGAACGGGCGGTTCGCGTAAAGTCCCATCAGCAGCGTCCCGAAGACCGCGGTTATCACCGTCGCGACCATCGAGGGTCCTTCCGGAAGGCCCGCAGCGCGGAGAATCGCCGGGTTGACCGCGACGATGTACGCCATGGTCGCGAAGGTGGTCGCTCCAGCGAGCAGCTCGCGCCGCAGAGTCGTGCCGGCGGCCGCAAAGCCGAAGAAGTCGGCGAGCTTTCGCTCGATGAATCGCGTGGTTCTCGCCTCCTCGGGCGCCGGGATGAAATCGCAGGCGCGCCAAGCCTATAGCCCGCGGCGGCGGCGTCCGGCAATGCTGGCGATGCGCCGCCGATGATGCGAAAATCGCGCCGGAGAAAATCGATGGCGAAGCCAGACCAGCGCCGGACTATTACTTCTTCAACGCGTCGCGACGGCAATAAATCGCCGCGCACCTTGTGCGTGGACATCGGCGGCACCGGCATCAAGGCTCAGTTGCTCGACTGGCGCGGCCGGCCGGTAACCGAACGCCTGCGCATCCCGACGCCCAAAAAGGCGACGCCGCGGCAGGTGATCGAGATCGTCTGCAAGCTCGCGCGAAGTGCGGGCGAATTCGATCGCGTGTCGGTGGGCTTTCCCGGTGTGACCAAGAACGGGGTCATCTATACGGCGGCCAACCTCGGCAAGGGCTGGAACAACTACGCGCTCGAACAAAAGCTGCGGCGCGCGCTGGAACGGCCGGTGCGCCTGGCCAACGACGCGGACGTGCAGGGCCTCGGCAGCGTCTCGGGCAGCGGCGTCGAGCTGGTGATCACGCTCGGCACGGGCTTCGGCTCGGTGGTCTTCGTTGACGGCCATCGCATTCATCTCGAGCTCGGCCATCACCCGTTTCACAAGGGCAAAACCTACGAGGATGAACTGGGCCATCGGGCGCTGCTCAGGAAGGGCAGGAAGTGGTGGAACAAGCGGCTGCGCGAAGCCATCGAGGATCTGCAGGCGGCGTTCAATTACGACCGGCTCTATATCGGCGGCGGCAACACCAAGTACATACGCTTCGAGCCGCCCGAGCATGTCAAAATCATCAGCAACGAGGAGGGTTTGCTCGGCGGACTCAAGCTCTGGCAGGGCGCTGAGGCAGACGCTGCGGCCGTCGAGAGCGGGCGCGCCTTGCGCCACCTCGGCCGGCGCCGCCGCCGCGCGTCCGCGGCCGGCTGACGCTTCGCCGCCGATGGCTGAATGGCCGCCTGCGATCGGCAACTGACGAACAATTGCTTCCCATCGCCGGCATATCGGCGATAAACTCCGAGGCTCGACGCCGGCCGCACGAGCGCCAGTTTCAGGGAGATGCATAGATGGCTGAAAAACTGCGCAGCAGCTTGATCACCGCGGGCGTGCAACGCTCGCCGAACCGCTCGATGCTGCGGGCGGTGGGATTTCGCGACAGCGACTTCAACAAGCCGATCATCGGCATCGCCAACGGCTACAGCACGATCACTCCGTGCAATGTCGGTCTCGACGGGCTCACCCGGCGCGCCGAGGCGGCGGTGCGCGGCGCCGGCGCGATGCCGCAGACCTTCGGCACCATCACGGTCAGCGATGGCATCGCGATGGGCACCGAGGGGATGAAGTACTCGCTGGTCTCGCGCGAAGTCATCGCCGACTCGATCGAGACCGCGTGCGGCGCGCAGGCGATGGACGGCGTGGTGGCGATCGGCGGGTGCGACAAGAACATGCCGGGCGCAATGATCGCCATCGCGCGCATGAACATTCCGGCGATCTTCGTGTACGGCGGCACCATCAAGCCGGGCCATCTCAACGGCCGCGATCTCACCATCGTCAGCGCCTTCGAGGCGGTCGGCGAGTACAGCGCGCACAAGATCAATGAGGCGCAACTGCTCGAGGTCGAGCGCCACGCCTGTCCCGGCGCCGGCTCGTGCGGCGGGATGTACACGGCCAACACCATGTCGTCGGCGATCGAGGCGATGGGCATGAGCCTGCCCTATTCTTCGACCATGGCGGCCGAGGACGCGGAGAAGGCCGACAGCGCCGCGCGCTCGGGCGAAGTGCTGGTCGAGGCGGTGTATGCCGGGCGCCTGCCGCGCAGCATCATGACCCGCAAAGCGTTTGAAAACGCGATCGCCGTGGTGATGGCGGTCGGCGGATCGACCAACGCCGTGCTGCATCTGCTCGCGATCGCGCATGCCGCGAACGTCCCGTTGACCATCGACGATTTCGAGGCCATCCGCCGGCGCACGCGCGTGTTGTGCGATCTGAAACCCTCGGGACGTTACGTGACCACCGACTTCCATCGCGCAGGCGGCGTGCCGCAGGTGATGAAAATGCTGCTGGCCAACGGTGTCCTGCATGGCGGCGAATTGACCATCACCGGCCGCTCGATCGCCGAAGCCCTGGCCGAGGTGCCGGAGGCGCCGCGCAAGGATCAGGATGTTATCCGGCAGTGGGACAATCCGCTGTACCCGGAGGGCCATCTGACGATCCTGCGCGGCAACCTCGCGACCGAAGGCGCGGTGGCCAAAATCACCGGCATCAAGCATCAGGAGATAACCGGGCCGGCGCGCGTGTTCGAGCGCGAGGAGGACTCGCTCGAGGCAATTCTGGCCGGCAAGATCAAAAAAGGCGACGTGCTGGTGATTCGCTACGAGGGGCCGCGGGGCGGCCCGGGCATGCGCGAGATGCTCTCTCCGACCTCGGCTATCATCGGCGCAGGCCTCGGCGATTCGGTCGGACTGATCACCGACGGGCGCTTTTCCGGCGGGACCTACGGGCTGGTGGTCGGACACGTCGCGCCCGAGGCGGCGGTCGGCGGCCTGATCGCACTCGTGCACGAGGGCGACTCGATCACCATCGACTCGCGCCGGCGCTCCTTGCAACTCAATGTATCCGAAGACGAGATCGCGCGCCGGCGTGCGGCGTGGAAGGCGCCAGCGCCTCACTACACGCGCGGGGTGCTGGCCAAGTATGCGGCACAGGTTACCTCGGCATCGCTGGGCGCGGTAACGGACTGAGGCGGCGGGAAATCTCGCCGAAGCCGCTGAATATCAATTGCCGACGCGCATTCGCCGGCGCGTGGGTTCCTGGAACCGGCGTAACTTGACTTGCGCGAATCGTGGTCAGTATAAGTTTTCATTCGCGCATTATTTTTGCACAGGCGTCGCGACCGAAACTCTGAGCGGCAGACTCTGAGCGGGAGGATCGGATGGCAACTGGCTTATGGCGGCGACTGATCGGTCTGGTTGCGCTGTGCATGCTGCCCGCCGCAACGGCACTGGCCCAGGTTCCGGACAGTCCCACGCTGCAGTTTCCCTATACGCAACCGCCGGCTGAAGGTGTCGGCGTGCGCAAGATGCCTCCGCCCGGTCCCCACTGGGCAATCATCAACGCGCCGCTCTACGGCAACTTCATCGTGTCGCAGGTGTACGTCGTTGACGGCGACGCGGGCAAAATCATCGGCATGCTGACCGCCGGGATGATCGCGAGCGTGGCGATGTCGGCCGACCATAGCCGCATCTTCGTCGGCGATACGTTCTTCTCCCGCGGCACCCGCGGCACCCGCACCGACGTCGTTACCGTCTATGACACTGCGAGCCTCAATCCGGTCGGCGAAATCGAGATACCGCCGAAACGCCAGCTTGCCGGCCCCGACAATCTGCAGATCGCCCCGACCCCTGACGGCCGACTTCTGCTGGTCGCCAACATGACTCCCGCAACTTCGGTCACCGTGATCGATCTCGGCTCGTCCAAGGTGGTGGGCGAGATTCCGATCACCGGATGCGCGGAGCTGCAGCTCACCGCCGATCGCCAGTTCGCCTCCCTGTGCGGCGACGGCTCGTTGCTGATGGTCAACTTCGACGACAGCGGAAAGTCGCTGAGCGAGAAGCGCAGCAAGGTATTTTTCGAGCCGGAGAAGGATCCGGTCTACGCCGCGCCGGCAACAATCAAGAAACAGAATTACTATGTGACCTATCATGGAATAGTGCATCCGGTTGACATGTCGACCGATCCGCCCATACCCGGTGCAACCTGGTCGCTGACCACCGATCGGGAGCGGGCGGCGGGCTGGCGGCCCGGCGGCAGTCAGCCGATTTGGGGGCACGCCTCGGACGGATTGCTGTACGTGCTGATGCATCAGGGCGGCGAGTGGACGCATAAGCAGGCGGGCCCTGAGATCTGGGTATTCAACGCGAAGGAAGGCAAACGAGTCGAACGGCTTTCGCTTCCCGAACCGGCGGTCGCGGTTTTCGTCACGCCGGATGACAAGCCGCTGATTTTCGCCGCAACGCCGACCAACATCCTGCAGATGGGCGCGCCGCCCTGGTCGCTGCAGATTCTCTCGGCGGACAACGGCCGCTACCTGGGCAAGATCGACCAGATGGGCGGCTTTCCGTCGAATATGTTCGGCCTGTAAAGGGGGGCGCAAAAACCCAGGAGGGACGAGAATGGACGGCCTGGTGGAACAACTGGCGCGCAAGCTTGCCGCTCGTACCTCCCGGCGACGGCTGCTCGGGATGCTGGGAACGGCGCTGCTGGGCGGCGTCGCGCTGCCGCTGCTGCCCGTTGCGCGCATCGCGCGGTCGGCCGAAGCGGCGGATGCCGAGCCGGGCGACCAGCTGAGCTGCGATTACTGGCGCTACTGCGGCTTCGACGGGAATCTCTGTGGCTGCTGCGGAGGCACGCTGACTGAATGTCCCGCCGGATCGATCATGTCGCCGACCGGATGGGTCGGCACGTGCCGCCATCCGGTGGACGGCAAGGACTATATAATCGCCTATCGCGACTGCTGCGGCAAAGAGGTCTGCGGACGCTGCGCCTGCCATGGCGACAAGGGCGATCTGCCAATTTACCGCACACAGCTCGATAACGAGGTGCTCTGGTGCTTCGGCGTAAAGAGCGGATGGGCGGTGAATTGCACGACGGCGGTGAACCTCGGCGTCAAATCGTAGGGAGCGACTGCGCCGAGCGCGATTTTTGACAGATCGCCGCGAAACCGGCTTTCGGACACGGCCCGCGCGCCAGGTGCGCGGGCCGTATTGCGTTTCGCGGACGGCAAGCAGGATGGAGCTGACGAATTCCGCACGCCCGGTTTTATGACAGTGCCGCCATCGACGGTTTCAGACAAGCATACGCCCGGGCGCTGGGCGCGCGCGCTCGGGCGGCTCGGCCGCAGGGGCTCGCCTGGCGATCCTGGCGGCGCGAACGGCGGACGTGTGCGACGCGAGGCACTCCTCTACTATGCGCATTTCAAGTCGCCGGCGGTGTTGCGCGAAGTGGCGCGACTGCGCAACGAATTGAATTCGCGCTACGATATTTTCGTCATCGGCTACTGCAGAACGTCCGGTGCGCTCGACGAGATCAATCGTGTGCCGGTGCGGGAATACTCACAATACGACCTGGCCGGCCTGCCGTATCCGGGCAAAGCCGCGCGATTCAATCCCAATGACTATACAGGAAATTGCGACCTTGCGCCGATGAGGTTTTTTCTTGAGCGTCCGGACTATGATTACTATTGGATAATCGAGTACGACGTCCGTTTCAGCGGCGCCTGGCCCGAACTGTTCGCCGATCTGTCGCGATCGAACGCCGACCTGCTGGGCACCACGATGCAGAGCTGGGCGGAAAATCCGCAATGGGCTCACTGGGGCACGCTCATAACCGGACGCGAGGATGTGCCGATGGAACGGCGGGTGAAGAGCTTCATCCCATTCTGCCGCGTTTCCCGCGCGCTGCTCCAAGCCTGCGATGAGCGCTATCGGCGCGGATGGGGCGGTCACGCGGAAGTCGTCTGGCCGACCATAGCCAGCCTCGCGGGCCTGAGTCTCGAGGATATCGGCGGCACGGGGCGCTTCACCCCGCCGCAGCGGCGCGGTCGTTACTATTCCAACACGCCCTCGGAATGGTCTCAGTTTCCGGGGACGTTCGTGTACCGGCCCTCGTTCGCCGATCGCAATCTATTCGGCCCGGGATGCCATTTTACCGGCACGTTATGGCATCCTGTAAAAGAATAGCGCGCATCCGGCACGACGGCACGGGGCGCTCGGATCCGACACGTTCTCGCGTGACGCTGCTTGGCCGACGGCCTGAGAGCGCCGCGCTTTTCCCGGGCCCTTGCCGCGGCTAAAACTTACTGCGTCTGATTCGCACATCGGGGAGGGGTGGCCGAGCGGTTGAAGGCACCGGTCTTGAAAACCGGCAGCGGCGAAAGTCGCTCGTGGGTTCGAATCCCACCCCCTCCGCCGCTTCAACTTGAGATCCTCAGACTGATTTTTTCGGGC
>DASRDF010000054.1:0-3512 GCA_035652735.1 Pseudolabrys sp. | reverse complement strand
CGAAATCTCCGATCCTGTGCTGCGCGACCTGTTCACCTGCCTGTTCTCCGGTGCGCTAGAGTTCAACAATATGTTCGCCTCCTATAAGGGCGAGGGGACGGGCGCGGTGCGTCACATGTTCGCGCATCATATTCTCAAACCCGAACGTGTCCCGCTTGAAGCCAATCTTTGGGGGACCGAGAAGAGTTCCGGTTCCTTTTCCACTATGTTCGAGGGCCGTATCCGCCGCGCGCTCGATTACGCCGACGATCCCTTTGAACTGCGCGTGAGCAAGGGCGGCAAAACCGAGAAAGTGTTCGGCCTGTCCGAGAAGATCGGCACGACTGTCGCGGACGATTACGGCGCGTTCGCAAAGGGCGCCCGCGTCTATTTGTCCTGCGGGGATTCGGGATCGACCGACCTGCCGGATGGTTCAGTCGATGCTGTGCTGACCGATCCGCCTTTCTTCGACAACGTGCACTACTCCCAACTCGCCGATTTCTTTCATGTCTGGCAGCGGCACATTCTCGGAGAGGATGGTGCCCGGATCACCGACACGACGCGCTCTGACAGGGAAGTGCAGAACGCAAAGGCCGAAGACTTCGCCGATCGTCTGGCTTCGGTCTGGCAGGAAGCTTACCGCGTTCTCAGGGATGACGGCCTTATGGCCTTCACCTATCACCATTCACGGCAGGAAGGTTGGCGCTGCGTCTTGCAGGCGCTCATGCAGGCCGGGTTCGGCATCACGGCCGCCCATCCCATCAAGGCAGAAATGTCCGTGGCCATGCCCAAGCAGCAGGCCAAGGAGCCGATTGACCTCGATATCATCCTTGTTTGCCGCAAGCGCGCGCGGCTTGAGACCCATCGCTGGAACGGCGATTTATGGGGAATGGTCGCGCCGCCCGCGCAGGCGCAGGTCAACCGCTTGCGGGCCGCAGGCCGCAGGCTCAGCCGCAACGACGTGCGAATTATCGTCATGGCGCAGCTTTTGCGCCAGCTTTCCCGGTCGCCGACACTGGACGCCGCCCTTCACCTCTTGGACAGCGCCAACGGCGAGACGGAAGCTCTAATCGGCCGGATACACGGCGGGCAGGACGAACAATCGGGCAAGCCCGGAAAACGAAAAGGAGCCGTGTAAGCGTGTCGAATGCATCAGCCATCTTCAAAGCCTGCGTCCAGGCGATCCAGCGCGGAGAACTGATCGAGCGTGAGGGCCGCAATGACAAGGAGTTTCACTTCCAAAACTGGTTTAAGCGGCGGCTTGAGGCATTGAACATCAACTTCGATTCACCGGGCCGCAATTCGTACCCGGATTTCCGGCTTGTGCGCTTCGCCGAGGGCTTTGAACTCAAGGGCCTCGCTTATCCGGGCCGCGAGGCAGACTACGACTGCAATTCGCAAGTGCCTTGCGGTGAGCACAATGGCCGACAGGTCTACTATGTGTTCGGGCGATATCCGGTGAATCCTGACGGCAACAGCTATCCCGTGCTTGATCTCGTTTTGTGTCACGGTAGCTTCCTTAACGCCGACAACACCTACATTCACAAGAACAAGAGCTTTCGCGGCTTTGGCAGCTACGGAGACATTCTCGTGCGCGACCGCAAGATGTATGTCGCGCCCACGCCCTTCGCGTTGGCAGAAGGCACCGCCCACCGCCGCACGCTGATTGTGCCCGAGGGGCACGCCGTCGATGCGGATATGGTAGAGGTCGGCACGCTCACTCGGCGCGAGGTTGATCAGGTCGTCGTGGCCTACAGCTTCGATCTGCGCACGAATGAACTCGCCACCAAAACAGTGGCGAACCCGAATGCGGGCCGCGAGCATGTGTTCAAAGCGTACCGCGTGGCAGGTGATTCAGCGGATGCCGTAACCTTGCGCGCGCGCAACCAGATACTTGCGGGACTCGCAGCGGCGGAAACGGCAGTGGAAGAGGACGAAGATTGAGGCACCGGACTATTACGTCATCCATCGCGACCGTATGACTTTCGGCGCTTCGGCCGACCGGGCGGGGCTCGGCGCGCCCTTGGCCGGCGCGGCGCCAAGGGTGTCGGCTTCCGCGTTAAGGCGCAAGCCCATGCTGATGAGTCCGTGCAGGGCGGCCATGGCATAGACGGTGGTATCGAGCGCCTCGTTACGTTCGCCTTCGCGGCGCGGTTGCCAGAGGCGGATCGGCCGCCCGCGCTCGAAGCGGGTGACGACGCGCTCGGCGGTGAGCTGGCGGAAGAACTCGGCGTCGCGCTCCATGGGGAAGTGCAGCATGCCGGGACCGGGCTCGGTCAGGCGAAGCCGCGCGAACAGCGCGTCCTTGGCGGCATCGACGCCGATCACGAACAGCGGCGCCTTGCCCTTGGTGTGCGACGGCCGCCGCGGCCAGAGCGGAATGCCGGGGCCGCCACGCCCCTTGATGCCCCAAATCCGCCGATGAAGCCGAGTACGGCAGTATTCGTAGGCGGCCTTGGTGTGCTGCCCGCCGGTATCGATGGCGACCGCGCGGATGACAAAATCGGCGACGGCGCGCGCGTGCGGATAGGTGGCGGCGAGCGCCGCATCGAGATCGGCCCACACCCGCGGCCCGGACGGGTCGCCGAAGATCACGCGATAGTCGATCGACCACGCCTCCTCGTCACGGCCCCAACCGATTACATGCAGCTCGAGGCGGTCACACTGGACATCGACGCCGGCCGTGAGCACGGCGACGCGCTCGGGCAGCAATCCGCCCCAATCCTCGCGGCGCGCCATCAGCGGCTCGGCGTCGATCACCTCGCCGGCCTGGTCCTCCCAGGTTTCGGCGAGCTTGGTGTTGGTCCAGACCTGAAGCCGCGCAGGATCGCGATAGACCTGCCCGTGCTCGATCGCGATTTCGGCCCAGGATTCGAACGGCGAATAGAGGCTCGACAGATGGAAGCCGGCGGTCTTGCCGTCGCCGGTTGCGGTTGCGCGCCAGCGACCCGAGGCGAGGAGCGCCGGCTTCATCTGCTCCTCGTGCACCGCGCCACATTCCGGGCAGACGCGGTGCGCAAGATCACGCCGGCCTTCCGGCCATTGAATCTGCGCCCAGGTGATCGGCGCGTAGCTGCCGCAATCCGGGCAGCGCACCTCGAAGATGCGCTTGTCCGATTCTTCATAGGCCGCTTCGATGCGCGAGAAGCCCTTCAAGGTCGGCGTCGAAACGAGCACGATCTTGCGCCGGCCGCGGAAGGTGACGGTGCGTTGAACGGCGAGCGCCACCGGATCGCCCTCGCCCGACACGTCGGAAGGATAGGCGTCCACCTCGTCGAGGAAGAGATAGCGCGCCGGCGTCGAGCGCAGGCCCACGCCCGAGGCGGCGCCGACCATGACGAGCTGCCCGCCGGGGAAGAGCTTGCGGAATTGGCTGTTGCCCGGCTCCTTCTTTCCCGGCTCGACGACGCGCTCGCGCAATATGGGCGAGGCGGCTATCATCGGGTCGATGCGGATCGAGGTGTTGCGGCGCACCGCGTCCATGGTGGGCTGCACCATGAGCATGAGGCCGGGTGCGTGGTGGATCACGTAGC
>DASRDF010000053.1:0-57662 GCA_035652735.1 Pseudolabrys sp. | reverse complement strand
CCGCCTGAAGTCATTGAGATGGCCACGAACAGCCCGGTGACGATGACGCCAAGCAGCATGGCGCCGACGGATTCAAAGCCGTGCGCCTTGCCGGCCGGCCCGCCGCCGGCGATCAGGTAGATGACGAAATAGCAGAAGATCGGCGACAACACCGGCAACAGCGAAGGCACGATCATTTCTTTGATAGCGGCGCGCGTCAGCATGTCGACGGCGCGCCCATAGTCCGGCTTCTCTTTGTGCTGCATGATGCCGGGCTTTTCACGAAATTGCCGGCGCACTTCTTCGACGATGGCACCGGCGGCGCGGCCGACAGCAGTCATGCCCAGCGCACCGAAAAGATACGGCAGCAAACCGCCGAACAAGAGACCAACGACCACATACGGATTGGTCAGCGCGAAATCGAGATGGATGCCTTGGAAGTATGGATGCGCCGCGGCACTCGCAGTGAAGAACTGCAGGTCCTGATTGTAGGCGGCAAACAGAACCAGCGCGCCCAACCCGGCTGAGCCGATGGCGTAGCCTTTGGTGATGGCTTTGGTGGTGTTGCCGACGGCATCCAGCGCATCCGTCGCCTTGCGCACGTCTTTCGGCAGCCCCGCCATCTCGGCGATGCCGCCCGCATTGTCGGTGACGGGACCGAATGCATCGAGCGCCACCACCATGCCGGCGAGCGCGAGCATCGCCGACACTGCGATGGCGATGCCGAACAGGCCGGCAAGACCGAAGGCCGCGAGAATGCCGCCGATGATCACCAGCGCCGGCAGCGCCGTCGACTCGAGCGAAATGGCAAGGCCTTGGATGATGTTGGTGCCGTGGCCGGTGACCGAGGCGCCGGCGATCGACTTCACCGGCCGGAAATTGGTGCCGGTGTAGTACTCCGTGATCCAGATGATCAGTCCGGTGACGACCAGGCCGATGATGGCGCAGCCGAACAGGTCGCCGCCGGAGAAGCCGATAGCGCCAATGGGGCCGAAGCCGATCATCACATAGGTGATGATGGCGATGCCCAGGAGCGAGAGCAGCGCCGAAGCGATGAAGCCGCGGTAGAGCGCGCCCATGATCGACTGGCTTGCCGGCAGACGCACGAAAAACGTGCCGAGGATCGAGCTAACGATGCAAACGCCGCCAATGGCGAGCGGATAGGTCATCATCGTGTACAACACCGGCGTGGTGGCAAAGAAGATCGAGGCCAGCACCATGGTGGCAACGATGGTCACCGCATAAGTTTCGAAGAGATCGGCTGCCATGCCGGCGCAGTCGCCGACATTGTCGCCGACATTGTCCGCGATGGTCGCGGGGTTGCGCGGATCGTCTTCGGGAATGCCGGCTTCGACCTTGCCGACGAGGTCGCCGCCGACGTCGGCGCCTTTGGTGAAGATGCCGCCGCCGAGCCGGGCGAAGATGGAGATGAGCGAAGCGCCGAAGCCGAGCGCCACCATCGCATCGATCACCGTGCGATCGTTCGCCATCTTGTGCAGCGTGCCGGTGAGAAAGCCGAAATAAAGGGTGACGCCGAGAAGCGCGAGGCCTGCGACCAGCAGACCGGTAATGGCGCCCGCCTTGAAAGCAAGCTCAAGGCCGCCGGCAAGCGACTGGGTCGCCGCTTGTGCTACGCGCACGTTGGCTCGCACCGAGACGTTCATGCCGATGAAGCCGGTCGTTCCCGAAAGGATTGCGCCGATGGCAAATCCGACCGCAACCAGCCACCCCAACGTCACGCCAATGATGACGAAAATCACCACGCCGACCATGGCGATGGTCGCGTACTGACGCTTGAGATAGGCCTGGGCGCCCTCGCGCACCGCGGCGGAGATTTCCTGCATTTTCGCGGTGCCGCTGTCGGCGCGCAGCACCGAACCGGTTGCCCAAATGCCATAGAGGACAGCGAGCCCGCCACAGCCCACGATCGCCCACAAAGTATTCATGCGAATTCACCCTCAACTTTGAATATGGCTTGGCGGAAGAACGCTCCCGCCGGTGCCAGGAGCGTCGAGGATGGCCGCTTTGAGGGCGCTTCACCCCGACCGGGAAGCGCGCGGATATAGCCAAAAACGAACGGTCAGCGCAACGCGGAATTCATGCGCTCGACGGCGCAAGGGTCGGATGCGCGGATGAGCACCTTGCTTGTTGTGGCCCATGCGGGGACAGCCCCGACCGATGCTCCGCTTAGATCATGCGGCAATCGGCGCGTTCGCTTCGCCCGAACGAAAGCCTCGGGCAGGCATCGAGCATCAATGGGAGTGCCGGGTTTGGCCGAGAGGCTTAGGACTATCGGCCTTGCCGACGGGCTTGGCCGGACGCCCGGACCGCCGCATACTGGGGCCATGAAGACCCTAGTCACTCGTCTCGCCCTCCTCGCCGCCGCGGCCTTTGCCGCCAGCCCCGCTCTTGCGCAACAGGCCGGCCCGCCCGGATCCACCAATTCGGGTTCGACCATGATGATGCCGGGCATCGACTTGGGAGGAGCCGAGCATCACTACACGCCCGAGGAAAAAGAGCGCTTCGAGAAGATCGACAGCGACTATAAACGGACGATGCAGAAGGTTCCCGACAAGAAGGCCTCATCCGATCCCTGGGCAAACATGCGGCAGGGTCCTTCGCGGTAGGCGCGTCACACGGCCGCAGCCTGAGCGCGGTCGCGCCATCTGAGCCAGCCGAGCGACAGCGCGGCGACCAAGACCGTCGGGAACAGCACCGCATTGACCGTCGCCCATCCGAAGTCGGCGAGCAATTGCCCGGACGAAAACGAGCTCAGCGCCATCGAGCCGAAGATGAGGAAATCATTGAACGCCTGAACCGCGTTGCGCTCCTCCGTACGGTGACATCGCGTCACCATCGTCGTCGCGCCGATGAAGGCGAAGTTCCAGCCGAACCCGAGCAGCACCAGCCCGCTCCAAAAATGCGCGACCGTGACACCGGAGATGCCGGCGATGGCGGCGAAGGCGATGAGCCCGAGGCCGACAGTAGTTATCCGCTCAACGCCGAAGCGCGCGATCAGCGAGCCGGTAATGAAGCTCGGCGAATACATGGCCAGCACGTGCCATTGGATGCCGAGCGCCGCAGCGTTGACGGAGTGACCGCAGCCAACCATAGCGAGCGGCGCCGAGGTCATGACCAGATTCATGGTCACATAAGAGGCGACACCGCAGGCGGCGGCCACGACGAAACGCGGCGCGCGGACGATCTCGAAGAGCGGCCGGCCTCTCGCCGCGTGGTGTGCCGGTAGCCGCGGAATGCGCACGAACTGCAATACCGCCGCCGCCGCGAGCGCACATGCCGATTGGCCAAGGAAGCTCGCGGCAAAGAGGTAAGGCGACAAGTCTTTAGTGTAGATAACAAGCTGCGGGCCAATGACCGCAGCGAATACACCTCCCGCCAGCACCCAGGACACGACTTTCGGCCGGTAGGCCTCGCTTGCCGTGTCGGCGGCGGCAAAACGGTACGACATATGCGCAGCGGCGTAGAGGCCGCCACAGAAAGTGCCGAGCAGCAGCAACGTAAACTGACCGTGTGTGACCGCCGCATAGGAGATCAGACCGGAGAGGACGCCGAAGGCGGAGCCCACTTGAAGTGCGAAACGACGGCCGAAACGGCGGGCCAGCATGCCGACCGGCAGCGTTCCGAACCACATGCCGAGCACCATCATGGTGATGGGCAGAGTTGCGAGGCCTTTATTCGGCGCCAGGACGGCGCCGATGATCGAGGACGTCGCCACGATGACGGTGTTGTTACCGCCGGCCAACGCCTGCGCGACCGCCAGCACCACGGCATTGCGCCGCGCCAGTTGATCGTCGACGGCGGGGTGCTCCGCTGGCTCTTCTAGCGTTTCGACGACGGCAGACATTGGCGGCGCTCCCGGCAGGGCATGCTTCTACCGGTGCGCGCCGTGAATCGCCACTGCATGGAGCGCAGGGCAGCGTTGAGGCCGTTCACCCGTGCGTTCACGCGCAGCGGGCGTCAGGGCTCGGCACGCCCGGGTGCCCGCCCCCGCTGGCGGCGAACGCTCGATTCACGCTTTCGCGCGCTTTGCCGGCGCTTTCTTCGGCTTGGCGCCGAAGTCGATGGCGCCGGGGTGGTGGATCGCGGCCTCGCGCGCCTCGGCCGGCGTGTGGGCCCCGATCTGGCCGAGAGACGCGCGCAACTCGTCGATGTAGAGATCGATGAGCTGCGCCGGTCCGTCGTCGCCGAGCGCGCCCAAGGCCCACAGGAACGACTTGCCGGCAAACGCACAGTCGGCGCCGAGCGCGAGCGCCCGCATCACGTCCTGGCCGGAACGGATGCCGCTGTCGAGAATGATGGTGGCCTTTTTGCCCGTCGCCGCGGCGATGGCGGGGAGACAATCGATCGACGGACTGAGCGCTTCGATCTGCCGGCCGCCGTGGTTCGACACCCATATGCCATCGACGCCGAGCGAGGCAGCCTTCTCGGCATCCTCGGGATGCAGCACGCCCTTTACTGCCATCGGCCCTTTCCATTTGTCGCGATAGCGCTTGACCTCTTCCCAGGTGAAAGCGCCGCCCATGTTCTGCCGCGCAAACTTGATGATCTTGTTTGTATTGTGCGTGCCGGCATATTCGCTCAGCGTGGCAAAACGCGGATAGCCGTGACGGAGAAAAGCCCACAGCCATTTCGGGCGCACCAGCATCTCATAGAGCATGCGCGCATTGGGGCGAAATTCGTTGGCCAGGCCGGCGTACGTCTCGCGCGAGCGCGTGGTGCGCACGGGCACATCGAGCGTGAGCGCGAGCACCAAGGCGCCGGCATCTTGCGCGCGGCGCACCAGATCGAAACCCATTTTGTGGTCGTCGCGCCAGAAGCGGTAGAGCTGCAGCCAGAACACGTCGGGCGCGTTCTTCGCGGCTTCTTCGATCGTCGCGCCGCCTGCGGTGCTCAGCGCATAGGGCACACGCGCGCGCTGCGCCGCTTTTGCCATCAGCGCGTCGGCGCCCGGCCACACCAATGCCGGCGCTCCCATCGGCGCGATGCCGATCGGCGCGTTGTAGCGGCGGCCGAAAATTTCCACCTCGACCGGCGGCGGGGTCACCACCTTGCCATAGCGTGGCGTGATCTTGATGTCGTCGAAGGCGGCCCAATTGTGCTCAATGCCGGCGTCGTTGCCGGCGCCGGTGTCGCCGTATTCAAAGGCGAACAGCGGAATATTTTTCGGCGCCTTGCGCCGCAGCCAGGCGGTGGTCGGAAAAAGCTTGTGGTGCTTGGCGAAGTTGGGGTGCGGCGTATAGGCCGTCAGCGCCGCTTTCTTGGCCGTCATGTCATGCATGGCAAATCCTGGCTGGGCGAGCTTCGCATTATACAGGGTTTCAGAAGTGACTGAAGGCGGCGTGCGCGAAGACGAGCGGCCGGCCATCGGCACCGAGGAACCGGACGCCCTCGCCCGCTTCGATCGCGCCGATCTCGGTGACCTGGACTTTGGCGGCGGCGGCAGCGGCGCGGAAGCTGTCGGCCTTGGCTGCCGGCACCGTGCAGAGAATCTCATAATCGTCGCCGCCGGTGAGCGCAGTTTCCAGCATGGCAGGGTCGGCGGCGACGGCCGCTTGGGCCGCATCGGACAGCGGCACGCGGACGATTTCGATGGCGGCGCCGACTTTGGAAACCCGGCACAGTTTTGCGACATCGCCGGCGAGACCGTCGGACACGTCCATCGCCGCGGAGGCATGCGTGCGTACGGCTGCGGCGAGCGCAAGACGCGGCTGCGGCAGCAGATAGCGCGCGAGCAGATGCTCTCGCTGCGTATCGTTGAGCGCGAAGGCCTTGCCCTTGCGCAATGCGAGCCCGAGCGCGGCATCGCCGATCGTGCCGGTCACGAAAACGCGGTCGCCCTGCCTTGCGCCGGCGCGGCGCACCATGGTGCCCTCCGGCACGGCCCCGAACATCGCGACCGATATCGTGATCGGCCCCGGCGTGCGATCGGTGTCGCCGCCGAGCAGCGGGCAGCCGTAGAGGGCGGCATCGCCGCGCAAGCCCTCGGCAAAATCGGCAAGCCAGCGCTCGCCGAGGCCGTTCGGCAGCGCCAGCGATACTAAGAAGCCGAGCGGCTCGGCGCCCTTGGCGGCGAGGTCCGAGACGTTCACGCGCAACGCTTTGGCGGCGACGGTCTGCGCCGCGTCGTCCGCGAAGAAATGCACACCGCCGATGATCGCGTCGCTCGTGAGCACGAGGTCGCAGCCGGCCGGCGGCTTGAGGAAGGCCGCATCGTCCGTCAATCCGAGTGCGCCGGGGTGCACGGCAATGGCCGCAAAATAGCGCGCGATCAATTTGTCTTCGGCCGAAGGCTCAGACATTGCCGAACTCATCGGCACGCATGCCGCGGGCAAGCTGGTCGAGCACGGCATTGACCATGCCGGTCTCCTGCTTCTCGACGAAGGCAGCTGCAACGTCGGCATATTCGGAAACGACCGCGCGCGCCGGCACGTCCTTGCGATGCGCGAGCTCATAGGCTCCGGCGCGCAGCACCGCGCGCAGGATGGTCTCGATGCGTTTGAGCGGCCAGCGTTCGGCGAGCGCGGCATCGATCAGCGGATCGAGCGTGCGCTGCTCGCGCACCACACCGGTGACGATATCGCGGAAGAAGGCAGCTTCCGCCGGCAGGTATTGCGCGCCTTCCACCTCGCGACCGATCCAATGGCTTTCGAATTCGGCCAGAATTTCGTTGAGGCCGGCACCGGCGAGATCCATCTGATAAAGTGCCTGCACTGCCGCCAAGCGCGCCGCTCCGCGCTTGTTGGCCTTGGCGGCTTGCGCGTTGCGGGCCATCACGCAAGATCGCGCTTGAGGCGCGCTAGGACAAGGGCTGCGCGCGCGGCCTGGGCGCCCTTATTGCCTTCGGCGCCGCCGGCGCGCGCTTTGGCCTGGGTCTCGTTTTCGACGGTGAGGATACCGTTGCCGATCGCGAGACCGCGCAACGACAATTCCATCAGACCTCGCGCAGATTCGTTGGCGACCGCCTCGAAGTGATAAGTCTCGCCGCGAATGACGCAGCCCAGCGCCACCACGCCATCGTAGTCGGCCGCCTCGACGGCCATTGCAATCGCCGCCGGCACCTCAAGCGCGCCCGGCACGGTGATGCTGGTGTATTCGCAGCCCTCCTCCTCGAGCACTGCACGCGCGCCGGCGAGCAGCGCATCGGAGATGCCGTCGTAGAAACGTCCTTCGACGATGAGGATGCGCAGCGGCTTGGCTTTGCCGCGTCGCGCGCGCCGCGTTTTGGCCATGGGCCGATCCTTTGCTGGCGGCGTGGTAGCAAGCGCGGGAGCGGCGAACAAGAGCCGCTATTTCGTCTCCATGAGCCGCGCCGCGTAGCGGGCCATGATGTCGACTTCGAGATTAAGATCGTCGCCTTTGCCGATCTCGCCCAAGGTTGTGACCTTGAGCGTGTGCGGAATGATCAGCACGGAAAACGTCTCGCGCTCGACGGCATTGACGGTCAGCGACACGCCGTCGAGCGCAACCGAGCCTTTGGGCGCGATGAAACGTGCGACCCCGTTAGGTGCGCGCAGAACCAGCCGCGCCATGTCGGTTAAATCCTCGCGCGCGACAACGGTGGCGAGCCCGTCGACGTGGCCCTGCACGAGATGCCCGCCAAGCTCGGCGCCGAGCTTGAGCGGCCGCTCGAGGTTTATCTTGCTTCCATGGCGCCAGCGGCTTGTGGTGGTCAGACGCAATGTCTCCGCTGAGGCATCGACGGCAAACCAAGCGCGCCCGCCCTCTTCGCCGGCGCCGACAATAGTCAAGCACACGCCGCCGCAGGCGATAGAGGCGCCTTCGACAAGTTCGGCGCGCCGATAGGAGCAGGCCACGGTGATGCGGTGCAAATTGTCGGCACGCTGCGCGACCGATCGCACCTCGCCCACATCGGTAACGATGCCGGTGAACATCAGCTGCGCTCGTAGTGCTCGAACGTATCGGCGCCGAGCGTTTCGCTGCCGGTTAAGCGCAGCCGACTGGTCAGTGCATCCAGCGGCATGCCTTCGAGCGGCGGAATGCCGCCATCGCCGATCGGCTTTTCCGAGCGGATAATGACGGCCTCGTCGATGAGGTCGGCGGCGGCCAATGAGGCGGCGACGGTGGGTCCGCCTTCCACCATGAGCCGCGTAATGCCCTCGTCGCCAAGCACCTTGAGCGCGGCGGCGAGATCGAGCTTGCCGTCATTGTCGTCGACCCGAAATACCTTACAGCCACGCTGCTCAAGAACTTCCTGGGCGATGGCCGAAGCTTTGCGGCCGCCGATCACCCAGGTCGGCGTCTCGCGCACTGTCGCGACAACGGCGAGGTTGAGCGGCACGCGCAATTTCGCGTCGAGCACCACGCGCACCGGCGAGCGCTCCATCATGCCCGGCAGCCGGCAGGTGAGCTGCGGATTGTCGGCAAGCACGGTTCCTATGCCGACAAGGATCGCGTCAGCCTGCGCTCGCATTTGGAATACGCGGTTGCGCGCCGGCTGCTCGCTGAGTTGCACCGGCTTGCGGCCGGCAAGACCGGCTTTGCCGTCGGCGGAGACCGCCATCTTCAGCAAGACGTGCGGACGGCCGATGGTCACGCG
Organism: Pseudolabrys sp.; assembly: GCA_035652735.1. Taxonomy (GTDB): domain Bacteria; phylum Pseudomonadota; class Alphaproteobacteria; order Rhizobiales; family Xanthobacteraceae; genus Pseudolabrys. The sequence goes on along the minus strand of DASRDF010000053.1, from coordinate 49,105 downwards.
CGCCGCATGGCCGGTATGGATGCGCCGCGCCTCTTCGGCGCCGAGGCCGATCTCGACCGCAATGCCTTTGACGCGCAGACGCTCGTGCCCTTGCCCCTTCACCTGCGGGTTCGGATCCTCCAGGGCGGAGACTACGCGCGCAATGCCGGCGCGCACGATGGCGTCGGCACAGGGCGCCGTTTTGCCCTGGTGCGAGCACGGCTCGAGCGTCACGTACATCACGGCGCCCTGCGCCGATCTCTTGGCGCGGCGCAGGGCCTCGATTTCAGCATGCGGGCGGCCGCCGTCCTGCGTCCAGCCGCGGCCGACAATGACACCGTCTTTAACAATGACGGCGCCGACCGCCGGGTTGGGCCAGGTGCGGCCGAGGCCACGGCGGCTCAAATCGAGCGCTAGCGCCATGAAGCGCGCGTCATCGGCGGCATTCGCCGCCGACCGGAGCTCGGAGGATTCGTTCATTTGCGCGCGGCGGTCGCAGGCTTGCCGCCGTCCTCCGCCGATAACTCATCGAGCGCGGCGCGGAAGTCCTTGGCCTCGCGGAAATTGCGATACACGGAGGCGAAGCGCACGTATGCGACATCGTCGAGTTCGCGCAGATGCTCCATGACCAGCTCGCCGATGGTCTCGGATGTCACCTCATTCTCGCCCATGCCTTCCAGTTCGCGCACGATCTTGGAAACCATCTGCTCGATGCGTTCGGGATCGACGGAGCGCTTGCGGAGCGCCACCTGCACCGAGCGCAGCAGTTTGTCGCGGTCGAACGGCACGCGACGACCGTTACGCTTGATCACCGTCAATTCACGCAACTGCACCCGCTCGAACGTGGTGAAACGGAAGTTGCAGGAGAGGCAGACGCGGCGGCGGCGAATCACCGCGGAATCCTCGGTCGGACGCGAGTCTTTCACTTGCGTGTCGAGACTTCCGCAACTTGGGCAACGCATAGTACCCCCGCTACTCCGTCACCGCCGGGCTTGTCCCGGCCAGCCGTGCCGTAATGGCGTCGAAAAAAGGCGTGGATACCCGGCATAAAGCCGGGCATGACGACGGATATGTTGCCGCATTCATCATTGATAGATCGGAAATCGCGACAGCAGCGCCTTCACCTTCTCGCGCACCGCAGTTTCGGTGAGTGAATCCTCCTCGGCATGCTTTTGCGACAGCACGTCGAGCACTTCGACAATCATGTCGCCGACGGCGCGAAATTCGGCGATGCCGAAACCTCGCGTCGTGCAGGCGGGCGTCCCCAATCTAATGCCAGACGTGATCGTCGGTTTTTCCGGATCGAACGGGATGCCGTTCTTGTTGCAGGTGATGTGAGCGCGACTAAGCGCCGCCTCCGCCACTTTGCCGGTGAGCTTCTTCGGCCGCAGGTCGACCAGCATTAGGTGCGTGTCGGTGCCGCCGGAGACGATATCGAGGCCGTGCGACTTCAGATGCTCCGCAAGCGCCTTGGCGTTCTCGACAACGTTGCGGGCATAGGCGCGGAACGACGGCCGCAGCGCCTCTCCAAAGGCGACCGCCTTTGCGGCGATGACATGCATCAATGGCCCGCCCTGCATGCCGGGGAACACGGCGGAGTTAAGCTTCTTCGCGATCTCCTCGTCGTCGGACAGGATCACGCCGCCGCGCGGTCCACGCAATGTTTTGTGCGTGGTCGTGGTGACCACATGCGCGTGCGGGAATGGCGACGGATGCGCGCCGCCGGCGACCAGGCCGGCAAAGTGCGCCATGTCCACCATCAAATAGGCGCCGACCTCGTCGCAAATCTCGCGGAAGCCGCGGAAGTCGATAATGCGCGGATAGGCAGAGCCGCCGGCGATGATGATCTTCGGCTTGTGCTCGCGCGCGAGCCGGCGCACCTCGTCCATGTCGATGCGATGATCCTCGCGACGTACGCCGTAAGGCACCGGCTTGAACCACTTGCCGGACATGTTGACCGGCGAACCGTGAGTCAGGTGGCCGCCGGCGGCAAGGTTGAGGCCCATGAAGGTATCGCCCGGCCGCATCAATGCGAAGAACACTTCGGCATTTGCCGAGGCTCCCGAATGCGGCTGCACATTGGCGAAGCGGCAACCGAACAATTTGGTCACGCGCTCGATCGCCAGCCGCTCGGCGATGTCGACGAACTGGCAGCCGCCATAGTAGCGTTTGCCCGGCAAACCTTCGGCATACTTGTTGGTCAGTACCGACCCTTGCGCTTCCAAAACGGCGCGTGAGACGATGTTCTCCGAGGCGATGAGCTCGATCTCGTCGCGCTGGCGCTCGAGCTCACGCGCGATGGCGTCGGCAATCTCCGGATCGGTTTGCGCCAGCGCTGCGGTGAATAGCGCCTCGACATCGCTGGCGGCTCGCGGCTTCGATGACGCCGACATTACGGTCTCCACGCGCTCAGGGAGCGCCGAAACAAACGTTCGGGAATTGCTGGCGGAAATACCACATTTGAGCGCCGACCGCCAAGGACTGGGATGTGGACGGCAGGCGCAACGCAATATATGGGGCCGATCTAAGATTTCGAGACGTTGCGGCGCGCCGGGGGGCAAAACATCGCGGCTTGCCGGACGGCCCGCGGCGAAGCTCAGCCTTTCCAGCTCGTCGTGTATTGGCCGACGCCGTCTTTGTTGTAGATGTCGTCGCGGAACTGCACCACGCCGTCCGGCGTCGCCCACGCGGTGATGTAAACCCAATAGACGGGTACGGGCTTGGCGAGCTTGGCATCGATGCGCTCACCAGACTTGATGATGGCGTCGATCTGCTCCGGAGGCCAGCCCGGCGTGTCGCGCAACAGCCAGTACACCAGTTGGCGCACATTCTGCACGCGCACGCAGCCCGAAGAGTCGAAGCGCATGTCGTCCCCGAACAGATTCTTCTCGGGCGTGTCATGCATGTAGACGCCGTCGGGGCTCGGGAACTGAATGCGGACGACGCCGAGCGAATTGAAGCTGCCCGGGTCCTGTTTAAATGAATAATTGACCGCGTCGTTGGAATTCCAATTGATCTGCGACGGTGTCAGCTCGTTGTGATGGGCATCGAAGATGCGGATATGCTCGTTCGCCAGATAGTTCGGATCCTTCTGCATCACCGGGATGAGATCGCGACGCACGATGGAGACGGGCACGGTCCAGTACGGATTGAAATTGATTTCGATGATCTTGCTGTTGACATCCGGTGACGGGCGCGATGGCCGGCCGACCACGGCCGTGTGACGGCTGGCCACGACGCCATCGTCCACGGCTTCGACTTGCGCTGCGGGGATGTTCACCATCACGTAACGGCTGGGAAGATGCGCGGTCGCAGCTTTCAGGCGCCCGATATTGGTCCTGAGCTGCGTCAGGCGCACGGCGGCCGGCACATTGAGGCGGTCGAACGTCGCCTCGCGCACCACGCCATCAATCGTGATGCCGTGGCGGGCCTGAAAGCGACGCACCGCCGCCTCCACATAGGAGTCGAAAATATCGCCATCGCCGGCATTGGCTTCGAGGTCTCCCGAAATAATCAGCCGCTTGCGCAGTACCAGCACGCTGGGGTGGCGATTGCCAAGCCGCAGACGGTCGGTGGGCGGGACCTTGGGCCACCCGCCATGGGCGACGAGGCCTTCATATTGCCCGGCGGCTTGTTCGGTCGTGTCGACGGTCGAAGGCGAAAGCGTCGGCAACGACGCTTTGGGCATATGGATGGTGCGCGACGCCGAATCGAAGTCTTCCCCGAGCTCCCGCCGCTGGTTCTGCTCGATCAGAGCGCGCAGCATCGGGTCGTCGGCCCCTGCCGCCCGGGCGAATGGCGCGAAGAAACTGCCGGCCAAGCTCCCCGCCAGCAATCTCAAAACGGCGCGGCGGCTAGTCGTAGCCGGATTGTTCGGCATGTCGGCTCTCGAAGGGTCTACGGGCGCGCCGGACGGGCTAGCGGGGACAGCGGGCGAATTTGTGGCCGAGAATACGACAAGACCCCGGCCACAGAGCAGCCGGGGCAAGTCTTCCCGCCAGTAAGCCGTGATTAGAGGCGGTAGAGGATCTGATCGGTCCAGAAGCGCTCGAGGCGGTGCAGCGACTTGTTGAGCGTGCTGAACTCGTCGGCATTGATGCCGCCGACCTGTTCGACAGTCCGCACGTGCTTCTGGTAGAGCGCCTCGACAATATCGCGTACGTCGCGGCCTTTATCGGTAAGCTTGATGCGCACCGAGCGGCGATCGACCCGGCTCCGCTGGTGGTCGAGGAATGCCATCTCCACCAACTTCTTCAAATTGTAGGAGACGTTGGAACCGAGATAGTAGCCGCGCGTGCGCAGCTCGCCGGCGGTGAGCTCCTTGTCGCCGATGTTATAGAGCAGCAGCGCTTGCACGGAATTGATGTCGGAGCGGCCGCGGCGATCGAACTCGTCCTTGATCACGTCGAGCAGCCGACGATGCAGCCGTTCGACCAGCGTCAAGGCCTCGAGATAAAGCGGCCGAATGTGGTCGAAACGCGCCTCGCGCTCGGCGGGCTCGACCGTCTTGGCAACGGCTTTCATGTTCAACGCCCCTTGCGTTTTTATCGTCGTCGTCCGGTCACGGGACCCTGTCTCCCCATGCCGCACGCGGGACACTACGAGGGGCAGTCTAAAATCGGCTTAAATAACACTCTCAATATTAGGTTTATTTGCAACAGTGAACGTTTCATCAAAGATATAATTGTCGTGTTCCGCGCAACATCTCGTTCACCACACGAGCGGCCGTTTCGCTGCGTCAGTCCTGCGGCACGTGAGATCAACCGCGAACGAAGCGGATGATGCCGGAAAAATCCGTCGCGGCGCCGCCGCTCTCGACATAGCGCTGATAAAGTCTTGCCGCCGCCTCCCCGAGGTGGGTGCGCGCGCCCGAGGCCTTGGCCGCGGCCTGCGAGAGATTGAGATCCTTAAGCATCATCGCCGCGGTGAAGCCCGGCTGGTAATCGCGGTTCGCCGGCGAGGTCGGCACCGGGCCCGGCACAGGGCAATAGCTGGTGAGCGACCAGCACTGGCCGGACGACTTCGAGGAGATATCGAACAACTTCTGATGTTCGAGCCCCAATTGCTCGGCGAGCACAAAAGCCTCCGATACGGCGATCATGGAAATGCCGAGGATCATATTGTTGCAGATTTTCGCCGCCTGACCGTTGCCGGCGCCGCCTGCGTGCACGATGGTCTTGCCCATTTTCTGCAAAATGGACTCTGCGCGGGTGAAGGCTTGCACGCTGCCCCCCACCATGAACGTGAGCGTCGCCGCCGCAGCCCCGGTGACGCCACCGGAGACCGGCGCATCAAGCATCATCAGGCCCCTCTTCTCAGCTTCGGCGGCGACGGCGCGCGCGGTCTCAACGTCGATGGTCGAACAGTCGATCAGCAGCGTGCCGGGATTGGCATTCTCGACGATGCCGCCTGTCCCGAGATAGACCTCACGCACTTCCTTGCCCGATGGCAGCATGGTGATGACGACGTCCGCACGCGCGGTGGCGATCTTTGCCGTTTCGACGCCGCTGCCGCCGGCGGCTTTGAGTTTCTCCACCGCGGCAGGATTGATATCGACGCCTTCGACTTGATGGCCCGCCTTAAGCAGGTTCTGCGCCATCGGCAGCCCCATATTGCCCAGCCCGACAAATCCAATGCGCGCCATGACGCCCTCCCTACGCGGTCCGCCTTACAGCGGATGCTCTTTCGCCGATTTCAGGGCGAGCCAAAGATACACGCCAAGCAGCGCGCCCTCGCCCAAGCCGACGGCAAGTCCCGCCCCGAACACCTGCGGAAAAAATATTTCGACGGCGAGCATGGAGGCAACCGACATCAGCCAGATGACGGCGCCCCAGGCGGCGGCAAGCCATAGCCCGACGGCCGCCACCAGATCGATTACGGCGAAGAACACCGTCGCCGTCTGCCAGGCGACCGACTGATCGATGAAGAGAGCGTCGCCGCCGATGCCGCAGACACGCGACCAGTGATAGAGCCCGTTGCACAAGGACAGTCCCGCCATCAGCCGCAGGAACAACACCAAGTGCTGAGTCCAACGGCCGACGTGCGGCTCAGCCTCGACCTCGTGCACCGGCTCGAGGCTGCGGATGTCGTCCTCGACGTACGGTTCGCTCATGGCAGGCTGAGCTCATCGCCCGGACGCGGCGCGAAATGCGCCTCGACCTGGGCCGCGTCCACCTCGGCGAGCCCCGGAGGGCGCCAGCGCGGCTGGTTGTCTTTGTCGACGATCACGGCGCGCACCCCCTCGTAGAAATCATGCCCTTCGATGATCCGCGAGACTATGCGGAATTCGGTGCGCATGCACGCCGCGAAATCCAGGTGCCTTCCCCGCCGGACTTGCGCCAGGGCGATCTTGAGACTGAGCGGAGACTTGGTGCGGATGATTGCGGCGGTTTTGCGCGCCCAGTCGTCGGCCTCGGCATTAAGCCTCGCCAAGATGGCCTCGACGCTGTCGCCTGCGAACAGGCGCTCGATGCGTTGCCTTTGCGCGGCGATCGCCCCCTGCTCGGCCGGTCTTGCGACAGCGGCAATCGCCGCGTCCAGCGGACCGTTTCCGCACAGCGCTTCCAGCAAGTCCGGAAACCGTCCCGTGGCAACGCGATGCGTTGCGACGCCGGCAACGATTGCATCGTCCGCACCGAAGCGCTCTCCCGTCAGCGCGCAATAGGTGCCGAGTTCGCCGGGCATGCGCGGCAGAAAAAACGTCGCTCCGACATCGGGAAAAAAACCGATGCCGACCTCCGGCATGGCGAAGGAAAAACGATCGCCGGCGATGCGGTGCGAGCCATGCACCGAAATGCCGACACCGCCGCCCATGACAATCCCGTCGATCAGCGCGATATAGGGCTTTGGGTAGTTCTTGATGTAAGCGTTGAGCGGATATTCGTCGCGCCAGAACTGCAGCATCGCCTCTTTTTTCCCAGCGCGGCCAAGCTCGTACAGCGCCCTGATGTCACCGCCCGCGGAAAATGCGCGCTCGCCCGCCGCGGTGATCACCACGCGCGTAACGTTTTCGTCTGCGGCCCAGGCCTCAAGCTGCGCGCGCAAGGCGCGCACCATACCGTACGTGACGGCGTTGAGCGCCTTCGGTCGGTTCAGCGTGATCACCCCGGCCGCGCCACGCCGCTCGAACAGGATTTCCGACTCGCTCAATTCAGCGCCCACAGATAAGCAGCGACCGCACATAGACCGAGCGCGGTGCGCACCGCGTGCAGCCGCCCCCATTGCGAGAGCAACCCGCGCGTGACCTCGTTGGCACTCTCGGGCGCAGTGACCTGCAGCAGGCGATTGGTCGGCATGATAATGAAAATCGTATAGGGCCAATTGGCCAAGATCAGCACCGCGCCGACGAGCCAGCGCCAGTCGTAACTGAACAGGAATGCGACGATGCCGAGCACACCCGAAAGCACGGCCAGGCTTGCCTGCATCAGGAAACCGCGCTCATAGCTCGGCTTCCATTGGCTCAGCATGGCGCGTTCGTCTAGCTGAAGGCGGCCGTGTTGTTCGGCAAAATTGACGTAAAAGGCGGCGCCGGCAAAGAGCGCAGCGCTCACCAGCGCCAGTTCACCGCTCCATTGACCTGGGGTCATGCTCAGTTCCCAAGCATCGCACGCGCGACGATCATACGCATGATCTCGTTCGTACCTTCCAGAATCTGATGTACCCGCACGTCGCGCAGCACACGCTCAATCGGGTGGTCGCGGAGATAGCCGTAGCCCCCGTGCAACTGCAGGCAGCCGTTGACCACCTCGAATCCCGCGTCGGTGGCAAGGCGCTTGGCCTTGGCGGCAAGTGCGGTTGCACCAGGCTCGCCCTCGCCGACCGCAAGCGCAGCGCGAAGCAACAGCAGCCGCGCGGCATCGAGAGCGGTCGCATAGTCGGCGATACGGAATTGCAGCGCCTGAAAATCGGCGAGGCGCGACCCGAACTGCTTGCGCTCTTTCATGTACGCGATCGTGCGGTCCAGGCAGAACTGCGCGCCGCCGATCGAGCAAGCGCCGATATTGAGTCGCCCGCCGTCGAGACCGGCCATGGCGATCCTGAAGCCCTGGCCTTCCTTGCCGATAAGATTGGCCGCAGGCACGCGGCAGTTCTCGAAGATCACCATCGCCGTCGGTTGCGTCTTCCAGCCCAGCTTTTTTTCTTGCGCGCCGTAGGACAGACCCGGAGTGCCCTTCTCCACCACGATGCAGGAGATGCCGCGCGGTCCCGCGTCGCCAGTACGCGCCATCACAACGTAGATATCGGAAACTCCGCCGCCGGAGATGAACGCCTTGGCGCCGTCGAGCACGTAGGTCTTGCCGTCGCGCCGCGCTTTGGTCGTCAGACTAGCGGCGTCCGATCCTGACCCGGGTTCGGTCAGGCAATAGCTGGCAAAGTGCTCCATGGTGCAGAGCTTGGGCAGAAACGTCTTGCGCTGCTCGGGCCCGCCGAAGGCGTCGATCATCCACGCCGCCATGTTGTGGATCGAGATGTAGGCTGCCGTCGATGTGCAGCCTTGTGCCAGCTCCTCGAAGATGAGCGCAGCGTCGAGCCGGGAGAGCGCTGAGCCGCCCACGTCCTCTTTCACATAAATGCCGCCGAAGCCGAGCGCCGCGGCTTTGCGCAACGCGTCCACGGGAAACGTTTCGTTTTCGTCCCATTCGCGCGCGTGGGGCGCCATCTCGTCACGGGCGAAGGCGCGCGCCGTTGCCTGGAAGGCGCGCTGCTCGTCGGTGAGATGAAAATCCATCGGGTCGCCCTCGTGCCGTCGGATTAGCAAGCGTCAGCGGTGTCCGGCAACCGGCGTGCGATTTTGGTCGAAAGGCGCGGTGCTGTAACCTTCTGCCGGCGGCGGCATCTAATGTTCGGACGCTGGCGGCGTCACGTAGGGGAGAAGGGTATGGCAGGCAGCGACGAAAAGCCAAGCGGCCCCGATTTGACCAAAGGCGTTGCAGCGGCCGAGCTCACAGAGGGCGGCATGCTGACAGGTCTTGTCGGCGAGGAAGAGGTGCTGCTGGTACGTCACAGCGGCAGGGTTACGGCGCTGTCCGCCCATTGCACACATTATCACGGCCCGCTTGCCGAAGGACTGGTCGTCGACGACACGGTACGCTGCCCCTGGCATCATGCCTGTTTCGACCTCAATAGCGGTGAGGCACTGGCCGCGCCTGCGCTCAGCCCCCTCGCCTGCTGGGAGGTCTATGAGCGCGACGGCCGAATTTTTGTCGGCGCCAAGAAAGAGCAGCCGCCGGCCAGAAGAGCTGGTTCGACGCCCGAACGTATCGTCATCGTGGGCGGCGGGGCCGCCGGATTCGCCGCCGCCGAAATGCTGCGCCGCCGCGGCTTTGCCGGTTCGATTGCGATGCTGAGCAGCGACAATGCGGCGCCGGTCGATCGGCCGAACCTGTCGAAGGACTATCTCGCCGGCAGCGCACCGGAAGACTGGGTGCCGCTGCGCGGCGACGACTGGTACGCGCAAAACGACATCGCGCTGAAGCTGAAGACCGAAGTCACCGCGCTCGACGCCAAGGCCAAGGAATTGAAGCTCGGCGACGGCACGCGCATGGGATTCGACAAGCTGCTGCTGGCCACAGGCGCCGAACCCGTGCGGCTGGACTTGCCGGGCGCCGACAAGAGGCACGTCCATGTGCTGCGCTCGCTCGCCGACTGCCGCGCCATCATCGCGCAAGCAGGGACAGCGAAGTGCGCCATCGTGATCGGTGCGAGCTTCATTGGCCTGGAGACCGCCGCCGCGTTACGCGCGCGCGACATAGAGGTGCATGTGGTAGCGCCGGAAAAACGGCCGCTCGAGCGTGTCTTCGGCCCGCAGCTTGGCGATTTCATCCGCGCCTTGCACGAGGAGCACGGCGTCAAGTTTCACCTGGAAAACGGTGTCACCGCGATTCTCGACAAGAATGTGACGCTCAAGAGTGGCGGCTCGCTCGCCGCTGACCTCGTTGTGCTTGGAGTCGGCGTGCGCCCGCGCCTTTCGCTTGCCGAGAAAGCGGGACTGGCCATCGACAAAGGCGTCAGCGTCAACGAGTACCTGGAAACCAGCGCGCCCGGCATCTACGCCGCCGGCGATATCGCGCGCTGGCCCGATCGCATTTCCGGCGCGCGCATCCGCGTCGAGCATTGGGTGGTGGCGGAACGCCAAGGCCAGGTCGCGGCGCTCAACATGATGGGGACGCGCACGCCGTTCCGCGCCGTCCCGTTCTTCTGGAGTCAGCACTATGACGTGCCGATCAACTATGTCGGTCACGCGGAAAGCTGGGACGCCATCGATATCGACGGCGACGTCATGAAGCGCGACTGCGTCGTGCGTTACAGGAAAGACGGCAAGGTGTTGGCGGTCGCTTCGATTTACCGCGATCGCGACAGCCTGGAAGCCGCCGCAGCGATGGAACGCGCCGCAGCAACAGCCGGGTAGCGTGCGCTTCGCGGACCGGCTAAAAAGGCGGCCGGAGACGATCATGGCAATCAAGTTCGGCCGACCCTTGGAGCGGAAGATCGGCTTCGTGCCGGTCGAGGCGGATGCGAGCGAGGTGCAGCGCAACCCGCTCGATTTGACCGTGCGCATGCGCCGCAACCGGCGCGCCGAATGGGCGCGGCGCATGGTTCGCGAGGCGACGCTCACAGCCGACGATCTAATCTGGCCGCTGTTCGTCATGGATGGCGAGAATGCGCGGCAGCCGGTGCCGTCGATGCCGGGCGTGGAACGCCTGTCCGTCGATCAGGTGGCCCGCGAGGCCGAGCGCGCGGCCGAGCTGGCGATCCCCTGTATCGCGCTTTTTCCCTATACCGACCCGGCGCTGCGCGACGAAACCGGCAGCGAGGCGCTCAATCCGGACAACCTCGTCTGTCGGGCCATCCGCGCCATCAAAAAAGAGGTGCCGGAGATCGGCGTTCTCTGCGATGTCGCGCTCGACCCTTTCACCAGCCACGGTCATGACGGCTTGCTGCGCGACGGCGTCATCCTCAACGACGAGACCGTCGCCGTGCTGGTGCGCCAGGCGCTGGTGCAGGCCGAGGCCGGCTGCGACATCATCGCGCCATCGGACATGATGGACGGCCGGGTCGCCGCCATTCGCAAGGCCCTCGACCGCGAAAACTTCACCGACGTGTCGATCATGTCTTATGCGGCCAAATACGCCTCGGCCTTCTACGGGCCCTTCCGGGACGCCGTCGGCTCGGCGAATACGCTCACCGGCGACAAGCGCACATATCAGATGGACTACGGCAATTCCAACGAGGCTTTGCGCGAGGCCGCGCTCGACATCGAGGAAGGTGCCGACATGATCATGGTCAAGCCCGGGCTGCCCTATCTCGATATCTGCCGGCGCGTAAAGGACGCCTTCGGCGTGCCGACCTTCGCCTATCAAGTCTCGGGCGAATACGCGATGCTGATGGCGGCTGCCCAAAACGGCTGGCTCGACGGCGAGCAAGCCATGATGGAGAGCCTGATTGCCTTCAAGCGCGCCGGCTGTGACGGCGTGCTCACCTATTTTGCGCCGCGCGTGGCGAAGAAATTACGGTCCGAGACATAGCTTCCGCAATGCCCACACCGCTCATTTCCGCGCAAGCGGGAAGCCAGAGCCACCACTCCATTGTCGCAAGCTGCCCTGGGTCCCCGCGTTCGCGGCGACGAGAGGGATGCTGGTAGCGACACAGCGAAAGTGACCTCCACAATGGGTGAATTCGCCATCGGCGAACATGTGACGCGTTTCGAGGACCTCCGCCTGCTGCGCGGCGGGGGACGTTATGTCGACGATGTGCAACTCCCCGGACTGGCACACAGCGTGGTGCTGCGCTCGCCGCATGCCCACGCAAACATCAAATCGATCGAGACGTCGGCGGGCAAAACCCTCCCTGGCGTGCTCTGCGTGCTCACCGCCGCCGATGTGAAAGCGGCCGGCTATCGCGATCTGCCGGTGCCGGGCGGCCTCAAGCGCCGCGACGGTTCGCCGCAATACAAGCCGCGCTATCCCATCCTCGCCGAAGACCGCGTGCGTTGGATCGGCGACCCGGTCGCCTTTGTCGTTGCCGAGACGCGCGCGCAGGCGATGGACGCCGCCGAGATGGTTGCGGTCGACTACGAGCCGCTGCCCGCCATTACCTCGACCGCCGACGCAACCAAACCTGGAGCCCCGCGCGTCTGGGACGACTGTCCCGACAATATCTGCTTCGTCGAGCAGATCGGCGACAAGAGCGCCGTCGAGGCCGCTTTTGCCCGAGCCGCGCACAAGATCAAACACCGCTTTGTCATCAACCGCGTCACCGCGGCAACCATGGAGCCGCGCGGCGCGGTCGGACACTACAATGCCGCCGATCGCCGCTACACGGTCTACGCACCGTTTCAGCGTCCGCATCCGGTGCGCGCCGATCTCGCCAAAGTCCTCAACGTGCCGGAAACGAAGCTGCGTATCGTTACCGGCGACACCGGCGGCTCGTTCGGCATGAAGTCGCCGATCTTCAACGAGACGCCGCTGGTGCTGCTCGCCAGCAAGCTGATCGGACGCCCGGTCAAATGGATTTCCACGCGTAATGAGGCCTTCCTCTCCGATGCCCAGGCACGTGACAACGTAACCGAAGCCGAGCTTGCGCTTGATGCGGACGGCACGTTCCTCGCGCTGCGCGTGAAGACTTGCGCGGCGATCGGCGCTTATCTGCAACATTCAATGCCGGCCTTCATGATGAACGCCGGCACGCTCGCCGGCGTGTACCGCACACCGGCGATACACGTCGACATCAGCGGCGTCTTTTCCAACACCAATCCGATGCGGCCATATCGCGGCAACGGCCGCCCGGAAGCGGCCTTTGTCATCGAGCGTATGGTGGAGCTCGCTGCGGCGGAATTGAACATGGATCCGGCCGAATTGCGCCGGCGCAACTATGTCGCTCCCTCGCAGATGCCGTTCAAGACCGGCCTCACGTTTACCTATGACTGCGGCGAGTTCGAGAAGAACATGGACCTTGCGCTCGCGCTTGCCGACCGCAAAGGCTTCGCCAACCGCAAGGCCGAAGCTCGCAAGCGGGGCAAATTGCGCGGCTTTGGCCTGTCCAACACCATCGAACGCGCCGGCGCTCCCTCGCTCGAAGGTGCCGAGGTTCGCTTCGACCGTTCCGGCAATGTGACGATGTTTTCCGGTTCCAACAGCCAAGGCCAGGGGCACGAGACCACTTTCAAGCAGATCGTGTGCGATAAGCTTGGCCTCGATCCCGCGAGTGTGCAGTACATCCAAGGGGACACCGACGAGGTTTTCTTCGGCGAAGGTACCGGCGGCTCGCGCTCGGCCACGCTCGCCGGTTCCGCCTTTCACGTGGCGAGCGATAAGGTCGTGGCCAAAGCCCGCGCAATCGCCGCTCACCTGCTGCAGGTAAACGAGAGCGATCTGAAGTTCGACGAAGGCGTGTTCTCAACCGCCAGAACCAACCGCACGCTGTCGATCAAAGAGCTAGCTGTCGTCTCGCTCGATCCGAAGAACCTACCGAGCGGCATGGAGCCGGGTCTGTCAGCCACGGCCATCTACACGGCACCTGTCAACAACTATCCGAACGGCTGCCACATCTGCGAAGTCGAGATCGACATCGAGACCGGAAAAATCGACGTCGTGCGTTACAGCGTGGTGGACGACTTCGGCACCATGCTCAATCCGATGATCCTGCACGGCCAGGTGCACGGCGGCGTGGCGCAGGGCGCCGGCCAGGCGCTGATGGAAGACATCCATTTCGACGGCGACGGCCAACTCGTCACCGGCTCGTTCATGGACTATGCCATGCCGCGGGCCCACGACCTCTGCAATATCGAGGTCGAGAGCAATCCGGTGCCGACGAAGACAAATCCGCTCGGCGTCAAGGGCGCCGGCGAAGCCGGCTGTGTCGGCGCTTTGCCGGCCGTGACCAATGCGGTGATCGACGCCCTATCCGAGTTCGGCGTGCGCCACATCGAGATGCCGGCGACCCCGGAACGGGTCTGGCGAGCCATGCAGGGCGGCCGTTAAGCCTTATACTAGCCGCTGATTCGATCTTCGCGCCGTATAGCGTCCCCGCCTTGAGGAGCCTCCATGCGCAACGTTGGACGCAAGCTCGCTTTCGTGCTCGCTGCCTGTAATCACGGCACGATGATCGTCAACCGCTTCGATCAGCGCCTCACTGGCGACGGCGCTATTGGGGTCGGCTCGCAGATGCTGGAAGCGGCCGCCTACGATCCACTCGAGATCGAGCTGGCTTTGCAGCTCATCGATGCACGCCACCGTCTGCACGGCGACGGCGTGGTCGCCATCGATTGCGGCGCCAACATCGGGGCGCATACGATCGAATGGGCGATCGCCATGACGGGCTGGGGCTCGGTCGTCGCCATCGAGGCGCAGGAACGCATCTACTACGCGCTCGCCGGCAACATCGCCATCAACAATTGCTTCAATGCCATCGCCATGCACGCCGCGGTATCGTCCGAGCGCGGCGTCATGAACGTGCCGGTGCCGGACTATTTCACGGCCTCGAGCTTCGGCAGCCTCGAACTGAAGCCGCGCGCGGATACCGAGTTCATCGGCCAGGCCGTCGATTACGGGCAAAGTACGGTTGCCATCGAGACGATCACTATCGACGCACTATCGCTGCCGCGCGTCGACTTCATCAAACTCGACATCGAAGGCATGGAAGCTGAGGCGCTCGCCGGGGCCGAACAAACGATTATGCGCTGCCGCCCCATCTTGCTTGCCGAGCACATCAAGGCGGGGCGCGAGCCACTGCGCAGCTTCATGGACGCGCGCGGTTACAAGGTCGTCGATGCCGGCATGAACCTGCTGGCAGTGCACAAGAGCGATCCCGTCGTCAACGAGGTGCAAGTACCGGAGACGCCGGCACGCTCGTCCGCCGCCTAGAAACCGCCGCCTCGATGCGGCGGACGCGGCAAATGCAGGCCGCATTCCTTGTGACCGCCGCGCTCCCACCACCAGCGTCCGTTGCGCTCCGGCTCGCCCGGCGCGGTGGCCCGCGTGCACGAGGCGCAGCCGATTGACGCATAGCCTTTGGCATGCAGCGGATTGATCGGCACGTTCTCGGCGCGAACGTGCGCGAGCACCTGTGCCCGCGTCCAATCGAACAGCGGATTGAGCTTGATGAGCCGGCGGCGCTCGTCGAAAGCGATCAACTTTGCATCGCGCCGCGCCGCCGACTGGTCGGCACGCAGGCCGGCGATCCAGGCGGAGGCGCCGGCGAGCGCGCGCTCGAGCGGTTGCGCCTTGCGCACATCGCAGCAAGCAAGCCGCGTGTGCTTGGATCGATAGAATCCGTCGATGCCGTCACGCGCCACCAGCCGTTCGAGCGCGTCGCGATCGGGATAAACCGCGCGGATACGGCGGCCGTAGCGCCGCTCCGTCGCCGCCCACAGCGCGTACGTTTCCGGAAACAGCCGCCCCGTATCGAGCGTGACCACATCGATATCGAGCGCGCGCTCGCAGATCCAGTGAAAGATCAGCTGGCCCTCGATGCCGAACCCATGCGCGAAGACGAGCCGGCCTGGTACGCTCTGGCGCAGCAGCGCGAGCCGATCAGGCGGCGACAGCGCCGCGAAGCCCTCAAAATCGACCCGCTGTGCGGCTGTGTTCGGTGCAAGCATGCGGCCGTTATCGGCGGAAACCATCGCAGGCAGAAGCGAAAAATAATTTGCTTACGGCACCCAGCGTCGCCGCATGACGTCGTCGTATTTTGGCCGGCTGGGATACGCGCGTACTCCAAATCGATTGCCGCAACGGCAAAATGAACCGCACGTCGCTCATAGTGGCTGAGAAAGATCGTCGCCCGCGCGACACGAAAAGCGGAAGGATATTGCCCGCCGGAGTTTGATTTTGGCGAGGAGAGCCGCCGCGCGGCAGCTACATTTTATCGGGCAGGCCGAGCCGAGCACAGCTGTTTTCGCCGCTCACCCCTTGCCTGCCCCTGTGTCGAGCAGTGCCGGCTGATATCCTTCGCGCGCAAGCGCAGCGAGGATTTCTTCGGCATGGGCGCCGTCACGCGTCTCTACCGTTACGTCGAGTTTGGTGCCTTTAGCCGGCACGTCGAGAAACAGGCGCCGGTGTTCGACCTCCAGAATATTGGCCCCAAGCTCGCCGAGCCGAGTCGCGATCAAACCCAGCATGCCGGGACGATCGGTGATGGTGAGACGGAAGGAGACGATGCGGCTCTCGCGTTCGAGCTCGCGCACCATGATGGAGGCGAGAATGCGCGGATCGATATTGCCGCCGCACAGGATCAGCCCCACGCGCTTGCCGGCGAAGCGTTCCCGTCTCGCAAGCATCGCCGCCAACCCCGCGGCACCGGCGCCTTCGGCCATGGTTTTCTGCAAGGTCAAATAGGCGTTCACCGCACGCTCCAAATGACCCTCGTCTACAAGCACGATTTCGCTCACCAGTTCGCGCACCACCGGCAGCGTGAGCTTACCGACATTCTTCACCGCGATGCCCTCGGCAAGCGTCGCGCCGCCGATCGGGCGCCGCTCGTTGTGGAGCGCATTCCAGAATGACGGATAAAGCGCCGACTCGGCGCCGACGATTTCGATATCCGGCTTGATCGCCCGCGCAGCAATGGCGTTCCCGGCAATCAAGCCGCCGCCGCCGATCGGGATCACCAGCATGTCGAGATCGGGGGCGTCTTCCAGCATTTCCAGCGCGATGGTGCCCTGCCCGGCAATGATGCGCGCATCGTCGTAAGGGTGAACCAGCGTCAGCTTGCGCTGGGTGAGAATGTCCTCGCAGCGCACCTGCGCTTCCGTCATGGTTTCGCCGTCGAGCACGACCTCGGCGCCGTGCGAACGCGTCGCCTGCACTTTTACGAAGGGCGTAGTCACCGGCATCACGATGGTTGCCGGAATATTCAGCCGCGCAGCGTGATAGGCGACCGCTTGCGCATGGTTGCCCGCAGACATGGCGATGACGCCGCGCTTGCGTTCGGCCTCGCTCAGCGACGACAGTTTGGCCAGCGCGCCGCGATCCTTAAACGAGTTGGTGACCTGCAGATTCTCGTATTTGACGTAGACCTCGGCGCCGGTCAGCGCCGAGAGTTTCGGCGCTGGCAGCATCGGCGTACGCAGGACCGCGCCTTCAATGACGCGGCGCGCGGTTTGGATGTCGGCGGCGGTGACGTTCATGCACCGCACAATGCCGCATGAACCGTGGCCAGACCAGCCTCCATGGCCCTCTTGCGCGCGCTCGATTCTTTCTCCATTTCGGAGCCGATGGATGAGGCTGACAGGCCATGCCGATCGAGATCAAACCCCATGCTTACGACCCGGTACGCCAGCCGGAACTGTTCGAGGGCGTGCTGCCGCGCCGGGTCATCGCTTTTGCCATCGACTTTATTATCATTGCGGCGCCTGTAGTTTTGGCGGCGATGGTGATCTTCGCCTTCGGCTTGGTCACGCTCGGCCTCGGCTGGGCGCTCTATTGGCTGCTGCCGCCGGCATCCCTGATCTGGGCTATCGTCTATTTCGGGCTCACCTTGGCAAGCCCGGCATCGGCAACCGTCGGCATGCGTGTGATGGATCTGGAAATGCGCACGTGGTACGGCGCGCCGGCCTATTTCGTGCTCGGTGCGGTGCACGCGATCGTGTTCTGGTTCACCGTGTCGGCGCTGACTCCCTTCATCCTTCTGATTTGCTTTTTTAACGATCGACGCCGCCTGCTGCACGACATTCTACTCGGCACGATCGTCATCAACAATGCGCGGCGTGCGGCGATGCTGCGGTCAACCATGAGCGCCGCAATGGTTTGACGCGGCTGCTACGCCGGGCGATGCTATGCGGCTTGGAAGTGAAATGACGGCCTGACGTGACCCAGCATTCGCGCGACACCCCGCAGTTCTATCTCACGGCGCCTTCGCCCTGTCCGTACCTAGAAGGCCAGGAAGAGCGTAAGGTGTTCACGCACTTGGTGGGCGAGCGCGCAACTGAGCTTAACGATTTGCTCACGCATGGCGGTTTTCGCCGCAGTCAGTCCATTGCCTACCGTCCAGCATGCGAAAGCTGCCGCGCCTGCGTTTCGGTGCGTGTCGTTGCCGCCGATTTCAGGCCGTCGCGCAATATGCGCCGCATCGCCGAGCGCAATGCGGACCTTCATGGTGAGATGCGTACGCCGACGCCGACGTCGGAGCAATATTCCGTTTTCCGCGCCTATCTCGACGCCCGCCATCGCAACGGCGGCATGGCAGACATGACGGTGCTCGACTACGCCATGATGATCGAGGACAGCCATGTTGAAACACGGCTCATCGAATATCGCCGGCGCGGACCTGACACAAGCATCAATGGCCGCGGGGATGGACGGTTGCTGGCGGTGGCCCTCACTGATGTGCTCAGCGATGGGCTGTCGATGGTCTATTCATTTTTCGAGCCGGATGAAGGCGAACGCTCGCTCGGAACGCTCATGATCTTGGACCATATCGAGCGTGCCAAGCGCATGGGGTTGCCATATGTCTATCTCGGCTATTGGGTCCCTCGGTCGCGCAAGATGGATTACAAAGGCCGTTTCCTGCCGCAGGAGCGGCTGATGCCTTCGGGGTGGACGCGCGTGGAGCGCTAAAGGCCCGGAATAGCGACCCCGAAGGTTTGCAGGATCAGGACCGCATTAAGAGCGATCACGACAAAGGCGCCGACCGTGGCCACCGCGTTGGTCAGCGGTCTGTTGACGAAGACTCCCATCAGATCGCGCCGCCGCGTAAAGATCAGCAGCGCGACCATCGGCAGCGGCAGCGCGATGCTTAGCACCACCTGGCTGATCACCAGCGCCGTCGTTGCGTTCACGCCATAGCCGACCACCACAAACGCCGGAATCATCGTGACCAGCCGCCGCACCAAGATGGGAATGCGGAAGCCGACGAAGCCCTGCATGATCATCTGCCCGGCCATAGTGCCGACAACCGAGGAGGAAATGCCTGAGGCGATCAACGACAGCAGGAACACGCCGGCGGCGCCGAGTCCGAGCAACGGCGCAAGCGTGTGATACGCGCTTTCGATTTCGGCGACTTCCGGGTGTCCGGCATGAAACACAGAAGACGCCATCATCACCATGGCCATGTTGACGAGGCCGGCGGCGGCAAGCGCAGCCAGCACTTCCCAGTTCGACAAGCGCACAATGATGCGCTTGTCCTGGTCGTCGCGTGCCGGAATGCGGTCTTGCGTCAGGCTCGAATGCAGATAGACGGCGTGCGGCATCACCGTCGCACCGATAATGCCGACGGACAGCAAGAGTGCGTCGGCATCGGCGATTTTTGGCGTGACCGCACCGCGCAATGCCGCCGGCCAGTCGATAGGTGCGATCAGCACCTCGATGAGATAACAGATGGCGATGATGGCAACGAAACTGCCGATGATCAATTCAGCCGGGCGAAAGCCGCGATCCTGAAAGGCGAGGATGGCATAGGTGATGACAGCCGTGACGATCATGCCGGCGAGCAGCGGCATGTGAAACAGAAGCGCGAGGCCGAGCGCGCCGCCTAAGAATTCCGCGAGATCAGTCGCCATCGCGGCGACTTCACTCACCAGCCACATCACCCATACGACGGGCTTTGGAAAACAATCCCGGCACATCTCCGCGAGGTTACGGCCAGTGACGATGCCGAGCTTGGCGGAAAGCGCCTGGAAGAGCATCGCTATGAGATTTGCGAGCAACACGACCCAGAGCAGGCTGTAGCCGTATTTGGCACCGGCTTGGATGTTGGTGGCGAAATTGCCAGGATCCATATAGGCGATCGAGGCGATGACCGCGGGACCACCGAAGGCCAGATAATGCTTGATTGATGGTCGTTCGCCGCGGATCAGCGCCCGTGCGCTGGCGACTGTGCGCGCCGTGAGTGACTCCGGAAGCGGGGGCGACGGCACATCCATAAGGATTAAGCTCTGCAGGCGCCGACGGCGTTGAGCCCAAGAAAAAACAGCCTAGTCTAGATGCGAATGGTTTGCAATTGCAGTTATCCGGAACTTTTCCTTCTCTGCCCCCGTTGTCGCAGCCCGAAGAAAGCAGCGGCCACGACGTAAAATCCATGCTTCCGTTTCGACCTTGGCTGCCATGGCTCGGCCTGGCGGCAACTCTCTTTGCGCTCGCAATGCCAGCCTGGGCGCAGGCGGGTGCCGACCATGGCGCGCACGGTCCGTCCGAACTGCTTTTCGTCGCGCAAATTACGGTGCTGATCCTCACCGGCCGCCTCCTCGGAGAGGCCATGCTGCGCCTCAATCAGCCGGCGGTCATGGGGCAGTTGATCGCCGGGCTCGTGCTCGGCCCCTCGGTCCTTGGCGCCCTGTTTCCGCAATTGCAGCATGCCCTCTTTCCCGCGGCGAAGGAGCAGAAGGCGATGCTCGATGCGCTGGCGCAGTTCGGCATTCTGTTGCTGCTTTTGCTGACCGGAATGGAGACCGACTTACGGCTGGTTCGTAGCAGCGGCCGCGCCTCGGCTTTCGCCTCGCTCGCCGGTATTGTGCTGCCCTTTATTTGCGGCGTGGCACTCGGCGAGTTCCTGCCCGATTCGATGTTGCCGGATCCCGGCAAGCGATTGATTACATCCCTGTTTCTTGGCACCGCTTTGTCGATCGCCTCGGTGAAGATCGTGGCGACCGTTATCCGGGAAATGAATTTCATGCGCCGTACCGTCGGCCAAGTCATCCTTGGCTCGGCGATTATCGACGATACCGTCGGCTGGATGATCACCGCTGTCATTTTCAGCCTGGCGCTGCAGGGCCGCATCGATGCGCTCGGAGTAACTCAAAGTGTGCTGGGCACCATCGCATTCATGGCCTTCAGCCTGACGCTCGGGCGCCGCATCGTCTTCACCATCATCCGCTGGGTGAACGATACCTTCATCAGCGATTTCGCCGTCATCACCGCCATTCTCGCCATCATGTGCATTATGGCGGTGATTACCGATTTGATCGGCGTGCACACGGTGCTTGGGGCCTTCGTCGCCGGCGTCCTGGTCGGCGAATCGCCGATCCTCACGCGTCATATCGACGAGCAGCTACGGGGTCTGATCACAGCGTTCTTTATGCCGATCTTTTTCGGCACCGCCGGCCTTGCCGCCGACCTGACCGTGCTCAAGGACCCTCTGCTCTTGCTCCTCACCTTCGCCTTGATCGTGATCGCCAGCCTCGGGAAGTTCGCCGGCGCCTTCATCGGCGGCAAGCTCGGCGGCCTGACGCTGCGGGAATCCTTTGCGCTCGGCACCGGCATGAACGCACGCGGTTCGACCGAGGTGATCGTCGCCAGCATTGGTCTGTCGATGGGAGCGCTGAGCCAAAATTTGTTCACCATGATCGTCGCCATGGCGATCATCACGACGACCGCAATGCCCCCCACGTTGCGCTGGGCCTTGGCGCGGCTTCCCATGGGCCGGCAGGAGCGCCAGCGCCTCGAGCGCGAACAGATGGAGGCGAAAGGCTTCGTTCCCAATCTCGAACGCCTGCTCCTCGCCGTCGACGACAGCACCAACGGCAAGTTCGCCGCGCGTATCGCCGGACTCATTGCCGGTTCGAGCGGCATGCCGACCACAGTGATGCACATCAAGACCGACCGCAAAGGCGGCAAGGCCGCAGCGGAGGTGGACCGCGAAAAAGCGGCAGAAGCGGGCGAGACGGTGAAGGAATTTGCCGATCAGGCGGGCCATCGATTGCAAAAACAGGCCAAGCAAAACGGCGATGACACGGCAGAGCCCGCGATCGACATCAGTACCAAGGTGGAAAGCCCGAAGCCCGAGGCCATCGCCGAAGAAGCGGAAAAGGGTTACGACCTCATGATCGTCGGCGTGGAAAAAACTGTGGCGCGTAAGAAGGACTTCCATGACGATGTGGTCAACCTTGCGGCGGGCTTCGAGGGACCGCTGGCCGTGGTTGACGCGCGCGACCTGCATCGCGACGAGCCGTTGCCGGGCCGATTTAACGTTTTGGTCCCGGTGAACGGCACCGACATGTCGCGCCGCGGCGCCGAGATCGCCATTGTGCTCGCGCGCGCGACCAAGGCCCCGCTCACTGCGCTTTATGTCAATCCAGGCGGTAAAAAGGGCTCGGGACAGTATGAGGAGTCAATTCTCAAAGACATCGTCGCTTTGGCCGAAACCTATGACGTTTCCCTGCGCACCGCCGTGCGCACCGACATGGCGCCGGACGAGGCCATTCTCAAAGAAATGGCGCGCCGTAAAAGCAATCTGGTCGTAATCGGCGTCGGCCGCCGGCGCGGCGAGAAGCTGTTCTTCGGCGATACCGCGGCGGCATTGTTGGAGCGATCGGACAAGTCGCTACTGCTGGTGGCAAGCTAGCTGCACCGTCGGCACAAACCAGGCAGGGCGCACCTAGTCCCCGTCTTCGCCATTTTCTTTGCCGCCGTTCATGGCAGCGAACTTATTGTTGGTAAGAAATCGGTCGGGGCGAATGCGGCCGGCATCGCCGCGGTTGCCGCGCCAGTTCGCCAGTTCCTTTATGGTCAAGGTAAAACTGCGCCCCGCAGTGTCGATCCACGTCAATCCGTCGGCGGCTTTGAACGTCTTTACGTCGGAAAGGCCTTTCTCCTTGTAGCGTTGGAGCCGTACGCCGCGGCCGCGATTCATTTCCGGCACTTGATCGAGCGGGAAAATCACCATCTTGCGGTTACCGCCGATGGCCGCGACCAGTTCACCCTCGACAACCGTGACCGCCGCCGCCTTGTCGGGCGCTTTGAGGTTGAGCACCTGCTTGCCTTTGCGGGTGGTACCAAGCGTCTCGCTTTCGGGAACGACAAAGCCGTTGCCGCCATAGCTCGCCACAAGGAACTGGCGGCCGCCCTGATACGGCAGCGCGGCAACGACGTCGGCAGCCTGATCGAGGTCGATGAACAGGCGCACCGGCTCGCCGTGCCCGCGGCCGCCGGGGAGCTTTGCAGCGTCGATCGTGTAGAAACGGCCATTGCTGCCGAAGATGAGAATCTTGGCCGTTGTTTCGCTGGGGAAAGCAAATTTCAACTTGTCGCCCGCCTTGAAGGCCACATTCTTGAAATCGCTGACGTGCCCACGCAGGGCGCGGATCCAGCCCTTGTCCGAGACCACGACGGTGATCGGCTCGCGCACGGCCATCGCCTCCTCGATGGCGGCCTCGTCATGCTCCGGCGCTTCGGCAAAGCTCGTGCGGCGCTTGCCGAGATCGGTTTTGGCACCGAATTTTTCCTTGATCTCCTTGATCTGGCCGGCAATCGTCTTCCATTGCTGCGCTGGCGAGGCGATCAATGCTTTGAGCTTACTGCGCTCCTCGCGCAGTGCCTTGTCCTCCGCCTTGATCTCCATCTCTTCAAGCCTGCGCAAATTGCGCAAGCGCATGTTGAGAATGGCATCGGCTTGAATGTCGGAAAGCTTAAAGGTCTTCATCAGGACGGGCTTGGGCTCGTCCTGCGTACGAATAATTTTGATCACCTTGTCGAGATTGAGATAAGCGATCAAATAGCCGCCGAGCACCTCGAGGCGATGCTCGATTTCGCCCAGCCGATGTTTCGAACGCCGCAGCAGAACGTCGCGGCGATGATCGAGCCATTCGCGCAACGCCTCGGCGAGGCCGAGCACCATCGGGATGCGGCCTTTTACCAGCACGTTCATATTGAGCGGAACGCGGCTCTCCAGTTCGGACAGCTTGAACAGCGATTCCATCATCAGCTCGGCATCGACCGTGCGCGAGCGCGGCTCGATGACCAAGCGGATATCCTCGGCGGATTCGTCGCGCACATCGGCGACGAGCGGTAGCTTCTTGTCATTGAGCAGTTCTGCGAGCTTCTCCACGAGCCGCGATTTCTGCACCAGCCACGGGATTTCGCTCACCACCACGACGTAGGTGCCGCGGCCGGTCTCCTCTTTATGCCAGCGCGCGCGCACGCGGAAGGAGCCGCGCCCGGTGTTATAGGCCTCGGCAATCACCGACGGCGGATCGACGATGATGCCTCCGACCGGAAAATCCGGGCCTTTGACCCATTTGAGCAAGGTGCGGGTGCGCCCCTTCGGGTTGTCGATCAAATGCAGCGCGGCGTCGCAAAGCTCGGCCACATTGTGAGGCGGGATCGCCGTGGCCATGCCGACGGCAATCCCTTGCGCGCCGTTGGCCAGCAGATTGGGAAAGGCCGCCGGCAGAACCACCGGCTCTTGTCCGGCGCCGTCATAGGTCGGGCGGAAGTCGACCGCATCCTCGTCGATACCCTCGAGCAGCAGCCGCGCTACCTCCGTGAGGCGCGCCTCGGTGTAACGCATCGCCGCCGCGTTGTCGCCGTCGACGTTGCCGAAGTTTCCCTGCCCGTCGACCAGCGGATAGCGCTGCGAGAAATCCTGCGCGAGTCGCACCAGCGCGTCGTAGATGGCTTGGTCGCCGTGCGGATGGAAATTGCCCATCACATCGCCGACGACCTTGGCCGATTTCTTGAAAGCGGCATTGGGGTCGAGCCGCAACATGCGCATGCCGTAGAGAATGCGCCGATGCACGGGCTTGAGGCCGTCGCGCGCGTCCGGCAACGCGCGGTTCATGATGGTAGAAAGGGCGTATGCGAGATAGCGCTCTTCGAGCGCTTCGCGCAACGCGACCTCTTCCACCTCGCCTTTTTCCGGGGGAATCAGTCTTTTGTTCATGGCCGAATAGCTACTGCCTCGCGCGGCGATGAACAAGCGATGAACGATGCAGCCATGGGGCAGTCCAAATCGGTGCGCTAATCTCGAACCAAGACGGTGCGCAGCGCGTTAATTCGCGCACCGAGCAACGATTGGAGGAAATCATGCGCCGAAACTTGATTGCAGCAGCCACGGGCCTCGCGGTCCTTGCTGGCGCTGCAGTTCTCGCCGCTCCCGCCAGCGCGGCACCAGCGGCGGCGCCGGCCGGTATCGCCGCCGCGGCAGGCACGCTCAACCTCACGGAGGACGCCGCCTATATCTGCCGCCGCGTCTGGCGATGCGGCTATTATGGCTGCGGCTGGCGCCGCGCCTGCTGGTGGACGGGCCCGCGGTACTGGTGGGGCCGTCCCTACTGGCGCTGGCACCGCTACCACTACTGGCATCGCTGGTAACCGCTCAGCCGATCGGCCAATGGCTCGAATTCGGCCGGCTCAGCCGTAGGCCGGCCGCGGAGGAGAACGGCAACTCAAATCGGTGCGTCCTCAAATCATCCGAGGTCACATCGACCAACCAGAGGAAGTAAAAAAATGCGACTGATCTTGCTGTCGGGTCTGTTAGCTCTTGGCGTTGCATTTACCGGCTCGACCGGGGCGATGGCCGCTCCGGCCGCGGGCGGCTTCAGCAAAATTGAAAGCTCCACATCACTCGTGCACAAAGCAGCCTATTGCCGGACGGTACGACGTTGCTGGTGGCGTCATGGACGCCGCTTCTGCGAAGTGCGCCGGCGCTGCTGGTAAAGTGCAAGACAGCTTTTGAAGAGCGGCTCGGCCTTCCGCCGGGCCGCTTTTTTAGCAGGCCGCTTTTACGCAACATTTGGCAGCGCACGCTCGATTGCGGCAATGAAATGGGCGCGCTCGTCGGCGAGCGCCAAGCCTCGCGGCTCGAGAACATGGCGCGACAGAAAAAACCCCGTCAGCGCGAACCCGTCCGCGACATCGCCGGCAGAAGCAACCGCATGTTCTTCGCGCAGGAAAGCAGGCAAACGCAACATCCGGTCCGCCCAGGGCTCGCCGGCCGCACGCGAAACGGCACGTCCCGTTTTGGGTGAGACATAGATGAGCTCGTTGGTGCTGCCGGTGGCAGCACATTGCGCAAGATCGAGGCCGAAGCCCACCTCAGCAAGAAGCTGCAGCTCAAAACGCACGACCATCGGTGCCGCCGTGACCGCATCATCGAGCCGGTCGAGAATGGACAGGAGCGCATCGTAGAGCGAGGTATGCGGATCGCGTTCCGGCAATAGCCGCATCAGCGCGGTGAGATGCGTCACGCCATAGACCGCATGCGGGGCGGCAAAGAAATTCGCCGCCCGCGCGGCAAGCGGCTCAATCGCGAAGGTGCCGAGATGCTCGTCGAGCCGCGCGCGCCAAATCGCGCTCACCGAATTGCCCGGCTGCAAAATGGCTTTCAGCCGCGAGGAAAAGGCGCCGCGCACCAGGCCGAGATGACGTCCATGCGCGCGTGTCATCACTTCGAGGACGCCGCTGGTCTCCCCGTGACGTTTGACGCCGAGCACGATGGCTTCATCCGTCCATTGCATTGCAATTCCATCTTCCCAGGCTCGCGTGACGAGCGAACTGCAAATCCATACTCCCAGAATCGGAGAAAGGCACGAGCGACCTGAGAACCAAAGTATGAGTTCGACGCTCACCCGGGAACGGCGGCTAGTCTCTCGGAAACTCCAGTCCCATCGCGCTGTAGCGGTCGGGGTCGTCGGCCCAGCCCTGACGGACCTTTACGAATAAAAACAGATGGACCTTGGCCTCCGCGATCTCAGCGATGTCCTTACGCGCCGCCTCGCCGATGGCTTTAATGGTCTGTCCGCCTTTGCCCAGCACGATTTTGCGCTGCCCTTCGCGCTCGACGAAAATCGTCTGCTCGACGCGAATATCGCCTTTCCGGAGCTCCTTCCATACGTCGGTTTCGACAGTCGAATGATATGGCAATTCCTGATGCAACCGCTCGAAAAGCTTTTCGCGCGTGATTTCGGCTGCAAGCTGCCGCAGGGGTACGTCGGACATCTGATCGGCAGGATAAAGCCATGGGCCGGCCGGCATATGATCGCCGAGCCACCTCTTCAGATCCGCGACGCCATCGCCGGTAAGCGCGGAGAGCATGAAAGTAGCCTCGAAGCGGATCTTTTCGTTTGCAGCTTTGGCCAACGCGAGCAGCGCCGGCTTTTCCAACAGATCGATCTTGTTGAGGACCAGCAGAATCGGTCGCTTGACGTCGGCGAGCTGGGTGAGGATAGCGTCTATGTCCTCGTCGAGGCCTTTTCGGGAATCGACCAGCAGGGCCACCAGATCGGCGTCATGCGCGCCGCCCCACGCGGTCGTCACCATCGCGCGGTCTAGCCGCCGGCGCGGCGAAAAAATGCCGGGCGTATCCACGAAAATCAATTGCGCACCATCCTCGACCGCAATGCCGCGAATGAGTGCGCGCGTGGTCTGCACTTTGCGCGAGACGATGGCAACCTTGGCGCCGACAAGCGAATTAAGCAGCGTCGACTTGCCGGCGTTGGGCGCGCCGATCAGCGCGACAAAGCCGCAACGCGTCTCTGCCTCAGCCATCAATTTTTCCTACCGCCACGCCCACTTGATCGAGCATAGCGGCAGCCGCTGCCTGCTCGGCGGCGCGCTTGGAGGCGCCCACGCCTTCCGCTGGCGGGCGGTCGGGGAGGATCACCGCAACGCTGAATTTCGGCTTGTGATGCGGCCCAGTCCGCGCAACCTCCTGATATGCGGGCGTTGGTAGTCCGCGCGCCTGTGCCCATTCCTGCAGCATGGTTTTCGGATCGCGGAGCAAGCGCAGCGGCTTGTGCATGCGATCTTTCCAAAAGCGCTCGACGAGTTCGCTGACGGCGGCATAACCACCGTCGAGATAGACGGCCCCGACAAGAGCCTCGCAGACGTCTCCGAGAATGGTCGTGCGCAGGCGTCCGCCCGCATTGTGCTCGGAGGAGCCGAGCTTGAGTGCCGGCCCAATATCCATAGCGCGCGCCACCTCCGCGCACGTTTCCTTGCGCACCAGATCTGACAGCCGGCGCGACAGCTCGCCTTCATTGGCGCGTGGAAAGGCTCGGTAGAGCATGTCCGAGATGACCAGCCCGAGAACATGATCGCCGAGGAATTCAAGGCGCTGATAGCTGTTGGTGCGGCTGCCGCCGGACAGGGCCGAAATGTGAGTGAGCGCGCGTTCGAGCAAACTCTTGTCGGCGAATCCATAGCCGATCCGTTCTTCGAGGGCGGCACGGTCCTTCGCCTTGCTGCGGCTCATCTGATGATCTTGAACAGCCTTCCCCATCGTACCGAGAACGGCCAGCGCCAGAATTCCCAGGCGCGCTCGCCTTCATAAACGGAGAAGAAGATGATTTGCGCCTTACCGACGATGTTTTCAAACGGCACCATACCAACCTGGCTGAAGCGACTGTCGGTAGAGTTGTCGCGATTGTCGCCCATCATGAAATAGTGGCCCGGCGGCACGGTGTAGACCTCGGTATTGTCGGCAAAGCCGTTGTCGACGAGGTCGAGCGTGTAATAGGAGACGCCATTGGGCAGCGTCTCTTTCCAACGCTTGACGGGAGCGGCACTCGCCTCCTCTTCCGTTTCGACGAAGTCGGGCGCGCGCTCGCGCTTGACAGGGACGCCGTTGATATAAAGCAGGCCTTCCTTCACCTGGATCTGGTCGCCCGGCAGGCCGATAATGCGCTTGATGTAGTCGGTCGAGGTATCGCGGGGCAACCGAAACACCACCACATCGCCCCGTTGAGGCAGCCAGTCGCTCGGGATACGCCCGGAAAAGATCGGCGGCGACAACGGGAGCGAAAAGTGGCTGTAGCCATAAGAGTATTTCGAGACAAACAGGTAGTCGCCGACAAGCAGCGTCGCCTTCATAGATCCCGACGGGATATTGAAGGGCTGAAACAGAAACGTGCGGATCACCAGCGCGATAATTAGCGCGTGAATGACCACGCGCGCGGTTTCGGCGACGCCGCCCTCTTTTCGCTTTGTTCCGGATGTCACGCTCATCGGCCTCTGGTCCCGCCTATGCAGGCGCGCCGTCCCCGGGCGACCTTGTAGCGGCTGCCATCTCTCCAGGCAATGAAGAAGGCCGCCAAGACTCGTTTGGCCGCGTTGGACGAGCGGCGTTAGGCCGAACGGCCCTGTGGCGCGCGCGGCACCGCCGAGATGACGACGATCGCCTGCGCAGTCGGACCCTCGTCGGTTAGCGACACGTCGATCACAGGATCGCAGCCGGCCGGCGTGATCGCCTGCAGGCGCTTGAGTGCCCCGCCGGTGAGCTGCATCGACGGTTTGCCGCCCGGCAGATTGACCACCCCAAGATCGCGCCAGAACACGCCGCGCCGGAAACCCGTGCCCAGCGCCTTGGCGCAAGCCTCCTTGGCAGCATAGCGCTTGGCGTAAGTTTCCATGCGGTTTTTTCGTCCATCGGCCTTGGCCCGCTCCGCGGCAGTGTAGACGCGATCGAGAAAGCGATCGCCGTATTTTTCGATTACACGCGCGATGCGGCGCGTATCGATGATATCCGACCCAAGCCCGATGATCATGATCCGCGCGCCTTTTCTCGGCCGCGATCCATCGCCGCGCGCATGAGCTGCACGGTGCCGCCAAGGCCTTCGAACACGGCCTCGCCAACTAAGAAATGTCCGATGTTCAGCTCGACCACCTCCGGCAGCGCCGCAATCTTTTCTGCCGTCGCATAATCGAGGCCATGGCCGGCATGAATTTCAAGTCCGAGGCGCTGACCGAGCGTCGCGCCGGCGCGGATCAACTCCCACTCGGTCCGCGCTTCTTCGGCACGACCTTCCATCAGCGCATCGCACCATGAGCCGGTGTGGATTTCGATCACCGGGACTCCTAACGCCGCCGCAGCTTCGATTTGCGCCACCGCCGCGCCAATGAACAGGGACACACGAATGCCTGCGGCCTTGAGCTCTTGCACCACCGGCCTGAGCTGCGCGCTCTGGCGGACGGCATCAAGGCCACCTTCCGTCGTGCGCTCGGTGCGCTTCTCCGGTACCAAACAAACGGCATGCGGCTGAGTCTTGAGTGCAATCTCCACCATCTCGCGCGTCGCGGCCATCTCGAAATTGAGCGGCTTATCAATCTCCGCTTTCAGGCGCGCAATGTCGTCGTCGCGAATATGGCGGCGGTCCTCGCGCAGATGCGCGGTGATGCCGTCACAGCCGGCCGCGATTGCGAGCTTTGCGGCGCGTACCGGATCGGGATGCCGTCCGCCGCGCGCGTTGCGAATGGTGGCGACGTGATCGACGTTAACGCCAAGACGCAACTGCTCAAGCTTAGCCATTCACACGTTCTGCTTTCGCCACCATCGGTTTTGCGCGCAATTGCGCGAGGATGGCTGTAAGATGCTTGAGATCGTAGACCTCGAGGTCGATCAGCACGTCGGTGAAATCGGGAGCCCGCCGTGTCATGCGGATGTTGTCGATGTTGCCGTCATGTTCGGCGATAACTTGCGCAATTTGAGCAAGCGAGCCCGGCTCATTGACCGACTGCACCGCGATTCGCGCCGGAAAGCGTCGTGGCACGCGCTCGTCCTCGTCCCAGCGCACGTCAAGCCAGCGATCTGGCTTATCCTCGAAGTCGCTAAGCGACGGAGACTGGATCGGATAAATTGTAATGCCTTCTCCCGGCGTCAGGATGCCGACGATACGATCGCCCGGCACCGCTCCGCCTTCAGGCGCAAAACGCACCGGCAAATCGCTGTTGATGCCGCGGATGGGAATGGCCGGCCCCTGCGCATCGGGCACACGGAATTTCACCGAGGTCAGCTTTTTCAAGCCAAACCAGCCGCTTTCCGACCTCCGCTTCACCGCCATCGCCGCAGCGCGCTCTTCCTTGTAATCGGGATACATCGCTCGAGCGACGTCGGAAGCCTTCAACTCGCTGCGTCCAACCGCAGCCATCACTTCCTCGATGGAGGATCGCGCCAAACGGGCCAGCGCGCCTTTAAGTTTTTCGTCCGAGTAGACAATTTTCGCACGCTGGAACAGGCGCTCGACGATGCGCCGCCCTAGTCCCGCATATTGCGCGCGCACGGCAGCGCGCGTGGCGCGGCGGATCGCCGCGCGCGCTTTGCCCGTGAGCACAATCGACTCCCAAGCGGCGGGAGGCGACGTCTGTGCTCTCGATGCGATGATCTCGACTTCGTCGCCATTGACGAGCTCGGAGGTGAGCGGCGCGATCTTGCCATTGATTTTGCAGCCCACGGCGCTGTTGCCGACATCGGTGTGCACGGCATAGGCGAAATCGATTGGCGTCGCCTTGCGCGGCAGCGCGATTAATTTGCCTTTGGGCGTGAAGCAGAAGACTTGGTCATGGAACAGCTCAAGTTTGGTGTGCTCCAGAAATTCTTCCGGATTGGAGCCTTCCGCCAAGAGTTCGATAGTGCGCCGCAGCCAAGCGTAAGCGCCGGATTCGCGCGATAGCAGTTCCGTTGGCGAGCCGACATTATCCTTGTAGAGCGCGTGCGCCGCGATACCGTATTCGGCAATCTCGTGCATTTCGGTGGTGCGGATCTGCAGCTCGACGCGCTGCTTGCCCGGACCGATCACGGTCGTGTGAATCGACCGATAGTCGTTCGCCTTCGGCGTCGAGATATAATCTTTGAACCGTCCCGGCACGACAGGCCAAGTCGTGTGCACGATGCCGAGAGCGGCGTAACAATCCGCCGCCACTTTCACGATCACACGGAAGCCGAAGATATCGGAGAGCTGCTCGAAGCCGACCGACTTGCGCTCCATCTTGCGCCAGATCGAATAAGCGCGTTTGCGTCGCCCCTGCACCTTTGCGGCCATGCCGCGATCGGCAAGCTTTCTCGTGAGTTGTTGCTCGATTTCGGCGATCAGATGCTTGTGGCGCTCGGCAAGCGCATTGAGCCGCCCGCTCACCACGCCATAGGCTTCCGGGTAGAGCTCCCGGAATGCGAGGTCCTCGAGCTCCTCGCGCATTTCGTGCATGCCCATGCGGCCGGCGAGCGGTGCGTAGATCTCCAGTGTCTCTTCCGCCGCCCTCCGGCGTGTTTCGGCCGGCATGTAGTCGAGCGTGCGCATGTTGTGCAGGCGGTCGGCAAGCTTGATGAGCAGAACGCGCACATCATCTGCGATGGCGAGCAGGAGCTTGCGCAGGTTCTCGGCCTGTTTGGCTTCTTTCGTAACCAAGTCGAGCTTTTTCAGTTTGGTGAGCCCTTCGACCAAGGCGCCGATGTCGCGGCCGAACAAACTGTCGATCTCGGCGCGCGTTGCTTCTGTGTCTTCAATGGTGTCGTGAAGCAGCGCAGCGGCGATGGTGGCGTCATCCAATTTGAGGTCGGTCAAAATGGCCGCGACTTCGATCGGATGCGAGAAATAGGGGTCGCCGGAGGCGCGGCGCTGCTCGCCGTGCGCTTTCATAGCGTAAACATAGGCGCGGTTAAGTAGCGCCTCGTTAGTATGCGGATTGTAACGGCGTACCCGTTCGATCAGGTCGTATTGCCGCATCATCGGCGGCTTGCGCGCGGACTGGGGCTTCTCAACCTGCTGCGAAATAGCGGCCGGGGTGGGCACGGGCGGCGCCCGCCTGGACGACTGTTTTCGCAAACGCGGCAAATCCGAGCGCGGTTGCGCCATTACGTCACCTCTTGTGACCTCTTGCTCCGAATCGAGGCGAGGACCGACGGGCCCATTGTAATCTAGATATCACGTCGTGTTGCCATGCCTGCAAGGGATCAGCAGCACGGTCTGGAAATGCAAGGCCCGGCGCAAAGGCCGGGCCCTAAATGACTGTTTATCGAGCAAAAGCTACTCGACGTCCTCTTCAGGCGGCTCCTCGGGCGGCGCCAACCCTTCGAGGCCCTTGAGTAGCTCTTCTTCGGTCATGCGATCGGCGGTGACCTCGGTATCGTCGGAATCGACGCCCGCGCCGGTACCCGCTCCAATGAGCGGCACCTCCGGTTCCGGCTCGTCCACTTCGACGTATTTCTGCAATGAGTGGATCAGGTCCTCCTTGAGATCACCGGGCGACACCGTCTTCTCGGCGATCTCGCGCAGCGACACCACCGGGTTCTTATCGTTGTCGCGATCGACGGTAATCTGCGACCCGGACGAGATCATGCGCGCTCTGTGGCTCGCCAAGAGGACGAGTTCGAAGCGGTTCTCAACCTTGTCGATGCAGTCTTCTACTGTGACACGGGCCATGCGCCAGCGACTCCTATCGGCGGAACTTTGTCGTGATTGGCCGCTAGGTATCCCCTGCCCGCAGAAAATTCAAGCATTTTTGTCTTGGTTTGGCCGCACCCGTCTGTTACCGAATT
This sequence comes from Pseudolabrys sp., assembly GCA_035652735.1. GTDB lineage: Bacteria > Pseudomonadota > Alphaproteobacteria > Rhizobiales > Xanthobacteraceae > Pseudolabrys. Next base: position 16,168 of record DASRDF010000053.1, on the reverse strand, counting down.
ACCCAAGCAAGCAGGCCGACCGGAGCAGATTTTACGGCAACGGCATGATTGCGTGGGGTGCCGAACGAATTGATCGAAGGTGCCGTCAACCGTTAATGCCCATCTCTCGCTCACGCCACGCGCTCGCAGCACGGGGCGGCTACAGGTGTCGAGAGACAAATTTGTATTGCGAGACGAGTGAGAAAAGCCATGACCGTGCCCGGCGAAAAAATCGCTTTGTTCATTGACGGCGCCAATCTCTACGCAACAGCGAAATCACTCGGCTTCGACATCGACTACAAGCGGCTGTTGCGCGAATTTCAATCGCGCGGCTACCTGCTGCGGGCGTTCTATTACACCGCGGTGATCGAGGACCAGGAATATTCTTCTATTCGTCCTCTGATCGACTGGCTCGATTACAACGGCTATTCGGTCGTTACCAAAGCCACAAAGGAATTCGTCGACCAGACCGGACGCCGGAAGGTCAAAGGCAATATGGACATCGAGCTGGCGGTTGATGCGATGGAAATTGCGCACACCATCGATCACATGGTGCTGTTCTCCGGCGACGGCGACTTCCGCTCGCTGGTCGAAGCCGTGCAGCGCAAAGGCGTGCGTGTGACCGTCGTTTCCACCGTCTCGACGCAACCGCCGATGGTTGCGGACGAGCTCCGGCGCCAAGCCGACGTCTTCGTCGACATCGTCACCTTGCAAAGCAAGATCGGCCGCGATCCCGCCGAGCGGGCGGCGCGCGAGGCGACACGCACGCCACGCGAGGAGCGCGAGCCCGGCCAGCACACGCCGCAATTCCTACAACGTTCGGCTATGCCGCAACGCGCCGGCGCTGCCGCCGATGACGACGACGAGGAAGGCTTCGAATAGCGGGCGATGACTGCGGGGGGCAAGCCCGGCCGCGACTGCCCGCGTTGCCCGCGGCTGGTTGAATTCCGTCACAACTGGCGGGCCAAAGAGCCGTCCTGGTTCAACGCGCCCGTTCCCTCCTTCGGCCCGCGGGACGGGCGACTGTTGATCGTGGGCCTTGCTCCCGGGCTGCAAGGCGCCAACCGCACCGGCCGTCCATTCACCGGTGACTACGCTGGCGTGCTCCTCTACGAGACGCTGCTTCGATACCAATTCGCGCGCGGTCAATATCAGGCCCGGCCCGACGATGGACTGGAGCTCGTCGACTGCCGCATTACCAATGCAGTGCGCTGCGTTCCGCCCGAGAACAAGCCGACGCCGCTCGAAATCGCGACCTGCCGCGAGTTCCTGAGCTCGACAATCGCCGAGATGCCGAAGCTGCGCGCCATCGTCGCCCTCGGCCGTATCGCGCATGACAGCGTGCTGACAGCGCTCGGGATGAAAAAATCGGCTGCCCCGTTCAGCCACGGCCGCCGTCACGCCGCCGGCGCCTACGTTCTTTTCTCCAGCTATCACTGCTCTCGCTACAACACCAACACGGGCGTGCTCACGCCGCAGATGTTTGACGATGTCTTTCGGGCGGTCCGTGCGTATCTCAGTTAGCGGTTTCTTCCGTCGCGAGCGAAAAGCGTGACGGTTATCGGGGTTTGTTTTACTTAAACTGGTCCTCTTTCGTTGATGGGTTGCCAAGGCGCCGCACCCCAGTATGGCGGCCACCTGAGTACCGTCGCCGCAAAGGGGGCTCCCGTGAGCGAGATCTATTCTTCGCCGTCACATGCGGAAATCCTGCCGTTTCCGCAAATGCTGCGCCAAAACGAGCAATTGCTCGAGACGGTGTTGAACAACATGTCACATGGCGTGCTGTTGTTCGATTCGGAATCTCGCCTAATTTTTTGCAACAAACGATACCTCGAAATGTACGGACTTTTGCCGGAAGTCGCGCGGCCTGGCCACTTCCTCCGCGACCTGCTCGGCTTTCGCGCCCAGACGGGGACGTTCGGTGAAGATCCTGACGAGTACGTCGGACGGCTCAAAGAGCATCTAGCCGAGGGCCAGCCTTACACACAGATCACGACATTGCCGGACGGCCGCAGCTTCTCCATCGTGAGCAAGCCGATTGCCGGCGGCGGCTGGATCGCAACCCATGAAGACATCACCGAGCGTCAGCGTTCCGAAGAGCGCGTGGCCCATATGGCGCGACATGACGCGCTCACCGACTTGCCGAACCGCGTACTGCTACGTGAACGCCTCGAACACGAGTTGAAGCGTGTCAAACGCGGCGAATGCCTGGCCATCCTCTGCCTCGACCTCGATCAGTTCAAGAGCGTCAACGATGCGCTCGGTCATCCCATCGGCGACGAGTTACTGAAACTCGTGGCGGAGCGGCTTCGCGGTTGCACCCGCGAACCTGATACGGTCGCGCGCCTGGGAGGTGATGAATTCTCCATCATCATGACGCAAATGAGCCAGCCAGCCGACGCCGCCGCGCTATCGCGACGCATTCGTGAGTCGATCGTGAAGCCATATCAGATCGAAGGGCACACCATTGTCACCGATATCAGCATCGGCATTTCGGTCGCGCCATTCGACGCCGCCGAGCCCGATCCTCTGCTGCGCAACGCCGACATGGCCCTCTACGGCGCCAAAGCCGACGGCCGCGGAACGTTCCGGTTCTTCGAGCCGGAGATGAATACACGTATGAAGGCGCGCCGCGAGCTGGAAATGGACCTGCGGCGGGCGCTGGTCGGCAAGGAATTCGAACTGCATTACCAGCCGCTGGTGAGCCTCGAATCGAATGATGTAAACGCCTTCGAAGCCTTGCTCCGGTGGAATCATCCAAAGCGCGGGCTCGTTCCGCCCGCCGATTTCATTCCCGTCGCCGAGGAAACCGGCCTCATCGTGCCGCTCGGCGAATGGGTGCTTAAAGCCGCCTGCTACGAGGCGGTCGAGTGGCCCGACCACATCAAGGTCGCGGTGAATTTGTCACCGGCACAGCTGAACAACCGCAACCTGCTTAACGTCGTGATCGGCGCACTCGGAGAAACCGGCATGCCGCCGCACAAGCTGCAACTTGAGATCACCGAAACCGTACTGCTGCAAAACACATTCGCAACGCTGCAGACATTGCATGAGCTGCGCAAACTCGGCGTGCAGATCGCGCTCGACGATTTCGGTACGGGTTACTCTTCACTGAGCTATTTGCGCAGCTTCCCCTTCGACAAGATAAAGATCGACCGCTCGTTTATTCAGGACCTTTCCAAAGGCGAAGAGCCGGTCGCCATCGTGCAGGCGGTGGCAAACCTGGCGAAGTCGCTCAAAATGGCGTCCACTGCCGAAGGCGTTGAGACGCAGCAGCAGATGGACATGCTACAGTCACTCGGCTGCACGGAGATGCAGGGTTATCTCTTCAGCCAGGCCCGGCCGGCCAGCGAAATCCGTCAATTCTTCCAGAAGCACGCAGAGCCGACGAAGAGCGCGGTCGCCTAGCGATTGGCCTGCAGCCAGGCGATCACTTCCTCGGCGTTCTTGTCGGGCGGGAAGACGGGATAAAACACCTTGGTGATCGTCGCGTCGTCGACGACCCACGCCATGCGCTTCAACAGCGTCATGCCCGACGTGGTAAATGTCGGCAGGTTCATCGCCTTGGTGAGCGCAAGCTTCTCGTCGGAGAGAATGGGGAATGGGAGATGCAGGCGCGCCGCCGCCTCCTGCTGATAGGCAGTGTCCTGAGTTGACAGGCCGAAGACCTGGCCGACGTCCAAGCGCTTGAGTTCGGTGTAATGATCGCGGAAGCCGCAGGATTGCGGCGTGCAGCCGCGCGCGCCGGGAATGTCATCCCAACCCGGCGGAGCATCGACGCCCGGCACGCCGGTGCGCGGGTAGATATAGAGGACGCTGCGTCCCCTCAGTTTGGAAAGATTGACCGGAGGCCCCGACGTCGCCGGCAGCGAGAGGTCCGGCAACCGAGCGCCGGTGAGGTGTCGGGCCGCCCCGTCGTCCTGCGGCACCGGAATGTCCTGCGGCAACTGCAGCGGGTTGTGCTGACCTGGAGCTTCTCTCATTTGTTTTCTCCGTAGCTCATAAATTCCATGAGCGAGCCGTCCGGATCGCGGAAATAGACGCTCGTCCCGGCGCCTTTGGCACCAAAGCGCTGCAACGGCCCACGTTCTACGGCGATGCCGTGCGCCTTCAGATGCGCAATTGCGCTCTCGATCGGCCCGTCCCATTCGAAGCAGAGATCGGAATTGCCCGGCCGTACGGGCAGGCGCGCGACTTCCGCCGGCTGTACCCCAGGTCCATGCACATTGAGCTGCTTGTCACCGAAGCGATAGGCATAGCCGACCGGCCGCGGAACCAAGGCCGCGCCCATGACCTCGACGTAAAATCTGTTGGAGCGCTCCCAGTCGGAAACGTGAATCACGCAATGATCGAGCTTGGTTGGCACCGGCATCGTCACACTCCGAGCTTTTGGCCAACGCGCGCTGCGGTCGCCTTGCGCGCTTCGTAAAGCGTGCGCCCGTGCGCCCGTGCGCGCTCGATCATCGCGGGCGGCGCCCTCTTCGGCGAACCTGAATCGAATGGCGGCTCCGGGTCATATTCGATGGCGAGCTGGATCTCGCGCGCAACCTGCTCGCCGCAAAGGATCGCAGCCAACGTCAAGGCGAAGTCGATTCCTGACGTCACGCCCGCTCCCGTGACGATATTGCCGTCAACCGCCACCTTTTCGTTGACCGGAACGGCACCGAGCAGTTTCAAGTGCTCGAGGGCATTCCAATGGCAGGTTGCCCGCCTGCCCTTGAGCAGGCCCGCCGCACCCAGCACCAGCGAGCCGGTGCAGACGGAAGTGACGTATTTCGCATGCGCGGCCTGCTTCCGCAAAAATGAGAGCGCCGACTGGTCCTCCATCAAATCCTGTTGGCCCGGGCCTCCGGGCACCATAATTACATCCAATGGCGGGCACGACTCGAAAGTGACGGTCGGCACGATCTGCAAGCCGCGATCGGTTGTTACCGGGTCGAGCGTGCGGGCGATGAGATCGACGCTCGCGTCCGGCAGGCGGGCCAACACCTCGTAGGGGCCGGTCATGTCCAACTGCGTCATTCGCGGGAAGATCAGCATGCCGATGTGGTGCATGATGCCTAGCCCTTTTGCCGCAGCAGGCGACCGCGTTCGCGCTCCCATGAGCGGCGCTTGAGGGTCTCGCGCTTGTCGTGCAGCTTCTTGCCTTTGGCCAGCGCAATTTCGATCTTGGCCCTGCCTTTATCGTTGAAGTAGAGCTTCAGCGGAACCACGGTCATGCCTTCGCGCTCCACCGCGCCGGCGAGGCGATTGATCTGCCGTTGATGCAGTAGCAATTTGCGCGGGCGCTTCGGCGCATGATTGAAGCGGCCGGCCTGCTGATATTCTGGAATGTTGGAGTTGATGAGCCAAATTTCGCCGGCACGCGGATCGGCATAGGATTCCGCAATCGTTGCACGCCCGGCGCGCAGCGACTTCACCTCGCTGCCGGTCAGCACGATGCCGGCCTCGAACGTCTCGCCGATTTCATAGTTGAAGCGCGCCTTGCGATTGTCGGCGACCACCTTGAAGGGGCGCTCCGGCTTTGCGGCCATTCGGTCTATTGGCGTGATTTCAGGAGGTCGCGGATTTCGGCGAGCAATTGCTCCTGTTTGGGCGGCTCGGCCGGCCTTTTGTCCTCTTCCTTGCGGATCAATCTCGACATCGCGCGGATAATTAGAAACAGCACAAATGCTATGATGATGAAGTTAATTACGAGAGTAATGAAATTCCCATAAGCCAATACAGCACCTTGCTTTTTCGCCTCAAGGAGTGTGCTGGCTGTGACCTTTGGCGAGAGCGGGAAAAAGTAGTTGGAAAAATCGAGCCCGCCGCTGGCTGCTCCGAGGATCGGCGTGATGATGTCCCCCACCAAGGAGTTGACCACCCCGGTAAACGCCGCGCCGATGATCACGCCGATGGCGAGATCGACCACGTTGCCGCGCAGAGCGAACTTTTTGAAGTCTTCGAGCACAGAACGAGCCCTAGTTGATCAGGCCCGCATGGACCATGGCGTCGCGCACGGCTTTCTGCGCCTTCTCGCTGGCTGGCACCATCGGCAGGCGCACCGTGTTGGCGCATTTGCCGATCAGCGACATGGCATACTTGATCGGCGCGGGGCTCGTCTCGATGAACAGGTTGACGTGCAGCGGCGCCAGCTTGTCTTGCAGTTTGAGCGCAGTGTTAAAGTCCTTTTTCAGGCAGGCGGTCTGGAATTCGGCGCAGAGGCGCGGCGCTACGTTTGAGGTCACCGAAATGCAGCCATGGCCGCCGTGCGCCATGAAGCCGAGGGCGGTGATGTCCTCGCCCGACATTTGATTGAAGTCCTCGCCGATCGCCGCGCGCTGCTGGGTCACCCGCGTCATGTTGGCGGTGGCATCCTTCACGCCGGCGATGTTCTTGAGCTCATAAAGGCGCTTCATCGTGTCGACCGACATGTCGACGATCGAGCGGCCCGGGATGTTGTAGATGATAATTGGGATGCCGACGGCGTCGTTGATGGCCTTGTAGTGCTGGTAAAGGCCTTCTTGCGTGGGCTTGTTGTAGTACGGCGTCACGATCAGTACGGCGTCAGCGCCCGCCTCCTCCGCGTGGCGCGACAATTCGATGGCCTCCTTGGTCGAATTGGACCCGGCCCCCGCGATCACCGGCACGCGGCCGCGCGCCTGATCGATGCACCATTCGACCACGAGCTTGTGCTCCTCGTGCGATAGTGTCGGGCTCTCGCCGGTCGTGCCCACCGGCACCAAACCGTTGGTGCCCTCGGCGATCTGCCACTCGACAATGTCACGGAAGGCTTTTTCGTCGACACTGCCGTTTTTGAACGGTGTGACCAGCGCGGTGAAAGAACCTCGAAAGTTCGTTTTGGCGGTCATGGCACGCTCCACGGCGGGTCGCTCAGCCTGCCATAGATATCGGGTCACCGGCAGCGATAAAAGGCCTGAGCATGAATGAGCCGATCAAACGCCTTGATTAATTGGGCTTTCGCCCCGCTTTTGCCCCCGTCCAGGGTAAGGGTCGCCGAGAGGCGCTTTTCCGGGTACGCTTCGTCAAGACTTGTTGGCCTAATTGGGGACAAGGGCTGTACCTTGAGTCGAGTCGGGGTTTTCGGGACAAGAGGCTGAATGGCCGTCAATTTTCGGAACTCGCTCGGCGTGTGCCTGACGCTATTGCCGGCTGGCATTTTGGGCGTCGGCCTCGCCATGGGAGAGCCCAGGCAGCCTCCGCCGTCTGAGGCTGCGCCACAGCCGCTCCTGGGCGCTCCTTTCGCGTTCCCGACCGATCATTTTGCTAAACCCGAGCCCCATCCGCCCCGCAAGCCTGTGCCGCGGCCGATCACCGCTGTCGCTGCGCAACCGGCCGCCGTCCGCGACGTGCCCATGCCGCCCCGGAAGCCGGCGCGAACGGCCACCTCCGCCTACGCGCAAGCCAATGTGGGCCTGCGCGGCTCCCTTTTTGCCACACGGGCAGCCTTCAAGCCGATGGTGCGCCCAGTGTCCGGACCGTTCGCTATTGCCCCTACCGCCACAACCCCGCCGGCCGATATCGAGCAGCTCAAGCGTGTCATTGAGGCCGCCCGCAAGGGACGGGAGGGCGACGCAGACGCAGCCGAAGGAGCGATCGTCGATCCAGTCGCACGCAAGCTCGCCGAGTGGGTGATCCTGCGCTCCGACAACACCAATCCGAGCTTCCGCCGCTACGCCGCCTTCGTCACCGCCAATCCGGCATGGCCGCACGTGCCGCTGTTCCGCCGCCGCGCCGAGAACGCCCTGTGGAATGATCACGTCGATGACTCCACCGTGCTCGCTTTCTTCGAGCGGCATCCGCCGACAACCGCCAAAGGCCGCTATGTACTGGCTCGCGCGCTGCTCGCCAAAGGCGACCGCGCCGGCGCTGCGGCATTGGTGCGCTATGCCTGGCGTCATCAGGACGCCAGCGCCGAGGTTGAAGCCAAAGTCCTCGACGTTTTTGGCGGCCTGCTCACCCGTGCCGATCACAAGGCACGCATGGAGGAGCGCTTCTACCAAGACGATATCGAGGCGGGCATGCGTGAGGCGCGTCGGCTGGGCGAAGACGAGATAGCGCTCGGCAAGGCACGTGCGGCGGTCATCAAGAACCTGAACAATGCCAAGGCACTGCTCGACGAGGTGCCGCCCGCTTTGCGCGACGATGCGGGATACATCTTCGCGCGCGCGCAATGGCTGCGCAAAAACAAGAAGCCGGAAGAGGCGGGGAAGCTCATCCTCACCGCCCCGCAAGATCCCGAGCTCCTGGTCGACACCAACCAGTGGTGGGCGGAGCGGCGCATTTTGGTGCGCCAGCTCCTGGATGAAGGCAATCCAAGGGCCGCTTACTTGGTCGCGCTAAAGGCCGCGCCGCCGACACAGGGCAATTGGCGCGTAGACAAGTATTTCACCGCCGGATGGATCGCGCTGCGCTATCTGCATGATGCGAAAGCCGCCGCCGAGCAGTTTGCCCATATCGACGACGGCACCGTCAATCCGCACGCGCTCTCGCGCGGCGGCTATTGGCAGGGCCGCGCTGCCGAGGCGATGGGGCATCGGGCCGAGGCAAAGGCTTTCTACGAGCAGGCGGCGAAATACACGGCAACCTATTACGGCCAACTCGCTCGCGCCCGCCTCGGCCTCAGGGATTTAGGCCTGATCGGGCCACCGGCCTTGACGGCGGAGGAGCGCAGCGTACTCGCCAATCTCGAAGTGGTGCGCGCCGCCGAACTGCTCTACCAGCTCAACGAACGCAACATGCTGGCTTCGATCTTCGCCGAGATCGGCGAAAGCGGTACCGACGTCGCCGGCATGTCGATGCTGGCCGAAGTCGCCCGCAAGTACAACGATCCCCACGCCATGGTTTTCCTCGGTCGCTTCGCGCATGCACGCGGGCTGCCGATGGATTATTACGCCTACCCAACTTTCGGTTTGCCCGAGTACAAACCGATTGCGCCGCCAATCGAGCAGGCGGTCGCCTATTCGATCGTGCGGCAGGAAAGCGATTTCGATCAATCGGAAGTATCGTCGGCCCACGCCATGGGCCTGATGCAGGTCACACCGGAAGCCGGGCGCGACACCGCGCGCCGCTTCAAGGTGACCTACAACGGCGCAAGACTGCTGAAGGACCCGGTCTACAACATGCAGATGGGCGCGGCCGAATTGTCCAATCTGCTGCACTATTATCGCGGCTCTTATCTGCTCACTTTTGCCGGCTATAACGCCGGCATGGGGCGTGTGCGTCAGTGGATTGCTGCCTACGGCGATCCGCGCGATCCGAGTGTGGACCCCATCGACTGGGTCGAGCGCATTCCGATTGCGGAAACGCGCAACTACGTCCAGCGCGTGATGGAGAACCTCCAGGTCTATCGGGCGCGCTTCGATGGATCGAGCAAACTGGTCATCGAAGCCGATCTGCACCGCGGCGGCACCGCGGACGCCAGCCTGCGGCCTGCGGGCAGCACCAACTAACGGCGCTGGGCCGGCCATATGGGCAATGACGACTTCAACTAAATCGCGACGCTAGGCATGCCATGACGAATGCGCGCAGCATTTTCGTCTCCGCGCCGGATGGCTTGCGGCTGCATGTGCGCGAATACGGAAAACGCACCCACGGCGCAACGCCCGTGCTCTGCCTGCCAGGGCTTGCGCGCACTGCCGCGGATTTTGACGCCCTTGCCGGCGCGCTGGCAGCCGACAGCGCGCACCCGCGCCGCGTGCTGGCTCTGGATTACCGCGGCCGCGGCCAATCCGAGTACGACCGCGACAGCTCGCACTACTCCTTTCCAGTCGAGTTGGCCGACGTGCTGGCGATTATCGCCGCGCTCGATTGTGCGCCGGCGACCGTCGTGGGCACGTCCCGCGGCGGCATTCTGGCGATGTTGATTGCCGCGCTGCGGCCGAGTGTGTTGGCCGGCGTCGTGCTCAATGACATCGGCCCGGTGATCGAGCCGCAGGGCCTGATGCGCATCAAGGGCTATGTCGGCAAGCTGCCGCAGCCGCGCGATTTCGAGGACGGCGCCGAGATTCTGCGCCGCCTGTTCAGCGGCCAATTCCCGAAGCTCGGGCACGACGACTGGCTCGCTGCAGCCCGACGCACCTTCAAGCAGGAGGACGGCCGACTGGCGCCGGCCTATGACGTGCGGCTGTCCGAGACGCTGGCCGGTCTCGATCTGGAGCGGCCGATGCCGCCGCTGTGGCAGGAGTTCGATGCGCTCGCGCACGTGCCGCTGATGGTCATTCGCGGCGCCAATTCCGACCTGCTATCGCCGGCCACCCTCGCCGCGATGTGCGCACGCCGGCCGGACGCCGATGTCCTCGAAGTTCCGGACCAGGGACATGCTCCGCTGTTGGTGGAGACGGATGTGATCGCGCGCATTGCGGCATTCGCGGCACGATGCGACGCTGGCGTGCGCGTCGCCCCTGCTACATTGCAGACGAGAGCTCAGGCACACTGATGCTTTCGGGCGGAGCGCCACGCTGATGGCGCTCCCACATCGCTCCATAGCCCGCCTCCAAATGACGCGTAAACCGAGCCGTGTCGAACAATGCGCACGTCAGTCGATCGCGCGCGAGCTTGGCCCGGAGGGAGGCGAGCCGTTGAGAATCGGACGCGAGGACGCGCGCCAAGCGTTCATATTCCTCGAACGAGTCGGTCACGAGTTCAGGCATCCCCGCCGCCTTCAGCAAGCTCGCCGCCACACGGCCGGCGAATGTCTCGCCGCGGCAGGTCAAGAGAGGCACGCCGGCCCAGAGCGCGTCGCAGGCCGTCGAATGCGATCCGAACGGCGCGGTGTCGAGAAACAGGTCGGCAAGTCGGTAGCGGGAAAGATGACTTGCATTGCTTTGCAGTCGGCGCGCGAAGATAACGCGGCTGCCGTCCACGCCGCGAGCTTCTGCCTCCCGTCGCAACCGATCCATGCCAGGAGCGGCCGCCTCCGGAAGCCAAAGAACGCTACCTTCGACCGAGCGCAGCAGGCGCATCCAGATATCGAAGGTCGCCGGAGCAAATTTGTAGGCGTTGTTGAAGGAGCAAAAGACGAATCCCCGTTTCGGCAAACCTTCTTCTTCGCGCACCGGTGTCTGCGCAGCGATCGGCCGCAGGCGGTCGGCCGGCATATAGGTGTCGGGCAGATAAACGATCTTCTCGGAGAAATGCCCCTCCTCGTCTGCAGCAATCACGGTGCGGTCGGCGATCAGATAATCAATGTAGTCCGCGCCGCTGCTGCCGGCATAGCCGAGATAAAGCACCTGCAGCGGCGCCGCCCGATGCGCGAGGATGCCCGGCCGCGCCTGCTGCGTCGGGCCCATGAGATCAACCGCGATGTCGATCTCATACTCGCGCAGGAGCCGCGCCACCTGAAAATCGCTTTGCTCGCGGACGTCGATGAACCTTTCCAACGCGCTCCTAATTCGCGCCGCTTGCGGCGTCTCCTCATCGGGTGCAAAGGACAGGCCGAAGGTTTCAAAGCGGGTCCTGTCGTGCTGCTCGAAGACGCCGGCGAGCAAATAGGCGACCGGGTGCTCGCGGAAATCGGCCGACAGATAGGCAATCCGAATTTTGTCGTGCCGATATTTCTCGCCGCGCCACACGGCCGGCGCCGGCGGAAATTCCCGCTGCGCAAACGTGCGCGCGCATTGTGCTTGCAGCGCGGGCGTGGATTCCACGGCGAGGAAAGCGAACGGCCGGACGGCGGCGCGGCCCGCCCGCACATTCGTCACCAGCCGGGCGGTCTCCGCGGCCAGGTTGGTCCAATCGCAAAGCAGCAGCTTGGTGAACAGGCGGTCGCCTTCGAGATAATCGATATCCGGGCGTAACTCAAACGCGCGGTCGTAGTCGGCGAATGCCGCGTCGTAGCGCTTCAACTCGAATAAAACATTGCCACGGTTGTACAAGAACTCGGCATTGCGCGGATCGAGCGCCAATGCCTTGGCGAGGCCGTCGAGCGCCTCCTCGTAACGGCGGAGCTTGTGAAGGACATTGGCGCGGGCGGCATGGAATGCCGCTCTGGCCGGATCGAGTGACAGGGCGCGCTCGTGATCGGACAAGGCTTCGGCAAAGCGGCGCAGCTCCTCGAAGGCATGGCCGCGGTTGCAATAGGCATCGGCATAATTGGGCTGCGCCGCGACGGCCGCGTCGTAGCAGGCGATCGCCTCGGCGAAGCGCTTCTGCTGCGCCAGGACGTTGCCGCGATTAAGGTGCGCCGGAGCGAAATCAGGCTTCGCCGCCACGGCCTTGCCGAAAGCCTCGAACGCCTCATCGAAACGCTGCAAAGCGAGCAGCGCGTTGCCGTGGTTGAAATGCGCGCCTGGATCGCGGCCATCCGCAGTCACGGCGCTGCGGAACAGGCGCTCGGCCTCGGCAAAGTCGCCGCGCTGGCCGGTGAGGACGCCGAGCATCTGCAACGCGCCGGGGTGTCTCGGGTCGGCGGCGAGGATGCGGCGATAAAGCGCTTCGGCTTCGGGCAGACGGCCGGCCTGGTGCAAGCTCATGGCCTGGCGCAGCATCTGCGACGCTTGCGAGCCGTGCGGTTCGCCTTTGCGGTTCATGGAGCGGCTCGCCAGCGGACCACGGGGCCGTTCCAATGGAGCGGATCGGGCAAGCCGTCAAGCTGCCGCCGCGATGTCGCACGCCCCCGCAAAGCCTGATAGGTCTTGCCTGCCTCGCACCTGACCCACGGGCCTGCCGATGAAGCGACCGCCAAACGCCATGCCGCCGGCCCACGAGCCGCTGTTGCGCCAGGCGGTTTTCGCGCTGCAGGCAGGCCGCGCCCTGGAAGCCCAGATGCTCGCCGCGCAAGCGCTCGAGAGCAGCCCGGGCGAGCCGCGCGCGTTGCAGATCCTCGGCTACGCGCTGCTGCGGCAGGGCCAGGCGGCGGAGGCGCTGGCGCCGCTCAAACAGGCGGCGCGGCGCACGCACGATCCCGAGGTGGAAACCCAGTACGCCATGGCGCTGCAGCAGGCCGGGCGCAACGACGATGCCATCGCGCAGCTCGAAAAGGCGATCGCGCGCCGCCCGCCTTTCCCACCGGCGTTCCTCATCTACGGCAGCCTGTTGAGCTATCTCGAGCGGCGCGACGAGGCGATTGCCGTGCTCAGGCGCGGGCTGGCGCTGGCGCCACAGGCTGCCGACATGCTCGCGCTGCTCGGCGACAACCTGATGGCCAAAGGCGAGGCCGCCGCGGGCCAGGCCGCCTATCGCCAGGCGCTCGCCGCCGCGCCCGCGCATGTCGATGCGCTCTATGGGCTCGCGCGTTCGCTGCAGGGGCAAGGTGAATTCGCGCAAGCGGGGGAGCTGTTCGAGCGCATGGCCGCCGCCGCGCCCGAGGATGCGGCGGCGCAGATCGGCCTCGGCATTTGCCGGCTCGAGCTCGGGCACGAAGAGGCCGCGCTTGCGGCCTTGCGCCGCGCCGCGCGGATGAACCCGCGCGGCTATGCCGAAGCGTTGGGCGCGCTGTCGATCGCCGGCCGCGGCCGCTTCTGGCTGCGCCCCAGCCGCGCGGCAAAGTTTCTGCGCGAGGATGTGGGCCGCTAGAGCGGCATTTTGTTGAACGCAAATTGCATTTTTGCTCCGCTCATTCCCGCGCAAGCGGAAATTCAGAGCGACTTGGCCCTGGGTCCCCGCTTTCGCGGGGACGAGCGGGGATACGCTGATGGGTATCTAATCCGGTTGCGCTAGCGCTTGCCGGCGCGGAACTGGCGGCGGTAGATGCCCTGCTCGCGGCCGATGGCCGAGGTCAGCTCCTGCATGCGCCGCGCCTGCTCGTCGGACAGCGTATCGAGGCGCAACGCCCAGCTCTCGCGCTTGACCGGCATGCATTGCACCACGGGCGTGCCTTTCGGCAGCACGCCGCTGAAATTCTCGTCGTGCCAGACCACCGGAAAGTGCACCAGCGTGTCGCAATAGCGGTCGCAGTCGACGAGACCGCTGACCGCGGTGAACGGAAGCTCGGGCCGGTTCACCGGATGCGTGAACAGCAGCGAGTAGCCGGGCGGCGCTTCGATGGTCCAGTAATTGCGAAATTTAATGATGAAGCGGTCGTCGCGAAAAAACGGCGAGCCGGCCGCCTGGCTGCCGTCGTGAAAGCCGATGGGCGAGCGCGCGCCGGCGGCAGCCGGCGGAACGTCGAACTCCCAGCGAAACTCCCCGTCATCGACGTGCAGATCGCAGACCAGCGGCAGCAGAAAACCGTAGGTCATGGCATCGATGAACGGCGGGCAGCGCTTGAGGGTCTGCTCGTCCTCTTGCGTCATGGCGTTGAAGGCCTTCTGCGGCATCGCCTTGAACCAGTCGGGCAGGCCCTGCACCGCCGGGATCGGCGGCGGCAACAGCGGCGCCAGCTCGGGCGCGCAGCGGAACACCAGCGACATCTGGTTGTCTTGTGCCATCACAGCTCCTCGCCGCCGACGCGGCGTCATTTACCGGCAGCGCCGGGCGGAAGGCAAATGCGGCCGCGTTGGCTCAGCGTTACTGTTTGATCGCCCTTCCTCCGCTCACCCCCGCGCAAGCGGGGGTCCAGAGCAAATAGGAGAGCGCGGAGCAATTTTCCCCTGGGTCCCTGCTTTTCGCAGGGACGAGCGGAGAATGTAACTAACGTGACGCCCAAAAAGAAAACCCCCGGCGGTTGGCCGCCGGGGGTTCCGACTAGACATCCACGATCAGGCGACCCGCCTTTGCTCGGCTTCGCCGAGCTCCGGCGAGGCGTGGGTCACGGATAGAAGTCCTTGTGCACGCGGAAGCGAACCATCCAGTTGTCGATGTCGTCGACACGGCAGCTGCCGAGCTGGCACGAGCTGCCCGTGATGGTCGTCGGAGCAAGTCCGGTCGGCGTCGAGAGGCTGTTCATCTTCTGGTACAGCACATCCACGCCCATGTAGAAGTCGGAAGTGACGTTCCACTGGGTGCGGCTGCCGACCCACCAGGTGTTCCAGTTGTTGTCGCAACCGGCGACCGCCACGGCGGCAGTACCGGTGCCCGCTCCCAGACCTTCGCCCTGGCAGAGCATGGCGTTGGCTCGCGAGTCGTAGCTGACCGCAGCGTAGCCGCCGTAGACCGACGTCCTCCACTGCATGTTCCAGAAGTGCTCGTAGGCCGCGTTCACGCCCCAAGAAGTGGTGAGCTCGACCGACGTCGCGGTGGTCCCGAGAGTGCCGCCATAGACGCCGTCGCTCAGCAGGCCGAGGCTGATGGTGTTGCCATCGACCTTGGCCCAGTTGGTGTTCGGGGTGAAGAACACATAGCGTGAGGCACCCTGGGCGTAGGTCACCTGGCTCTGGAAGTAGTCGCCCTTGCCGATGAACGGCGTGTTGACCTTCAGACCGCCGCCGACCGCAAAGCCCCAGGTGTCGCTCGGATTGCCGGCCGCCGCACTTACCGGGCCCAAATCGACAGACGCGCCGTCATAGTAGAGTGCGTTGACCTGATGCAGTGCGCCCATGATCTGGGCGGAGCCCCAGGCCTGGTCGACGCGCAGGTTGGCCACCACGTCCGGCGACTGGAAGCCGCCGTAGTCGCCGGGGAACGTCTGCACCGGAGCGACAACGCCGCCGACCGCAGTCGGCCCAATGATCTGGGTGA
Organism: Pseudolabrys sp.; assembly: GCA_035652735.1. GTDB lineage: Bacteria > Pseudomonadota > Alphaproteobacteria > Rhizobiales > Xanthobacteraceae > Pseudolabrys. The sequence goes on along the minus strand of DASRDF010000053.1, from coordinate 628 downwards.
TGCGGCGCTGTTCGGCGGCAATCGTCGCCGACCAGCCGTTGCCGAACTGCGCGGTGTAGCCCATCACCATCCAGCCCGGATCGCCGGTGTCGGAGGCCGGGTAGGCGCCCCAATAGGCCGTCGCCGGCACGCTGTAGAAGTCGAAGAACGACTGCGCGATGCCGAAGGTGAAGCCGGCCCACTGGATGAAGGCGCGGTTGGCGTTGAACGTGTTCGACGCCGAGTCGAGGCCGATATTGCTCGTCGAGAGACCGACGGCGATATACGAGCGCACGGTGCCGTAGGCGGTCTGGTTGCGCGCATCGGCCGTGATGTAGCCGCAGGCGCGGAAGGTGCTGTTGCTGGTACCGCGGTTGTTGGCGTTGGCGTTGTACGGGCCCCAGGTCATGTTGCCGTTATCGCCATAAGCGTATTCGGCGCGGACCCAGCCACCCATCTTCAAGCACATGTCGGTGCCCGGGATGTAGTAGAACCCCACGCCATACAGGCTGCAAATCTTCACGTACTGGACCGGTTGCAAGTTTCCGCCGCGAGGAAGTGCAAGAGCCGCAGGCCTTGGCGCGACGGCGGTCGCGCTTTGTACGCGACTATGACGCGCACCTCTGCCGGGGCCGTCCTAGGTCGCCGC
>DASRDF010000052.1:0-32000 GCA_035652735.1 Pseudolabrys sp. | reverse complement strand
CGAAAGTGCCATTGATCAAGGCTTAGAGCGGCGAATGGAAAAGGCCGGGGCCAAGGCCCCGGCCTTCACTTTTGCAGGCTCGGTCGCGTCAGCCAACGAGCGCGGCCGCAAGCTTTTTGGCTTGCTCGGCCAAGATCTCGGGCCTTTCCTTTTCGCTCGCCGGCGGCTTCATCGGCAGCCCGTGTTTCCGCGGAATGACATGGACGTGCAGGTGGAAGACGACCTGCCCGCCGGCGCCTTCATTGAACTGTTGCACGGTGATCCCGTCGGCGCCAAAAGTCTTCATCGCCGCTTTGGCGATTTTCTGCGCTGCCGTCATGACGTGAGCGAAATCGTCCGGCGCTACGTCGAGAATGTTGCGTGCCGGAGCCTTGGGCAGCACCAAAGTATGACCCGGTGCGCGCGGCATGATGTCGAGAAAAGCAAATGCCTTGTCGTCTTCATAAACCTTGTGACAAGGCAATTCACCGCGCAGGATCTTGGCGAATATGTTGTTAGGGTCGTAATTCGGCATTTTGCCCTCCAGCGCTAGTCCTGCTCAACCAAATCCTTACGGAAGGGTGCCGCCGCCGCAAGCTCCTCGTGCGCCGCCTGCACATAGGCGCGTTCGCGGGCGAGATACTCGTCGATCGCCCGCCGCAAGGCAGGGTTGGCGATGAAGTGCGCCGAATAAGTGGTTGCGGGCAGGTAGCCGCGCGCGAGTTTGTGCTCGCCTTGGGCACCGGCTTCGACCCGGCGTAGCTTGTGCGCGATCGCATAGTCGATAGCCTGATAGTAACACAGCTCGAAATGCAGAAAGGGGTGGTGCTCGATCGCGCCCCAGTTGCGTCCATAGAGCGTGTCGGAGCCGATGAAGTTGAGTGCGCCGCCGATCCAGCGTCCCGCGCGCTTGGCCATTACCAGGAGAATGCGGTCAGCCATCTTGGTGCCGACGATAGAGAAGAACTCTCGCGTGAGATACGGCCGTCCCCATTTGCGCGAACCGGTTTCCATGTAGAAGGCGAAGAAGGCGTCCCAGATCTCCTCGGTGAGGTCGGAACCGTTGAGCCAGTGGACGTCAATGCCTGCGGACAGGGCCTCCTTGCGTTCCCGCCTAATGGTCTTGCGTTTGCGCGAGGACAGGCGCGCGAGAAAATCGTCGAAGGCGGCATAGTGCAAATTGTCCCAGTGGAATTGCTGATCGGTGCGCTTGAGAAAGCCACGGCCGCCGAGCATGCGCCACTCGCGTTCCGTCAGGAAAGTGACGTGCGCTGACGAGAGACCATTGTCCGTGGTAATGCGCGCGAGCGCATCGGCCAGGCCGCGGCGGACGGCTTCGGCGTGCGCCTCGGGACGGGTGAGCAGGCGCGGACCGGTCACCGGCGTAAAGGGCACCGCCACTTGAAGCTTCGGATAATAGGCGCCGCCGGCGCGCTCGAATGCGTCGGCCCAGCCGTGGTCGAAAACGTATTCCCCGCGCGAGTGGCTCTTCACATAGCAGGGGGCGCAGCCGAGCAGATGACCGGCAGCGTCCTCGGCGAGCATGTGGTTCGGCTGCCAGCCGGTGCGCGGCCCGACTGATTTGGATTCCTCAAGCGAAGATAAAAATGCGTGTGTCACAAATGGGTTGGATGGCTGTCTTCGTGTGGATAACGTGGCTAACAACGTGGATGAGCTGTCCTCATGTGTTGGTTTAACAGTTTTATCCTGACCGCAGGCGTCCCATGCCTCGGCAGGAACTTGCGCGAGTGATTGTGCCAGTCGGATGGTGACTCGGGTGTCTGTCATCGGGCGAGTTTTAGCCCGACTTTACGCCGGAAATCATGCGTCTTCACGTCGCCGCGGCCACAAAGCAGCGTTCATGCTCCATGAACGGCCGCATCAGGCGGCAGTTCCGCTCATGGACACCAGCCTTCGAAGATCATCTGGTCCGCCCAACGTATTGCGGTGGCGTGCTCGGCCTGTGTGCGCACCGTCCAGGTGAGCAGCGGCATCCCCAATATGGACCGCATCGCCAACGGTGCAAATGCGGGCAAGTCGCGAATGGCATAAGCGACAAAATGTGGCCGCGTGCGTGGCAGGTGCAGCATGTGCGTCATGCAGCGCCTAGGCCGAGCTGGCAGGTCGACCCAGTCACTATAGCGGCGCTGGGCGACAATGCCGCGGGCGAGGCGAGGGGCAATGCGTCGCAGCATCCCCACCAATTCCGGGTCGAACGACATGGCGGCGACCGGTCCCCGGTAGCTCGCCAGGACGGCGGCGATGCGCTCGACCAGCCGCTTGTCTCCGTCGAAATGGCTCTTCAGCTCGATCAGCAATGGCACCCGGCCGCCGACTAAGTCGCAAAGCTCGGCCAGCGTGAACATTCGGTCGCTGGTATTTTTGAAGGTGATCGTCTTCAATGCGGCGGCGCTCGTCTGCGCCAGTGCACCGCTGCCTTCGGTCACACGGCCAAGAGCGTCATCGTGATAAACCATCGCCTCGCCATCGGCGCTGACCTGGCAGTCGCATTCGATGCCATAGCCCGCGGCGATGGCCGCGGCGAAGGCGGTTGCGGTGTTCTCCACGGCGCCCGGTCCGTGTAGCCCACGATGCGCGATCGGCCGCGCCACGAGCCAATCGAGTGCGCCCATGGGCGTCAGCCGACTTCGAACAGGCCTTCGACCTCGATGGCGGCGTCGGCGGGCAAAGCGGAAACCCCGACGGTAGTACGCGCGTGCCTGCCCTTGTCGCCAAATACCTTGACCATGAGATCGGACGCGCCGTTCATTACTTTGGGGCCGTCGGTGAATCCGGGCGCGGAATTAATAAAGCCCCCGAGCCGCACGACACGGCGAACGTTGTCGAGGTCGCCCAGCGCCGCTTTCAACTGCGCCAGCAGATTGACGGCGCAGGCACGCGCCGCTTTCTGCCCATCTTCGATGGACACGCCACCGCCGAGCTGGCCTTTGGCGACCAGCTTGCCGTCCGTCCCGAAACATACTTGCCCGGAAACGACGAGCAAATTACCGGAGCGGACGAAGGGCACATAGTTCGCAATGGGGCTTGCCGGCGTCGGCAGCACTATACCTAGGCCCGCGAGTTTGTTCTCGATCGTTCCCGCCATGTGACCGCCTCCTGTGCCGAAGGGCGCTTGTTTGGCCGATCAGGTCGGACAGTGCAAGCGCGGGTAGGCGTGCTGTTGCCGCGGCCGCGGGCGGCCTCTATCTTGCCCAGTTCTTGCACCTTTATCGCTCGCATGTTTGCGGAAGGATCTTCATGACCGCGGTAACCATTGCCATCCGCGTGCTGCTGCCGGTACTCGCGGCCACTTTGGCCAGTTCGGCGCAGGCTGCGCCTGCTTCGGCTGCCAACAAGGTCGTTCTTGCTCCGCATCGGGCGATCTACGATCTCAAGCTTGCCAAGATCCGCGGCAGCCGCGCCATCGAAAGCGTGCGCGGCCGCATCCTCTACGATTTTTCCGGGAATGCGTGCGAGGGCTACGCTTTGCAGTTCCGCCAGGTGTCTGAGCTTGATTCCGGCGAGGGCAAGGCGGCGTTGAGCGATCTGCGCTCGACTACCTGGGAAGACGCGGCGGCTACGAGCTTTCGCTTCAACTCGCAGAATTTGCTTAATGAGCAGCAGACTGAGGCCGTCGACGGTCATGCCGAGCGTAAGGGGGATGTGGTCGATGTGAGCTTAAGCAAGCCGAAGCAGAAGCGTTTTACCGAGCCGGTCAACGCCGTGTTTCCCACCGAGCACATGCGCCGCATTATCGCCGCGGCGCGCGACGACAAGAGCATCCTGGAATTTCCGGTCTATGACGGCTCGGAAAGCGGCGAAAAGCTCTATAACACTTTGACGGTCATCGGCCGCGCAATCGAGCCTGGCGAAAAGCCGGTGGACGATGCGAGCGCCAATGTGCCGGCGCTGGCGAACCTCAGGCGCTGGCCGGTGACCATCAGCTATTTCGAGCAGGAGAGCGAAAAGCAGGAGCAGAGCGGAGAGCAGACGCCGGTCTACGCGATCGGTTTTGAGCTCTACGAGAACGGCATTTCGCGCGCGCTCACGCTCGACTATCCCGACTTCACCATCAGCGGAAAATTGACCTCGCTGGAGATGAAGAAGGAGATCCCCTGCAAGTAGTCCGGATCGTTATCGCCAGGCTTCATCCGCTGCATCTCGATAGCCGATCTATTCGTCCTCGATCGCCAGCCCCTTGAGCACCGCAGCACGACCGAACTTACGACGTAGCAGGTCTACGGCCTGTTCGGCCTGCGCGTCGCGGCGACCGAGCAGGTCGGAGAAGTCGGAGCCCTCGGCATCTTCGAGATTGGAGACACCGATGCCGATAAGCCTGTAGCGTACGGTGCCGATCTCCCGCCTCAACAGCCTCTGGCCCACGGCAAAGATACGGGTGGCGAGCTGAGTCGGCGCACCGAGGCTTTCTGCGCGGGTGCGGATTTTGAAATCGGCGCTTTTCAGCTTGAGCGTTACAGTCGTTCCCGCAAGCGCGTTCGCCTTCAGCCGCGCGGAGACTTTTTCGCTGAGCGACCACAAGGTTTGCTCCATGGGGCGGAACTCGCCGATATCGGTGTCGAATGTAGTTTCGGCGGAGATGCTCTTGGTTTCGCGATGCGCCTCCAAGTTGCGCGTGTCGATGCCCCGGGCGAGGCGCCATAGCCGCGCTCCTTCATCGCCGTAGCGCTCTATCAATTCGCGTTCGTTGGCGCGTTGCAGGTCGCCGACCAGCCGATAACCGTCGGCGGCGAGCCGCGCCGCGCTCACCCGGCCCACGCCATAGATGAAGCCGACGGGTTTCGGCGCCAGAAAAGCGGGTGCCTCGGCCGGCCCGAGCACTGCAAAGCCGCGCGGTTTGTCCAAGTCGGAGGCGATTTTGGCCAGAAATTTGTTGGCCGACAGCCCGATCGACACGGTGATGCCGTGTTCGCGCTCGACCTGCAGCGCAAAACGCGCGAGCACCTTGGCGGGACTTAGGCCGTGCAAGCGCTCGGTACCGGTGAGATCGAGAAACGCTTCGTCTATGGACAGCGGCTCCACCAGCGGCGTCAGCGCGAACATCGCCTGCCTCACGCCGCGGCCGGTTTCCACATATTTCGCCATGTTTGGACGGATCACCACCGCATGCGGGCAGCGGCGCAAAGCTTCGAACATCGGCATCGCCGAATGGATGCCGTAGGTGCGCGCGACATAACAGGCTGCGGCAACGACCCCACGCTTGCCCCCGCCGATGATGACCGGCTTGTCCACAAGCGAAGGATCGTCTCGCTTCTCGATCGTGGCGTAAAAGGCGTCGCAGTCGACATGCGCAATCGACAGGCAATTAATCTCGGTATGATGCGCAAGGCGGGGTGAGCCGCACGTCCCGCAACGCGCAGCTGCCGGGGCGAGGTCGGCGAGGCAGTCGCGGCAGAAGCTCATGGGACCTCGCGCTCCCAGCGCGCGCCCGATAACGTGGCATAGGCCCGCGCGACATCGGCCGGATCGGCGCCGGTCGCCGCGCCGAAGTCGACGATCAAACGGTCATCCGAGGCGAGAAAGTCGAGCACGCCGGCAAGAAATCCCGGCTCGCCGCTGGCCGCGCGAATCTGGGAGGGGCCGATGCCTGTTGCCGCCAGGAACGAGCCCAGGCGCACTGGGTCCGCCGCCAAGAAGGTAAGCGCCTGAATCGCCAGCTCTTCTGCGGCTTCTTCGGTTAACGGAGGGGCCTGTTTCATCGATCAAATTTGCCTTTCGTCAACAAATGCCCACTACCGTGGCCAATCATGCCCGAGCACGCGCGGCAACGCGACGGCGCGCGGGAGGCGCATTGGGGACAACGGGCGGGGACGATGCCGAAGACCGTCCTGATCGTGGAGGACAATGAGCTTAATATGAAGCTCTTCCACGACCTTCTGGAAGCGCACGGCTACCGTACCGCGGCTACGCGCAACGGCATCGAGGCGCTTGAACTCGCGCGCAAGCACCGGCCCGATCTGATTCTAATGGACATCCAATTGCCGGAGGTGTCCGGCCTCGAAGTGACGAAGTGGCTCAAAGACGACCCCGAGCTAAAAACGATTCCGGTGGTTGCGGTCACCGCTTTCGCCATGAAAGGCGACGAGGAGCGTATCCGCGAAGGCGGCTGCGAGGCGTATCTGTCGAAGCCCATTTCGGTGGGCAAGTTCATGGAAACCATCCGTCATTTCCTCGGGAGTGCTGAGTGAGATGAGCGCGCGCGTTCTTGTCGTCGACGACGTGCCGGCGAATGTGAAGCTGCTCGAAGCGCGGCTCTCGGCGGAATATTTCGACGTCATCACCGCCTATAGTGGGCGCGAAGCTTTGACCATATGCGAGCGCGCCGAATGCGACATCGTCCTCCTAGACGTGATGATGCCGGACATGGATGGCTTCGAGGTCTGCCGCAAGCTCAAATCCAATCCGGTCACGCATCATATTCCGGTGGTGATGGTAACTGCGCTCGACCAATCGTCCGACCGCGTGAAGGGGCTGGAGGCGGGCGCCGACGATTTTCTGACTAAGCCGGTGACCGATGTCGCGCTGGTGTCGCGCGTGCGCTCTCTCGCTCGGCTGAAGATGGTTACCGACGAGCTGCGCATGCGCGCGCTCACCTCCAAAGAGATCGGCATGCAAAGTCCGGAACGTGCGGCGGTAGCGGAAACCGGCCGCGACGGCCGCGTCCTCATCGTCGACGACCGGCAAAGCTCGTATGAGCGCATAGTGGCGACGCTCGCCGCCGAGCACAGCGTCGAGGTCGAATCTAATCCGAGCGAGGCGCTTTTTCACGCCGCCGAAGGCGACTACGAACTGGTGATCGTTTCGCTCGGTCTGCAAAATTTCGACGGCTTGCGATTGTGCAGCCAGATTCGCTCCCTTGAGCGCACGCGCAACATTCCGATCCTGGCGGTTGCCGAAGCCGATAGCAACCAGCGGCTGGTGCGCGGGCTGGAGATCGGCGTCAACGACTATCTTATCCGTCCGATCGACAGGAACGAAATGCTGGCGCGCGTGCGCACGCAGATTAAAAAGAAGCGCTATACTGAGCGGCTGCGCGATAACGTGCAGGCCTCGATCGAAATGGCGATCACCGACGCCCTCACGGGCCTGTTCAACCGCCGCTACATGGAGACGCATCTGGCGACGCTTGTCGAGCAGGCAGCTTCGCGCGGAAAGCCGCTCGCCCTGCTCATTCTCGACATCGATTATTTCAAGGCGATCAATGATGGCTATGGCCATGACGCCGGGGACGACGTCCTGCGCGAATTCGCGCTGCGCATCCGCAAGTCAATCCGCAACATCGACCTCGCCTGCCGCTATGGTGGCGAGGAGTTCGTCATCGTGATGCCGGAAACCGACATGGCGGTGGCAACGATGGTCGCCGAACGCATCCGCCGCCGCATCGCCGGTGAGCCCTTCGTCATCCAGCAGGGCGTACGCAATCTCGACGTGACCATATCGGTCGGCATCGCGGCGTTCGATGGTGCAAAAGACACCGCGGCAGCGGTGCTCAAACGTGCGGACACGGCGCTCTATCGCGCCAAGCGCGACGGCCGCAACCGCGTGGTGCCCCACGCGGCGTAGTGCCTGCGGCTCCTGAGTCGGCTACCGTACCGCAAGCGAGCGCGGCCTAATAAAATTTCCAAGGCATTCCAGCGGTTTAAAAAGCCGTTTGGTTGACCACGGGGCTTGGTCTAACCTTCTGCCCCACGGCTTTGCGCCCGCGCTATGCTCATTCGACCGGCCGCAGGCCGACAGCCATACCCTACGGAGTGCTCAGGTCCGCCGCATCTCCTGGGTCCGTGGGGTTCGGCCGGCCTGGACGCGGTGAGAGTGGCCTCCTCATAACACCGCCGTCCGGCCGGCCACCTTTTTGGATCAGCAGCGAAAAAAAAGCGCCCATTACGGCGCCCTTTGTACTCGTGCGCACGCTACTGCGCTCACTTGATCTTGGATTCGGTGTACTCGACGTGCTTCTTGGCGATGGGATCGTATTTTTTCTTTTTCAGCTTTTCGGTTTGCGTGCGCGCGTTCTTCTTGGTCACGTAATAGTGGCCGGTTCCCGCGCTGGAGACGAGCTTGATCTTAAGACTGGCGGCCTTGGCCATCGGTGACATCCTCGCGTTGCTGATTTGGCCGCGAAAGTAGCGATGCGGGGCGGGATGTCAACTACAGCAGTTCGCGGAAGAACTGTCCCTCGGTCATGAAATAGAACGGCACCGGCAGGTCCCGCGCCATGCCCGCCTCGACCCGCGCCAGGAGCTCCTCGAGCACGATGCCGGTGATGGTCGGCATGTCGAGATGCGTGGCCCGTTCGATCGGCACCCATACCAGCTCTACGAGTTCCGAGTCGGGGCCGACCACGCCTTCGATCGTGTGCGCAATGGCGGAAGCGTCGGCGGTCAAAAACCGCGTATCGAAACGGCGCGGCCGGCGCGGCGGGGTGATGGCTCGCGCGATGAAATGGATCTGGCCGAGGTCTGGATGCACTCTGGCCTTGGCAAATTCCGCCCAAATCTCGCCGGGCGTCGCCGGGGCTTGATCGCGTTTGACGCCGAGCAGAAGACCAGTCTCCTCCGCAACCTCGCGCACCGCGGCGAGGGCAAAGGCCCGCGCATAGTCCGCGCCGGGCGCTGCCACACGCTCATTGAGCTTCTTCGCCGTATCCGGATGTAGTTCGCTCACCGCCGGCATTCTGGCGTCGAGCGGTTCGATGCGACCGCCCGGAAAAACAAACTTTCCCGGCATGAATTTGTGGTTGGCGTGCCGCCTGCCGAGCAGCACTTTGGGCGTCGCACCGGAGCGGTCGATCAGCATCAAAGTGGCGGCATCGCGCGGCTCGCTGTCCGGGAAGGACTGGTCGCGCTCGGACTTGGTCATACGCTCGGCCCAGAGCTTGCCGAGGTTGGAGGTGTCGCGCTTCATCGCCGTCTCTTGCCGCGCGGCCGATGTTGCAGCTCGCGCTCGGCGCGCCGCGGGCGCTGCCTGTGACTGGGCCGCCCTGCCGACAGCACTGCGAAGCGCAAGGCGCCGGCGACCGGCGCCGCCTCGACAAGCTTTACCGTCACCGGATCGCCCAGGCGATAGGTCTCCCCCGAATGGCGTCCGATCATCGAATGGCGCACTTCGTCGTAGGCGAAGTATTCGTCGCCGATGGTGCGCGCCGGCACGAAGCCGTCGGCGCCTGTCTCATTGAGCTTCACGAAAATGCCGACACGGGTGACTCCGGAGATGCGGCCGTCGAACGTTGCGCCGACGCGGTCGGCGAGAAAATGCGCGATCAGACGGTCGGCGGTCTCGCGCTCGGCGACCATCGCGCGTCGCTCGGTGGCGGAGATGGCGGCGGCGATCTCCGCCAGCTGCGCTTGATCGACGGTCGCGGGTAAGCCGCCATTGCCGAGCTTGAGCGCGCGGATGAGGCCGCGATGCACGACCAAGTCGGCATAGCGGCGTATCGGCGAGGTGAAATGCGCGTAGCGGCGCAGGTTCAAGCCAAAATGTCCGTAATTTTCCGCGGCGTATTCGGCCTGCGCCTGGCTGCGCAGCACGACCTCGTTGACAAGTTGCTCGGCTTCGCGGCCCTTTACCTGCGCGAGTACGCGGTTGAATGCCTGCGGGCGCAGCGCGCCGGCTTTGGGGAAATTGATGTCGAGGGTTTGCAAAAACTCGCGTAACGCCGCAATCTTCTCCGGCGCGGGCTCGTCGTGCACGCGGTAGATCAAGGGCACACGCGCCCGCTCGAGTGTCTCGGCGGCGGCGACATTGGCTAGGATCATGAACTCCTCGATCAGCCGATGCGCTTCCAGTCGTTCGGGGCGGATAACGCGATCGACGGTTCCGTCGCTCTTGAGCAGAATTTTGCGTTCGGGCAGGTCGAGGTCGAGCGGCGCTCGCTCGCTGCGGGCGCGCGCGAGCGCCTCGTAAGCCATATAAAGTGGTTCGAGCGCCGTCTTGAGCAACGGCTCTGTCACCTCATCCGTGCGGCCGCCGATCGCGAGCTGCGCCTGCTGATAGGAGAGCTTCGCCGCCGAGCGCATCAGCACCCGGTGAAAGCTGTGCGAGCGCTTGCGGCCGTCGGCGCCGATGACCATGCGCACGGCGAGCGCGGGACGGTCTTCATGCGGACGCAGAGAGCAAAGATCGTTGGAAATGCGTTCCGGCAGCATCGGCACGACACGATCGGGGAAATAGACCGAGTTGCCGCGCGTAAGCGCCTCGCGATCGAGGGCTGATCCAGGCGTCACGTAATGCGCGACATCCGCGATGGCGACGGTGATAACAAAGCCGCCGCGATTGTTCGGCGCCGGATCGTGGTCAGCGTGCACGGCATCGTCGTGGTCTTTGGCGTCGGGGGGGTCGATGGTGAGGAGCGGAAGCTTGCGCCAATCTTCCCTTCCCGCGAGCGCCACCGGCTTGGCCGCCTCCGCTTCATTGAGCGTCTCGCGTTTGAAAACGTGCGGAATGCCGTGCGCGTGGATGGCGATCAGGCTGACGGCGCGCTCGGATTTCAGGGAGCCGAGCTTCTCGACAATCCGGCCGGTCGGCAGGCCGAGACGTCCGCCCTTGCTCGTTTCCGCGGCGACGAGGTCTCCGTCCTGTGCGTCCTGGGCCGCGCCAGGCGGAATGGCGAGCTCTTTGCCGAGCATCTTCTTATCCGTTGGCTCCAGCCGGCCACCGCCGTTCGGCAACTTGCGAAAGATGCCCAGTACGCGCTGCTTGGGGTGATCGATGATTTTGATGACGCGGCCGTGCAACTCTTCGCCGTCGCCGCCGATGCGCAGCAGCACGCGGTCGCCGAGGCCGACGGCTTCACCCGGTCGGGCCTTGCGCACAATTGGAATGTGGATCTTCGGTGCCGGCCCATGCGCGTCCTCGTCCCATTCGTCGGGCGTAGCGACGAGGTCGCCGTCGGCGTCACGCGCGGTGACGTCGGCGAGGACGGTGGAAGGCAATGAGCCCGGACGGTGCAGCTTCTTGCGGCGCTTCTCGACGGCGCCTTCATCGGCGAGGTCACGCAGCATGCGCTTGAGCTCGGCGCGCATCGCATTCTTCAGGCCGAAGGCGCGCGCGATCTCGCGCGTGCCCACCTTACCGGGACGCTCGCCGATAAAAGCGAGAAGGTCAGCCTTGGAGGGGAGGGAGCAAGGTCTGGATTTGGTCTTGTGCAAAACAGGTATCCTGCGCCGCAACGGCGCGATGTCGATCGAATGTAAGGGTGAGAATCAGAATTCGCTAGCTACTCGGCGGCGGCGATTTTGGCGGTCTTTTTCTTAGGCGCGGTCTTCTTACGGGCTTTGCTTGTGGCGCCGCTGGTTTCGGCGGCCTCGGTCTTCTTGGAGCGGCCCTTCGGCGCTTCGGATGGTGCGCCAGCTTTTTTGCGTCCAGCCGCACGACGCGGCTGCGCGCTCAATTGGTCGGCGCGCGCGTCGAGCAGCACCACGGCTTCGGTCAGCGTGATGTTCTCCGGCGTCTTATCCGCGGGAATAGTGGCGTTAATGCCGTTGTGGCTGACGTAAGGGCCGTAACGTCCGTTCTTGACGAGCACGGGTCCGCCCTGGTCGGGATGCTCGCCCAGTGAGCGGCCGGGATCGGCGCCGAAGCGGCGGCCTTTCTTCGGATTGGCCTTTTTCTCGGCAATGAGCGTAACCGCACGGTTGAGACCGATCGTCAGCACGTCATCGCCCGGCTCAAGGTTGGCGTAGGTCTTGCCGTGCTTGACGTAAGGGCCGAAACGGCCCACGCCCGCAATAATCGGCTCGCCGTCTTCCGGCGCCCGGCCGATCTCGCGCGGCAGCGATAGGAGCCCGAGCGCCTTCTCAAGATCGATATCGTCGGGCGAGAGGCCCTTGGGGATGCCGGCGCGCTTCGGCTTCTCGACCTCCGGCTTCTTTTCGCCTTTCTTGACCTTCGGCGGTTTGATCTGTTCGCCGAGCTGCAGGTAAGGTCCGAACCGGCCGCCACGCAGTGTCACTTCAAGCCCGGTTTGCGGATCCTCGCCGAGCACTTTCTTGCCTTGCACGCCGTCGGCGTTCGGCGAAATCTGCCGCGTAAAGTTACAGTCCGGATAATTCGAGCAGCCGATGAAGGCGCCGAAGCGGCCTGTCTTCAGCGACAGCTCACCGTTGCCGCATTGGGGGCACTGCCGGCGCGGCTTGCCGTCGGAGCGCTCAGGGAAGATGTGCGGCTCGAGCAGATCATTGAGAGCGTCGAGCACCACGCGATTGCGAACTTCCTTGATGTCATTGACCGCGCCGACGAAGTCCTGCCAGAACTCCGCGAGCACAGCCCGCCAATCGATTTTGCCCGCAGATATCTCATCGAGCTTTTCTTCGAGGCTGGCGGTGAAGTCGTATTCGACATAGCGCGTGAAAAAGCTTTCGAGGAAGGCGATAACGACGCGACCCTTGTCTTCTGGAACAAGGCGTTTCTTGTCAATGCGAACGTAGCCGCGGTCCTGCAGCACCTGCAGAATGGAGGCATACGTCGAGGGTCGACCGATGCCGAGTTCTTCCATACGCTTGACTAGCGCAGCCTCAGAAAAGCGGGGCGGCGGCTCGGTGAAATGCTGGAAGGATTCGATTGCCTGCTTGATCAGCGTCTCGCCCTGCGACATAGCCGGCAACCGGCGTGACTCTTCGTCCTCGGAGGCCTCGTCCTGGCCCTCTTGGTACAGCGTGAGAAATCCGTCGAATTTTACGACCTGACCGCTGGCGCGCAGCTCGATATTGCGGGAGCCGGCCTTGGCAGTGATGTCGACCGTCGTACGCTCAAGTTCAGCCGACTCCATCTGGCTTGCCACCGCTCGATTCCAGATCAGCTCGTAGAGCCGCGCCTGATCGCGGTCGACATATTTGGCGACCTCGCTTGGAGTGCGGCTGGCGCTGGTCGGACGCACCGCCTCGTGCGCCTCCTGTGCGTTCTTCGACTTGTTGTGATATTCACGCGGTGACGTTGGTACGTATTCCTTGCCGTAGTTGCGGCCGAGCATGCCGCGAATATCGGCAATTGCCTCCGGCGCCAGGTCGATGCCGTCGGTGCGCATATAGGTGATGAGGCCGGTGGCCTCGCCGTCGATTTCAACGCCTTCGTAAAGACGCTGAGCAAGCCGCATCGTGATCGCCGGGGCAAAGCCGAGCTTGCGGCTCGCCTCCTGCTGCATCGTCGAGGTGGTGAAGGGCGGCGGTGGATTGCGGCGCGCCGGCTTGGCTTCGACAGCGGTTACTGTGAAGGAGGCATTTTCGAGATCGCGCGTGAAGACCTCCGCCTCCGCGCCGGAGCCGATGTCGAGACGTTGGAGCTTTTGCCCTTCGGCGCCGACGAGACGCGCCTCGAACACCTCGTTGCGCGGCGTCACCAGTTTGGCGACGATCGACCAGTATTCCTTGGCGACGAATTTCTCGATTTCCAATTCGCGGTCGCACACGAGCCGCAGCGCGACTGACTGTACGCGCCCCGCAGAGCGGGCGCCGGGCAATTTGCGCCAGAGCACCGGCGAAAGCGTGAACCCGACCAAGTAGTCGAGTGCGCGCCGGGCGAGATAGGCATCCACCAGCGCGTGGTCGATCTCGCGGGGGTGCCGCATCGCCTCGGTGACGGACTGCTTGGTGATGGCGTTGAAGACAACGCGCTCGATCTTCTGGTGCTTGAGCGCTTTCTTCTCCTTGAGCGCCTCGAGAACGTGCCAGGAGATTGCTTCCCCTTCGCGGTCGGGGTCGGTGGCGAGGATCAGCTTGTCGGCACCTTTCAGCGCACGGGCAATGTCGTTGATGCGCTGGTTTGACCGGGCATCCACCTCCCAGAGCATGTGAAACTTGTTGTCCGGATCGACCGAACCGTCCTTTGGGGGAAGGTCCCGAATATGACCATAGGAGGCGAGAACCTCGTAGCCGGGGCCCAGATATTTGTTGATCGTCTTCGCCTTGGAGGGCGATTCAACAACGACGATATTCATGCATCTCCAAAGGGTTATCGGCCGTGTGAGGTCGACTCCGGGGCAGAATCGGCTGCCTGCATCGTCCGGAACATGGGGAAGGTGGTACCCGGTGTCAAATTAGGGGCCGTTGCCCGGCTTTCCAGACCAGCCAAATGGGGCACGAACAAGACCCGCGCGTCCGCCCGTATTCAGCGATGGATCGCGCTTGCCATGACGATAACGGCCCCGATCACTGGGCCGCGACCCCCAGCCGTTCCAGCAGCGCCGCAGTCGGATTGCCGTCGGGCACCATGTGCAGTCTTTTTTGCTCGGCGCGGATGTTGTCGCGTAGGTCGAAATCGACGTGGCCTTCAAAGTCATTCACTCTATAGCCGAGCGCGGCAAGCTTCTTCTGCAAGGCGATGCGGGCGTCGCGCGATAGCGGATGATCATCGGCCGGCCACGCGGCTTTGATCGGGGCGGCCCCTTGCATGCGGTCGGCGAGGTGACCGACGGCCACCGCGTAAGCGTCGGAATTGTTGTATTCCTTCAGCACCGTATAATTTTCGGTGACGATGATCGCCGGACCTTTGTAGCCCGCAGGAAAGAACAGAATCCCGCTGGCCTCGCGCGGGAAGGGCTTGCCGTCGGCGCGGCGGACGCCCAGTCCCTGCCATTCGGCAAAGCTCGCGCGGCTGCGCATCATGTCAAAGCCCGGTGGCACCACGACCTCGAAGCCCCACGCGAGCCCGTGCTGCCAATGCTGCTTGTAGAGGTAGTTTCCAGTCGAGCCGAGCACGTCGGGCACGTTGCCCCAGATGTCGCTTTTGCCGTCGCCGGAAAAGTCGATCGCATAGTCCACGACGTTTGACGGCATGAACTGAGTCTGCCCCATGGCGCCCGCCCAGGAGCTGACCATGCGATTTCGATCGAAATGCTGGTCCTGCATAATCTTCATCGCGACGATCAATTCGTTACGGAAATAGGGATCGCGATAGCCGACATAGGCCAGCGTTGCGAGCGAACGAAATACGTCCCAACGGTCCTTCTCGGCGCCGAAGTCGCTCTCGATGCCCCATAGCGCAATCAAGATCCAACGCTCGACGCCGAAGCGTTTTTCCACCGCATCGAACGTGCGCGCCCATTGCCGTGCTTTCATCTGCCCTTCGGCGATGCGACGCTTGTTGACGACCGCATTGACGTAGTCACCGAACGGCAGGCCGTATTCCGGCTGACGCTTGGTGGCGGCGATGACACGCGGATCGGGCGTGACGCCGTGCAGCGCGAGATCGAAGGTCGTCCGCATCACTCCTTTCGCCTGCGCCTCGGGCCAAAGCCGGGCTGTAAATTCGGCGAAGGATGATTGCGGCGCCTGCGCCCGCGCGCAAACGGCCGAAAACGCGAAAATCAGTGTTGCCCAAATGAGGAAAGATCGTTTGCGCATGCGGCGTTTACAGCAGGGAGACCAAGCCGCCGCCGTGGCGTTCCAGACGGCCGGCGAGTTCAAGTTCCAGCAGCACCGTACGCACGACGGGTGGCGAGGTTTGCGCAAGCCGCACCAGGTCATCAATGGCAACGGGCGTCGGGCCCATCAGGCTGACGATACGGCTGCGCTCGCTGTCGCGCGGCTCCTCGCCAGGCGGATCATCTTGCGCAGTTTCTTGTGCCGATAAGCCGCCACCACGGCCGAGAATAGGTTCTAACGTCGCGATGACGTCGGCAGCCTCGGTGACCAGCGTCGCCCCCTGTTTGAGCAACGCGTTGGTGCCTTCCGCGCGTGGATCGAGCGGCGAGCCGGGGACGGCGAAGACTTCGCGTCCCTGCTCGCCGGCGAACCTCGCGGTGATCAGCGACCCTGAGCGGCGCGCAGCCTCCACAATGACGACGCCGACCGAGAGGCCCGAAATCAGCCGGTTGCGGCGGGGAAAATCGCGCGCCCGCGGCTCCCAGGTCAGCGGCATTTCCGAGACGGCAGCGCCGTTGGTGAGCATCGCATCGAGCAGTTCCTCATGCTCCGGCGGATAGACGCGCTCGTGCCCGCCGGCGAGCACGGCGATGGTGCCGCGGTTCAGACTGGCGCGATGCGCGGCAGCGTCGATGCCCCGGGCGAGGCCTGAGACGATGCCATAGCCGGAGTCACTCAGGTCGCGGGCGATGCGTTCGGCGAACTTCACTCCCGCGGCAGAAGCATTGCGCGAGCCGACTATGGCGACGAGCGGCCGCTCGAGCGCGGCGATATTGCCGCGCACCGCCAACAGCGGCGGTGCATCGTCGATCATCCGCAGCCGCGGCGGATACTCAGGTTCGTCCAGCGCGATGAGCTCAACGCCGAGGGCGCGAGCGGCAGTCAATTCGGCGGCCGCGTGTTCCGCCGAGCAGATGTGCGTGCGGTCGGACGCCCCGCCGCGGCGGGCCAGGCCCGGGAGCGCCGATAAGGCGGCGCGGGCACTCCCGAAATGCCTTATCAATTCACCAAAGGTGCGCGGGCCTACATTGGCGGACCGGATCAGCCGCAGCCAATCGAGCCGCTGCTCGTCGGAAAGTCGAACGTTCTCGCGCAGCGAAGCGTGCCCCCGAAGCATGAGCAAGCATTGCCTAACGAGCGTTCGCGCACAACCGGGGATTACGCGCGACTCGTCGCGCCGATCTTGCCTTCGTTGCCGTCGAGCAGGCGGCGAATATTCGCGCGATGCATCAGCCAAAGCAGGATGCTGAGCGCGAGAAACAATACCGCCACGGGCGCAAGGCCGAGCAGCCATAGCGTCGGGGGCGTTACGGCGCTGGCTGCGAGCGCCGCAAGCGAGGAATAACGGCTGGCGAATGCCACCAATAGCCAGACCGCGCAAAAGATGAGCGCGGCTGGCCAGGAGAGCCCGATCAGCAGCCCGATATAAGTGGCGACGCCTTTGCCACCTTTGAACTTGAGCCATATCGGAAATAGGTGGCCGAGAAATGCGCCGAGCGCCGCGGCGAGCGCCGCATCTGCCCCCGCGACATGCGAGGCAATCAGCACCGCCGCCGTGCCCTTCAACATGTCGCAGAGGAGCGTGACGGCGGCAATGCCCTTGCGTCCGGTGCGCAGCACGTTGGTTGCGCCGATGTTGCCGGAGCCGATGGTGCGAACGTCGGGCCCGCCGGCGAGCTTGGTCAGGATCAGGCCGAACGGGATCGAACCGAGCAGGTAACCGCACAGGAATGCGAGCGCTAGGATCATACGTATTCGTACACGGTGCGGCCGCCGACGATGGTGCGCACCACACGGCCGGTGAGGCGCGCCTCATCGAACGGCGTGTTCTTGCATTTCGATTTCAACTCTGCGGGCTCGAGCACCCAGGGCAGGTCTGGATCGATCACGATCACGTCGGCCGGGGCGCCGGGCCGCAGCGTGCCCCCCGGCAGACCGAGCAATTCCGCTGGCCGCGTGGACATGGCGCGCAGCAAGGCCATCAAAGTGATCTCGCCATTGTGAACGAGGCGCAACGCGGCGCTGAGCATGGTTTCGAGACCGATGGCGCCGGGGCTTGCTTCGGCGAACGGCAAGCGCTTGGTCTCGACGTCCTGCGGATTGTGGTCCGACATAATGACGTCGACGAGCCCTTCAGCCACCGCCTCGATCAGCCCCTTACGGTCGCTTTCGGCGCGCAAGGGCGGTGAGACTTTCAGGAAAGTGCGGTAAGCACCGATGTCGTTTTCGTTGAGCGTGACGTGATTAATCGACGCCGCCGCGGTGACGTGTAGCCCCTCCTGCTTGGCGCGGCGCACGACGTCGAGCGACTCTGCGCAGGTGATTGAGGCCGCGTGATAGCGCCCGCCCGAAAGCGCGACCAGCCGGATATCGCGCTCGAGCATGATCGTTTCGGCTGCGCGAGGGATGCCGAGCAGACCGAGACGCGCGGCGAATTCGCCCTCATTCATCACACCATCTCCGATCAGGTTCGGGTCCTCGGTGTGATGCACGATGAGGGCGTCGAAATCGCCGGCATAAGTGAGAGCGCGCCGCATCACTTGCGCGTTGGTGACGCTCTTATCCCCATCCGTGAAAGCCACCGCGCCGGCTGCTTTGAGCAGCCCGATTTCGGTCATCTCCTTGCCTTCGAGGCCCTTTGTGATCGCTGCCATAGGATGCACGTGTACGATGGCGGTATCGCGGGCGCGGCGCAGCACAAAATCGACTGTCGCCGGGTCATCGATTGCGGGCGAGGTATCGGGTTGGCAGATGATGGTGGTGACACCGCCGGCAGCCGCCGCCTGGCTTGCCGAGGCGAAGGTTTCTCGACTTGCCGCGCCCGGCTCTCCGATGAAGGCGCGCATGTCGATCAATCCGGGCCCAACCAGCTTGCCGCGGCAGTCGATCACATCGGTACCTTCGGGGACGCCCGCAGCACCAATGCCGCGCTTGGCGTCGCGGACCATGCCTTCGGCGATCAGCAGGTCGCCAGGCATGTCGATGTTGCGCGAGGGATCGACGATCCGCGCGTTGGCGAGCAGGATCGGACGGCGGTCGGAGAGCATCATGCGTTCGGCAGATTGCGCGACAGCGCTTCCAGCACGGCCATGCGTACGGCCACTCCCATCTCGACTTGTTCGCGGATGAGCGATTGAGCACCGTCAGCGACGATGGAGTCGATCTCGACGCCACGATTCATCGGGCCTGGATGCATGACCAGCGCGTCGGCTTTCGCATAAGAGAGCTTCTTTTCATCGAGCCCCCAGTAGTTGAAATACTCGGAGACGGAGGGAATGTAAGAGCCGTTCATGCGTTCCCGCTGCAGCCGCAGCATCATGACAATATCGACGCCGCTCAATCCTTCGCGCATATCGCGCGCCACCTCCACGCCGAAACGCTCGGCGCCGGGCGGGAGTAGCGTCGAGGGCGCCACCACACGCACGCGCGCCCCCATTTGATTGAGCAGAATGATATTAGAGCGCGCGACACGCGAGTGCAGGATGTCGCCGCAGATGGCGACGGTGAGGCCTTCAATGCGTCCTTTGTTGCGGCGAATGGTAAGCGCGTCGAGCAGCGCCTGCGTCGGATGCTCATGCGCGCCGTCACCCGCGTTGATGACCGAGCAGCCGTCGAGCTTGCTGGCGAGCAGCGCCACCGCGCCAGAAGCATGATGGCGCACCACCAGAATATCAGGATGCATGGCGTTGAGCGTGATCGCCGTGTCGATCAGCGTCTCGCCCTTGCGCATTGATGACGAGCTCGTTGACATGTTCATCACGTCGGCGCCGAGACGCTTGCCGGCAAGCTCGAATGACGATTGCGTGCGGGTGGAGACTTCGAAGAACAGGTTGATCTGCGTGCGCCCGCGGAGCGAAGCACGCTTCTTTTCGACCTGACGGTTGAGCTCGACGAACTCTTCCGCCAAATCCAGCAAACCGACGATGTCGGCGCGCGAAAGACCCTCGATCCCCAGCAAATGACGCCTGCTGAGGACGAAGGACGATTTCGGCGCAATGTTCATTAAAGGCATCTCTATAGGCACAAGCCTCGGCTGGGGCAAGGGAAAGTTCCCCACGTCCACAAGGGCGAGGTTCGGTTAACCGGCGCTGTCAGTTCCTGCCGCACAAGTTTCAAAAAAACTTTGTGATCGCGCGCGCAGAATGATTTCGAAACCGCATAGTCCGTTCGGCTGTTGGTGCCCTGATCGTCGCGCGCACCGCTCGCGGCGCGTTGAAGTCAAGCTGTACGACGGCAAGTAAAGGAGGCACCATGAACAAGTTCCTGAAATATGCAGCGGCTGCAACCGTATCCGGCGCGCTGGTAGCGGCAGTGGCAACGCCCTCGCAAGCACGCAACGGCTGGAACGCTGCAGCTATCGGCTTCGGAGTGGGCGCGGTCGCTGGCGCTGCGGCGGCCAACGCGTATGACTACGGCTACGACAGTCCCGGTTACGCCTACGCTCCGGACTACGCCTATGCACCTGACTACGGGTATGACTCTTATGCCTACGCACCGGGGTACGATGTTGGCGTCGAGGCCTACGCTTATGCCCCGACGACGCGGCCGGCTTATGGCTACGGTCGGCTCAACGGCGGTTCGCGTTGGACGCGTGAGCACAGCACGAACAATTTCGCGATCGATTCACAACGGTAGAAGTAGTCGCGACAACGATGAGGCGGCCTTCGCAGCCGCCTCATTTTTTTATGTTGCTCAGATTGTCGAGCGCACCTTGGAGGATAAACGCTGCAGCGTGCTGATCGATAACGGCTGCGCGCTTTTTGCGGCTGACTCCGGCGGCGATTAGTTCTCGCTCCACAGCGACAGTCGATAGCCGCTCGTCCCAGAGCGCTATCGTTAGTTCGGTAAGTTTCGCGAGGTTGCGCGCGAAGGCGCGACTCGATTGGGCGCGAGGTCCTTCCGAACCGTCCATATTGATCGGAAGGCCGAGTACGAAACCCGCGGCAGCGCGCTCCCCGGCAAGCGCGAGCAGCGCCTGTGCGTCGGCGGTGAAAGTCTTGCGTGCGATCGTAGTCACGCCGGTCGCCAGTTTGCGGTCGGGATCGCTGGCGGCGACGCCGATTGTCTTCGTCCCGAGGTCGAGGCCGATAAGGACGCCCCGCGGCGGCAAATACCCGGCAGCTTGCGTCAGCGGGAGAACCAGTCCCATCAAGGCACCGTGCCCGAGGGTAACGCCTCGACGTGTGCAGCGATTGCGCCTGCTGTGGTGAACCACACGGTATGGTCGGCGCGCACGATCTGCTCCAATGCCCGGGCGAGATGCTTAAATCGATGCGGCTGCCCGACGATGTAGGCGTGCAGTGCAACTCCCATGACGAGCGGCCGTTCGGCACATTCGCGCCGCATCACGTCGAACGCATCGACAATCATGTCGGCGAACTCGGCGGCTTCGCGCTTGCGCGCGACGATCGCCGGAATGTCGTTTAGTTCCTGCGGATATGGCACAGAAAGAATTCGGCCCTTGCGGGTTCGCATCCAGGTCGGCTGGTCGTCATGACACCAGTCGAGCAAATAGCTGTAGCCGTCTTCCTGCAACAAATCGGGTGTCAGGTGTGATTGTGAAATCCACGGCCCAAGCCAACCGCGGGGCCTCGCGCCCGAGAATTGTTCGATCGCCTTTGTGGTCTCGGCAATCAACAGTCGCTCGTCATCTTCCGAAAGCGTGCCCTGGCGCTCCGAATTGCTGCGGCCATGACCGATGATTTCGGCGCCGGCAAAAGCGCGCACGGCCTGCGGCGCGTGCTCGAGCATCTGAGCATTGACCAATAGCGAAACCGGCATTTTCAGTTCGTCGAATAGCCGGGCCAGCCGGAACACGCCGACGCGATTGCCGTAATCGCGCCAGGCGTAGTTGAGAACGTCCGGTTGCGGCCCTCCGGGCGCGAGCTCGGCGCCGAGTCCCTCGCCGAATGAGAACCATTCGAGGTTAAGGCCGACGTAGACAGCCAGCCGCTTGCCACCCGGCCAATCATAGGCGCGACGCGCGACAATCGGGGAATAGGGATAGCGACCATGCGTGGGGGCGGGCATGCGCAATGGTAGCCGCGCCTAGCCGCGTGTTCCAGCGAGGCCGACCGCGTGGCTTCGTTCTTGCCCCTGCGTGGCTCGAAAGCGCATACTCGCTTCGGCAAGTCTTTGCGGTCTTCGTTCCGGCTCTGATATCGGGGGTTCTATGGCCAACGGACGGGTTCTTGGCGCGCGGTTACTCGCGCAGTTCGCCGCCATTGTCGTGGTTGCCACCGCGGCGCACGCGCAGACTTATGAACGGCCGCCGTCATTCAATGCCGCGCAAATCGCGGGCATCAAACGGGTGGGCGAAAATTATACGATCCAGAATCCCGTCAAGAGCGACGGCATCCTACGCATCTATCAGCTGACCACGCCCTACGGCGAGTTCACGGTTCAGGGAGATGAGATGATGCGCATGCGCAGCAACGAGCTGCATGCGCTGGCGCTTCTGGAGAAGGTGAGCAATTCGGAGAGTTTCGGCCAGGCTGTGGCAAAAGCGGGCTTGAGCCCACTGGTCTTTACCGGCCATCTGATCACCAATCCGGTCGGCACCGTTCAGAATACATTTGCCGGCGTTGGCAATTTCTTCGGCCGCTTGAGCTCTGGGATGGCCAATGCCGGCAAAACGCAGGACGACGCGATGTCGAGCCTGCTTGGTGTCTCCGACGAGCGCCGGGAGCTGGCGGCAACTTACGGCGTCGATCCGTACACGGACTTCCCACCTTTGGCGGCCAAGCTCGATCAATTGTCGCGCGCGGCGGCGGCGGGCGGCTTGGTGGTGAAAGGAGCGCTGTTTGCCATCCCAGGTGCCGCCGGTATCGTGGTCTCGAACCTTGCCACGGCCAACACCGTCAACAATCTCGGCCTGCAGGAGATCGCGCGCAGTTATACGGCTTCCCAGATACTCGACCTCAACCGCGCGGCGCTGGAGAAGATGGGCATCGAGTCCGCGCTCGCCGAGAGCTTCCTTTCGAATCGCAATTACACGCCGATCGACGCAACCGCCCTCGTGGCCGCACTGAACACGCTCAATGGGGTTCAGCATCGTGAGCTGTTCATCGCCCGTGCGGCTTCGGCAGACGGGCGGGCGATCGCCTACGTGCTTCGCCGCACGGCGGAGCTATACGCCGATGATTACCGCAAGCACGGCGGTTATGTCCGCTTCGCCTCTCTCGCCGATTTCCCTTACGTCGTCACCCGTGACGGCAGAGTGACCGCGCTGTTGCCGATCGATGCCTTCGCGTGGACACGCGAGACGGCAGGAGGCTTCAACGCCGTGACGGCCGCGCGCAAGGGTTTGGCGCCAGGCGACCGCGGCGAGTTGCGCATTACCGGCATGGCGACAGCCTTGGCCAAAAAGGAAATGCAGCAGCGGAATTGGGCGGTTCGCGACCATCAGCGGCCTTGAAACGCCCTGGTTGCCCAGCAAAAGCGGCCTCTGCTATAGGCGACGCAGAGAGCCATTATGTCTGTCGACGCCGATACTGTCCGCCGCATCGCGCATCTCGCGCGCGTTGCCATCGCCGATGGCGAAGTTGCGCATCTGCAGGACGAACTCAACGCGATCCTCGCTTGGGTCGAACAACTGCAGGGCGTTGACATCACCGGCGTCGAGCCGATGACCTCAGTCACACCGATGACGATGAAAATGCGGAAGGACGAAGTGACCGACGGCGGCATTCCCGATGACATCGTGAAAAACGCGCCGCAGAGCGACGACAACTTCTTTCTCGTGCCGAAGGTCGTCGAGTGATGTGCATCGCTTGCGAGATGAACTTCTGGGCGATGATCGACGCGCTACCGGACGAGGCGCGCCGGCGCATTTTGCGCGAACAGGCGGACCAGTTTGCCTGCGAAGTCGCGGCAGCTCCTGACGGTGAGATGCCCTCGAAAGACGAGCGTGGATGTGACTGAGCTCACCGCGCTCACTTTGGCGCAGGCGCGCGACGGGCTGAAGCAAAAATCCTTCTCCGCCGCGGAGCTGACGGAAGCGCATATTGCAGCCGTTGAGAAGGCGCGCGCGCTCAATGCTTATGTCCTGGAAACGCCGGATCGTGCGGTCGCGATGGCGAAGGCCAGCGATGCGTGTCTGGCCAAAGGCGAGGCGCGGCCACTCGAGGGCATTCCGCTTGCAGTCAAGGACATGTTCTGCACCCGGGACGTGCGCACCACCGCTTGCTCTCGCATGCTCGATAATTTTGTGCCGACCTATGAATCGACGGTGACTACTCATCTGTGGCGCGACGGGGCGGTCCTTGTCGGCAAGACCAATTGCGACGAGTTCGCCATGGGCTCGTCGAACGAGACATCTTATTTTAGGCCGGTAATCTCACCATGGCGGCGCAAGGGGTCCAATACGCCGCTCACGCCAGGCGGCTCCTCCGGCGGTTCGGCCACGGCGGTTGCGGCCAATCTGTGCCTCGGCGCGACTGGCACCGACACGGGCGGCTCCATCAGGCAGCCGGCGGCATTCACCGGAACGGTCGGCATGAAACCGACGTACGGGCGCTGCTCGCGCTGGGGCGTCGTTGCTTTTGCCTCCTCGCTCGACCAGGCGGGGCCGTTCGCCCGGACGGTGCGTGACGCCGCCATTCTGCTGCGCTCCATGGCGGGTCCGGACGACAAGGACACGACCTGCGCCGATCTGCCGGTGCCGGATTACGAAGCGGCGGTAGGCAAATCGGTCAAAGGGCTGCGCATCGGCATTCCGAAGGAATACCGGCTCGACGGCATGCCGGCGGAGATCGACAAGATCTGGGAGCAGGGGAAGAACTGGCTGAAAGCAGCCGGTTGCGAACTCGTCGACGTATCGCTGCCGCATACCAAATACGCGCTGCCGGCGTATTACATCGTGGCTCCGGCCGAGGCATCGTCCAATCTCGCCCGCTATGACGGTGTCCGTTACGGGTTGCGCGTGCCTGGTCGCGATATTGTAAGCCAGTACGAGGCGACCCGCGCCCAAGGCTTCGGCAAGGAAGTGCGCCGGCGCGTGATGATCGGGACCTACGTGCTGTCGGCCGGCTACTACGATGCCTATTACCTGCGCGCGCAGAAGGTGCGCACGCTGATCAAGAAGGATTTCGAAGACTGCTTCAAAGCAGGCGTGCACGCGATGCTGACGCCGGCGACGCCCTCGGCGGCCTTCGGCCTGGGAGAAAAGGGCGGTGCCGATCCCATCGAGATGTATTTGAACGACGTGTTCACGGTGACCGTGAACATGGCGGGACTCCCCGGCATCGCGGTGCCCGCAGGACTCGATGCGCAGGGCCTGCCGCTCGGCCTGCAGCTCATTGGTCGTCCATTCGATGAAGAAACCTTGTTCTCGCTCGGCGCCGTGATCGAGGAGGCGGCCGGGCACTTCAGCCCGGAGCGGTGGTGGTGACGCCGGCCGCCTTCACTCTGAGCTTGTCAAACGCCGAGCCGGCGGATGCGCTGAGCGCGCCGCTGGCAGCGCTGTGGTGGGCCAAGAAGGGCAATTGGGACAAGGCGCATCGGCTGGTGCAGGATGAGAGCGGCGCCGAGGCGGCTTGGGTGCATGCCTATCTACACCGCGTCGAAGGCGACCTTGGAAATGCGCGCTACTGGTATGCTCAGGCGCGTAAGCCGGCGGCGAGCAGCGACCTTGACGTCGAATGGGCCGCGATCGTCGAGGCCCTCTTGCGGGAAACAGTGCAGGGGACGCAATAAGAAGTATGGCGGCGAACGGCAATCTGATCAAAGGCGCAAGCGGCGACTGGGAAGTCGTGATCGGCATGGAGGTGCACGCACAAGTCACCTCCAAGTCGAAGCTGTTCTCCGGCGCCTCGACCGCGTTCGGCGGTGCGCCGAATTCACAGGTCTCGCTGGTGGACGCCGCGATGCCCGGCATGCTGCCTGTGATCAACGAGGAATGCGTGCGCCAAGCCGTGCGTACGGGACTCGGGCTAAAGGCCAAGATCAATTTACGGTCGGTGTTCGATCGCAAGAACTACTTTTATCCGGACCTGCCGCAGGGCTATCAGATCAGCCAATACAAGCAGCCGATCGTCGGCGAGGGCGAAGTCGCCGTCGACCTTGAGAGCGGCGAGAGCGTCACCGTCGGCATCGAGCGGCTGCATCTCGAGCAGGACGCCGGCAAGAGCCTGCACGACCGTTCGCCGGTGAGCTCCTATGTCGATCTCAATCGCTCGGGCGTTGCCTTGATGGAAATCGTGTCCAGACCCGACATCCGCTCGGCAGAGCAGGCGAAAGCCTACATCGCAAAACTGCGCTCGATCCTGCGCTATCTCGGCACCTGCGACGGAGATATGGACAAAGGCAATCTTCGCGCCGACATCAATGTCTCGGTGCGGCGTCCGGGCCAGCCGCTCGGCACGCGCTGCGAAATCAAGAACATGAATTCGATCAGCTTTATCGGCGAAGCAATCGACTACGAGGCGCGGCGGCAGATCGACATTCTCGAGGATGGCGGGACGATCGAGCAAGAGACGCGGCTTTACGATCCGGGGAGGGGTGAGACGCGCTCGATGCGCAGCAAAGAGGAGGCGCACGACTATCGCTATTTTCCCGATCCCGATCTGCTGCCGCTCGAATTGACGCAGGCGCAGGTCGCGGCGCTGAAGGCCGAGCTGCCCGAACTGCCAGACGAGAAAAAAGGCCGCTTCATGCGTGAATTTGGGTTGTCCGCCTATGACGCCAATGTGCTGGTCGCCGAGCGCGAGACAGCCGACTATTTCGAGGCGCTCGCCAAAGGACGCGACGGCAAGACGGCCGCCAACTGGGTCATCAACGAACTGTTTGGCAGGCTCAACAAAGAGGGCAAGGACATCGCCGCGTCACCGGTTTCGGCCGTGCAGCTCGGCAGCGTGCTCGATCTCATCGCGGATGGCACGATCTCCGGCAAGATCGCCAAGGACCTGTTCGAAATCCTCTGGACCGAAGGCGGTGACCCGCGTGCGCTCGTCGAGCAGCGCGGGATGAAGCAGGTGACCGACGTCGGCGCGATCGAGAGAATCGTCGACGACATCATCGCCCAAAATTCCGGCAAGGTCGCCGACGCAAAGGCCAATCCGAAGGCGATCGGCTGGTTCGTGGGCCAGGTGATGAAGGCATCCGGCGGCAAAGCGAGTCCGCAAACGGTCAACGCGCTTCTAAAACAGAAGCTCGGCGTCTAGCACTCACATCGTGCGCCTGCGGGATTCGGACGTAGCTTCCCGCCGTCCCTCTTGCCTTGCCTGGGCTTGCTCGTGACGACGTCGCCTGCGAATCAGCCGACGGTGATTCGCTGTTTTTTGATCGATTCTCGACGGTGTGCACTCGTGCGCGCGCTGCGTTGTGAAAAAAAATTTTGCTGTGCACATACGCGCAGCAGCTTCGTGACAGCAAATGTCGCGAGCGCAAATGTCCGCTAAATTTGCGCGCGGGAGCGCAAGCAAAAACAAGATGATGATGCAAAAAATGCAGATTTCATCGGACTTTTCAACTTTTCCAATGAGTATGCATGACGTTGCGCTACACGCCGCCGCAAAACGCTT
This sequence comes from Pseudolabrys sp., assembly GCA_035652735.1. Classification (GTDB taxonomy): domain Bacteria; phylum Pseudomonadota; class Alphaproteobacteria; order Rhizobiales; family Xanthobacteraceae; genus Pseudolabrys. The sequence goes on along the minus strand of DASRDF010000052.1, from coordinate 5,125 downwards.
GCATGCGCATTGCGCACGTTGCGTGCGCACGCGCGCGCGGCGAACGCGCGCCGCGTACACGTTTCGTTAAGCGAGACACTGTTTTTTTCATTGTGCTGTAGTAAACGAAATGCAGTGCGCGTCGATTCGCGGCGCGCGCTGATGCGACACCCGCCATGTTTCATGGCTAGGAGGGCAGCAATGGCGAAACGTAGAAAGAAGGCAGCGAAGATGGCGAAGAAGGCGAAGAAGCGGAAGAGGAAGCTCTAGCTTTTCGCCACTTGCCGATCTTCGGCTTTCGCGTGTCGAAGATTGCGTCATACGGGCCGGCGGCGGCCGTGGAGTGATGAGCGGCTAGCAGTCGCTCCAGGGCGCCCCGGTTCCGGGTGACAGAGAGAGGGCGTCGGCGAGACTTCAGAGTCTCTCCGACGCCCTCCGTGTGTTTGATCGCATCGATATAATTTCACGCGAAGCTTTTCCGTCTCCGCGCGCGACGAGCACTCAGCTCTTCTTGGCGTCCATTTCTTTGAGGCGCTTGTTGCAGGCGCTCCAGTACTTCGGCCAAGTCATACCCTTTTCCACCTTGCCGGCGGCTTTGGCTTCTTTCCATTCAGCGCCGCACTTCTTTTGCCGCTCGTGCATGGCGGCGAGACCCGCGCTCGGCGCTTTTTTCGGTTTGGCGGTTGTGGTCGATTGCGCCGTCTGTGCTGCGGCCCCATGAAGCCACGTCGGCAACGGCGCCGCGATCAGACCAAGCCCTAGCAAGATGACGATTTTCTTCATTTGTGCCCCCATCGGTATGTTGCGGGTGCGCGGGCAGGCAGGACGCCCGCAACCCAGCTAGAAAGATAACCAGTAAAGGTTGTGGTCGTCCAGTCTTCGGGTTTGCAGATCGGCGACCGTGCGCTTAGCTCAAGCTGCGTTTAACGGAGTGGCAGATCATGGCGCGGAAGGCGGCAAAGCGGGCGTCCAAATCCAAGCCTCGGCAAGTGGCACGTAGAGTTAAAAAGAGACACACGCCAGCCAAGCCGATCGAGCTTTGGTACTGGCCCACGCCGAACGGCTTTAAGATTTCGATCATGTTGGAGGAGTGCGCTCTGCCCTACACCATGATCCCGGTGAACATCTCCAAAGGCGAGCAGTTCAAACCGGAATTTTTGAAGATTGCGCCGAACAATCGCATGCCCGCGATCGTCGATCCGCAAGGTCCAGGCAACAGGCCGATTTCAGTCTTCGAGTCGGGGGCAATCCTGCAGTATCTCGGACGCAAGACGGGCAAGTTCTACCCCGCCGAGGAGCGCGCGCGCGTCGAGGTCGATCAGTGGCTGTTCTGGCAGATGGGTGGCTTGGGTCCCATGGCCGGGCAACTCAACCACTTCAAGCACTATGCTCGCGAGACTCTGCCTTACGCGATCAAACGTTATGAGGACGAAGTTAATCGTCTTTATGGCGTCATGAATACGCGCCTGAAAGATCGCCGATTCCTCGCCGGCCCATATTCGATCGCCGATATGGCCTGCGTCGGCTGGGTCAATCTGTGGAAGCGTCAGGATCAAGACATCGACGCGTTCCCGCATCTCAAGCGTTGGCTCGAGACGGTGAAGGCGCGGCCCGCGGTGCAGCGCGGCATGGCGCTGGGCCTGGAGCTGCGGCAGGGCATCGACATGAAAGATCCGAGCGTGCAGTCAGTGCTGTTCGGCCAGCGTGCCCGCTAGGCTCGCTGGCCGACTGGTTATCGGCCGCTAAACCGGCGCGGTGAACGCTTCCTCAACCGCGCACGAATTGCGCGCATTTGCGCGGGCTTTTGCCGATGCGCAACGCGGCGCGTTCAGCTTCGATTCATCGAGATTTTTAAACGCCGCTTCAAATCTCGTCGCCGATAGTGCCGCCGTCCGCGGGGATAGTCCGCGAACAGCACAGGACGCGCCGGCGGCCGCGGGGGCGGTTGCGGCGCGGGGACAATGGGGAACGTCAATGGCTGACATTCAAATTGCGGCCGCGCGCGCCGCCGAACCTGCCGATGCAGACGCGTGCTTTGCTTTGGGCATGAGCTATTCGGCGGGGGCGGGCGTCGCGGTCGATCTCGTCGAAGCGCACAAGTGGTTCAACATCGCCGCCGCCCGCGGTCATGCCGAGGCTGCGCGTCTGCGTCGCGAGATCGCCGAGCAAATGGCCGATGCAGAGATCGGCAGCGCCCAGCGCGCAGCGCGCGCGTGGCTCAAGGCGCATCCGGATGCGGTGGCGCCGGCGCAGCCGCCGATCCGCGTCGCCGCCTAAAGGGCGAAGAGCGCGGCGAGCGCATCCCGCACGGTCGCGACTACACTCGCCCAGTCGCCGGGTGCCGGCTGACGAAAGAGCCGCGCCTGCGGATACCAGGGACTGCGCTCGGCCTGCATCGTCCAGCGCCAATCGGGTGCGAAGGGCAGCAGCACCCAAGCCGCTCGACCGAGCGCGCCGGCGAGATGCACGGCCGCGGTATCGACGGTGAGCAACAGATCGCACAATGCGAGCACGGCGGCCGTATCGGCCAGATCGGCGAGGCCGGGTCCGATATTTATGACCTGCGGATGGCGGGCGAGAAAATCGGCGTCGCCGGCGCGCAAATCGCGCTGCAGGCCGATGAACGAAACGCCGTCGACCGCGAGCAACGGCGCGAGCAGGCTCACATCGATCGAGCGATTGCGGTCGTTGGCGTGCGCGGGATTGCCGGCCCAGACAAGCGCGACCCGCTTGCCTTCCAGGCCTTCGACGAGCGGCCGCCATTTTGCCAGCCGCGTCTCATGCGCCTGCAAATAGGGAATCTCCGCGGGCACCGACTCGAGCGTGGTCTTCAGCGCCAGCGGCAGGCTGCCGAGCGGACAATGCACGTCGTAGGCGGGCAGGGCCTCGCCGCGTGCGTGCACCGAGGCGGCGCCGCTAAGCCTGGCGAACAAATCCGTCAACGCGGGCTGCACTTCGAGGCGAACCGTGGCGCCAGTACGTGCCAGAAGCGGCACGTACCGCGCGAACTGGACGCTGTCGCCGAGGCCCTGCTCGGCGTGCAGCAGCACTGTCCTATGCGCGAGCGGATATTCGCCGAGCCAGAGGGCCCCGCGATAATTGCGACGTGGGTCGCTCATGCCGCTGCGCTTCCAGCGCCACTCGTAGTCGGCAAAGCCGCGCGCGTAATCGCCGAGCGTGAGCCGCGACAGCGCGGCGTTGAAATGGGCGTCGGCATAGTCCTGTTGCTGCGCAATCGCCTGCTGGAAACTGCCGAGCGCATCGGCGTGCCGGTTGAGCGCCTGCTGGGCGCGTCCGCGATTGTTCCACGCTTTCGTATTGGCGGGCGCAGCGCGAAGGGCGGCGTCGTAGGCCGCGAGCGCTTCCTCATAGCGGCCGAGATCGAGCAGCGCATTGCCGCGGTTATAAAGGGCGCCCGCGTGCCCCGGCGCCACCGCGAGCGCCGCGTCGAAGTCCGCAAGCGCCTGAACGGTCTCGCCGAGTGCGGCCCGCGCGGTGCCGCGCCCGAGCAGCGCTGCGGCGTGGCGCGGCTCGCGCGTCAGCAGCTGATCGAAACAGGCGAGGGCCTCTTGCGCGCGATTAAGCGCGAGCAGGGCATTGCCGCGGTTACATAGCGCGTCGGGGTCGCCGGGGCGCAACGCCAGGGCCTTATCGAGCGCGGAGAGCGTCTCGGTCTCGCGCTTGAGGGCATGGAGCACGTTGGCGAGATTGAGCCAGGCGTCCGCCGCCTGCGCGTTGACCTTCAGCGCGGCCGAGATCAGGCGGAACGCCTCGCCCATGCGGCCTGATTGCGCATGACAGAGGCCGCTCAAATGCAGCGCGTCGAAATTCTGCGGCGCGGCCTTGAGCACGCGCGCATAAAGCTTCTCGGCTTCGCGCAGGCGGCCTTGCCGGTGCAGGCCGGCCGCCTCCTGCAGCGCAGCCGCAATGTCGAACGAACGCGATGGCACGCCGGCGGAAATGCGCACGGCCGGGCAGGCCAGTCAATGCGCCGAATTGGCGTCAGTCGCGATGCTTTTTGCGGTGGTGCGCGACCGGCCGGTGCGGATTGTAGAACTGGTTCGGTTCGCAGGAGCCGCCGATGCCACTGACTGTGGCGCGACATTGCTCGATCGTGGTGAAGCCGCAATTCGATGCGCCGCCGGCGTCGCCGCTGTAAACGGCGCACCAGGGATACGGTTCGTAAGGCTGCTCGTAAGCGCCGGCGCCGATCGGGACCAAGAATGCGCCGAACACCAGGATCGTAATCGCAATGCGAGTTATGGACATGAGGCACACTCCATTGCCAGCAATAACCCCGGCAGCCGCCTCTTAGTTCGCATGAGGTGAGACTCCCTCAGCTTATTCCCGCGCAGGCGGGAATCCGGAGGCAGTTACTGAGCGGCTTTAGTTTGTCCCATCTGGGTCCCGGCTTCGCGGGGACGAGCGGAACAAAGGCAGATTCAACCTGGTGAAACGCGAATGAACGCGTACCTCGAACGGATTCGATTAATTCGTCCCCGGCGCCTTCTGCACCCAGAACTGGTACATGCCGGAGAACGTGTCTGGATACGTCGTTTCGAACGCGTGCCAGCAGTCCAGATCGTCGAGCGCCCAGTGCTGCTGGGCGAAGAAGCCGCTGATGCGGCGCGACACCGCTGCGGAAAATTCGAAGCCGATGAATCGCAAATTCTGCGCGGCGAGAAACGATTTGATCTCGGGAATTGTCGTGCGGTTCTCCTGTACATGAAAGAGCAAGTCGCGGCACTCACTGGTGGTGAAAAAGTCGTTGAACTGGGCCAGCCCTTTCAGCGGCGTCGTCATGAGATCCTGGCGGCAGCGGCGGATGTCGGACGCGCTCGTGCCGTAGCCGCGTGCGGCGATGAACTGGCGCGCTTCGACGATCGCGCGGCGTCCGCGCTCGCTGTAGAGGCCGAGGTGCATGAGCCCGCCCGGCCGCAACAGGCCGAGCAGCACGCGCCAGCCGCGATATGGATCGGCGAGATGGTGCAGCACGCCGCTGGCGTCGATCACGTCGAAGTGGCGGTCGAGCGTGTCGAGCGCAAGGATATCGGCCTGACCGTAGTCGATGCGCGGCGCGAGCGCCGGCGGCGTTTGCCGCTTGGCGTAAGCCAAGCTCGCCAGACTGAGGTCGATGGCGAGCAGC
>DASRDF010000051.1:0-11429 GCA_035652735.1 Pseudolabrys sp. | reverse complement strand
CATCCCATTCCACACCGGGGGTGTCTGTACAGCATCTTCAGATACGGAATGGGGAGCGGTGGCCGGGGAATGACGTGGCGGCGGAGATGCGCTTGCCACGGCCCGGCGGTCCAAGCCGCAGTGGTTCTGGCCGCGTCGCCGCGGTCGAGGCCCTCCGATGGCCGGTAGGTCAAGCGCGTCTGATCGGAAGACGCCGGCCGAGTGCCGGGGCCGAAACGGTGGAGTGTCATGGCCCCTGAAGATGGGGTTGAACGTGACGAACGGACCACCACCGGGGACACTGCGGAGCAAACCTCAAAACACCGCGCGCGGGACGCCTTGGGACTGGCGGACTTGCGGAATGAAAAATCCTCCGACGCGCAAGCGCGACGGAGGTCGACGAAGCCTCGACGTCGCGAGGTGTCGAGGCCCGTGGGTCCGATCGGGCCCAGCGGCGTCCCGCGCGCCCTCGGTACTTTCAAGGGCGATGCGGAAACTGGCAATGCGGCTCACCCCGGGCCGAGCAAAGAACAGGGGCGATGACGCATGCCTGCTGTTTGACAACGATATCGGAAGCGCGAGGCCCGCTCTTTTTCACCCTCCCCTTTCAGGGGGAGGGTCGACCGCCGAGCGTCAGCGAAGGCGGTCGGGGTGGGGTGAACTTCGGCGCAAACATTTCACCCCACCCCGCTCGCAGCTTGCTTCGATCCACCCTGAGGGGAGGGTGGAGCGCCGGCTCCTCACCATGTTCGCGGGCCGCCCGGGACGACAGGAGGAGGACGCGCGCCCTTGTCACGGCGAGAGCGATTTACGCCAGCGTCACCGTCTCGAAGCCGGCCGGCAGCACGATCTCCAGCAATTCGCAGTCGTCGGAATAGCCGCGCACGGTGTGCTTGATTTTCGGCGGCTGGATCCAGCACGAGCCGGCGTAAAACCGGTGGCGGCCTTCGCCCTCGAACTCGCTCTCGAACCAGCCCTTGAGCACATAGACCATCTGGAAATCGACATCGTGATAGTGCGGGATGTCGACTTCGCCGGGCGTGAACGGCTTGGTCATGCGGATGACATGGGCCTGCACCATGCCGCCGGTCGCCGGCGCCAGCCCGAGATCGCGATAGGCCGAATAGGGCCGCAAGCCCGCGTCGAAATCCTCATCGCGATGATGGCTGACGGTGAATGTCTGCTTGGGCCACGGCTTGGCGGATTTTACGGCCGTCTTTGCGGCGGTCTTCTTCTTTGCCGGCTTGGCCTTGCGTTTTGCCCTGGTTGCCTTCGCCTTGCGCTTTGCCTTCGCCATGACAACCTCCCGTTTTTCCCCGTCATCCTGAGGTGCGAGCGAAGCGAGCCTCGAAGGATGAAGGCCAAGGTCTACGAGCCTTTGGCCGTCGCCCTTCGAGGCTCGACGCTTCGCGCCGAACGCCTCAGGGTGACGGCTCACTCCGCGGCGCTGGCCGCGCCGCCATGGGCCTTCGACCAGCCGGCCGGATCGTGCATGAATTTCTCGACCTCGGCCAGCATTTTGGCGTCGAACTTGCCGCTCGCTTTGGCGACCGCCAGCACGTCCCACCAGGTCGTCAGCGCGTGCAGGGTGACGCCGAGATCGGCCAGGATCTTCCTGCCTTCCGGATAGATGTCATAGAAGAAAATCACAAAGCAGTGCGCGCACCGGCCGCCGGCGTCGCGGATCGCCTTGACGAAATTGACCTTGCTGCGGCCGTCGGTGGTCAGGTCCTCGACCAGCAGCACGCGCTGGCCGGCATCGAGCTTGCCCTCGATCTGCGCATTGCGGCCGAAGCCTTTGGGCTTCTTGCGCACGTATTGCATCGGCAGATGCATGCGGTCGGCGACCCAGGCGGCGAAAGGAATGCCGGCGGTTTCGCCGCCCGCCACCGCGTCGATCTCGCCGCGGCCGATGTCGCGGTCGATGGTGGCGATGGCGAAATCCATCATGGTCGAGCGCAGGTCCGGGAACGAAATCAGCCAGCGCGAGTCGTTGTAGACGGGGCTTGCCCAGCCCGAGGTGAAGATGAAGGGCTTGTCCTGCATGAAGCGCACCGCGCCGCACTCGAGATACATCCGCGCGGTCAGTTCGGCGATGGTCTTCTTGTCGAGGAAGTCGGCAGCCATGCGCTTGTCAAAGCACAAAACGCCCTAGGCCGCCATCCCGCAGTGGCGCGACAATTCACAGGCGAGATCGAGCAGCACCTCGTCGCCGCCCGGCCAGCCGATGAAGGAGAGCCCGACCGGGCAGCCATTGAGCGTGCCGATCGGCAGGTTGAGCTGCGGCAGCCCGGCCATGCCGGCGGTGCAGGTCAGGCGCATCACCCGCGTGCGGAAATGATCCATCTCCTCCGCCGTACCGTCGATCGGCGGCGCGATGCAGGGCGCCGTCGGCAGCGCCAGGATGGTGCCCGGCTGGACCGTCTGCAGGATGTGGTCGCGCGCCTGCGCCTGCACGCGGCGGGCGGCCTGCGCCTCCGCCTCGCTGACGCGCGCGGAAAATTCGATGCGCTCGCGCACGCCGGGGCCGATCTGCGGGCGATAGCGGGCCACGAAGGCGCCGAAGGTCTGCCACACCTCATAGCCCTGGATGGTGCGGAACGCCTCGCGCCACGGATCGAAGCCCTCGAGCGAGATGCGGGCGTGGGCCACCGGCGGCAGGTCGTCGGTCATGAATTCGAGCGCCGAGCGCAAAAGGTCGGCGACGTCGTCATCGGCTTCGGCGAAGGCGTCCTCCAGCACGATCATGCGGTCGAGGCGCGCCGCGACCCGCCGCTGGTCGAGCAGCACGGCGCCGACCTTACGGAAGATGCCCGGGCTCGCCGCGAACCAGCCGGGCACGTCGAACGAGGGCGCCATCGCCTGCACGCCGGACAGATCGATGCGGTCGAGCGTCGGCCGCAGGCCGTAGAGCCCGTTGAACGAAGCGGGGATGCGCACCGAGCCGCCGGTGTCGCTGCCCAGCGCGAAATCGCAGGCCCCGGACGCCACCGCCGAGGCCGAACCGCTCGACGAGCCGCCCGGCAGCCGGCCCGGCGCCCGCGGATTGGCCGGCGTGCCGTAATGGGCATTGGCGCCGGTGACGCTGAAGAAGAATTCGTCGCAGACCGTCTTGCCGATGATGGTCGCGCCGGCGTCGAGGATGCGCTGGATGGCGCCGGCATTTTTCGCGGCAATCGGGCAGGTTTCGAGAAACGTCGGGTTGCCGCTGCCGACGCGGTAGCCGGCGATGTCGTACATGTCCTTGACCACGGCGGTCAGCCCCGCGAGCGGCCCGCCGGCGGCGCCCGCGATCGGCGCGGCCAGATCGTGCGGCACAAAGGCCGAGCGGTAGAGCGGGGCGATCACGTCGGACATCTAGAACCTGCTTCAGTTTGGCCGAGACATTGCCGCGAGCACAGCCTGCTCCCTTCCCCTTGTGGGGAGGGGTCCCGGGGGTCAGATGACAGTCATCAGTAATCAGATCGCGCGCTTGTTGCTCTGATTACTGACGACTGACTACTGATACCTGCCACCCCCTCCCTAACCCTCCCCGGGGAGGGAACAGGCTTGCGATCGCCGCGCGGCCGAATGTCAAATCGCTCGATCTTAATACCGCTGTCCCAAATACCAATCCAAAATCTTGTCGCCGCTCCAGGCGACGACGCCGTCGCGCGACAGCAGCTCCTTGAACATGCGCTGAATGTGGCCGATGCGGTGCGGCACGCCGCACAGGAAGGGATGCGTGCAGATCGCCATCACCTTCGGCCGTTCGGCGGCTTCGGCGTAAAGCCACGCGAAGTGATCGCGCGCCCGCTCGTGCATGGCATCCGACATTTGATACTGCAGTGCCCACAGCACGATGTCGTGGACCTCGAAATTATACGGCAACGCCACCACCGGCTTGTGCGTGGTCTTCAGCGTCACCGGCTCGTCGTCCAGCACCCAGTCGCCGACATATTCGACGCCGGCCTCGGAGAGATAGTCGAGCGTGTCGAAGGTCTGCGTCAGGCCGGGGCCGAACCAGCCGCGCGGCCGCTTGCCGGAGAAGCGCTCGATCAAGTCCATCGACTTCATGATGACGGCGCGCTGGTCGTCGACCTTGTGCATCGGTACCTGGTCGTAGCCGTGCGCGGCGAGTTCCCAGCCGCTGTCGATGCAGGTTTTCACCACCGTCGGATAGGTCTCACAGACCCGGGCGTTGATCGGCACGGTCGGCGAGATGCCGAGCTCCATGAACACCTTGCGCAGCCGCCAGAAGCCGACGCGCATGCCGTATTCGTGCCAGGTCCAGTTCGGGTGGTCGGGCTGCTGCGGCTGGCCTTGCGGCGGCGAGATCACCATGCGCGCCATCGGCCGCGACATGTCCCATTCCTCCAGCGTCAGCACCGGCCAGATCACCAGGCGCACGCCCTTGGGGAATTTCAGCGGCGGGCGGCCTTCGATCGGCGAATAGGCGAGACGTTCGCGTGGGTGCATGGGTGCGGCCTTTTGAATCGGTTGTGGGCGTGCGGCAATTCGCAGCCTGTTCCCTCCCCCCTTGTGGGGGAGGGTTAGGGAGGGGGTGGCAGGTATCAGTAGTCAGTCATCAGTAATCAGTCATCAGTAATCAGCGCAACAAGAGCGCGATCTGATTACTGATGACTGTCGTCTGACCCCCGGGACCCCCACCCCCAACCCCTCCCCACAAGGGGGAGGGGAGTACGCTCTGCTTTGTGGTCCGGGTTGTCCGGCTCACTCGGGCGCCTGCGGCCCAACCTTCTTGTACCAGTCCGCGATCTGCGCGCCGGTCCAGAACAGCACGTCGCGCTTCTTGCGGATCTTCTCGTAGATCTTGCGGAAATATTTGGCGCGGTGCGGCGCGCCCATGATGTAGGGATGCACCGAAATCGCCATGAGGCGGGCCGAGCCCTTGGCGTCCTTGTAGATCTGCTCGAACTGGTCCATCGCCCGTTCGTAGAACTCGCTCGCCTTGTGATGCTGGATCAGCATCATGGCGACGTCATTGCATTCCTGGGTGTAAGGGATGTTGAGGATCGGTTTGCCGCGGGTCTTCAGCCACACCGGCTGATCGTCCAGCACCCAGTCGGCGACATAGTCATAGCCTTCCTCGGCCAGCACGTCCGGCGTTTCCCAGGTCTCGGTGAGGCCGGGGCCGAGCCAGCCGCGCGGCCGTTTGCCGGTCGCGCGCTCCAGCACCTCGGCGCTCTTTCTGATGTCGGCGCGCTCGTTCTCGACCTTCTGCATGTTGCGCTGGGTGTAGCCGTGGCCGACGAACTCCCAGTTACGCTCGACGCAAGCCTTGACGATGTCCGGGAAGGCCTCGACGGCCGAGCCGTTGATGTTCATGACGCCGGGGATCTTGAACTCGTCGTAGACCTGCAACAGCCGCCAGAAGCCGACGCGGTTGCCGTATTCGTGCCAGCACCAGTTCGGGATGTCCGGCATCGGCGAGCCGCCGGCCGGCGGGGTGAGCACCGTGCGCGGCATGGTCTGCGTCGGGTCCCATTCCTCGACATTGGTGACGGTCCACACCACCATGCGCGCGCCCTTCGGCAGCTTGAGCGGCTTGCGGTTGACGATCGGCGAATAGGCGAGGCGGTCGTTCGGCAGCATGCCGACATTCGGCTTGGGAAAGTTCACGGGCGGGTCCTTTTTTCTCGTCATTCCGGGGCGCGGCCAACGGCCGCGAGCCCGGAATCCAGACACAAAGCGCGGTCAATCGTTCTGGATTCCGGGCCCCGCGCTTCGCGCGGTCCCGGAATGACGTGGGCCAGTTTTGCAGGCGCTTATGATCTTGTACAGGGTAGGCCGGTGAGACCGAGGCGGAGTTCGATGCAATGAAAATGGTGCGGCATACACGCGATGCGCGCACGCCGCTTGGCGGCGACGTGTTCGACTTGGCGCAAGTCGGCAAGATCATCGGCGTCGGCCTCAACTATCGCGATCATGCCGAGGAGACCGGGCTCGCCTTGCCGAAAGAGCCGACGCTGTTCCTGAAGGCGACGAGTGCGCTGTGTGGGCCGAATGACGATGTCGTCATCCCGCGCGATTCCAAGGGCATCGACTGGGAGGTTGAGCTCGGCGTCGTGATCGGCAAGCCGGGCGCCGATATCGCGGAGCGCGATGCCTTGGACCATGTGTTCGGCTACGTGCTCGGCATCGATTTTTCCGAGCGCGACTTCCAGTTCAACCGCGGCGGTCAGGGCTTCAAGGGCAAGAGCTGCGACAGCTTCGCGCCGCTTGGGCCCTGGGTTGCAACGCGCGCGGAAATCCCCGATCCGCACGGTCTGGCGCTGCGCCTTTCCGTCAACGGCGTCGTCAAGCAGAACGGCAACACGCGCGACATGATCTTCGGCGTGCCGGCGCTGGTGGCGTACATCAGCCGCTTCATGAGTCTGCAGCCGGGCGACGTCATCCTGACCGGCACGCCGGCGGGCGTCGGCTTCGGGCAAAAGCCGCCGGTCTATCTGCAAGCCGGCGACGTGGTGACGGCGTCGATCGACGGGTTAGGCGAGCAGCGGCACAAGGTGGTGGCGAGCCGATAGCGGTCGTCATGCCCGCGCTTGTCGCGGGCATCCACGTCCCACAGCCTTGCCAAAGGAAGGCGTGGATGGCCGGGACAAGCCCGGCCATGACGAGAAAGTCAGCTTCCCTTCTCGCCGTGGATCTCCGGGAAGAAGTAATCCTGCCACGACGCCGGCTTGTTCTTGAGCGTGCCGACGCTTGCCATGAAGTCGGCATATTTCATGGTGTGTTCCGGCACCATGGTCCAATGCACTTGCGGGCCGGCGACGATCTTGCCGACCATGTCGGGCGACAGCTTGGAATGCGAATCCTCGATCCATAGCCTGGCGGCCGCCTGCTTGTCCTTGTTGACGATGTCGGTCGCTTCCTTCAGCGCTTCGACCAGCGCCTTGTACAGCTTGGGGTTCTTGTCGCGGAACGCGGCGAAGCACCAGGCCACCGTGAAGGTATGCGAGCCGCCCATGACGTCGAAGGAATTGAGCACCGTATGAATGTCGGGGCTTTCGAGCTGCTGATACTGAAACGGCGGCACGCTGAACGCCGCGGTGACCTCCGAGCCGCCCTTCATCAGCGCGACGGTGGCGTCCGGCGGCGACATCGATACGGTCTGCGAGTCGAGCTTGCTGAATTCCTTGTCGCCGAAGACCTTGGCCGCCGCCATCTGCAGCGTGATCGCCTGCACCGAGACTTTGACCGCCGGCACGGCGATGCGGTCGCTGTCCTTGAAATCCTTGATGGTCTTGACGTTCGGGTTGCGGCTGTTGAGCAGGAAGGGCTGCGAGGACAGCGCCGAGATGCCGCGCACCTCCTGCGGCGTTCCCTTGGTGCGCGACCACAGCACCAGGAGGCCCGGCACGCCGCCCGAGGCGATATCGATATTGCCGGAGATCAGCGCCTCGTTGACCGCGGCGGGGCCGTTGAAGGTGAGCCAGCTCACCTTGACTTCGGGAATGCCGAGCGCCTTGGCGTGCTTCTCGATCAGGTTCTGGTGCTCCATGACGTTGAGCTGCAGGTAGCCCATGGAGAACTGCCGGGCGAGGCGGATTTCCGGCACCTGCGCTTGAGCCGGCAGCGCCAGCAAAGTTGCGGCGGCGATGCCGAGCAGCGTCTGCGTTATCGATCTGACGAACATGGTTTCCTCCGCCCTTGTTCTTGACTTATCTCTGCATGCCCCAGAGCTTGACCGTGCGCGCCTCGATCGCCCGGAAGATCACCGCCTCGACCAGAAGGCCGATCACGATCACCGCCAGCAGCCCGGCGAAGACCCGGGCGGTGTCGAGCTCCGAGCGCGCGGCGAATATATACCAGCCCAGCCCACCCGAGCGGGATGATGCCCCAAACACGAGTTCGGCGGCAATCAGCGTCCGCCAGGCGAACGCCCAGCCGATCTTCAATCCGGCCAATATCGAGGGAAACGCCGCCGGGATCAGGATCAGCAGCACATAGCGCACGCCTTTCAGGCCGAGATTGCGCCCACTCATGCGCAGCGTCTCCGGCACGGCGCGGAAGCCGGTCAGCGTGTTGAGGGCCACGGCCCACAGCACCGAGTGCACGATGACGAAGACCAGCGAGGGCGTGCCCAGCCCGAACCAGATCAGCGCCAGCGGCAGCAGGGCGATGGCGGGGAGCGGATTGAACATCGCGGTCAGTGTCGACAGAAAGCGCGCGCCGAAATCGCTTGCCACCGCAAGCGTCGTCAGCACCGCGGCGCAGGCGAGGCCGGCCGTGTAGCCGATGAGCAGGGCGCGCATGGTGGCGGCGATCCGCATCGACAGTTCGCCGAAATCCGTCCAAGCGACGCGGATGGTTTCGGTGAAGGTCGGGAACAGCAGCGCGTAGTCGAGCCAGCGCGCATAAGCCTCCCAGGCCGCGATCAGCAGCAGGATGATGGCGATGCGCTGCACCGCGTCGTTGCGCAAAATGCGTTCGCCGAGCGGCAGCGGGCGCTCGATATCGCCGATGTGGCTGGCATCGATCGGCGGCCGCTCGAATTCGGGCCGTGGCGTGCTCATGCCGGCACCGCGGTTCGATCATCGAACAGCAGGCCGTGGATGCGCTTGGCCATGCGGCCGAAGTCCGGGGAGTCGATATTGGAAAAGTCGAACATCGAGGTGTCGAGCTCGGCGCGGACGCGGCCCGGATGCGGCGTCAGGATGAGGATGCGCGAGCCGACGAGCATGGCCTCCTCGATGGAATGAGTGACGAACAGCATGCTGAAGCGCAGCTGCTTCCACAGCGTCAACAGCTCCTGCTGCATCGACCGCCGCGTCAGCGCGTCGAGCGCCGCGAACGGTTCGTCCATCAGCAGGATGTCCGGCTCGAGCGCCATGGCGCGGGCGATGGCGACGCGCATCTTCATGCCGCCCGACAGCATGTGCGGGTAGACGTCGCGGAACGGACTGAGCTGCACCTTGTCGATTGCCGCCAGCGCCCGCTTCTCCACCTCGTCGCGCGGAAACTTGCCGGTCACCTTCATCGGGAACAGCACGTTCTGCTCGACCGTCTTCCAGGGCATCAGCTGCTCGAATTCCTGGAACACCATCATGCGGTCCGGGCCCGGCTCCGTCACGGGGCGGTCCCGCATGCGGATGGTGCCCTCGACCGGCGCCATGAAGCCGCCGACGGCTTTGAGCAGGGTCGACTTGCCGCAGCCGGAGGGGCCGAGGATCACATAGCGGTCGGCTTGACGGACTTCGAAATCGACCTTGTAGGCCGCGGTGACGAGATGGCGCGCGGTCTTGTACTGCAGCGTGACGCCGCTGACCTCGAGCAGGCTCAACGGCGCGGCATTCACTCCGCGGCCTTCAACTGCTTGGCGGCGACGGACTGATACCAGTCGAGGATCTGCGCGCCGTTCCAGTGCAGCACGCCTTTGTGCTTGTTGACGTATTTGTAGATGGCTTCGAGGTATTTGATGCGATGCGGCTGGCCGCTGATGTAGGGGTGGATCGCCAAAGCGCAGATTTTCGCGCGCTTCTTGCTCTCGGCGTAGAGCCGGTCGAACTGGTCGACGGTGCGTTTGAAAAGATAATCGCTCTCATGATGCTGGATCAGCATCATCGGGATGTCGTTGCACTCGATGGTGTAGGGCAGCGTGACGAGCGGCCCCCTGGCGGTGCGGATCACGGTCGGCTCGTCGTCATAGACCCAGTCGCCGATATATTTGACGCCGGCCGCGGCGAGCAATTCCGGCGTCTCGAGCGTCTGCGTCAGGCCGGGGCCGAGCCAGCCGACCGGCTTCTTGCCGCTGAATTTCGTCAGGATGTCCATGGTGCGATTGATCATCGCCGCCTGGTCGGCCTCCTTGTGGATCGGCCCCTGCTCGTAGGCGTGGCCCATGAATTCCCAGCCGTCGCGCTTGGCCTCTTCGGCGACGCGTGGATAGTCCTCGCAGATGCGCGCATTGGCGGCGAGCGTCGGCTTGATCTTGAGCTTCTTGAACAGCTCGTGGAACCGCCAGCAGCCGACCCGCATGCCGTATTCGTGGAAAGCCCAGTGCACCACATCCGGCATCAGCTGCACGCCGGTCGGCGCGGGGAGCAATTGCCGGGCCATCGGCTTGCCGATGTCCCAGACCTCGTAATTGACGATGGTCCAGAACACGATGCGGGCATTGCCCGGCAGTTTGAGCGGCGGACGGTCGACGATCGCCGAATAATCGGCGCGCTCGCGCGGGATCATGGGATTGGGCATGCAATTTTCCTTGTCATTCCGGGGCGCAAGCGCCGCGAGCGAGCCCGGAATCCACAGCCTTTTGAAAGGCCTATCCGTGTTGCTCTGGATTCCGGGCTCGCTCGCGGCCTGGCGGCCGCGCCAATGGCAATTACTCTGTCATGCCGTCGCGGCGACGCGCAACCCGACCAGCCGCTCCAGCGTCGGCAGGTCCTTGGCAAGCGCCGGCGAGGCCGCCCGGTGCACAACCGCGCCGCGCTCCAGCACGATCGCGTCGCGGGTCAATTCCAGCGCGATTTCGGTGTGTTGCTCGACCAGGACGATGGCGATGCTGCGGCCGGACAGCATCTGCTTGATGGCGCCGATCAGCTCCTCGACGATCACCGGCGCCAGTCCCTCGAACGGCTCGTCCAGCAGCACCAGCGCCGGATTGGTCATCAGCGCGCGCGCGATCGCCAGCATCTGCTGCTCGCCGCCGGAGAGCTGGTTGCCGCGATTGTTGCGCCGCTCGTTCAGGCGCGGAAACAGCTTGTAGACGCCTTGCAGATCCCAGGCGCCGCGGCGGGCGGCGACGGTGAGGTTCTCTTCCACGCTGAGCGAGGGAAAAATCTCCCGCTCCTGCGCCACCCAGCCGATGCCGCCCGCGGCGCGGCGGTGCGGCGCCAGGCGCGAAATGTCCTCGCCGCGCCAGCCGATGCGGCCGCCGCGCAATTGCGTGTAACCCATGATCGTCAGCAGGAGCGTCGATTTGCCGACGCCGTTGCGGCCGAGCACGGCGAGGCTGCCGTGCTCGGGCAATTCCAGCGAGACGTCGTGCAGCACCACCGCGTCGCCGTAGCCGGCGGTCACCTTGTCGAGCTTGATGAGCGCCTCAGCCATGCTTGCGGGTCCCGAGATAGACTTCGCGCACGTCCGGGTCGGCGGCGATCTCCTTGGGCGACCCTTGCGTGAATACGCCGCCGCCGACCAGCACGATGATGTGGGTGGCAAAGCGGAAGACGACGTGCATGTCGTGCTCGATAAACAGCAGCGTCAAGTTGTTGGACAATCCGGCGACCACCTCGAAAATTTCGCCGCTCTCCTCGTGCGGTACGCCGGCCGCCGGCTCGTCGAGCAGCAGCACGCGCGGACGGGTGGCGAGCGCGAGCGCGATCTCGAGCAGCCGCTGGCGGCCGTAGGGCAGCTCGCGCGTCGGCTGATAGCATGAATCGCCGAGCCTGAGCTTGACCAGGATGTCGTAGGCTTCGTCGACGGCTTCGCCGTGCGCGGCG
>DASRDF010000050.1:0-5930 GCA_035652735.1 Pseudolabrys sp. | reverse complement strand
TCATTATCGTTGCCGCTCGAGCGGACGTTGACGAGGTTGTAAGGCTGGCCTTTCCGGTGACACGCGGGGACGCACCGGTCCCGTCGCGGGCGACCTCCCTCGCACCCGCAGACGATAAAAAGAGGCGCGCGTGAATATCGCATCGTGGCTTTACCGTTGCGGCCTCAGTCACCCGCAGATGCCAGCCGTGGCGCTCGGCACGCGCGTGGTCCTGACCTACGGCGGCTTGGCGGAACGCGCCGCTCGGCTTGCCGGTGCGCTGCGCACGCGGCTCGAGCTGCAAGCCGGTGACCGCGTCGCGATTGTCGCCAGGAATATGCCGGCTTATGTCGAATTGCTCTACGGCGTGTGGCACGCCGGCTGTGCCGCGGTGCCGGCCAATGCCAAACTGCACGGCGCAGAGCTCGGCTATATCCTCGAACAGTCTGGAGCTCGGGTCTGCTTCGCGTCGCCCGGTCTCGACGCCGACATCGCGCCGCATGCGCCGAACACATTGACACATCTGATCACCATCGGAAGCGCTGCCTATGAAAGGCTCCTGACCGCCGATACCGTCGATGTGTCGCCGCGGGGCGGCGATGACCTTGCCTGGCTGTTCTACACGTCGGGTACGACCGGCCGCCCGAAAGGTGCGATGCTGACGCACCGCAACCTCAGTTGGGCGAGCCACGCCTATGCGGCCGAAGTCGACCCCATTGTGCCGGGCGACGCCATATTGCACGCGGCGCCCATGAGTCATGGTTCCGGTCTCTATATCATGCCGCACGTGGCGCGGCTCGCTGTGCAGGTAATCCCCGAGAGCGGCGGATTCGAACCCGGGGAGATCATCACTCTGTTCAATGCGTGGCGACGCATGTCGATGTTTGCGGCGCCGACAATGATCAAGCGCTTGCTGACCCAACCCGCGGATTGCAATGTCGGGAACATCCGCACGCTTATCTGGGGCGGCGCCCCGATGTATGTCGAGGATGCGCTCGCGGCGCTTGACCGCTTCGGTCCGCGGCTCGCGCAGATCTACGGTCAGGGCGAGGCGCCGATGACGATCACTACGCTATCGAAGCAGGATATTGCGGCACGCGATCATCCGCGTTGGCAGGCGCGCCTCGGTTCCGCAGGCAGGCCCTATTCCTGTGTTGAGGTGAGCGTGGCAGATCGCGACGACAAGCCAACGGCACAGGGAGAACCCGGCGAGATCCTGGTCCGAGGCGATGTGGTAATGGCCGGCTATTGGCGGGACGCCGAGGCCACCGCGGCGTCGCTCCGTTCCGGCTGGCTGCATACCGGGGACGTCGGCCTTTTCGACGCGGAAGGCTATCTTCACTTGAAGGACCGATCCAAGGATCTCATTATTTCTGGCGGTTCGAACATCTATCCGCGTGAGGTCGAGGAGGTGCTGCTCAAGCACGCCGGCGTGCGTGAAGTTTCGGTAATCGGTCGTCCGGACCGCGACTGGGGTGAGATCGTCGTCGCCTACGTGGTCGGGGATGCGAGTCCGGCCGAGCTCGACGCGTTATGCCTCGCCCATATTGCACGCTTCAAACGTCCCAAGGACTATGTCTTCGTCGATGCCCTGCCGAAAAACAACTACGGAAAGATTCTCAAGACCGAGCTGCGGGCGCGCGATGCAGCGCGGAGGCAATAGATCGGAATCTGCATGAGCGAAATTGTTCTGGCCATCGGGACCTCTCACAGCCCGCTGCTCAACAGTCCGCCCGAAGATTATCCGAAACACGCTGCGATCGACGCATCGGGGCGCAAGCTTCTCGACAAGGACGGCAACCCCTGCACCTATGGAGAGCTGCTCGCCAAGGCAGATCCTTCGATCCGTCGGCAGATCCAACCGGACGTCCAAGCGGAACGTTCCGCGCGCTGCACCGCAAACATCGTTCGGCTCGCGCGCGAGATCGAGGATGCCGGTCTAGACGCCCTCATCGTCGTCGGCGACGATCAGCACGAGCAGTACTCGGACGATAACATGCCGGCAATTCTCGTTTACTGGGGTGAAACGATCGAGAACAATCCGCTCCGCATGGACGAGGATGCGCCCGCATTTTGGCGCAAGGCGCGTTCGCAATTTCACGAGCCCGAGACAAGTCGCCACTATCCTGTCGACTCGAAACTTGCGCTTCACCTCATCGAGCAGCTAATGGAGCGGGGTTTCGACGTGAGCCAAGCGAGGCGTTTGGGGAGGACGCACGGCGAGGGTCATGCCTTCGGCTTCGTGCATCGGCGCATGATGAACAATCGCGTGATCCCGATCGTGCCGATTGCGATCAATACTTATTTCCCGCCGAACCAGCCGCGCCCGCACCGCTGCTACCAACTCGGGCAGGCGATCCGTGCTGCGGTTGAGAGCGCTCCGGGAAAGGCACGGGTCGGTATCCTCGCGTCCGGCGGCCTGAGCCATTTTACCATCGATGAGGATCTTGACCGCGGGGTTCTCGAGGCCTGCCGGCGCAATGACGGGGAAGCGTTGTCGTCGATACCTATCCGGAAGCTCAACTCCGGATCGTCGGAAATTCGCAACTGGATCGTGGTCGCCGGCGCAGCCGAACGTCTGAACACTGTCTGGCAGGAGTACATTCCGTGCTATCGCTCTGCAGCCGGTACGGGGTGCGGCATGGGCTTCGCGCTCTGGACGTGAAGGCATATATTGACTGGCATGACCGCGCTCGATCACAGACTCTCGTTCGCGATCTGCCCGATCTGCGGCAGGCCGAGCGAGCGCACGTTCCGTCCGTTCTGCTCCCGGCGCTGTGCCGACATCGACCTCAACCGCTGGTTGTCCGGAGTTTATGCGGTTCCGGTCAAGGAGGACAGCGACGAGGATGGCAGGCGCCCGCCGGAACGGGAGGCAGACGAACCTGCATGAACGGCGCCGGAGGTGCGACCGACTGGCCGGAGCGCCTTTATACGGCGCTCAAACGCGCCGACGTGCGCCAAGTCGGTTATGTTCCCGATGCCGGCCATGCGCGACTCATCGCGCGCTGTCGCGCCGATCCCGACGTTAATGACGTCGCGTTGACCACGGAAGAGGAAGGTGTCGCGCTCGCTGCCGGAGCGTGGCTCGGCGGCGAACGGGCAGCCCTGCTGATGCAGTCGAGCGGCGTCGGCAACTGCATCAACATGTTGTCGCTGGCGCGTGCCTGTTGCTTTCCCGTCCTGATGGTCATCACCATGCGCGGCGAGTGGGAAGAGTTCAATCCATGGCAGGTGCCGATGGGTTCGATCGTCGAGCCGGTGCTCAAGCTTTGCGATGCGGAGATTTATCGCGCGCGTGTGCCCGAAGAGGTGGACGGCTTAGCTGAGCATGCGGCATGCCGGGCTTTCGAGCATGAGCGGATCGTTGCGCTCATCCTCTCACAACGCCTGATCGGCAAGAAGGTGTGGACGAAATGAGCCTTTCCCGACGCGCGGCGATGGCTGCGCTGGTCCGCGACCGGGGCGAGGATCTGCTTGTGGTGCCGGGGCTCGGTTCAACCACCTGGGATCTGGCCGCGGCGGGCGATGATCCACGCAATTTCTATCTCTGGGGGGCGATGGGAGGGGCGGCGATGATCGGGCTGGGCTTGGCTTTGGCGCAGCCGAAAAAACGCGTCGCAGTGATCACCGGCGACGGCGAGATGCTGATGGGCCTCGGCGCGCTCGCCACCATTGCGGCGAAGCGCCCGCGCAATCTTGCGCTGATCGTGTTCGACAATGGGGTCTATGGCGAGACCGGGGGTCAGCCCAGTCACACGGCGCATGGTGTGGGTCTTGCCGACCTGGCGCGCGCCGCCGGTTTTGCGGACAGTATCGACGTTCTGGACGCGCCCGGCCTTGCCGGTCTCGCCGAGCGGCTCAGGGCATTGAGCGGACCGCTGTTCGCCTGCGTGAGGATTGCGGCGGACGAGTCGCCGAGAGTCCTGCCCCTGCGCGACGGCGTCGCGCTCAAGAGGCGTTTCCGCGCCGCCCTCGGCTTGAAACCGTGACGCGGCAAGCCGGCCGCGCGGCTCCTTCGTGTTGTCGGGAAACCGGAGCCGCGCGCGATTGCGTCGAAATCCCATCGTGCCCCGCCGCTGCGCCGCATGCGCGGGCGCGACCTTGTGCGCGCGGTGCTTACCCCGGCTTCGGTAGTTTGCGCACGACGCGGTCCCGGTTGCCGGCAAAAACCGCGTGCCCCCCTCGCGCCCCTGCCGGCGGGAACTCGTGCGGGCTTCTCCCGTCACCGGCGCGGCGACCCCGCCGCCAAGACGGACCGCCCGCCCAGCCGCTTGCCAAGGCGCGGTTGAGACGTTAGCTATCTTTTCCCGTCGCGCCGTAAAGCGACGGTCCTCAGGCGCCCGTAGCTCAGCTGGATAGAGCACCAGACTACGAATCTGGGGGTCAGGAGTTCGAATCTCTTCGGGCGCGCCATTTTCGGATTCAGAAGCAACAACTTACGAACGCGGGCCATGCGCCGGGTGATCAGCCGCCCGGGACGCGCATGGTGCATTTGTTGCAGTGGGCCGGGCGGCTTTTCAGCGCCCCTGACCTCGCCGTATATTTGGAGGTGCTGGGTGTGAAAGGAAGGACGCCATGCTGAAGCTCGCTATTTCTTTCATTGCGCTAGTATTCGCGTTCGGTCATCCTTCTTTTGCTCAAGATCAGCCCCCCTCGTCACCTGAGGCGAAACGTATCGAAGCTCTAGTGAAGCGAGCAGCGGCCTTGGTAGATGCGAAAGGAAAGGCGGCATTCTCCGAATTTCGGCAGCGTGGAAGCGAGTGGTTTTCCGGCGATCTCTACATCTTTGCTTATGCGCCGGATGGCATCGTACTGCTGAATCCGGCCTTCCCCGCCCGCGAGGGGCGCGCGTATCACGGAGAGAAGGACAGGATGGGCAAAGCGTTCCACGATGAGATTCTGAAAACTGCGCAGACGAAGGGAGAGGGCTGGGTCGACTACTGGCTCCCTAAGCCTGGCCAAACCGAACCGTCCCACAAATGGAGCTATGTCAAGGCGGTGAAGGCTGAAGGTGTTGCAGTTGTTGGAGCGGGTTTCTTTCCTGACTGACGTGCATTAGCTAAAACTTAATCTGACAGACGGTGTCTTGTTCCCCACGGCGAATCGCAAGCCGAGGCGGGGCGCGGAGCGGTCGGGGTGGCGAAGCGCCCCGCCTCGGCGCATGGGAGGACATCGGGGCGACGGAGCGGAGGATCATCCGCGCCAAGGCTGGGCTTCTGGAGTTCGCCCGGCAGCTCGGCAGCGTCAGCCAGGCCTGCAAGATGATGGGTTACAGCCGCGACAGCTTCTATCGCTTCAAGGAGCTCTACGACAAAGGCGGCGAGCTGGCGTTGCAGGAGATCACTCGCAAGAAGCCGGTGCTGAAGAACCGGGTGCCGGCCGAGGTGGAGGAGCGATCGTTGCGCTTGCCGTCGAACAGCCGGCCTTCGGGCAGGTGCGGGTGGCCAATGAACTGAGGAAGCGCGGCCTGTCGGTCTCTCCCGCCGGCGTGCGCTGCGTGTGGCTGCGCCACGACCTGGAAACCATGAAGAAGCGGCTGAAGGCGCTGGAGGCCGAGAGTGCCCAGGAGGGCCTGGTGCTGACCGGGGCGCAGGTGGTGGCGCTGGAGAAGGTCAAGGCCGACAAAGAGGCGCACGGCGAGCTCGAAAGCGAATGCCCCGGCTGCTGCGGCGGTAAAGCAGTATGAAGTTAGGCTGATTTGATTTGGGATTCCCAAATCGGCGGATTTCTGATTCACCATGCTGGCTGGGAGGAGGCCAGCATGGATGGGCAAACCGTATTCGATGGATTTGCGTGAGCGGGCGGTCGCTGCGGTCGTGAGCGGCGGGCTATCGTGTCGCCGGGCGGCGAAGCAATTTGGGCTGGGCGTCAATACGGTCATCACCTGGGTGCGGCGGCTGCGGCAGACCGGCAGCGTTGCACCGGGCAAGATGGGCGGGCATCGGCCG
>DASRDF010000049.1:0-21941 GCA_035652735.1 Pseudolabrys sp. | reverse complement strand
AGGAAGCCATGCACGATGCCCTCCAGGTTGGAAATGGCGGCGACATGCCGATGTGGGAGACGTGCGCATGATGTCCGCTCTTGCAGCGGTGACGCATGACATAGGCGCGACTGCGCCGACGGTGCCGCGCGACTACAACTTCGCCGCCGATGTGCTGCAGAGCAATCTCGCCGCCGGCCGCGCCAACAAGCCGGCTTACATCGACGCGCGCGGCACGCTCACTTACGGCCAACTCGCCGACCGCGTCGCCCGTTTTTCCACGGCGCTGCGCGGTCTCGGCATTCGCCGCGAGGAGCGGGTGCTCATCGCGCTGCTCGACACCGTCGACTGGCCGACGGCGTTCCTCGGCTGTCTGAAAGCCGGCATCATCGCCGTGCCGGTCAACACGCTGCTCACCGAGGACGACTACCGCTTCATGCTCGCCGACAGCCGCGCCAAAGGTCTGGTGGTGTCGGAAGCGCTGTTTCCCAAATTCGAGAAACTCATCAAGGAAGCGCCGGATCTCGAGCACGTGATCGTCTCAGGCGCCAATCCGCACGGCTACCGGCTGTTCGAGGACCTGATCGGCGCCGACGAGCCGGATGATTACACCGCGCCGACGGTTGCCGACGACATGGCGTTCTGGCTCTACACCTCCGGCTCAACCGGCAAGCCGAAGGGCGCCGTGCACGTGCACGCCAGTCTCAAGCTCACCGCCGATCTCTACGGCACGCCGATTGCGGGCATCAGGGAAAGCGACGTCTGCTATTCCGTGGCCAAGCTGTTCTTCGCCTACGGCCTCGGCAACGCCATGACCTTCCCGCTCACCGTCGGCGCGACCACCGTGCTCTATGCCGACCGGCCGACGCCCGATGCGGTCGCCGCGCTGCTGCGCCAGCATCCGATCACCGTGTTCTATGCAGTGCCGACCTTCTATGCGGCGTTTCTCGCCAGCGCGAATGCGCCGCAGAAGTCGGAGATCAAGATCAGGCGCTGCATTTCTGCCGGGGAGGCGTTGCCCGAGGAGATCGCCAAGCGTTGGAAGGAACGGTACGGCGTGGAAATTTCCGACGGCCTCGGCACCACCGAGATGTTGCACATCTATCTCACAAATCGCCCGGGCGCGACCAAGTACGGCACCACCGGCAAGCCCGTGCCAGGCTACGAGATCAAGCTGATCGGCGAGGACGGCGAGCCGGTCAAGCAAGGCGAGATGGGAGAAATGTACGCCCGCGGTCCGACCAGCGCCATCATGTACTGGAACAACCGCGAGAAGTCGCGCTCGACATTCCAAGGCGAGTGGACGCGCTCGGGCGACAAATACATCGAAGACGAGGACGGCTATTACGTCTGCTGCGGCCGCGCCGACGACATGCTGAAAGTCTCGGGCATGTATGTGTCGCCCTTCGAAGTAGAGGCGGCGCTGTCGTCGCATCCGGAGGTGCTGGAAGCGGCGGTGGTCGGCTGGTTCGACGAGCAGAAGCTGGTGAAGCCGAAGGCGTTCGTCGTGCTCAAGACGCCGGAAAAGGCCAGCGATGCGCTCATGCGCGCGCTGCAAGAGCACGTGAAGGCGAAGCTGGCCCCTTTCAAGTATCCGCGCTGGGTCGAGTTTCGCAAGGAGCTGCCAAAAACCGCAACCGGCAAGATCCAGAGGTTCAAGCTGCGCGCAGAAGGACACATCTCGTAATTCGCGAAGCGATGACGGCAAAACGCTTGGACGATTCCGGTTTCCTCATCATCGGCCGGCAGCAGCTCGAATACCGCATGATCGGTCCGCGGCCAGATGTGGCGCCGACATTGGTGTTGCTGCACGAAGGGCTCGGCTGCGTCGGCCTGTGGGGCGACTTCCCCGATAAATTGCAGAAGGCGACCGGCTGCGGCGTTTTCGTTTATTCGCGCGCCGGCTACGGCAAGTCTTCGCCGGTCCCACTGCCGCGCCCGCTGTCATACATGCATGATGAAGCGCGCGACACGTTGCCGAAACTGCTCGACGCCATCGGATTCAGGCGCGGCGTGCTGCTCGGCCACAGCGACGGAGCCTCGATCGCGGCGATCTATGCCGGCTCGCATCAGGATCACCGGGTCGGCGGGCTCGTCCTCATGGCGCCGCATTTTTTCACCGAGGACATGGGCATCCAATCGATCGCAGAGGCGCGCAGGGCGTACGAGACGGGCGATCTGCGCGCGCGCCTGTCGCGCTGGCACGCCAACGTCGATAATGCGTTTAGAGGTTGGAACGACGCCTGGCTCGATCCGGACTTTCGCAAATGGGACATCGCGGAATTTCTCGCTTACATCCGCGTGCCGGTGCTGATCGTGCAGGGCGAGAACGATCAATATGGGACCGTGAAGCAGATCGAGACGGCCGAGCGGGAATGCTACTGCCCGGTCGAGGTCGCGTTGCTCACGGACGCCAGGCATTCGCCGCACCGCGAGCAGCCGGAGGCGACGCTAACGGCCGTAACGGACTTTATGTCCCGCATCGTGCGGGCGAACGAGTGGGTCGACGCGGCCTAACGATATCGCCCTCTTTTCCGCGAAAGCGGGAAATCAGGCGAGGAAGAAATGAAAAGTGGGGTCCCCGCTTTCCGCCTTCGCTAAAGCTTCGGCGGACTCGGGTCGAACCCGTCGAAGCCTTGGCATAGGGTCGCGGGGACCAGCGGTGTGGCAGCGCGACTACTCGGCCGCTGCCCGCTTGGCGCCGGCACCGATGGCAGAAACGAGATAATCCATGGCCGCCTGCACGCCGCCTTTTTTGTGCGGAATGCCGGCGAGCGCGAGCGCCATTTCGGTGGCGCCAAGGCCGGCGATCAGCGCTGCATCGTTGATGTCGCCGAGGTGCCCGATGCGGAAATATTTTCCGGCATAGGCGCCGAAGCTTGCGCCATAGGAGATGTTGAACTCTTCGAGCGCCAGCGCGCGGAACTTGTCGGCGTCATGGCCATCCGGCACCATGACTGCGGTGATCGTCGGCGAATATTGGCTTGGATTCTTGTTGAGGTTTTCGAGACCCCACGCTTTCACTGCGCGCCGCGTGGCTTCCGCCAGCCGCGCATGCCGCGCGAATACATTGTCGAGACCTTCCTCGTGCAGCATCTCGATGCCTTCGATAAGGCCGTGCAGCATCTGTGTCGCCGGCGTATAAGGGAAGAAGCCGATTTTGTTCATCGCCAGCATCTCGTCCCAGGCGAAGAACGATTTCGGCAGCTTGGCGGTCTTGTTGGCGGCCAGCGCCTTGTCGCTGACGGCGTTGAACGACATGCCGGGCGGCAGCATCAGGCCTTTCTGAGCGCCACCCACCGACACGTCGACACCCCATTCGTCATGCCGATAGTCGGTCGAGGCCAGCGAGGAAATGGTGTCGACGAAAAACAGCGCCGGATGATTTGCGGCGTCAATGGCCTTGCGGATGTCCGCTATTGGGGTCAGCGCGCCGGTCGAAGTCTCGTTGTGCAAAACACAGACCGCCTTGATCTCCTTGTTCTTGTCCTCGCGCAGCTTGGCTTCGATGGCTTTGGGATCGGCGCCGTGCCGCCAGTCGGTCGTAATGAATTCCGGCTTGAGACCGAGCCGCTCCGCCATCTTTTTCCACAACGTGGCAAACTGGCCGGTCTCCACCATCAGCACGCGGTCGCCGGGCGACAATGTGTTGACGAGCGCCGCTTCCCAGGCGCCGGTGCCGGTCGCGGTGTAAATGATCACCGGGTTGCTGGTTTTGAAAATGGTTTTGATTCCATCGAGGCAACGCTTGGCAAGTTTGGCGAATTCCGGGCCGCGGTGATCGATGATCGGGGTATCCATGGCCCGCAAAATCCGATCGGGCACCGGCGTCGGGCCGGGGATGTGCAAAAGGTGACGCCCCACCGCACGCGAAGAATTTTTAGCCATCGTCAGTCCACTCCTAAAAGGCGCTATTTCAAGGGAGTTTTGAACGGTTCCCGGCCCGTCCCGGCCAGAGGGCGGTGCTTGCCCGCGTTGAACTATGAATGCAACATTGCGGTCAAGCAGTTTTCCGCAGCGGCAACTCTTCGTCGTCCCTCAACTCAACGGCTCAACGCGGCCCAACAAGGATAAGAAACGTGGCAGTCGTCATGCCCGGCCTCGAACGGCGACTTAAGGCCGAGTTGAGTGGGGACGTACATTTCGACCGCTTCGCCCGCGGACGCTATGCGACCGACGCGTCGCACTATCAGATCATGCCCGTCGGCGTGGTCGCCCCGCGCACCGTCGAGGAAGCCGAACGCGCCATCAGCATTGCACGCGACGAGCGGGTGAGCGTGCTCGCCCGCGGCGGCGGCACTTCGCAGGCGGGACAAACGGTCGGCGAATCGCTGGTGATCGACTGCTCGAAATACCTGACGCGCATTCTCGATCTCGATGTCGCGCGCGCGCGCTGCACGGTCGAGCCGGGCATCGTGCTCGACGACCTCAATCGCCAGCTGAAGAAGCACGGCCTCTGGTTTCCGGTGGACATTTCCACGTCCTCCCGGGCGACCATCGGCGGCATGGCGGCGAACAATTCCTGCGGCGGCCGCTCCATGCGCTACGGCACCATGCGCGATAACGTAGTCTCGATCGAGGCGGTGCTGGCGGACGGCTCGCTGGCGCATTTCGGGCCGCTCGGCAGCAGCATCAAGGACGTGGCGGCGCCGCTGCGCCCGCTCGCCAAAGATTTGCTGGCGATCGCCGCGCGCGAGGCTGCCGAAATCGAGGCGCGCTTCCCGAAGGTGCAGCGCCGCGTCGGCGGCTACAATCTCGACGCGCTGGTGCCGGGCAAAAACGACGTCAATTTGTCGCACATCCTCGTCGGCTCCGAGGGAACGCTCGCCTTCTCCACCCGCATCGAACTCGCGCTCGCTCCGCTGCTGCCGCAGCGCGCGGTGGGCGCCGTGCATTTCGGCAGCTTCTACGAGGCGATGAGCGCGGCGCAGCATATCGTCAAACTTGGGCCGATCGCCGTCGAGCTCATCGACCGCACCATGATCGAGCTTGCCCGCGCGATCCCCATCTTCCAACCGACGCTCGAGAAATTCGTGCGCGGTGCTCCGGAAGCGGTCCTGGTGGTCGAATTCGGCGACGACGACCAGGAAGACAATCTGCGCAATCTGAATGACCTCAAGGAATTGATCGGCGATCTCGGCTTCGGCTGGGATCGGCAGGGCGCGAAATGGGGCGGGGTCATCGAAGTGCTCAGCCCGGATTTGCAGAGTGCAATCGCGGAAGTGCGCACGTCCGGGCTGAATATCATGATGTCGATGAAAGAGGAGGGAAAGCCGGTCTCCTTTGTCGAGGATTGCGCCGTGCCGCTCGAGCATCTCGCCGAGTATACCGGGCGCCTGACGGCGATCTTCGAGAAGCATGGCACGCGCGGCACCTGGTACGCGCACGCCGGCGCCGGCTGCCTGCACGTGCGGCCGATTCTCAACCTGCGGCAGGATAAAGACGTTGCTGGCATGCGCGCGATCGCCGAGGAGGCCTTCGCCATGGTGCGCGAGTACAAAGGCTCGCACTCCGGGGAGCACGGCGACGGATTGGTGCGCTCGGAATTCAACGAGCCGATGTTCGGCTCGCGGCTTGCCCGCGCCTTCGAGCAAGTCAAGGACCGCTTCGATCCGCAGGGTCTGTTCAACCCCGGCAAAGTGGTGCGGCCGCCGAAATTCGATGACCGCAATTTGTTCCGTTATCCCCCGAACTATCGGGGCGTGGAGATCAAGACGCATCTCGACTGGTCCGCCTATCCGGGCGCGGGAGGCGGTTTTCAGGGCGCGGTGGAGATGTGCAACAACAACGGCGCCTGCCGCAAGCTGGCCGGCGGCGTCATGTGTCCGAGCTATCGGGTGACCCGCGACGAGCGTGACGTTACCCGCGGTCGCGCCAACACGCTGCGGCTCGCCGTCACCGGCCAGCTCGGGCCGGACGCGCTCGCCTCCGACGAAATGGCGGAGACGCTGTCGCTGTGCGTCTCCTGCAAGGCCTGCCGACGCGAATGCCCGACCGGCGTCGATATGGCGCGCATGAAGATCGAGCACCAGGCGGCGCGCGCGGCAACATACGGCCTCAGCCTGCATGACCGGCTGATCGGCTGGCTGCCGCGCTACGCGCCTTATGCCGCGCGCCACCCGCAGGTCTTCAACCTGCGCGACGGCAGCGGCATGCTGCGCAAGATCTCGGAGCAGGTGGCGGGCTTTTCCGCCCGCCGCAGCCTGCCGCGCTGGCGCAGCGATATCTACGAGGATCGCTCCGATTGGTCGTATGTCGCCGGTTCCGGCGCCGACACCAGCCGCGACGTGGTGCTGTTCGCCGATACCTTCAACCGCTATTTCGAACGCGAGAGCCTCGATGCCGCTCGGCGCGTGTTGGTCGCCGGCGGCTATCGCGTCCATGCATTGCTGCCTTCCGGCGATGGCGAGCGGCCGCTCTGCTGCGGCCGCACGTTTCTTGCGGTCGGTCAGATCGGCGAAGCCAAGCGCGAGATCGAGCGCACGTTGGCGGCGCTGGCGCCCTACATCGCGCGCGGAATGCCCGTCATCGGTCTTGAGCCGAGTTGCCTTCTTACATTTCGCGACGAGGTGCCCGCATTGGTCAAAAGCGACGTGGTGGAGAGGTTGGCGACGAGCGCGCTGCTGTTGGAGGAGTTCCTCGCGCGAGAGCTCGCGCAAGGACGCCTCGATCTGCCGCTGGCGCCGCTGCCGCGCAAAGCGCTGCTCCACGGTCACTGTCACCAGAAGGCCTTCGACGCCATGCGGGCTGTCGAAAGCGTGCTGAAGCTCGTGCCCGAGCTGACAGTCGAACCGGTGGAGTCGAGCTGCTGCGGCATGGCCGGCAGCTTTGGCTACGACGCCGCGACCATCGATGTCTCGCGGAAGATGGGCGAACTCTCGCTGCTGCCGGCGGTGCGCAAAGCGCCCGTGGATGCGCTGATCGTCGCCGACGGCACATCGTGCCGGCATCAGATCCACGACGGCACCGAGCGCGAGGCGTGGCATGTGGCACGGGTGCTGGAGCTGAGCTTGCAGGCGGCGCGCCAATAACAGTCATGGGCGGGCTTGTTCCGGCCAGCCGCACCTTTCAGAATGAGACGTGAATGCCCGGAATGACGGCGGAGAAGACGTGCCGGCCCAGCTTCTGCCCACGACCCTCGTCGGCTCCTATCCGCAGCCGGATTGGCTGATCGACCGAGCGCGGCTGTCGAAGATGGTGCCGCGCGTGCGCATGGCGGACCTGTGGCTTCCGCCGCCCGCCGAACTTGAAGCCAAGCAGGACGAGGCGACGCTGCTTGCGATCGGCGACCAGGAGCGCGCCGGCCTCGACATTATCAGCGACGGCGAACAGCGTCGTGAAAGCTACTCCAACCGCTTCGCCACTGCGCTCGAGGGCATCGATGCGGAACATCCGGGCACCACGATCAATCGGTCGGGCAAGCCGATCCCGGTGCCGCGGGTGACCGGCAAAATTAGACGCAGGCATCCTGTCGAGCTGCGCGATCTCCAGTTCCTGCGCGCCAACACAAAAAAGCCGGTGAAGATGACGGTGCCGGGGCCGTTCACCATGTCGAAGCAGGCACAGAATGAGTTCTATGCAAGCGACGAGGAGATGGCGCTCGATTATGCCGCTGCGGTCAATGAAGAGATCAAGGACCTCTTCGCTGCCGGCGCCGATATCGTTCAGATCGATGAGCCTTGGATGCAGCAACATCCCGATAAGGCGCGGGCGTATGGTCTCAAGGCGCTCGATCGCGCGCTCGACGGCGTGCAAGGCACCGTCGCCGTGCATCTCTGCTTCGGCTATGCCGCAGTCGTGCACGAGAAGCCGTCCGGCTACTCGTTCCTCCCCGAACTGGAAGGGTCGTGTGCCGCGCAAATCTCTATCGAGGCCGCGCAGCCCAAGCTCGACCTCAAGATTCTGCAAAAGCTGCCGTCGAAGACGATCGTTCTCGGAGTGATCGACCTCTCCACCCTGCAGGTCGAGACACCGCAGGCGGTCGCCGCGCGCATCCGCGACGCGCTCGCCTATGTTCCGGCGGAACGCCTGGCAATCGCCCCCGATTGCGGCATGAAATATCTGCCGCGCGAAGTTGCATTCGGGAAAATGCAGGCGATGGTGGCAGGCGCGCAGATGGTCCGCCGCGAGCTCGAGCGTTAGCGCGCTAGCCGCCGTAGAACAGGTTGACGAGCAGCATCGGGATGATCGGAACGTAGGTGCAAAGCAAGAGCACAGCGACCAACGCCACCAGATAGGGCACGTTGTCCTTGGTGGTCTCCCAGATGTCGGCTTTGGCGATGGCGCAGGACGTCATGAGCACGCTGGCGACCGGCGGGGTTTGCTGGCCGATGGCGAGGTTGAGCGTCACCACGAGGCCGAAGTGAATGGGGTCGATGCCGACGGCGTTGACCATCGGCATCACGATGGGAATCACAAGGATGATCGCCGCCGCCGAATGCAGGAAGCAGCCGAGGATCAGGAAGGCGATATTGAGCAGCAGCAATACGACGTATTTGTTGTCGGTGACGTTCGTAATGGCGTGGCCGAGCGCCTGCGGCAGCTGCGCCTCGGTGAGAAAGGTCCCGATCAGCGCCGACGCCGCCACCAACAACATCACCACCGCGGTCTGGATGCCCCCGTCGATGCACGCCTTCTTCAGCTCGCGGAAATCGAGGTCGCGGTAGATGAAGCCGCCGACCACGATGGCGGCGACGACGGCCATGCCGGCGCCTTCGGTGGCGGTGACGATGCCGCCGAAGATGCTGCCAAGAATGGCGATGGGCAAAATGAACGCCCACAGCGCCTCTTTGAAAGTGCGCCAGACTTCGGCGAGGCGGAAAGCCTGCTCGCGCGGAAACTTGTATTTGACGGCGTGGTAATAAGCCGCGCCGGCCATGGCCAACGCACCGATCAAGCCGGGAATGATGCCGGCGACGAACAGTTTCACCACGGACGTCTGCGCCATCACCGCATAGAGCACCATGGGAATCGAGGGCGGGATGATGATGGCGAGGCTTGCCGCCGAGGACATGGTCGCCGCCGCCACTTCCTTCCGATAGCCACGGCTTTTCATCGCCGGAATGAGGATGGTGCCGAGCGCGGCGACGTCGGCCACCGCTGACCCCGAAATCTCCGCAAAGAACACGGACGTCCCGATCGCCACCATCGAAAGGCCGCCGCGAATCCAGCCGACCACCGCCGTGGCGAACGCGATCAGCCGCCGCGAGATCGAAGAGGCGTTCATGATCGCGCCCGACAAAATGAACAGCGGAATGGCCAGCAGCGGAAAGCTCGAGGCGCCGTCGTACATCTCCAGCGCCAGATTAGGCAGCATCTGCGTGCCCTGGATGAACACGATGGCAACCATGGCGACGAAGCCGAGCGCGATGGCGATCGGCACGTTGAGCACTGCGAGCGCAATCATGCCGATGAGCATCAGCGTGATCGTCATTGCTTGGCCTCCGCGCCGCCGCTCAAGTCGGGCGCGCCGTGCGACATCGCCTCGATCGCTTCGGTGTCGATGAAGCCTCCTCCGCGGGCGTCGCGCAGCACCTTGGGCAGGCGCAGCGCCTCCGCGATCACGAACAGCGCGGCGCCAATTGGAACTGCGGACGCGGTGACCCGCTGCGGCATCCATTCCAGACTGACGAGGTTATCGCCGCCAAGCACGATCACGACCTGGATGCCGGTCCAGGCGAGCATGATGAAGAAAACGAAAACGATAGCCTCGGCGAACAGGGCAGCCGCCACGCGGAACTTGGGCGGCATGGCATTGACGAAGCCGGGAACTCCGATGTGCGCGCCGCGCAGCGCCGCCAGCGCGGAGCCGTAATAGGTCAGCCAGACGAGACCGACGGAAGCGATTTCGTCATACCACGAGAGTGAATAGCCGGCGTAGCGGAAGCAGAAGCCGCAGATCACCAGCAGCGTCAAAGCTGCCACCAGGACCACGACGATGGCTTCGAGCAGGCGCTCGAAGGCTGCGCGTACTCGCTCGAGACTCAAGTGCTCACTCCAGAATGCAGGAGCCGCCCGAAGGCGGCCCCTGTGCTTCTCTTCGCGAAATTACTTGCCGAGCGCAAGCGCTTTTTCGATAAGCTCCTTGCCGCCGGGCACTTCCTTGCCGAACTCATCGTAAATCGGCTTGCTGGCTTTGATGAAGGCTTCTTTGTCGGCATTGTTGATCTGCATGCCGGTGTCCTTCAGCTTCTTGAACAGGCTCTCGTCAAGATCGGCGGCCATTTTGTACACCACCGGCTCCATCTCGACCGCGGTGTCTTTGAGAATCTTCTGCACGTCCGGCGGCAGCTTCGCCCAACTCGCGCCGGCGGTGACATAGGCCGGCGTATAAACGTGGCCGGTCATCGACAGATATTTCTGCACTTCATAGAAGCGCGCCGGATAGATCTGCGCCAACGGATTTTCTTCGCCGTCCATCACACCGGTTTGCAGGGCAACGAAGACTTCGGAAAAAGCCAGCGGGCTCGGATTGGCGCCGTAGGCCTTGAACATCTTCACGCGCCAGGTACCGCCGGGAACGCGCAACTTGATGCCTTGCAGGTCGGCCGGCACGTTGATCGGATGCTTGTTGTTGGTAATCTGGCGGAACCCGTTCTCCCAGACGGCGATAATGTGGTAGCCGGCCTTGTCGGCGACCGGCACCATCGTCGGCACCACGATCTGATCGCGGATTTTGGCCATCTGGTCGCGGTCCTTGACCAGATACGGCATTTCGAACAGGCCGAAGATCGGTATCTGCGAGGACATCACCGTCGATGGCAGCGCCAGGTCGACCGTGCCGAGCTTGAGCTTTTTCATCAGCTCGCTATCGCCACCGAGTTGGCTCGAGCCATAGACCACCACCTTGGCTTTGTCGCCGAGCTTGGCATTGGCGCGCTTGGCGAATTCCTGCGCCGATTGGTCGAACAGCGAGCCCGGTTCGCCGACATGGCCGAACTTGATCTCGGTCTGCGCTGCTGCGGTTCCGACCGACAGCAAGGTCGCGGCCGCAAGCGTGAACAGAGTTTTTGTGAATGCCATGCAATCCTCCACAACTGCGCTTTTTTTGCTCGCGCCAAAGGCCGGCCGCGGCTGCTGTTTGGATTATCAATGCAAATCGCTGCGGGCAAAGCAAGCCGGCGTAATGCCGCCGGCCGCGGCGCATGCTCCGTCACGCCCGGTGAAAAGCGACCCGCCCGGTCGGGGACTTGCCGGGCGGGTCGAAGCGACCGGCGCGGGTGGACGGCGGGCACGCCGGTCGATCGTTTGGGTACTCGCGCTTGCAGCTACCCATACGTCGCGCCGTCGGCGAAAAACGTTCAAAGCCAGTTGCGAGACTTGCCGCTTGCGAGACTTGCCGCGCCGATGACAAAGTGGCGGCATGAGGACGATCGCTGCACTTTTTTTACTTCTCGCCGCCGGTGCGGCGGCGCAGGCGCAAAAGCTCGACAAAGTGCGCTTCGGCACCAATTGGGTCGCCGAGGCCGAGCACGGCGGCTTTTATCAGGCGCTCGCCGACGGCACGTATAGGAAGTACGGCCTGGATGTCACCATCGTGCCGGGCGGCCCGAACGTGAATAACCGAATCCTGCTTCCGGTCGGCAAGATCGACTTCTTCATGAGCGCCAACTCGCTGCAGTCCTTCGACGCCGTCGAGCACAATATTCCGACGGTCGCGGTGGCCGCGAGCTTCCAGAAGGATCCCCAGGTTCTGATCGCGCACCCCGATGTAGCAAGCTTCGAGGCGCTCAAATCGCTCACGCTGTTCGTGTCGAAAGAAGGCATGACCACGTATTTCCAGTGGCTCAAAGCCGACTACGGCTTCAACGAGGCGAAGGTGAAGCCCTACACCTTCAATGCGCAACCGTTCATCGCCGACAAACGCTCGGCGATGGAAGGTTATGTGACGTCAGAGCCCTTCGCTGTGGAAAAGCAGGCGCATTTTAAGCCGAAGGTCTTCTTGCTTGCGGACTACGGCTTCAACAGCTATTCGACACTGATCGAGACGCGTCGCGATCTGGTGGAGAAAAAGCCGGACCTCGTCCAGCGTTTCGTCGATGCCTCCGCCATCGGCTGGTACCATTATCTCTACGGCGATGCGTCGGCGGGTAACGCGCTCATCAAGAAGCAGAACCCGGAAATGACGGACGGTCAGCTCGCCTATTCCATCGCCAAAATGAAAGAAGACGGCATTGTCGATTCCGGCGACACGCTCAAGCTCGGCATCGGCGCCATGACCGATGCGCACTGGAAGAGTTTCTTCGACAAGATGGTGCGAGCCGGCGTGGTCAAAGCAGGGCTCGATTACAAGCGCGCCTACACGCTCCAGTTCGTCGACAAAGGCTTCGGCGTTAACCTGCGGCCAAATTAATGCTCTGCATGCACCATCTTCTTCCGTTCGTCCCCGCGAAAGCGCGGTCTGGGTTTCCGCTTGCCCGGGAATGAACGGATCGGCGATGCCGCCAACAGATACTCATGCGGGAACGATCGTCTCGCTGCGCAACGTTAGCAAGGCGTTCGAGCGCGGCACTGTCGCCCTGCGGGGCTTCGACCTGGAAGTGCGTGAGGGCGAATTCGTTTCGCTGCTCGGCCCGTCGGGCTGCGGCAAGTCCACTGCGCTTCGTATCGTCGCTGGATTGAGCGAAGCGTCGCAAGGCAATGTGGAAAATTCGGCTGCCGGCAAGCTCGGCTTCGTATTCCAAGAGCCGACGCTGATGCCCTGGGCCGACGTCGCCGCCAATGTGCGGCTGCCGCTTGACCTTGCGCGCATCGGAGCGCCCGCAGCTGTTGGCAATGCGCTTGCACGCGTCGGCCTTGCCGACTTCGCACACGCCTATCCGCGCGAATTGTCGGGCGGCATGAGGATGCGCGTTTCCATTGCCCGCGCGCTCGTGACCGAGCCGCAGTTGCTGCTGATGGATGAGCCATTTGCCGCACTCGATGAGATCACCCGGTTCAAGCTCAACAATGATTTGCTCGCGCTATGGCAGGAGATGCGACGCACGGTGATTTTCGTCACGCATTCGGTGTTCGAATCGGTCTATCTGTCGCAGCGCATCGTGGTGATGACCCCACGCCCCGGCCGCGTGTTCACCGAAATTGCGATCCCGGCACCTTATCCGCGCCACGAAGAGTTCCGCACCTCCGCAGAATACGCCGGCTTCTGCCGGCAGGTCGCCGACGCGCTCGGTAAAGCCACGGCGGAGGCGGCATGAACGAAGGCGCCATGCGCATCCTCTTTCCGGGACTCGTGCTGGTTCTGGTCGTAGCGATCTGGCACGCGGCTGTAGCACTTTTGGCTATTCCGCCCTACGTGCTGCCTGGGCCAGGCCTCGTGCTGTCCACCTTGATTGCCGACGGCGGACTTCTCTGGCGTTCGTTGTTGGTCACGCTGACCATCACCTTCGAAGGCTTCATGCTCGCCGCTGTCGGCGGCATCGTGCTGGCGGTCGCGTTCAATCGGTGGAAGGCCTTCGAATATTCGTTTTATCCCTATGCCGTCATTTTGCAGGTGACGCCGGTGGTCGCGATCGCGCCGCTCTTGCTCATCTACCTTCCGCAGCCTTTGGCCGTACTCGCCTGCGCATGGATCGTCGCTTTCTTTCCGGTGCTCGCCAACGCCACGCTCGGCTTGAACTCGGTCGATCACAACCTGCTCGCGTTGTTCGAGCTCTACAAGGCGTCGCGCTGGCAGGTGCTGTTTCGGCTGAAACTGCCGGCGGCGCTGCCGCAGATGCTCGCCGGGCTGCGCATCGCCGGAGGATTGTCGCTGATCGGCGCCGTGGTGGCGGAAATCGCCGCCGGCTCGGCGGGCGCCGGTTCGGGGCTCGCCTATCGCATTGCCGAATCCGGCTATCGGCTCAATATTCCGCGCATGTTTGCCGCGCTGCTGCTGCTGTCGGCTGCCGGCGTCGCCATCTTTTTCGTCCTATCGGCGCTGTCACATCTACTGCTGCGGCGCTGGCACGAAAGTGAGATTACGCGCGAACGCTGAGTTACGCATAGCGGCCCCGCCATCTGCCGCACTCGCCAGCAAGGTGCGGCTTGGCTAACTTGCGGCAGAGGAGAAGGGCGTATGGGCAATAAGATCGACTTGAGCGGCCGCAACGCTGTCGTCACCGGCGGCGCCCAAGGTATCGGGCGGGCGATTACCGCGCGCTTTGTTGCCTCCGGCGCAAAAGTGGCGATCTGGGATCGAGACCTGCCGTTGGCGCAGAAAGCGGCGAAGGAACTCGGCGCCTCGGCCTTTGCCGTCGACGTCGGCAGCTACGCCGACGTCGAGCGCGCATGCGATGCAACGCTGAAAGGGCTGGGCCGCATCGACATTCTTGTGAACAATGCCGGCATAGCCGGCCCGAACGTCCCAACCTGGCAATATCAGCTGCAGGCCTGGCGCGATGTCCTGACCGTCAATCTCGACGGCGTCTTTCATTGCTGCCGTGCCGTCGTGCCGTCGATGATCGCGCAGAATTACGGCCGCATCGTCAACATCGCCTCGATCGCCGGCAAAGAGGGCAACCCGAACGCGCCGGCCTATTCTGCGTCGAAAGCCGCGGTCATCGCTTTGACCAAATCGCTGGGCAAAGAACTCGCGAGCTACGATATCGCCGTCAATTGCATTACGCCGGCGGCTGCGCGCACGGCGATCTTCGAGCAGATGACGCAGGAGCATATCGACTTCATGTTGTCGAAGATCCCGCGCGGCCGTTTTGTCACCGTCGATGAGATCGCGGCGCTCGCAGCGTTTTGCGCCTCGGCGGAGTGCTCGTTCACGACCGGGGCCGTGTTCGATATCTCCGGCGGGCGGGCGACCTATTGACGGAGGCGGCCTTCCAGCGGCGACAGCGTCTGACCGGCATCGCACTGATGTGCTGTGCGGTCGCCTCGTTTTCTTGTCTCGACACCACCGGCAAATTTCTCAACCATTATATGACTACAGCCGAGGTGGTGTGGGCGCGCTATTTTTTCGCTTTTGCGCTGACGCTGCTGTTCTCCAACCCGCTGAAGCACCGCGGCTTGATACGCACCTCCCGCCCGTATCTGCAGGTCGGACGCTCCACGCTGCTGCTGTTGTCGACTGGCCTCAATCTGTTTGCGCTGCGCTGGCTGCAGCTCGACGAGGCGTTGTCGATCATCTTCGCGACGCCGCTTTTGGTCGCGCTGCTGTGCGTGCCTTTGCTCGGCGAGCAAGTCGGCTGGCGCCGCTGGACCGCGATTATGATCGGCTTTTGCGGTGTGCTGGTCGTCGCGCGGCCCGGCTTCGGCGGGCTGCATCCGGCGGCCTTGCTCTCGCTGGGCGGTACCGTTTGCTATGCGTTTTACGTGATTTCGACGCGCGTCCTGTCGCGCAGCGACAGCAGCGAGACCACGCAGTTTTACACCAATCTTGTCGGCGCTGTCGGGATGACGCTGATCGTGCCTTTTGTATGGACGCCGCCGGGCAGCATGCTCGTGGGCGGCCTGATGGTGCTGATCGGCGCGTTGGGCGGAGGTGGGCACTATTTGCTGATCCGCGCGCATCGGCTGGCGCCCGCTTCGACGCTGGCGCCGTTCATCTACACGCAAATGGTTTGGACCACGACTCTCGGTTTCCTGGTGTTCGGAGACGTGCCGCACCGCTGGACGATCATCGGCGGGCTCATCGTTATTTCATCCGGCCTCTATCTCCTGCACCGGGAAGCGGTGCGCAAAGTGGAGCCGTCGGCACCGGTTGCCTAGGCATCGTGGGCGGCGCTAAGTTGCCTTGAAACTAGCCTTTCGAGGAATACTCATGGCCACGGCGAAGGATCGGGCGGGAGCGGCTGTCTCCGGCCTGAACGATGATATCGGCGAGGAAAAGCGCCTGCAGTTGTATCGCACGCAGGTGATCATCCGCGAGGCCGAGCAGCGCGCCTACGATCTGTTCCTGCAGAACCTGGTGAAGGGCACCAGCCATTTGTCGATCGGACAGGAGGCGGTGGCGGCGGGCTTTGCCGGCGCCATGAAGCCGGGCGACCTGTCGTTCTGCACCTATCGCGGTCACGCGCATACGCTGGCGCGCGGCGTCTCCGTCGAGAAGGTGCTGGGCGAGCTTATGCAGCGCGACAACGGCCTGATGCGCGGCAAGGGCGGCTCGATGCATCTCACCTCCGTCGATCACGGGGTGATGGGTTCCTACGCCATCATCGGCGCGCATCTGCCGA
The DNA here is from genome assembly GCA_035652735.1 of Pseudolabrys sp. Taxonomy (GTDB): domain Bacteria; phylum Pseudomonadota; class Alphaproteobacteria; order Rhizobiales; family Xanthobacteraceae; genus Pseudolabrys. Next base: position 5,799 of record DASRDF010000049.1, on the reverse strand, counting down.
TCGCCTGCGGCGCCGCGTGGCGCGCGCAGTACAAGGGGCAGAAAGACGTGTCGGTGTGTTTCTTCGGCGACGGCACCACGAACATCGGCGCCTTTCACGAGGCGTTGAATTTCGCCGCGGTGTGGAAGCTGCCGGTGATCTTCGTCTGCGAGAATAATCTCTACATGGAGTACACGCCGATCGGCGACGTCACCGCAGTGCCCAATCCAGCGGCTGACCGCGCTGCATCGTACGGGCTTGAGCGCATCGTCATCGACGGCAACGATGCCGACGAGGTCTATCGCACTGCGCGGGCTGCGTACGACAAGGCGCGCGCCGGCAAGGGGCCGTCACTAATCGAATGTCTCACTTATCGTTGGAGCGGTCATTCGCGCGCCGACCCGGCGAAGTACCGTCCGGAAGGCGAGCTCGACCGTTGGAAGCTGCGCGACCCAATCAAGATCTACAAAGAGCGGCTGCTGCAGTTCGGCGTAAAGGAGAAAGTCATCGCCGATATCGATTCAGAAGTTCGGAAAATCGTCGACGAGGCGACCGAGATCTGCAAGGCAGCACCGCCGCCGCCCGCCGATGTCCTCACAACCGATGTCTACGCCGACGGAGGCTGGGCATGGCGGAACTGACCTATCGCGACGCGGTGATCCGCGGCATCGCGCAGGAGATGAGCCGCGACCCCGACGTCGTTTTCCTCGGCGAGGACGTGGCCAAAGCCGGCGGCGTGTTCAAGGCGACGGTCGGGCTCTACGAGCAGTTCGGCCCGTTGCGCGTGCGCGACACGCCGATTTCCGAGCAGGCAATTCTTGGCGCCGCGATGGGTGCGGCGATGACCGGTTTGAAGCCAATCGCGGAGATCATGTTCTCCGACTTCATCGCGGTGTGCTTCGACTACATCGCCAATGAATTTCCCAAGAGCCACTACATGTCGAACGGCCAGCTCAAATGCCCGCTGGTCGTGCGTACCGGCAATGGGGCCGGCTCGCGCTTCGGCGCCCAGCATTCGCAAAGCGTCGAGAACTGGTGCATGATGATCCCCGGCCTCAAGGTCGTCGCGCCGTCGAACCCGACCGATGTCATCGGCCTGCTCGCCGCCTCCGTGCGCGATCCCGATCCGGTGATTTTCTTCGAGCACAAATCGCTTTATGCCACCAAAGGCGAGGTGCCGGACGGCGAGATCGTCGACAAGCTCGGTACTGCGAAGATCGTGCGAACGGGCAAGGATGCCACTATTCTGGCGCTGGCGCTCATGGTGCCGCGCGCGCTCGAGGCGGCCGAAAAGCTCAAGAGCGACCACGGCATCGATGCCGAAGTCATCGATGTTCGCTCGCTGGTGCCGCTCGACACCCAGACCATTCTCGGCTCGGTGGCCAAGACCCACCGGCTGTTCACGGTCGAGGAAAATCCGCGGCTCTGCGGCTGGGGCGCCGAGATTGTGTCGATCGCGGCGGACGAGGGCTTTTACGATCTCGACGGGCCGCCGGTGCGCATCACCACCCCGCACATCCCGCTGCCGGCCGCCGACAATCTGGAAGACATCGTCCTGCCGACGCCGGCGCGGATTGCAGAGACGGTGTGCAGGAGCCTGAATTCGTAAGCCGTTCGTCGCCGCGAAAGCGGGGACCCAGGCCTGGATTCCCGCTTGCGCGGGAATGAGCGGAGTAAACGGAGAGTCCCAATGTACGACAATCTGCTGGCCAACGTGCCGACCGACCTGTGGATCGGCGGCAAATGGCGCAAGTCATCCGACAATGCGCGCTTCGACGTGATCGATCCCGCAACCGAGCGCAAGATCGCGAGTGTTGCCAGCGCCACCGTCGACGATGCAATCGCCGCAATCGATGCAGCCGAGGCGGCATTCGAGGGCTGGGCGGCGCGCAAGCCGCGCGAGCGCGCCGAGATCCTGCGCAAGTGTTACGAGCTGATCATGCGCGACGCCGAGCGCTTCGCCAAGCTGATCACGCTGGAGAACGGCAAGGCGCTGCCCGATTCACGCAGTGAAGTCGCCTACGCCGCCGAATTTTTCCGCTGGTATGCCGAGGAAGCGGTGCGCAATCTGGGTTCGATTTCGATGGCGCCGGCCTCCGGCGCACGCATCGTCGCCCAGCACAAGCCCGCCGGCATCGCCGTTCTGGTAACCCCGTGGAATTTTCCCGCCGCCATGGCGACACGAAAGATCGGCCCGGCGCTCGCCGCCGGCTGTCCGGTCGTGCTCAAGCCCGCATCGGATACACCGCTCACCATGCTGGCGCTGATGCCGGCGCTGGAGGAAGCCGGCGTGCCAGCGGGCGTCGTCAACGTCATCCCCTCGCGCTCGTCGGGCAAGGTCGTCTCGGCGATGCTGCACGACCCGCGCGTGCGCGTCGTTTCATTCACCGGTTCCACCGAAGTCGGCCGCAAGCTCTTGCACGAGGCCGCCGACAACATCGTCAAGCCGGCGATGGAATTGGGCGGCAACGCGCCGTTCATCGTGTTCGACGATGCCGATATCGATGCGGCGATCGACGGCGCCATGGTTGCCAAGATGCGCAACATGGGCGAGGCCTGTACGGCCGCCAACCGCTTCTACGTGCACGAGAAGGTGCACGACGAATTCGCCAACAAGCTCACGGCTAAGATGGGCTCGCTCAAGATGGGCAACGGTCTCGATGAGGGCGTTAATCTCGGCCCATTGGTCAACAAGGACGGCCGCGACAAGGTCATCGAGCTCGTCGACGATGCGGTGAAGAAAGGCGCCAAGGTGCTCACCGGCGGCAAGCTGCCGGATGGGCCGGGCTTCTTCTACCCGGCGACCGTGCTCACCAACGTGTCCGACGATTCGAAGATGTTGAATGAGGAAATCTTCGGGCCGGTCGCGTCGATCCAGACTTTCAAGACCGACGACGAGGTGATCAAGCGCGCCAATGACACGATCTATGGCCTCGTCGCCTATCTGTACACCAAGGACTTGTCGCGCGGGATGCGCGTTTCCGAGAAGCTCGATTTCGGCATGATCGGCTTAAATCGCGGGCTCGTCTCCGATCCGGCGGCGCCGTTCGGCGGGGTGAAGCAGTCCGGTCTCGGCCGCGAGGGCGCGCAAGAGGGCATGAAGGAATTTCTCGAAACGCAGTATGTATCGGTGAGTTGGTAGGGACCTTCCCGAATTCGAAATGCGTAGAGGCCCCGGATCGGCGCGGCATCGTTGCGCGCTCGCTCATGCTGCGGCGCGTCCGGGATACGAGGGTGGTGCATGGACGTCCTGATGCCGCAGCTCGGCGAGACTGTCGCCGAAGGCAAGATCGTCAAATGGTTCAAGCAAGCCGGCGATAGGGTGACGCCGGGCGACAATCTTTTCGAGATCGAGACCGACAAGACCTCAATGGAAGTGCCCGCGACCGCGGCCGGCACGCTCAGCGAAATTCGTTTTCAGGTTGGCGAGGTGGCCAAAGTCGGCGCGGTGGTGGCCGTGATCGCGGGCGCGGGCGAGCCGCGTGCCGCGACGCCAGTCGCAGCGGCTCCTGCTCGGAGCACACCCCAATCTCCGTTCGCCCCCGCGAAAGCGGGCCCCCAGAGTCAAACGGCGGAAACTCGGACGGAGCTGGATTACCGCTTTCGCGGGAATGAGCGGAGTGCGAGCTCCTTCGCATACCCCAACATGGACCCCTTCCGGGAGGTGCGCACGCCCGAGCGCAACTACGGGCCCGCCAGGATAGGCGGGGTGAGCGTCACGCCGCTGGCGCGCCGGCTTGCCGGCGAACGCGGCATCGATTTGACACGCATCTCCGGCTCCGGGCCGCACGGCCGCATTGTTGCGGCGGACGTGGAAAAGGCTGCGCCGCCAGCCGCAGCCGCTATGGCACGCGGCGCTAGCGCGGCCCAGGTGAAGGCGCTGTTCGAGGGCGTCGATTACGAGGAGGTGCCGCTCGATTCCATGCGCCGCACCATCGCCACGCGGCTGGCCGAAGCCAAGCAGACCATCCCGCATTTCTATCTCACCGCCGATATCGACGTCGGGCGGCTGATCGCCATGCGCGAGGAGGCGAACGCCGCGGCGCCCAAGGACAAGAGCGGCGAGCCCGCGTTCAAGCTTTCCCTCAACGATTTCATCATCAAAGCCTGGGCGGCAGCTTTGCAGCGCGTGCCGGCGGCGAATGCGGTCTGGGCCGAGGACCGCATCCTGCGTTTTCGCCATTCCGATATCGGCGTGGCGGTCGCGCTCGACGGCGGTCTGCTCACCCCGATTGTGCGCAACGCCGAGGAGAAGTCGCTCACTGCGATCTCGGCAGAAATGCGCGATCTCGCCGAGCGCGCACGCGCGAAGAAGCTCAAGCCGAGCGAATACCAGGGTGGCTCCAGCGCCATCTCCAATCTCGGCATGTACGGCGTGCGCCAGTTCTCCGCCATCGTTAATCCGCCGCATGCGACCATTCTGGCTGTGGGGGCGACTCGCCGTGCGCCGGTCGAGACCGAGGGCGGCGGCGTCAAATTCGTCTCGCAAATGACCGTCACGCTCTCCTGCGATCACCGCGTCGTCGACGGCGCTCTCGGGGCGCAACTGCTCGCCGTCTTCAAGACGCTGATCGAAAATCCCGTGACCTTCCTCGTGTAATGGAGTGAATGCGATGGCTGGCGAGAAACCGGACGTGCTGCTGGTCGGCAATAGAAAGCCGGTCATCGTCGAGGGTCTCTCGCCGCACGTGAACCTGCACGTGTTGTTCGAGGCGCCAGATCGCGACGCGTTCATCAAATCTCTCGGTCCACGCGTCCGCGCGATGGCGGTTGCCTATACGGCGAACAGGATCGACGGCGCCTTCATGCAGCAGTTTCCCAAGCTCGAGCAGATTTCGAGCTTCGGCGTCGGTTACGACCACATCGATGCAAAATGGGCGGGCGAGCACGGCATCGTCGTGACCAATACGCCGGAAGTTCTCAACGAGGAGGTCGCCGACACCGCGATCGGCCTGCTGTTGTGCACCGTGCGCGAATTTCACCGGGCGGAACGTTATGTTCGCGCCGGCAATTGGGCGAGCCAGGGTCATTATCCGCTCACCAAGGCGACGTTGCGCAACCGCACCGTCGGCATGGTCGGTATGGGCCGCATCGGCAAAGCCATCGCCCACCGGCTCGAAGCCTTCGGCGTGCCGGTCGTCTACCACGCGCGCAATCCACAAGCCGGCGTGACCTATAAGTATTATCCGAAGCTCCTCGACATGGCCCGCGAGGTCGACACGTTGATGGTCATCGTGCCCGGCGGACCGTCCACCCAGAACATGATCAATGCCGAAGTGCTCAAGGCGCTCGGACCCAACGGCATCCTCATCAACATGGCGCGCGGTTCGGTGGTCGACGAGCCGGCGTTGATCGAGGCGCTGAAGAACCGCACCATCTATTCGGCCGGTCTCGATGTCTTCGCCAACGAACCGCACGTGCCAAAAGAATTGCTGACGATGGACCATGTGTGCTTGTTCCCGCATCTAGGCTCCTCGACCGAGGTGACGCGCGCAGCAATGGACCAACTGGTCGTCGACAACATCCTGGCGTGGCTCGCGGGCAAGCCGCCGCTGACGCCGGTTCCGGAAACGCCGGTGAAAAATACATGAGGTACGCCAGCGTACTCCGAGTCATTGTCGCCGCGCTGCTTTTCTCGGTCGCCCCGGCATTGGCCCAGACCAAGGCGGCTTTAGGCGATTCCGCCAAAGCCATGCTCGGCAACAGTTGGGAATTCTCCAATGCCGACCGCGACAAGATCTGCACCGTCACGTTCAAAAATGTCGCGGTCGCCGTAGGCTTCAAGCTGGAATTTGACCCGAACTGTGCCAACCTATTTCC
>DASRDF010000048.1:0-12230 GCA_035652735.1 Pseudolabrys sp. | reverse complement strand
GTCGCGGCCCGGCCCCGGCGCGATCCCGCGTCCCCATCGTCTAGAGGCCCAGGACACCGCCCTTTCACGGCGGCAACACCGGTTCGAATCCGGTTGGGGACGCCAAAAGTTTCAAATAGATATTCCCTCAGTATCGCGGGTCGGCCATATCTGTACGGAATAAATACGGAAAGGTTGTTCCCACTCGGCGGGTCGTCCCCGCAGATAGGGCTCGCAAGACTCCACGTGGAGCCGGTTCAGGCGGCCCAGGCCGAGCCGGCGCAGTAGCGCGCCGACGGTCGAGAGCGCGGCAGGCCGAGCTGCCGAGCGATCCGATGCCCGTCATACGCTGCCGGCGAACTATGCGGTTCCCGATCGGCTCGAATCGTAAAAAAGGAGGTTTTCAAGCGGTAGCGCATCGGCGAGTCTGCGGTCGCAACATGTCGTTGCGGGACGATATGCCGGCACCATATTCGCAGGATTTGCGGGAGCGTGTGGTGGGTGCGATTGGGCAAGGGTTATCGGCCCGAGCGGCGGCCAGACGGTTTGACATCGGCATCAGCACCGCGATCCGCTGGGCGCAGCGCTGGCGCGGGGAGGGTCACGCGAGAGCGCGGGCGATGGGGGGCGACCGCCGCTCGCGGCTGAAAGCGCATCGCGCCGTGGTGCTGGAGCTGGTCGCCAGAGAGCCGGATTTGACGCTGCAAGAGATCCGCAGCGCGCTCGCCGCCGACGGCGTCAGGGTCGGTCTGACGACGGTGTGGCGGTTTCTCGCCGCGCACAAGCTGACGCTCAAAAAAAGAGCCTGCGCGCCGCCGAGCAGCAGCGCCCCGAGGTCGTCGAGGCGCGCCGGCTGTTCATCCGACGGCAGCCGGCCCTCGATCCCGACCGTTTGATCTTCATCGACGAGACCTGGGCGAGCACCAACATGACGCGGCGCTACGGCCGGGCCGTGCGGGGGGTGCGGCTGTTGGCGCCGGTGCCGTTCGGCCACTGGAAGATCACCACCTTGGTGGCCGGCCTGTGCACCGCCGGGATCGCCGCGCCCTGCGTCTTCGACGGCGCCATCAACGGCGAGCGTTTCCGCGCCTATGTCGAGCAGATGCTGGCGCCGCGGCTGCGGCCGGACGAGATCGTTCTGATGGACAATCTCAGCAGTCACAAGGTCGCCGGCATTCGCGAGGCGATCGAAGCGCAAGGCGCCCGGATCATCTACCTGCCGCCCTACAGCCCCGACCTCAACCCAATCGAGCAGGGCTTTGCCAAGTCCAAGGCGATCCTGCGGCAGCTGTCGGACACCGTATCACCGGCCGTCAGTTGAGCGCGATCAACCAACATCGCGGGACCGCGTAAATCAGCATAGACCCCAGTTAGGGGGTGATCGGCATCCAAACGAGAGCCCCTATAGTTCTCCTCTTCGTCCACCCTTGGGGCCGCCGCCGAGATTCTGGCTCATGCTTTCAACTCTTCGGGATTGAGTTGCGGCCCGCAAGGCCAATCGTGTCGGCGTGTCTCGCACCGTGTACCGCTTGAAATAAGGCACTCCCATCAGGGCGAATGCCGCCTTGAGGAGGTCGACATTTTCCGTATCACCACAAACGTGGGAGGGCCTGGGTTCGTCACCCTGATGGGCATCTTTAGAAGAATCTGCACCTGTTCATTTGGCGGTTGGCCGAAATCGAAGCTATATCGGTTCACAGGCTGCCATGACCCCACGCCCTGATCTAAAGTTAGCTCGATGGCATCGGTCTGGGACTTCAGGACTAGAGTGCGCCGATGTGGGGTTTTATCGTCGAGTTCGACGCACGCCTGTCCGCAAACGCGGGCGAGAAGTCCTTTCAGAACCCCCACGCGGTCGGATCGCGTTGTCCAATCGTGCTGAACTTGCCAGGGCGGCGTGGCATGGGACGACCTTGACGCCTCCCTAGTGCGGAGAAGAATACCGGGCGAAGCGCCCCTGGCAAAGGCGCCGACAAGTTCAGTCACGAGCAGAGCGGTAAGAGGCGAGAATACGTATCGGTCCGTGTAGATAATCTCTTTCAAATCTTTGCCTAAAACCCCGCGCAACAGATCGCCCGCCTGTGCTTCGAGGGCGCGCCGCAGCCGCCACCCAAATCCTGATACTGGTCCATCGGCGCTTTCGGCAATCTCCACCACTGCCGTGTCCGGAACTGAAGATGGGAAGCTCGCGAGATCGATCGTTTCGCCGAACAGCGGGCCGTCGATCAACCCGCGAACAATGGGTGTCATCGCCGACTTTCCCCAGCCGGCTCCAATTTGGGCGGCAGAGGGGTCGCGGCTGGCCCAAGCGAGTCCACGGCCGCCATCGACGATTGCCGCCAGCGGCGTGCGCAAATGGCTCGTGTCGATCGTCGTTACTAGCTCGGCGCTTTGGCAACGTTGGACGAGCCGAACAAGTGATCGACGGGCGGAGAGGTCCGCAACGTGAAGCGTATGGGGACGAACGGCGAAACGGATTGGCACTCCTCGCGGGCCCCAAGTTTCCGCGAACATTCGGGCAGGCCATTCGTCGAATTCCCAACCTAGCGAGTCGTCGTCAAGCCATAAAACGATAGTTTTGGCTGGCGATTCCGCGATCCGCCGGATGAGGGCGTCGGCCAAAGGCACGCTCTCAAGTTCGGTTCCTGCGCCGAATAGACGGTCGTCATCGGTAATTTCAAGCCGCGGAACCAGGTCATCGAGCACTTTGAAAGCGTTGAGGCGGTTACACCGCTCGATCATGTGCTGGGTGTCAGCGGACAAAAGACAACGCGAGCAGAAGCGCTCCGCTTCAGGCTGGCCGCACCCTCCGGGAGCGGCACAATCCACGAGATCGCGAGCCATTTTCAGATAGCGGATCGGATCGTCGGCAATGGTTGAAGCGAATCCTGCTCCGCCGCTCGCCCGATCGTATACGACGGCGCACGACGCCTCGGTCCCTTCAGGCGTGAGCGCCGAGGTGGCAGCGAAGCCCATTTCATCCGGCTCGATGCCAAGCTCGATTGCGCAGGCTTCGCGGAGCGCGACGGCAATAGCGCGGGCCGTGTCCCCGTCACGACAGCTATAGAGCTGCACCTCGACGACTGCAGTGCGCAGCGAGTGACCTAGTTCAAGGTTGCGTTTGATCGAAAACGACTCTGCGGTCCCCGGACAAATTCCATGTTCGTCCTTGGGCGCGCCGCGTAAGGGTCTATGGCCACCGCGATCGGCGGCAAGCGCGTGCGGCAGAGGCCGTATTGCAGCGTTCGGTTCTGTCTCGGCGGCGGCACGGCCGCATTGCAAGCAGACGGCGTAGCCGTACCCGGCCTCTCCGCTGTTCGACAGATAGACAATCCCGTGGGCGCTCGCGCGCACGCGACCTCCGTCGGGCAATGCCTGCCAGCTCGCACCGCTGGCATGGACCCATGGCAATTTGCGGGGAAAAGGGCTGACCTGAACGGTGTCATCGTGCGGTTTCTCTCCGATGTCCACCGCAAAACCCCTTGGCGCGATGTGGTCGTGACAATCGAGATTCGGCGATCCGCACATCGCACAGGCGTCTGGGCGCGCTGCCGTCGAAGTCACGCCGGCCGCTCCGCAGGCGCGGCAGCGCCACGCGGTACGTAACGCCTGAATCTCCCGGACACCATCAGCGTTCGCTGGGCCGCGCCAGTTCAGTGTTATCCCGGCGGAGGTGTAAACAAGGCCGTCCAGCACCAACGTGGTTCCGGGGGCGTATTCGAAGAGCGCGATATCGAGCTGGCGGCTCGGATAGTCGCGTGACCGTGAGCGTACGTCTTCGCGCTCTTCGCGCGGAGCAAGAGTGACCCGGGCAACCGAATCGGTAACTAACGGAACGATCCCGGTTGGAAAGCCGTAGCCGGGCAAAAACCCTTCCGCCGCCAATTCCGACAGCAGATAGGCCTCGCTCGCACGACGCTTCTGGAAGCGGATCGCGTTGAGTGCCGGTTTGTTGTCAGCAGCGACACCCGCCTCCTGCTGCTTTAACGCGTCCCACTCTGCGCGCCGTTCCTCCGCAATCCGGGTAAGGGCAGCACCCGCACGCTCAAAAAGAGCACGATTGGACGTCACCGGTGTGCCGGAGAGTATCTTGGCGAGCGCCTCGCCGTGCTCCAAAAGGCGCGCCTCGGTTGCGTCGCACCAATGTAGAAACTCTCGCCAGGGCGCCGTGGCCCCCGGCGCCGTCTCGAAACCAAAGAATTCGCCGACCCTGGCGTGCAGCGCGTCATCGGCTCTGGATTTGAGAAACTCCGCAAGAAGAAAGGCATGGGCGTGGCGGCGAGCGACGGCGGGGCTCTCAAGCCTGACCCGCGGCGGTCCGAGCGGCAAAGCGAGATAGTGTGCAGGGTCGTCAAAGGCACGCCGGTCGAAGGGTCGCTCCCTGCAGATCGTCAATGCGACGGAAATCGGCTGGTCGCGGCGACCCGCGCGGCCGACGCGCTGCCGATATGACGCGATGGATGGGGGAACATTCGAGTTGACGACGAGCTCGATTGCGCCAATGTCGACACCCATTTCCATCGTCGTTGAGCAGTTCAGGACGTTGATGTCGCCGTTCTTGAACATGTCCTCGTAGGAACGCAGTCGCTTCGAGGGCTGTTGGGCCGAATGCTCTGCAGATCGGAAGTAGGGGGTGAAGAGCGCAGCCCGGTCGTGAAATTCGCTCCAGACACCGAGTTCACGAAGGTTGGACACGTCAGGGTCGGAACACAGGAATTCTTCAATCACTGTGACGGCGGCAGCTGACCGCGAGGGGAAAGGGAGCGGATGGTCGGGCAGTACAATCGGTGTCGCACCGAGATGGCGTCCGTCTTTCGGATAGGGCGAGAGACCCTTGAGGGTGGCATCCAGTACTCGCCGCGTGACTGGGCATAGCCACGCAGCCTTCACCTTCGCGAGCGACAGCCGCCGCATATCGAGCCGAAATCCACCTCCCTGGACCGACTCGGTGTAACGGGACAAGCTCCGCCGGGCTTCATCAAGTGTCTCATTAATGAGTTCGCGGGCGCTCCGATCTTCAAGCGACACGCCCGCGGCCTGCGCGAGGAGCGATACAATGCGGGGCGGTTGGCTCGCCCCACCGCGTGCAGCAGGCCAAGGATCGTGTACCGCTGACTTCTGGTCAAATTGTCCGATCGCAATATGAGTTGGGCGACGGTCGATCCAGTTAAAGGCGGAAGGAGGAACCGACACGATCGTATTCAAGCGCAGGAAATGAGTGACGATCAGCGAGAGAAGATCACGCCAATCATCTGCTGATAGGCCAAGGTGACGAGCGGGCACCGGTGGTTCGGTGACATCTTGATGTTGTGGGAGTAGCAAGCGCGCAAGACCCATAGTCTCAGCCGAGTTCCCCCGTACCGCCCGCCTGAGGAACTCGCGAAGCAACAAAAAGTGCGCAAATTCGCCAGGGTTCTCAAACGTATCTGTCCGCGCCTGTACCACCCGGTTATCCCAAACATCCTTGATCGCAAGCAACGTGGCGTCCTGCGCGAGGCGGTCGCGCATGTCCGGCCACGATATGGGGCAAGCGTCCGAGGAGCCTTCCAAATCCGCAAGCTCAGCGCGCGCACGTGCCAGAACGCCGGGTGGAAGCTGAGCGCCTAGTGCTTCGAGTTGAGCGACTTCTTTCCGTTTCTTGTCGATCTCTTCGCTCGAGCCGCCGGGAGGCTTCGATTGAACGGCATGGTAGACGAAGGCGCGCAGAAAAGCACGTTCCGCGTCGGCCTGGAGCTTCGCCGATAACCGGGCGGTTCCCTGCCGCGCATCGGTAAAGGTAAGAAGCCGACGAGCTGAAAAAGGCTTTTCTTGCACTGTTCGATCAGGGGTGACTGCGCCAAGAGCGACGGGAATGCCCGCGCCAAGCATGAAAGGAACGCTGACGCGGAATGGGCGCACAACAGGATGCCTATGCCTCGGTTCGTCACAGGTCGGACAATTCGCGCCGAAATCGGCATCAAGCGCTGACAGCACAATCGCATCCGGAGCAGGGGCATCCAAGATTTCCCCCGTCCTGCGCCGGACCGCGAGGCGGTTCGCGCGGGGCATGTCGTGCGGCAAAATCCACCGCGCCATGAGCAATCCCGGCGCATGTTCCGGTTCCGGGGAGGCGTCGTCGCCCGGATCGGGCAGGTCTAGCTCCAGAGTGAAATCATCGTCCGCGACTTCCGGCATCGGAGCCCTAAGCCTGCGGCCGGCTCTTGAAGGCGTGTCAGCTTCCTCTGCGACAAGTGTCTCTGTGCCGCAGGCTTGACAGATTCTCACCTCCAAGACGGGAGAGCCGCAGGCATCGCAGAACTCACGTTGGTCCAGAAATATCTTGCCAAAGGCCCAATCCCCGGAGACGCCGTCCGGGCTTTCCGGGCAGCTGCGGTCGCAGCACGCCCAGAGACCGGAAAGGGTACGCTCAAAGATATGCAAGCGCGTCGGCAAAAAAGAATGGCCATCGGCGCTGCGCTTGGCACGCGCGCAGGCACCGAGAAGCGCACGAGATCCCGCCTCGACATCTGCGCCCGGTGCGAGCATCTCACGAGCTACGCTTCGCCACTCCGACCATCGGACCCGTTCGCCGCCATGCAGGCGACGCGCGATCGCCTGAAGCCCTTGTGCAGAGGCCAAACACCGCCAGGCAGCATCGCCCGAAAGGGTGCTTAGCATCGCCGGGGCGAGCCTTTGCGGCGTCGTTTCGGGCGGTAGCTCAAGCGGTGCCCGCTCGCCTATGATCGCCTGAACCGTTCCATCGGCGGCGCCGGTCAGATCTCTGAGAAATTGCCGGAGCTGGTTTTCTTGCTCATGGCGGTTGCCTGTGCCGAGGGTGGCTGAAGTGGCGATGACGCGGATAGTCCGTGGGTCGCGGCCGAAGGCGAGCGCCACCCGCCGGAGCAGCAAAGCGAGTTCGGTGGCCTGGGCGCCCACATAAGTATGAACTTCGTCAAGAATTATATATTCGAGCAAGCCACGGCTCTGCTCCAATATTGGGGCATCCTGGCGGCGCACCAGCATATATTCGAGCATCGTCAAATTAGTGACCAGCAGTGGCGGTGGGCTTGCCCGAAGAGCTTTGCGGTCGAGCACCTGCTCGGGATTTTTTTGTTGCTCGGCCGCAGGCGACGGTCCTTCGGGCGTCAGGCCGTTGTAGAGGCAGTAGCGAAGCCTTCCGTGGAACGGGGAGAGCCAAGCCGACAGGCGCTCCTGCTGGCTATTGATGAGGGCATTAAGGGGATACAGCAGAAGACCCCGAACGCCGGTCAATGACCTTGAACCTCCATCAGACGCGACGAGCAGGTGGTTCAGCAACGCGCCGAGGAAGCATTCGGTTTTGCCCGACCCCGTACCGCTCGAAATGATGATAGATGAGGGCTCAGGCGCGGACGCAAGTGCCCAGGTCCTAACCTGATGAGCATACGGCGGATAGCCCATGCGCGATTGCAAGGTCTGACCGGTACAGGGATGTAAGCTCTCGGGGAGGGCGCTCCAGCCGCCCGGATGGAGAAGCCATGGGTAAGCACCTTCAAGGACCGGTTCGGCCACCAGCGAATCGGGAGAGCCGGCGGGCGCACCAAGCCGCTCAGCGAGTGTACGGCGCAGGGTGCGCGATTTCCCGCCGGTAATACTCAGAACGGCGTTGGCGGTTCGTCTCGGCAGATCTACTGCCAAGTCTTCAATTTCAAGCATAGGCTGTGTTTCTGGTCCCTAGGGTTAGCAATTCGGTCGGCAACACGCGGTCAAAATAGGCCGGGTCAAAAAGACGTGCCCAACGCAAAGCCTCGATAAGCGCCTGTTTCCACGGAATGAGACCTGCCGCCATACGCGCAGCCACAAGTGGGGCTGCCAAAACATTCCAGCAGTAAGGCTGTTTGTTCTGAATCCAGCTTGGTAATTCGCTGCCAAGGTGGGTCGCGAGATTGCCGTCGGTCGGCCAGATCACGCCGTCTTCGGCGTGGCCGTTTCTGGCGACGCACTCATTCGCCTCCTTAGAGCCGTCGGTTAGCCAAGCTTCATAGTTGCCGCCTGTAATGGAGAACACGTGGAAGGCGAGAGCAGGCAGTCGGGCAACGATTTCTTGTAAGACGGCTGTGAGTTCCACATCCGCGTATCGTTCGGCATCTTGAGTCGGCAAGGCCTTCATCAGATTGAGAAGGCGTGCCTTCCGCCACTCGAATGCCTCCCCCCAGCTCCGGACTGGTGTTGCTGCCCAAAGGAAATTCATCTCCTGTTCGAGGGCAAGCACCATGTCGATTTCACCCGCGGAACTGCTAAGCAGGAGCCTTACCGCTGTTGCCGGCGCGTTGATCAGCGCAGCTGCCAGGTCCAACGAATGGAGAGGCGTGCGGGGCTGGAGGAATACGATTAGCTTACGTGCGTCTTCGAGTTCCCGCTCGGTGAGCTGGTCGGAATTTAGGAGCGTGGTGAGGTTCTGACGCCGGGTTGCGCTATCGCCACTTACGACTAATTCGTGCAGGCGCGTCCGTTGCCGGTCCGAAGCAGAATGCGTGACCATAATGCGTGGGCGGATCCGGCGGCGATCGTCGACGCGGCCATAGACGAGCCATGGTCCGCCGGGACCGGCCGAGGGCGGGTTGAAGCGCTTCAGCCGATAATTCGCCAATTCACTGTCCGCGAGCACGTATTCTTTTGCAGGGTCGGTAAGCGATGTGGCCAGCAGGGTGACGCGAGTAGCGTCCGATCCGGCTACACGTGTCAGGTCGGCATATGATGGCCAGATTTCATTATTATGCGCCTCCAACGCGACATCGAAGAGGCCGATTTCAAGGTGATGAGCCCCGGCGCCAATCCATTGCAATCGTACGACTGCGTCTAATTGGCTCGTGGTCGCTATCAACGCGCGAATATCCGTCCGGAGGGCATAGAGGGGCGTCTCTCTCAGAATCGGCCGCATGATGTAGCGTCTGGAGGCGGCTGCCGCGATTTCAAGCGTGAGCTTGCCCCGATCCGGGCATGACGCATAAATGCCGGAAAGCGCATCGACACAACCACGCCATCCGGGCGGTAGCTCGGCGCCGGTGCTATCCGTAAATCGGGGTTGCGCGGTCCGGTCGTAAAGCTCAGTTTTCCAACTTGTCCCGTCGGGCCAGATTGCGTCGAGTTCGAAATGACTTTGCGAGCTGCCGACGCGCTCGATGACTAACGTTTCAGGAGATCTGTCGGTCCTGCTCGTTCCGGCAATAATGACGCTTGCGCCCTCTAGGCCCGTAATCGCCAGCGCTCGTCGAGCTCCCGATACCGCGGCCGTTGAAAACCCTGGTGGAGCGACGCCCGCAGTTGCCCGCGACACGGCAACGCCGTCGCGGACGAGGACGAAGGTCACGTCGCCGCGAAGACGTTCGTCCGGCCAGCCTCGCCAGCGGCCGCCTCTGGTCGGTCGCCACTTCACCTCGCCGGCTCTGGCTTGCCGCCGAGAGCTTCCTTCACGTACATACAGGCGAAGCGGCTGCTTCAGGGTAAGGCGGCGCGCGTCTGGTTCAGTCGTGCCGTCAAGATCGAGGACGGCGAGGGTTTCCCGCTCGGCGCCGGTACGCCAGCGGTAAGTGTGCTCGTCCCGCTCAAATCGAAGCTCGCCCTCTACCCGATAAAGCTCAAGGTCCAACTCGCGCGTATACCCAATGCTCTCGATCGAACCACCGCTGCTGCGAAGCAGAGGCGTACAATCCCGCGGTACCGCGACAATGAGCTGCGGAAGCCGCGTCGTGTGCGAACCCCGGGCCGCCAGGGTAAGCCGGTTTGGGTTGTCGGCGTCTGACATGAAAGCAAGGGGTTCCAAGCTAACCCCCTCAGCATTCGGTAACATCAGGTTGCCCAACGGAGTACCGTCCGCTTCGACGGCCAGGTCGACCCGAAGCGCCGGCGAGCACGGCAGATCGACGGCGCGCCGCAGCGGCCGGATGCGCCACCAAAGAACTTCGTCCTCTTCGTACGACTCCATAACGCCCAGGTCGTCTGAGAGCAGCCCGAGCAACTCCCCGGCCGGTCGGATGCGGGCGCGGAGTTTACCCGCCAGCCTCGCACTGAGGTCTTGGGGGAGCCGGTTATGCTCTATGAGCCCGTCAAGCAGGAGCGTTATCGTGAAGCCCCACGCGCCGTCGGCCCCCCGGAGAAGCCCGCGCTTGACACCGATCTCGCCGGCAGCCCCGTGCCCGGCGCGGCGGACGACGCGCTCGATTAGAGAGCGCGCATCCTCGTCACCCATATCGACCGGCAGGGTGTCACGCCACCCGGCCCGGTTCAGATCGAGCCAAGCGATGGCGTCCAGGCCACCTCGGTCTGCCGACATCAAGTCCCGCTTGATCTGGTGCAATCCGGCGGCGAGTTCCGCAGCGATGGGAATCAACGCAGCACGGAAAGTGTCTGGAACGCGCCAGGATTCCTGCTCGGCCGCCTGGTCCGGAGCGACATTGCGAAAAATGAGGTCAAGTGTCCCTTGCAGCCACTGATACAGCCAGCCCCCACCCTGCACGGCCCGCAGTGGGAGGCCGCCTTCGAAGATCAGCGATGCAAGATATTCGGCGTCGCCATTCTTGTTGCGGCGCACCGGTCTGCACCAGCCCTTTAAGCCTTCGCGGATGCCGGCTTTCACCGCCCGCCAGTGATCCTGGTGGTACTGGAAGCCCAACTCGGCGCATAACGGCGCATAAGCCCAGACGCCCTCGCCGCGCCAGTGACAGAGCCAATGCGATGCGATCACAACGAATGCTCGAGCGCACCATCGCGTATCGAGACAGGAGGGTCCAGCCCAGGCAAGTACCTGGGTCAGCCTCTGCTTCAGAGCCACGATTTCATCAAAACTAAATCGGTAAGTGTAGAGCGGTCGTCCATCCGGCTCCGACATACCACGGTCGCGGAGCATCTTTTCCAGCGCGGTCGATAGCTGGGAATGCAGGGGAGCGCCAGAGCTGTTCACGTTCTACCATCTCCTGTTTCAGTTTAAGACTACACCATATAGGCGATCAAGCGACAGGATGCTCCCGGGATACGTTTTTAACGTTCTTCCTGCTATAATTCCAAGCCAACTCGAAAACTCCTCACGTGCGAGAAACCCGGAATGGTCGCCCGGCACGTGGTCTTCGGTTCATCACGGCGGGTGCGGGGAACGCCCGGCAAGGTCGGCGCCGACGAATGGATTCTGCGGTTCATCCCCGCGGGTGCGGGGAACGCTCGACGACGCGAAGCGTCTGTCGGAAGAAAATCGGTTCATCCCCGCGGGTGCGGGGAACGCTGGAGACGAAACAGGGAAAGGCGGTCGGCGGACGGTTCATCCCCGCGGGTGCGGGGAACGCGTCGAAATCCTGCTGCGCAAGTCCGTGCCCGACGGTTCATCCCCGCGGGTGCGGGGAACGCATCGTCGTGAGTGCGCTCGTCATGGTGTCTACAGGTTCATCCCCGCGGGTGCGGGGAACGCGGTTCGAGCGGGCGCCCGGCCAGCCAGACGGCCGGTTCATCCCCGCGGGTGCGGGGAACGCCGACATGACCGGCGCCGCCGCCTGACCGCCGGCGGTTCATCCCCGCGGGTGCGGGGAACGCGCCCCACAGGCCGTCGGCGCATAGACCGAAGCCGGTTCATCCCCGCGGGTGCGGGGAACGCGCGACCCGGCCCGCGGGTTCGCCGGCTGCATCCGGTTCATCCCCGCGGGTGCGGGGAACGCCCCTCATCGCTAGGGGGCGTCACGGAATGCCACGGTTCATCCCCGCGGGTGCGGGGAACGCGCCGCTGCCGGCGGCTGGGCGCTGCCGGCAAGCGGTTCATCCCCGCGGGTGCGGGGAACGCTTGAAGCCGGAAAGCCAGGTGAGGAATTCCAGCGGTTCATCCCCGCGGGTGCGGGGAACGCGGGACGTAACGCCCGCGATGGTTGCCAAAAAGCGGTTCATCCCAGCGGGTGCGGGGAACGCGTCGCGATGACCACGCCGCTCGCCCGATCGACCGGTTCATCCCCGCGGGTGCGGGGAACGCGCCATCGCCGCCAGACGCTGCTCGAGCGTCGACGGTTCATCCCCGCGGGTGCGGGGAACGCGCCGCCTTCGTACGGCGTCCACACCAATTCGTCGGTTCATCCCCGCGGGTGCGGGGAACGCGCGTCGATCAGTGCCTGCTCGCGCGGATTAGCCGGTTCATCCCCGCGGGTGCGGGGAACGCACGTTTGGCCTCGGGCTTGTTGCCATCGGCGCCGGTTCATCCCCGCGGGTGCGGGGAACGCGCACTCGCTATCCGGTCTTGCGACAATTTCTCCGGTTCATCC
>DASRDF010000047.1:0-2225 GCA_035652735.1 Pseudolabrys sp. | reverse complement strand
AACAGCAGATATTTCTGCCGGTTGTCGAAGAAGCGAAAGTTGCGCGTCGGATCGTCGCTTGCCTGCGCAGAGGCGACCGGCGGAGCGCCGGGTGTAATCACCGGAAGTGCGCCCGTCGGCGGGTTGAACAGCACGCGGCGGCGCTGCGGCGCGCCCTCGGCATTGCGCGCCATGAAGGTGCGGATGCGCTCCAATGTGTCGGTGGTGATGCGACCGCCATTGCGCAGCCGGCTTGCCAGCTTGCCGTCATTGACGGCGCGGCGGCCGAAAGTGGATTCGGCCAACCCGCGCTGGCGGCAGAATTCGCTGATCTCTTGCAGAATCTGTTCGTTCATGGGCGCGCTTCCTCGCCACGGCGTCTGGCGGCCGTGTGCCTCGTAGCGAACCAGCACGATCCTACTCCGTCAAGGTGTGGGAACGTGGGCAGAATGGGTGGGCACAGTTTATGGCGTTAAATCTGATGATTTCCTCGAATATTCTGGCGATGTGCAAAGATATTGGGCAAGCGCCCATACCTGCGGTCTAAAGCTCCGCCAGAGTGGTGGGCAGGTCAGCTCACGCCAAGCCGCTCAGATATCGAAGAAAACCGTCTCGTCCTTGCCCTGGATGCGGATATCGAAACGGTAGACGGTCTGACCGTCGCGCGCCTCCTTGTGGGCAACGAGGGTGCCGCGGCGCGCCTCCGGCACCAGCGCCAGGACCGGATCGGCGGCATTGGCGGTCTCGTCCGAGAAATAGAGCCGCGTGTAGATCTGCCGCAACATACCGCGCGAGAACAAACACACCACAATATGCGGCGCCTGCGCCCTGCCATTGGGACCCGGCACCGGACCGGGCTTGATGGTGTCGAACGAATAGACGCCGTTCTTGTCGGTTGCCGAACGGCCGAAGCCCATAAATTGCGTGTTCGGCCGCGCGCGGTCGTCGCGAGCGTGGGCGTAGCGGCCTTGCGCATCCGCCTGCCAAATCTCGATCATGGCGTCGTTGATCGGCGCGCCATCGCCGTCGAGCACGCGGCCCTCGATGTGAATGCGCTCGCCGCTGACGTCCGCGGTGATCAGATTGTCGCCCGCCGTCTCCTTCCAGCTGTAGCTGCCGTTTGGGTCCCACTCGCAGCGGCCTTTCGGGGTGAGGCCGTAGGCGAAGAAGGGACCGACGGTTTGCGATGGCGTGATTTCAGACATTTGTCTTTCCTCCCCCGTCATGCCCGGCTTTGTGCCGGGCATCCCGCTTAAGATGGCACTGCCAGCACGTCATGGCCGGGACAAGCCCGGCCATGACGTGATCGCTAGTGCTTGTCCGTGTCCAGCGGCGTCGCTTCGCGCCCGCGCAAGACAATGTCCCAGCGGAAGCACAGCGCCCAGTCAGGGATGGTGTTCTCCAGATCGAATGTCGAAACCATGCGCTGCCGCGCCTTCTCGTCGGTCACCGAATTGAAGATCGGATCGAACGGAAACAGGTAGTCGCCGGGGAAGTACATCTGCGTAACGAGCCGCGACAGAAACGAGTGGCCGAACACCGAAAAGTGGATGTGGTTCGGCCGCCAGGCATTGTGGTGATTGCCCCACGGATAGGCGCCGGGCTTGACGGTGATGAAGCGATAATAGCCGTTTCTATCGGTGACCGTGCGGCCGGCGCCGGTGAAGTTCGGATCGAGCGGCGCCGGATGCTGGTCGACGATGTGCACGTAGCGGCCGCAGGCGTTGGCCTGCCAGATTTCCACCAGCGTGTCCGGCACCGGGCGCTTGTCTTCGTCGAGCACATGCCCATGCACGATGATGCGCTCGCCGAGCGGCTCGCCTTTGTGCTGCTTGGTCAGATCGTTGTCATTCTCTTGAATCACGTTGTGTCCGTAGATCGGGCCGGTGAGCTCGGACAACGTGTGCGGCACCACGATGAGTGGCTGCGACGGCGAGCGCTTCACCGTCGAGCGATACTCCGGCGAAAGATGCTTCGGATAGACGCTGAGGCTTTCCCTAGGATAGACGAGCGACATCGTTGTGGTCCTTGGTCAGGCAACCTTTTGCAGCGCCAGCGATACCCCCTGGCCGACGCCGACGCACATGGTCGCCAGCGCCAATTTGCCGTCGCGCTCGTGCAAGCCATGAGCCGCGGTGAGCACCAAGCGCGCCCCCGACATGCCGAGCGGATGGCCGAGCGCGATGGCACCGCCATGCGGATTGACGTGCTCGGCGTCATCGGCAAGGCCGAGCTGGCGCAGGCAG
>DASRDF010000046.1:0-4688 GCA_035652735.1 Pseudolabrys sp. | reverse complement strand
CGCGCCGGCGTCGAGTTGTGGCGGCGGAGCTTGACGGCTAGGCCCACGGCTAACCGCGTTCGCGGAAGGCTAGCGTAACGGTCAGCTGTAAGGTCGGCTAGGGCGAGCGCATCGCCAGGTGGGCTGCGCGTGCGAGCTGATCCACGTCGAACACGATCGTCATCAACGCGGGGCTGTCGTCCTGCGGTGGATTCGCGGTGAGCGGGTGCGGGTACGGAAAATTGATCGCGGTCGCGAACGGGCGATATCGGTCAATCAGCGGCTCGAGTGCGGCATAGGAGCCCTGGACGCCGACCGCGACTCGATACCTGCCCGCCGGCCCAAGCATCAATCCATCGAGCAGCAGGCCGGGCGTTTGCGAGCTGCGCAGCAGCGGGCCTCCGACCCAATCCGTCGGCAGTAGACCGGCCTGCCGCGCAGCGAGCGGCGACAGCTCCGTCAGGGAACGGCCGCTCGCGACGTATCGATAGGCGGCGATGACAAGGGCATTGAACCGAATAGCGGCGGCGCGGGCCTGGAGTGCCACCGGGTCCTGGTCGGGCCATGCCGCGCGCATCGCGGCGGGGAATTGATAGAGCGTCACGCCGCCAACGCTGGTCGACGGCACGCCCAGGCCATCGAGGAGCGCGTTCCAGATCTTACGATCTCGCGGAGGAATCGGCCCGCGCTGCCATATTCCGGGGCCTTCGGCATGACTGACGTCGATCGAGTGTTCGCCCTCGCCGGCGAAAATGACGGCGCTCACGTCGTGCCGCTTGAGAAAGGCCTTGAACTGACCGGACGCTTCCGGCAACGGAGCAACGTCGTAGAGGGCGTCGACTATCGGCCAGCGTTCGTATTCGGCGGGAATCGGCGGAGCAAATCCGGTATAACCGCCGGCGAGGCGGAAATGAAATCCGCTCAGGGCCTGCCACAACATCGCTTCCCCTTCGAATCCATAGGGCAGCACGACGACGATTTCGTCCGGCTGGATATACTTCTTGTATAGACCGGCGGCGAAGAATTCCGGCGTGTTCAGTGTCGTGGCCCAGAAAGAGGGCTCGAGATTCGGCAGAACCGAAATCGCAATCAGCGCTGCGCCAAGCCATTTCAGCGGCGTGCGGCGCCGCGGCTCGCTCATCCACATCGCGCTCAGAATCGCGAGCGCCAGGAACACATACACGGTCAGCCGCGCCGGCACTGCCTTTGAGATGAGCGGCAGCTGCGAGATCAACAGCCAGGGCATCGGCGCGACGGAACGTCCGCCCACCTGCAGCCACGAACCCGTTGCCAGCCCGCCGATTGCCGCGGCGAACAGGACCAGCACGCGCACGGCTGCTTCGCGCCATCGGCGAAAGGCCATCGCGATTGCGACCACCAGCGTCAGGCCGAGATATGCGTCGGCATCGTAAATCCCGGCGCGAAAGTCGACGGCGACCGACCGCATCATGCGGAACCCGCCGAGCCAGCTTGTCGGCACCGGCACGACAAAATTGAGGAGGTCGACGGAGCCCGTCTTTGTCGACCAAATGGCGCCGTGCGGAAAGCCGAAGGCGAACAGGTAATAGAGGTAGGGCGCGAGCAGGAGCGCGGCGATCGCATAGCTCATCGCGATCGGAGCAATCAGCGCGCGGACGCGTGCGCGGTCGCCGCCGTCGCTGACCAGCAGCGCAATTACGATTGCGATCGCGGCGCTCAGCGTCAGCGTCGCGAAGGCTTCGATGAAGATCAGGAACTGCGCGCTCAGAACGAGCGCGAGCAGTATGACAAAACTCCCGCGGCGCAGTCCGCCGTCCATCACGCGCAACGCGAGATAGACGGCGACAGGCAGCATCGGCACCAGCGCGAGATCGACGTTGCCCAGCAGCTTGCATGCGAGATAGGGCGAGAAGCCGAAGATAAATCCGCCGATCAGCGCCGGCGCGAAGTCGCGCACGATATAGCGGCAGAGCACGAACGCCGCCCATCCCGCCAGCACCGGGCACGCGAGCGCGAGAACGTTGTACGACGCGACGGGCCCGAGGGCGCGCGTGATCGGCAGGACCAAGATCGCGGCGAGCGGAATGTTGGTGGTCCAGGCGAGATTCGCGCCGGCCGGCGCCCACAAGCAGCGCGTGTAAAGCGGGTTCAGATGCGCCGCGAGCGCGTGCGACCACCAGGCAAGAAACCAGATCGATTGCTGCGGGTCGGGACCATTGCCGACATAGGATGAAGATAAATCGCCAATTACCGCGCGGCCGAAGAATAGAATCGAAAAGCCGGCGTAGCCGAGCAGCGCGGCGGCGTCGCCGCTCCATCGCCGCATGCGGGGCCGTTCGGCATCCGCAATCGGCAGCGAAGTCATCGCGCGGCGCGACCCGCGGCGGCCGAGTCGCGCGCGTGCGCGGCGGCGCGAGCCAGGCCTTCTGCACTGAAGGTCATCACAAGACGGCCGCGGAGATCGTCTTCGCCGTCCGCGGACGGATGCTCGAGGCCACGCGGCACGAAGCCGATCGCATCGCCGCGGTATTCGGCAAGGACCGCGCGCAGGGCGGGATACCATCCGCTGACGCCGACCTCGATGCGGCCTTGCTCGTCGCGGCCAAGCCAGAGATCGTCGAGCTGGCGCGGATCGTTAGGATGCCGCGGGAGATTCAACCCGCCGCTGTCCCACGGAGGTTCGGTCTTTTTCGGTACGACGATCCATCCCGGCGGCATCAGGCCCAGCTTTTTCACCTCGGCAGGAGTCAATGCAGTCAGCGGGTGGCCGCCACGCACGTAAGCGTCCGCGGCGAGCACGAGCGCCGCGAAACGGGCGCGATCCAGCCGGGTCTCCATCTCGAGCGCGGTTGCATTGCGCCATGGCGCGAGCGCGTTTTCATCGATACGATATAAAGTGATCCCGCCCGCTTCGGTCGGTGCCGTGTCCAGCGTCTCCAGCAGCGGCCGCCACACGTTGAGCTCGCGATCGTCCACCAGAACGGCGGCGACGCGATGCGTGGCGAGAAACGCCTTGAGCTGATCGCCGGCATCAGGAAGCTCATCATCGCCGACGCGGTAGAAGGCGCGCACGATCGGCCATTGGCGAAACTTCAACGGAGGAGGGCCCACATTGCCACCGGCCATTTGAAAGTACCATGCGCTTTCGAGCTGCCACAGCATGCTTTCGCCTTGATAGCTGTAAGGTAACACTACGACCGTGCTTTCCGGTGCAAGGAGCTTCGCGTACATAGCGTTGCGGAAGAAACCGGGTATTTCGATTTCGGACGCCCAGAACCTGCTCGAGAGATTCGGAAACATCGAGCCAATGACAAGCAGCGCCGCGATGATTCGAAGCCACCTCCGAGCAGATGTATCCGTAAACCACATTGAGGCGATGGTCGCCAGTAACAAAAATGTGTAGACCATTTGTCGGCACGGCAGAGCTTTGCCAATTAGCGGGAGCGCACTGACCAACAAGCCGGGTATTGGTATGATTGGATGCCCCGCCAGAATCAGGAAAGGTCCAAGCGAGAGGACGATTACGATCAGCAGCATCGCTGAAAGCGCGCGCGCCCATGACTCACGCGACCTGGGGAACAAATATGCCACCGCGATGAGAGCCAACGGCAAGCCGATATAACCTGATGCCTCGTAGATGTATCCCAAAAAAAGGCCGGAGATGGACTGCAAGAGACCCAGGCGACCAATCTGCATAGTCGATGTTGGGACAAGCAGGTTCAGCAGGTCGATCGAGTAAAGGAACGGCGGATGCGGTGCGCCGGATTCGGAGCCCAGGGCAATCATGAAGTAAAGAAACGGCGTCACCGCTATCAGTGTTATAGCGTAACTGAGCCCAACCGTCGGAAGCAGGTTCACCGCGCGTTTCTTTTCGGCAAGCGAGCCGAACGCGAGAATCGCGAGCAAAGCTATACTTGCAAAAACAGCCATCGTGGCGAACAACTCCACGAAGAGCATGAATTGCGCAGTCAACACTAGTGATAGCCCTGCCACTAGTCGTCCCCAGGGCATCTCTGCGCGAAAAGCACGAATCAGCAGCAAGGCGAACAGTGGAATCGGAAAAGTTAGAATCAGGTCAAGATGCGCGGCGGCCTGACCGAGCATGTATGCCGAAAAACCGAAAATGTAGCCACCAGCAAGCGCAGCCCAATACGCACTGCATAAGTAGCGACACAGAATAAACGCGCACCAGCCTGCAAGCGCCACTGCGACTACACACGCCACATTGTAGGCGAATATCGGACCTAACGAGATCACGATCGGCGCAAGCAGGAGGCTCAGGAGCGGCATGCACGTGCTCCAGGCAAGGTTTACACCATCCGGCGCCCAGACGGCTCGGCTGTAAAGTGGATTCAACCCATGGGCCAACGCGTGCGGCCACCACGCTATCAGCCACATCAGCAGCTGCGGATCGACTCCTTTGCCGATGTACGCGGTCGACCAGCGGCCGCTCAGACCGCGCGCCAGGAACGACACAGCCAGCGTCGTGTAGATCGCAAGCGCCAGGATTCCCCGGCCATCGAAAGCGAGGCGCGCGCGCGGCTTCTTCATCGCTGCCGCCGTTGGCTGTGAGGACTCAGCGCGGATTATTCTGCCGGCCATTTGCCGCAATCGGTGTATTCGCGTCGGCCGGCTTAGGCGCGTGCACTCGGTCGGCCGCGCGCGCGAGGGAGGCGCGATCGAAGGTCATTACAAGGAGTTCCAACTGCCCATCGCCGGTGGCGCTTCCT
>DASRDF010000045.1:0-23129 GCA_035652735.1 Pseudolabrys sp. | reverse complement strand
CGTCCCGCGCGCCCTCGGCATTGCTTCGAGAGCGGGCGGTCTGTCGCGCCGAAGCCCCCAAGGGCGGAGGCCGGCATTTGGAAATGCGCGGCTCACCCCGGGCCGAATAAAGAACAGGGGCGATGATGCGCGTCTGCTGTTGTTCCGAGGCGGAGTTCAGCGGATGATTTGAAATCATGGAGACCGTCGCATGCCTCACTTCATCTGCACCGCCTGCGGCACGCAATATGCCGAGAGCGACAATCCGCCTGCGCAATGCGCAATTTGCGAGGAGGAGCGGCAATACGTGCCGCCGCGCGGGCAGACCTGGACGACGCTGCACGCGCTCGCCAAAAGCCACGGCAATACGTTCCACGAATATGACACCGGCCTCATCGGTATCGGCGCGACGCCGTCATTTGCCATTGGCCAGCGCGCGCTCCTGGTGCGCACGCCCAACGGCAACGTTTTATGGGACTGCATCGCCACCCTCGATGCCGCCACAGCGACCCTGATCGAAGGCTTGGGCGGCATCGACGCCATCGCCATCTCGCATCCGCACTTCTACACCACCATGGTGGAATGGGCGCGCGCGTTCGCCGCGCGCATCCATCTGCACGCGGCCGATCGAGAATGGATCATGCGTCCGGACCCCGCGGTCGAACTGTGGGACGGCGAAACCAAGGAGCTGTGGGAGGGCGTTACGCTGATCCGCTGCGGCGGTCATTTCCCGGGGGGCACCGTGCTGCATTGGGCCGGCGGCGCTGGCGGGCGCGGTCTCGTCTGTGCCGGCGACATCATCACCGTCGCGCAAGATCGCAAATGGCTGACGTTCATGCGCAGCTATCCGAATTTCATTCCGCTCGACGCGCGCACCGTAAAGCGCCTCGGCGAGGCAATGGCCCCGTTCAAATTCGACGTGCTCTACGGCCACTATTTCGATCGCGTGATCGGGAAAGATGCCAAGCAGGTGCTCGAGCGCTCGATCGAACGCTACGTCGCCGCGGTCAGCGGCACGCGGGGCTATGAATGAGCGGCGCCAAGACCGGCCCGTCGGCGATCATCGGCTTCGCCATCGTCTCCGACGACGGGATGCTGGCGGACGCCAACGGGGTCATGCCGCAGACGCTGAAGCTCGATGCCGATCAGAAATATTTCGCCGACGGTATGGACCGTGTGCAGGTGTCCATTCACGGGCGTCATTCGCACGAGCAGCAGCCGCACTCGCCGCGACGATACCGCATCACCGTGAGCAACCGCGTGAAAGCGATCGAGCCCGATCCGCACAATGCCAAAGGCATTCTGTGGAATCCGGCCGGGACGCCGTTCGAAAAAGCCTGGAACACGCTGGGGCTGAAGCACGCCAAGCTCGGCGTCGTCGGGGGCACGTCGGTATTCGGCATGTTCCTCGACCGCTACGACGAGTTTCACTTAAGCCGCGCGGCCGGCGTGCGCCTCCCGGGCGGCCGCCCGGTCTTTCCCGGAGTGCCGGCGCAGACGCCGGAGGCAATCCTCGCACAGCACGGCCTCGCCGCCGGCGCGCCGCATACGCTCGACGCCGCCAACGGCGTGACAGTGACGGTGTGGCGGAGGCGTTAGATGAAAGACTACTCGTTCTTCTCGCCGTCGCCTTTGCCGCCAAGCTGCTTGAGCTTGGCGAACACGGCGTTGACATCGAGTTCGCCGGATTTTTCCGCGGGCTCCGCGGCTGCAGCGGCTTCCTCCGGCTCCTTCTTGGCGGTGGTCTCCGCCGCCGGCAGCAGCGTTGCGCCGGTATCGACGGGAGCGGGCTTTTCCTTGTTGGCGCGCTGCACCTCGAGATCGAGGTCAATCTGCGAGCAGAGGCCGAGAGTCACCGGGTCAAGGGGGGTCAGCGCTGCCGAATTCCAGTGCGTGCGGTCGCGGATCGCGGAGATGGTCGACTTGGTGGTGCCGACCAGGCGCATGATCGCGCTGTCCTTGAGCTCCGGATGATTGCGCACCAGCCAGAGAATGGCATTAGGCCGGTCCTGACGGCGAGACACCGGCGTATAACGCGGACCTTTTTTGCCGCGGTCCGGCTGCGGCACGGACACTTTCTGCTCCGCCAACGCCAGCTTTGCGTTCGGATTGGCTTCGGCGGCCGCGATCTGATCGCGCGTGAGCTGCCCGGTCAAAATCGGATCGAGGCCCTTAATGCCTTGCGCCGCATCGCCGTCGGCGATCGCCTTGACCTCGAGCGGATGCAGCTTGCAGAACTCCGCGATCTGGTCAAACGTCAGCGCAGTGTTGTCCAGCAGCCAAACGGCGGTCGCTTTGGGCATCAATGGTGCGGCGGTCGCCATGGCAAAATCTCCTTGCGGCTTCGCCCGCCCATCGGGCGAAGCATGAAGATCATCGGGGATGATCGAGAGTGCCGGGAATATAAGGGCTCCTCGGCCTGCCCGCAACGGTTCCGGCTTGACAGGACCGGGCGGCGCACCCCATGTGCCACTGACGCGTGGGAAATCGCGCGGATTCGGGGAAAATGATGGTCGGAAGCCCGCCGAAACCGGTTCTCAAGGTCGTGTTG
Source organism: Pseudolabrys sp. (assembly GCA_035652735.1). Lineage (GTDB taxonomy): Bacteria > Pseudomonadota > Alphaproteobacteria > Rhizobiales > Xanthobacteraceae > Pseudolabrys. The sequence continues at coordinate 20,599 of DASRDF010000045.1, read as the reverse complement.
TGCTCGCCGCGAGGCTTCTGCGCCGGCGTGGTGCGCGCGATCGAGTCGGTGGAACGGGCGCTGCGCATTTATGGCGCCCCGGTCTACGTGCGCCATGAAATCGTGCACAACCGCTACGTCGTCGAAAGCCTGAAAGCGAAAGGCGCCATTTTCGTCGAGGAACTCGCGGAGATTCCCGAAGAGAGCGCGGCGCCCGTCATCTTTTCCGCACACGGGGTCGCCCGCGCCATTCCCGAGGAAGCGGCCCGCCGCAATCTCTTCACCCTCGACGCCACCTGTCCCCTGGTCACCAAAGTCCACCGCGAGGCGGAAATTCACTACAAGCGCGGGCGCGAGATCGTGCTTATCGGCCATGCCCACCATCCCGAGGTCGTCGGCACTATGGGTCAGCTGCCGCCGGGCAGCATCAAGCTGGTGCAAACTTTGGCGGATGCCGAAGCTTTCGTGCCGCGCGACGACAATAATCTCGCTTATGTGACGCAGACCACGCTCTCGGTCGAGGACACGGCGGCTATGGTGGGCGTGCTGAAGCGGCGCTTCCCGCAGATCGTCGGTCCGCACAAGGAAGACATCTGCTACGCCACCACCAACCGTCAGGAGGCGGTCAAACGCGTGGCGCCGGTGGTCGATGCGCTGATCGTGGTCGGCGCGCCCAATTCGTCCAATTCGCAGCGGCTGAAAGAAGTGGCCGAGCGCTCGGGTTGCCCGTATGCCGTGCTGGTGCAGCGCGGCGCCGACATCGATTGGGCGCGGCTTGCCGGCGTCGGCAAGATCGGCGTCACCGCCGGCGCCTCCGCTCCGGAGGTTCTGGTCGAAGAGGTTCTCGGCGCGTTCGCCGAGCGTTACGTGCTCGACATAGAAACCGTCTCCGCCGCCGAGGAGGGCATGTTCTTTCCGCTGCCGCGCCCGCTGCGCGAGGAGCAGGCGGCGGAGTGAGGCCCGATGGCCGTCTACACCGACGTCACGGCGGACGATCTCAATCAGTTTCTCGCCGGCTACGAGATCGGCGCGCTACTGTCCTATAAGGGCATCGCCGAAGGCGTGGAGAATTCCAACTTCCTGGTGCACACCGCGCGCGGCAATTTCATCCTCACGCTCTATGAAAAGCGCGTGGCGGAAAAGGACCTGCCGTTCTTTCTGGCATTGATGGAGCACCTTGCCGCGCGCAACATCACTTGTCCGCAGCCGGTAAAGAACAGAGAAGGCGGCATGCTCGGGCGGCTGGCGGGCCGGCCGGCCGCGATCGTGACGTTTCTCGACGGCGTATGGATCCGGCGGGCCTCCCCCGTTCATTGCGCGGCGGTCGGCGAGGCGCTCGCCAAATTGCATCTCGCAGGTCGGGACTTTGCCATGCGCCGTGCCAACGCGCTCGGCCTGACCAGTTGGCGGCCGCTCTATGAGCACGCGAAAGCGCGCGGCGACAGCGTGCGCGAGGGTCTCGGCGCCGAGATTGCGCGCGAACTCGAGGTGCTGGAAAAGAGCTGGCCGCGCGATTTGCCGCAAGGCGTCATCCACGCCGACCTGTTTCCCGACAATGTGTTCTTTCTCGGCGATAAGCTGTCCGGGCTGATCGACTTCTATTTCGCCTGCATCGACACGCTGGCCTACGACGTTGCGGTTTGCCTCAACGCCTGGTGTTTCGAGGCCGATCACTCCTACAACGTCACCAAAGGACGGGCGTTGCTCAATGCCTATGGCAGAGTGCGCGCGCTGTCGGCGTCAGAATGCGCCGCCTTGCCCATTTTGGCGCGCGGTGCGGCCGTGCGTTTTCTGCTGACGCGGCTGGTCGACTGGCTTGCGGTGCCCGACGGCGCCCTGGTGCGGCCGAAGGATCCGCTCGAATACTATCGCAAGCTGCGCTTTCACCAGTCGGTCAAAAGCGCCGGCGACTACGGGATCAGCGCATGATTGCGAAAGCCGGAATCCGATTTTCGCCTCACGAACGGAAGCCGTTGGGTAACTGGCGCTGGATTCCCGCTTACGCGGGAATGAGCGGGTGGAGGCTCACGTCCGCTCGAAGAGAGCCCAGTCCAAGGAAAAGCGCATGAGCGAGCAGCGTGTCTCCGTCTATACCGACGGTGCCTGCTCGGGCAATCCAGGGCCGGGCGGTTGGGCCGCCATTCTCAAGTTCGGCGACCGTGAAAAGGAGCTGCATGGCGGCGAACCTCACACCACCAATAATCGCATGGAGCTGATGGCAGCGATCTCTGCGCTAGAGGCGCTGAAGCGCACCTGCGTCGTCGACATCCACACCGATAGCCAGTACCTGCGCAATGGAATCATGAGCTGGATCAACAGCTGGAAGCGCAACGGCTGGCGCACGGCCGATAAAAGTCCAGTCAAGAACGTCGATCTGTGGAAACGCCTCGACGCTGCGCTGGCGCAGCACACGGTGCACTGGCACTGGGTCAAGGGCCACGCCGGCGACGCGATGAACGAACGGGCCGACGCCCTGGCTCGCGCCGGCTTGATTGCGGCCCGGGCCGGCGCCAAGGGTGCGATGCAGATGAAGTGACGCGTCGAATATCCGTTCGTTCCCGCGTAAGCGGCGATGCAGCGCGAGTGGCTACATCTGCTTCAGCAGCGCCTGGCCGCTCGTCAATTCGCACTTGCCGGGCGCGTCTTCGACGTTGAGCGTCTTCACCACGCCGTCGTCGACCAGCATCGAATAGCGCTTGGAACGCGTGCCGAGGCCGGGGCCAGAGCCGTCGAAATCCATGCCGACAGCTTTGGCGAATTCGGCGTTGCCATCTGCGAGAAACTCGATCTTGTCGCCGGCGTTGTTGGCTTTCTTCCAGGCTTCCATGACGAACACGTCGTTGACGCCGGTGACGGCGACGGCGGCGCCTTTGCCCTTGAACGCGTCGATGTTGTTCAAGAAGCTCGGCAGGTGCAGGTTGCTGCATGTCGGCGTGAACGCGCCGGGCACGGCAAAGAGCGCGACCTTGCGGCCCTTGAATACCTCGTCGGTGGTCTTCGGCTTGGGGCCTTCGCTGGTCATGACGCGGAATGTCGCCTTTGGCAATCTGTCGCCGACTTTAATGGGCATGGTGTCCTCTCGCGTTGTTGGAAAGCGCGTCTTGGCGCGCAAAATAGCGCACGCTGCGGATTAGTCGAGATGGGTCCTGACTTCGAGGGCGCGGCTGCCCTCGACGATCGTGAAAATCAGGTCCACCGGCGCATTGGGGTTCACCCGCGGCGGCAAGCCATCGAGCGCAAAGGAAAATCGCCGATGGTTGGCATCCGCCGCGGGGAGGGGTTGAGGAATAGGCAGTGCCCAGTCGGAAGTTGGGCCCTCGACAAAAAGTGCAACATTTGTGCCGGCGGGTGCATCGAGGTCGACCGTCACCATGGGCTTTGCCCCGCCCGGGGTGCGATGAAGGGTGAGTCCTGCCTGCGCCGCGGAAACGGCTTTTGGCACGCGCGCTTCCGCAGCCTTGAGCGGAGCATCCAGGGCGCTCGCGCCCGCAGTGAGCGCAAGTTCGGCCATGCCCTCCACCGGCACGCAAACTTTTTCGCAGACCGCATATTCGAACTTCAATCGCGCCGTCACCGGCTTGTCCGTCTCCTTCGGAATGACGCGTACTGGAAAGATGACCGCATCTTTGTAGCCGAGCGTATTGCCCGTTTCGTCCGAATAAAGATCCGGGACCGGGTAGAGCACGGTCGCAGCGCTCAAATTGTCCGACTGTGAAAAATCGAAACGGGGCGGCACGCCCGAATCTCCCGGATAACGCCAGTAGGTGTGCCACCCCGGGTCGAGCTTGATTTCGATGCCTGCACGCAGTGCCGTCGCGCCGGCGGCGTTGCTGCCCGCGATGAGGCGGAAAGCAGAATGGCTGTCTCGGCTCCACGCTGAGCTGTCGGCGGCGCGTACCGGCGAAATAACAGAAATAACAATTGTGGCGAGGCTGCACGCGGCAATGACTGCCGGAAGCGTTCTTCCTCCGTTTTCCATGGCTCCGCTTTAGTCGGTAAGCCTATGCTGCGCCACTGAATTCATTGTGAGCGGTTTAATGGACGCAACAGTGCGCCGCGGGCCTTTCGCCGCATCATTTTGCGGCCTTCAATCGAGCGGAATCATGACGGTCGCAAGGCGAACTTTCCAGGCCTTGTATCGTTTGCAAAGACGGACTGATTGAGTAACCTTTTGCCATGAAGCTTCCCCGCAAAGCATCCACCCGTAGTTCGTCCGCCCGCGGCTATCTCGACGGGCAAATGCTCATTGCGATGCCGGCCATGAACGATGAGCGGTTTGCGCGCACAGTAATCTACGTGTGCGCGCATTCGAGCGAAGGCGCCATGGGAATCGTGGTCAACCAGCGCGCCGGCAACATCAAATTTCCCGATCTCCTGGTGCAGCTCGAAGTCATCCCCGCGAGCGACCGCATTCAACTGCCGACGCGGGCGGAAGATGTGAAGGTGCTCAAAGGGGGACCGGTCGAAACCGGCCGCGGCTTCGTGCTGCATTCCGCCGACTACTTCATCGAAAATTCGACGTTGCCGATCGACGAAGGCATCTGCCTGACCGCGACGCTCGACATTTTGAAAGCGATCGCCAAAGGCACCGGGCCAGCGAGTGCGATCCTGGCGCTGGGTTATGCCGGATGGGCACCCGGGCAGCTCGAGCATGAAATCCAGGAGAATGGCTGGTTGCACTGCGCCGCCGATCCGGAATTAATTTTCGGCGCCGACATCGACAGCAAATACGAGAAGGCGCTGCACAAGCTGGGCATCGATCTGAGCCAGCTCTCGAGCGAAGCGGGCCACGCTTAGGTCGCCGTTCGTCTCGGCGAAAACGGGGACCTGCGCCATACTGCAGGTGAGTTGGCACTCAGGACTTCCCGCGAGCGCGAGAATGAACGCAGTTGAGGCTGTCTACCGCGCCGGTTCCATATGCGCGGCCGAGAGCAGGCCGCTCGCGGCCTGCGCGCTCATCGGCTCACCGAAGGCAAAGCCTTGCGCGTATTCGCAGCCGAGTTGGTAGAGCTCGACCGCGTCGCTGTCTGTTTCCGCTCCTTCGGCCACGACCTCCATCCCGAGATCGTGGGCCATAGCCACGATCGAGCGCAGAATCACGGGCCGCGTGCCGCGTGCCGTCGTGCGCACGAAGGATTGGTCGATCTTGATCGTGTCGAAGGGAAAGCGCTGCAGATACGCGAGCGACGAGTGGCCCGTGCCGAAATCATCGAGCGAAAGTCCCGCGCCTAGCTCCTTGATACGGGTAAACATCTGCGCGGCGTGCTCGGGATTTTCCATCACCAACGATTCGGTGATCTCGAGCTTGAAAGTACCGCGAGCGATAGTCGAGCGGGCCAGCACGCTGCGCAAATCTTGGATCAGATCATGACGCAGCAATTGGCGTGAGGAGACGTTCACGCTCGCCGTGATCGGCTCCCGCCCACGATTGGCCAATTGCCAGGCGGCGAGCTGGCGCGCCGTGCGCTCGAGCATGAACAGTCCCAAATCGACGATAAGCCCGATCTCCTCGGCGATGGAGATAAATTCGGCCGGCGACAAGCGCCCCATCTTGGGATGGTCCCAGCGCGCCAACGCTTCAAAGCCGGCGATGGCCCGATCTTCCAGCCGCACGATCGGCTGGTACAGCACCTTGATTTCCTCACGCTCGATGGCGCGGCGCAATTCCGATTCCATCGTCAGCCGGTCGGTCTTGCGCGAGCGCATCGCTGGCTTGAAGATTTCGATGCGGTCGCCGCCGATGCGCTTGGCGTGGTACATTGCGAGTTCTGCATCTTTCAACACTTCCTCGGTACGGTGCGGCTGCTGCTCGGCGAGCGCAAGGCCGATCGAGGCGGTGAGGAAGATTTCGCGGTCGTTGAAAGCGATCGGCGCGCGCAGGGTGCGGCGCAGCGTCTCGGTGAAGGCGACGATGCGCGCGGGCTCTTTTTCGGAAACTAGGATGAGCGCGAACTGGTCGCCGGCAAGGCGCGCCAACGTGTCCTGCGGCTTGAGCAGGCGGCCGAGGCGGCGCGCGATCGTCAGCAGCACGGAATCGCCGATGGCCATTCCTACGGAATCGTTGACTTGCTTGAAGCGGTCCAGATCGATGACGAGAATGGAAGGTCTGAGCTGCGGATCGGAGCGCGCAAAGGCGAAGGCGGCCTCCATGCGATCGAGGAACAATTCGCGATTGGGCAGGCCGGTGAGGTTGTCGTGCACCGCGTCGAACAGCAGGCGCTCCTCGGCCTTTTTGAAGTCGCTCACGTCAGTCAGCGTGCCGACCAGGCGCACCACTTCGCCGTCCGAGCCGACGACCGGCCGCGCCTTGAGCGTGAACCACACATAGTGCCCATCCTCCGCGCGCAGCCGGAAATCCTGTGTCAGGCGACCACGTCGCGTTTCCACTGCGCTGTCGAGCGAGGCGCGAAAACGGTCGCGGTCGAGCGGATGCAGGACGTCGAGCCAACTCGCCGCCGAGCCTTCCAGTGTGCCGCGCTTGAGCCCGAGAATGTGCTCGGTCTCGGGGCTGGTGTAGACCTTGTCAGCGGACACGTCCCAGTCCCAGATCATGTCGCCCGCGCCGGTGAGCGCCAGCGCCCGGCGCTCGACGTCGGAGACGATGCCGTGGGTGATGCCACCGGCAAAAGCGTGCTGCATCACTGTGAAGCCGATCAGCATTACAATAAGAACGAGGCCGCCGAGCAGGGCAGGGCCGATGATGTCGTTGGTGACGGCGCCGGTAACAGCGAGCCCGGTGCCCAGCGTCCACACGACCAGCAGAAGCCAAGTAGGGATAAGCAGCACGGCGCGGTCGAAACCGTGGGTCGACAGGTAGATCACCAGCGCCAGACCGAACACGGCGATCAGCGCGAGCGACATGCGCGCGATGCCGGACGCCACCGCCGGATCGAATACCGCAACTCCGATCAAGGCCGCGAGCGCGGCAAGCCAGGCGATGGTGATATGGGCGTAGCGCACGTGCCAGCGCGACAGGTTCAAATAGGCAAAGAGGAAGACTAAAAGCGTCGCCGACAGAATCGCCTCGCCGCACGCCCGCCAGATGCGCTCGGCTCCGGCCGACATGTCGAACACTTTGCCCCAGAAGCCGAAATCGATGCCGATGTAGACGAGCACCGCCCAGCCGAGCGCGGCGGCTGCGGGAAACATGATCGAGCCTTTCACCACAAACAGGATGGTAAGAAAGAGCGCGAGCAGGCCGGCGATGCCGATGACGATGCCGTAATAGAGCGTGAAGGAATTCACTTTGTCCTTGTAGGCGTCCGGCTCCCACAGATAGATCTGCGGCAGCTTGTCGGTGCGCAATTCTGCGACCAAGGTGATGACGGTGCCTGGATCGAGCGTGATGCGGAAAATGTCTGAGCCGGTATTTTCCTGCCGCACCGGGCGATCGCCCGAAGAGGGCGTGATAGCGACGACACGCGAGAGGCCGAGATCGGGCCAGAACAGGCCCGAGCCGACCATACGATAATGCGGCACGACGATCAGCCGATCGATCTGCTCGTCGCTGTTATTGGTGAGCGCGAACACCGCCCAATGTTTCGAGCCTTCTCGTGCGCGCACCTCGATGCGCCGCACGATGCCGTCCGGACCCGGAGCGGTAGAGACCTGGATGCGGTCGGTCTCGGTGGTCATGATTTCGGTGGCGGCGGTCAAATCGATGGCCCCGGCATCGAGCCGCACGTTCACGGCTTCAACGCCGCGTGCCTGACCGGCGGCGAGCGCCAAGACCAGCACAGCAGCCGCCGTCGCCCACCGTGTCACAATCAAGAGCAATCCCCCGGCCCGAAATGCCGCGCGTTCAAATCCGCAAGCGTATCCCTTGGCGCCCGATTACGCCGATTTCGCGGCTCGGAAACCAGAATATCATCCGTACGATCAGATGGTTAGCACGATTTTGCCGATGTGCGCGCTCGATTCCATGAGTGCATGGGCCTTGGCCGCTTCGCGCAACGGGAATGTCTTGAAAATGATGGGTTTCGCCTTTCCTTGCGCCAATAATGGCAGCACGTTCTCGACGATCGCCTGGGCGATCGCGGCCTTATCGGCAACGGAGCGGGCGCGCAGCGTTGAGCCGGTGTGGTGCAGGCGCTTGAGCATCAGGCGCATGAAATTCACTTCCGCCTTCGGTCCGCCCTGGAACGCGATCTGCACGATGCGTCCCTCGACTGCCGCTGCTTCATAGTTGCGCGGGATGTAGTCGCCGCCGACCATGTCGAGGACTACATCGGCGCCCTTGCCGTCCGTGGCGGTCTTGACGGCGGCGACGAAGTCCTCGGCTTTGTAGTTGATTGCCACGTCGGCGCCGAGCTTGCGGCACGCCTCGCATTTTTCAGCCGAGCCTGCCGTGGTCATCACGCGCGCGCCGAATGCCTTGGCCAGCATGATCGCGGTTGTGCCGATTCCGGATGTGCCGCCGTGCACCAGCAGCGTTTCGCCTCTTTTCAGCCCGCCGCGCTGAAAAACATTGTGCCAGACAGTGAAGAACGTCTCCGGCACGGCGGCGCCTTCGACCATGCTGAGCCCGGATAGCGAAAGCGCATGGCTTTCGTGCGCGAGCGCGTATTCGGCGTAACCGCCGCCGACCACCAGCGCCATGACTTTATCGCCAATTTTCCAGCGGGTCGCGTCCGCACCGAGCGCAGCGACCTCGCCTGCGATTTCGAGACCCGGAATATCGGGCGCGCCCGGCGGCGGCGGATAGCTGCCCAGACGTTGCATGACGTCGGGGCGGTTGACGCCCGCCGCCGCGACTTTCACCAGAATTTCCCCCGGGCCGGGCTTGGGCAGCGCGCGCTCCTCCGGGACCAGCATGTCGGGTCCGCCGGGCGCTTTGATGCCGATTGCAGTCATGCGGCTGGGAAGTTCGGCCATGGTTCCTCGCTCGATTTCGGAATGTTTGTTTAGGCGCGCGGTGTGACAACCGCAACACACCGCGTTAAGTTTGCCCTCAGGAGGCCGGGTTCATGCCCCTCATCGACGACGACGAAAAACCGAAAAAGAAGGTCATGCATGAGATCGGGCAGGACCTCACTTTGTTGTCGGTCGAGGAGTTACGCGCGCGCGTGCAGCTTCTGCATGACGAGATCAATCGTCTGGAGGCGGACATTGCGCAGAAGCGCGCCTCGCGTTCGGCAGCGGACCAATTTTTCAAGCGATAGCGCCGGCACACGACGAGCAAAAAACCTCGGCTTTGCCGCAATTCAGTAAGCTGTCGTTAAGCTTTCTCGACCATTACTGTTCGCGTCCATCTTCTTGGACATTGAGTGGCTCCTGTCCACTCTGTTTGACGCCTCCCTGTTATCACCTTGAGCCGCTGGCAACAGCGGCTCTTTTTTTGTCCCATTTCGGGGCATGCGCCAAAAAGGGCGGCAAATTTGCGCAGCCGCTCGATTTTTCGCCGGCAACTATGTCGGAAGGTTCGACTGGACGAGGGCGGCTCGGCGCGTCATGCTTACCCATTGGTAAAAGGGCGGGGACGGCCCGGTGTGTGTGTGTGTGTGTGTGAGGCGTAGCGTTATGTCGGACAAGTCCAATCTCAGCGAAGCCCAGCCTGTGTCTTTCAGCGAGCGGCTCGCCAATTCCCAGGCATTCTCCGCTCTGTTTCGTGACGGCATGGCGCTGGTCGAGGAGACGGCCACTTATCTCGACGGTCCAGGCCGGGCCGAGTCCAAGCAGCTGCCGCGTGCCGCCGCGCTCGCTTATGCAACCGAAAGCATGCGGCTCACCACGCGGCTGATGCAGCTTGCGTCATGGCTGCTGCTGCATCGTGCGGTCAAGGAAGGCGAGATGTCGCTCGCCCAGGCCAACAGGGAAAAGACCAAGGTCAAGCTTTCGGCCAGCGACCATCCCGATCCGAACAATGTCGAATTGCTGCCTGAGAAGTTGCGCACATTGATTGCGCGCTCGCAGACGCTGCACAGCAAGGTGCGCCGCCTCGATGCCACCATCCATAATCCATTCGAGGCAAGCGAGCGGACCGTCGTGGTCAATCCGGTCGAGCGTCAACTCGGACTGTTGAAGGCCGCGTTCGGTGTGGAAAGCGTTTAATCCCGCCCGCTAAAGCGAAAGAGTCGCCGGCTCTCGTAACTCAGTCAACGCTCGGTCCTGCGGGGATGGCGGCAGGAATTGCGCGTCCGCGGACTTACTTCTTTTTGCTTTTGTCCTCGGCCTTCAGGAAGCCGGAGAACTTCTTCTCGAAGCGCGACAAGCGGCCGCCGCGGTCCACCAGATGCTGCTGTCCGCCGGTCCAGGCCGGGTGCGATTTCGGGTCGATGTCGAGATGCATGACATCGCCCTCCTTGCCCCAGGTAGAGCGGGTGGTGAACTCGGTGCCGTCGGTCATCACCACCTTGATGGTGTGATAGTTCGGATGGATCTCGGGTTTCATCGCTTGGTCCCGGGCGATAAGCCGCAATTGCTTTGGATTTGGCGGCTCTATACAGGAGGCGGGCATGGGCGGCAAGCCGGCCTCTTTGACCGGCGTTGGTGCGCAGGGTGTTGAACGCACAAGAGTATTTTCCACGATGACGCGTCAGGAGTTTCGCGCCGCCGGGTCGCTCGCCGCGGTATTTTCGGTCCGCCTGCTCGGGCTGTTCATGGTCTATCCGGTGTTTGCCGCCTATGCCCGCGGGCTGAGCGGCGCCACACCGTATCTCATCGGCGAGGCCCTCGGCATTTACGGCCTGACCCAGGGACTGCTGCAAATTCCGTTCGGTCTGTTGTCTGACCGCATCGGCCGCAAGACCATGATCGTGTTCGGGCTGGTGCTGTTCGGCATCGGCAGCGCGGTTGCTGCGCTGTCGCATTCGATCGGCGGCGTCATTATCGGCCGTGCTTTGCAGGGCGCGGGCGCGGTCGGTTCGGTGATCCTGGCGCTGGTCGCCGATCTCACGTCCGAAGAGAATCGCACCAAAGCGATGGCGATGGTCGGCATCACAATCGGCGCCTCGTTCATGATTGCACTCGTCGCTGGGCCCATTGCCGCGCGCTTCATCGGCGTGGCGGGCATTTTCTGGCTCATGGCCGTGCTCGCGCTGCTCGGCATCGGCATCACCGAATTCATGGTCCCGACGCCGCGGCGTCTGCGGGTGCATCGAGATGCCGAGACAGTGCCCGGATTGATCGGCGCGGTGCTGCGCAACGGCGAATTGCTGCGGCTCAACTTCGGCATCTTCGCGCTGCATGCGATGCTGACCGCCAGTTTTCTGGTTGTGCCCGCCTTGCTGCGCGGCACCCTTGATGTGTCGGTTCAGGACCAATGGATCGTCTATTTGCCTGTGTTGGTGGTTTCCCTGGTGGCCATGGCGCCGGCGATCATCATCGCGGAAAAATTCCGTCGTATGAAAGGCATCTTCGTCATCGCCGTCGCCGCACTATTGGCCAGCCAGGCGATGCTTTGTTTCGCTGGGCATGATTTGACGATGCTGCTCGCGGCGCTGGTGCTGTTCTTCTCGGCGTTCAACGTCATGGAAGCCTGTCTGCCATCGCTAATCACCAAAGTGGCGCCTCCCGATGCCAAAGGCACGGCGACCGGGCTTTATTCGAGCGCGCAGTTTCTCGGCATTTTCATTGGCGGTGTGGTCGGCGGCTGGGCCAACCAGCATGGCGGCGCCGGCGGCGTGTTCGCGTTGACGATCGCCCTTGCCGCGCTGTGGCTGCTCGCCGCGCTCACCATGGCGCAGCCGAGCTATCTGACGACCAGGCTGGTCCCGATCGGCGATGCCGCAGCAAGCGATCCCGAACTTCTCGCCGCCGGCTTGCGCCGCGTGCCGGGCGTTGCCGACGCCGTGGTCATTGCGGAAGAACGGATCGCTTACCTCAAAGTCGATTCCAAATCCTACGACGCGGCGAAGGCCGAGCAACTCGCCGGTGCGCACTAACGCGATGGCCGCCACGCCATCCGGTTCACCGCGATGCCGGAGACCGGATTCTTGTCTTCACCCGCATAGGCGAAGCCGTGCTTTTCGTAAAAGCGGATAGCGCGTGCGTTGTCCTTATTAACGAGCAGGTCGAGTCCTTTCGGTGACAGACGCTTGGCTTCACCAAGCAGCGCGCTGGCGACCGCACCGCCCCAATGCTCGGGCGCCACTACGATCTGGTCGAGATACATCGTCTTTGGATCGACGGTGACGAAGCCCAGCAGCCGGCCGTCCCGCTCGGCGACCACGACATGGGCGACCGGGACGAGTTCCTGTTTCCAGCGTTCGCGCCACCAGGCTACGCGCGCGTTGAAGTCGATGTGTGGGAAATGATGCGCCCAGGTGCGCCGCCACAGCTCAATTGCGGCGTCCTCGTCGGCATCGGTGTAGGGGCGAAGGGTGAGGGCCATTGGCTTGCGTCGCCGCCAGACTAAAGGCACGGATGCCCAGCACAAGCGGGGCATGACGCAGGAATGTGGCTGCTACCGTTCGGTGAGCTTGAATTCGATGCGGCGATTCTTGCGGTACGCTTCTTCGCTGGTACCGGTGTCGATCGGCTGGAATTCGCCGAAGCCGGCGGCGACCAGCCGCTTGGGCGTGATGCCCTTGCCGATCAAGTACTTCACCACGGCAATGGCGCGCGCAGCCGAAAGGTCCCAGTTCGACCTGAATTGGCCGCTGGTGATCGGCCGCACGTCGGTGTGGCCGTCGACCCGCAGCACCCAGGGAATGTCGGGCGGAATCTGCTGCTCCAGCTGGAGGAGGGCGCCCGCGACCTTGTCGAGTTCAGCCGTGCCTTCGGGCTTCAAGTCCGCTTTCCCGGTATCGAAGAAGACCTCCGACTGCAGCACAAAGCGGTCGCCCACGATGCGCATGTCCGGTCGGTTACCGAGAATTTCGCGCAATTTGCCGAAAAAGTCGGAGCGGTATTTGGTCAACTCCTGCACTTTTTGCGCCAGCGCCACATTGAGCCGCTGGCCGAGCTCCGTGATGCGGCTCTGCGATTCCTTGTTCTTCTGCTCGGAGGCGTCGAGGGCGGTTTCCAGCGCCGCAAGCTGACGCCGCAATGCCGCGATCTGCTGGTTGAGCACCTCGACCTGAGCCAGCGCCTTGGCGGAAATCTTCTTTTCGCCCTCGAGCTTTCCGGTGAGGTCGGTCACCTGGCCTTGGGCCGCGGCGGCGCCCGCCCCGGCGCTATCGGCCTGGCTTTTGTATTTGTCGCGATCGCTTTCAGCGGCAGCTAGCGTTGCACGTAATGCGGCCAGCTGGTTCTCAAGGTCCGTCTTGCCGGTTTTCTCCAGCGAGAGCAGGCTGGTGAGCTGCGCGATTTGTGCATTGAGCTGCTGCAGCGCGGTGTCTTTGCCGGCGACTTCCTGCTGCAGGTAGAACTGCACCACGACGAATACGGTGAGCAGGAAAATGATGCCGAGGATCAGCGTCGACAGCGCGTCGACGAAGCCCGGCCAATAGTTCATGCCGCTTTCGCCGCGGCGCATGCGTGCTAAGGACATCGCGGACTATCGGCTCACTTGTTCACGCACCATGATCTCAAGCAGACGCTTAATTTCGCGCTGCTGCTCGGCCTGGCTGTCGACCCAGTCGCGGATCATCTGCTGCTCGGTGCGCATATGGTGCACAAGGCCCTGGATGGCCTCGGCGAGATTGGACATCGCGGCGGATGCGGCCTTGGAGCCGCTCGCCTCGTTGACCGCATCACGCAGGCGATCGATCGCCGAGCGCATTTCGCCGGCGCCGCCGGCCGCGACGATCGGCTCGGCCGCGTGATCGTAAACCGTGGTGGAGAGCCAATCCTCGAGTTCAGTATAGAAGCGGTTCTGCGCCTGGCTCGACTGCAGGTCGAGGAAGCCGAGCACGAGGGAGCCGGCCAAACCGAATAAAGACGAGGAGAACGAAATGCCCATGCCGCCGAGCGGCGCGGCAAGGCCTTCGCGCAGCGAGTCGAACATGGAGCCGGCGTCGCCGGATGCCTTCAATCCCTGAATGACGCCGCCAACCGAACTGACGGTTTCGATGAGGCCCCAGAAGGTGCCGAGCAGGCCGAGAAAGACGAGAAGTCCGGTCATGTACCGGGAGATGTCGCGCGCCTCGTCGAGCCGTGTCGCAATCGAATCCAGAATGCCGCGCATCATCTGCGCCGAGATCGCCATGCGTCCGATGCGCGAGCCGAGGATCGCCGCCATCGGTGCCAGCAGCACCGGCGGCTTCTCCAGCGCCAGACCGGGATCGGCCAGGCGGAAATTGTTCACCCAGGCGATCTCCGGATAAAGCCGCAGCACTTGCCGCAGCGCCAGAATGACGCCGATCACGAGCACGGCGATGATCAACGAGTTCAATCCCGGATTGGCCATGAAGGCCACTTCGATCTGCTTGTGCAGCAGGAACACGATCAGTCCGCCGAGGACGACGAAGACCAGCATCCGAAACAGGAAGATGCGCGGACTGGAGAGCTTGAGCGGGTCCAGGTTTTTTGCCATGTGCTGAAAGTTAACGCCGGCTCGATGGTCCGCGCACTATGACACAGACCGACGACAAGGAAAAAGCAAACGTGCCGGAACCCTTAAAGGGTAAAAACGCGGAATGCGTTGAAATTGCGTCCGGCCGGCCTAAACGGTCTTGAGCACCCGCAAGGCCTCTTTGTGAATGGCATCGTTGCCGGCCACGATATCGCCCTTGGCCAGCATGTCGTCGCCCCCGTCGCAGTCGGAGACGAAACCGCCCGCCTCGCGCACCAGGATCAGGCCGGCAGCCATATCCCAGGGGCTGAGGTTGCGTTCCCAATAGCCGTCGAGCCGGCCCGCCGCCACCCATGCAAGGTCGAGTGCGGCGGCGCCGAAGCGGCGCAGGCCGGCGGCGTGCTCGGCCATGGCGCTCGTCTCTTTGCCGCCGCGAACAAGATCGCCGCGCCCGCGATGCGGCAGGCCGCAGCCGATGACGGCGTCGGCGAGCCGCTTACGCCCGGCGACGCGAATACGCTGCTCGTTGAGAAAGGCGCCTTTGCCGCGCTCGGCGGTGAACATCTCGTCGGTCGCAGGATTGTAGACGACGCCGGCGACGACGGTGCCTTGGCGTTCGAGCGCGATCGAGATGCCGAACTGCGGAATGCCGTGGAGAAAATTCGTGGTGCCGTCGAGCGGATCGACGATCCAAGTGTGCGTCTTATCTGCGCCTTCGCGGCGCCCCGCCTCCTCGCCAAGGAAGCCGTATCCCGGGCGGGCTTTGGCAAGCTCTGTGTAGAGCGTTTCTTCGGCGCGGCGATCGGCGGCAGTCACGAAATTCGCCGGCCCCTTCAGCGAGACTTGAAGTTTCTCCACCTCGCCGAAATCGCGCTTGAGCGCGCGTCCAGCCTTGCGCGCTGCGGCGATCATCACATTGAGCAGGGCCGAGTGGAGCATCGCGCGCGGGGGTGTGCCCGCGCCGAGAAGTTACGTCAAGAGCGCGGCGGCGCGGTAGACAGCCACTTTTTCGCTTCGCTCTCGGCGGTGTCGCGAATCTGCTGCGGCTGCTTTGCCGCAAAGACGTCGAGGTCGGGATCGCTCGCGCCTTCGTGCTTGGAGATGATGTGCCACATGATCGCCTCGGTCGGATTGGCGGGCAGGCCGCGGCCGACCATGAGAATGCGGGCCAGGCGATCCTGCGCCACCGGATTGCCGCGATGCGCGGCCTTGAGGAAGAGCCGCGCCGCCGCGGCCTCGTCCTTCTTTACGCCCGTGCCGTTGAATTCGGCGATGGCGTACTCGACCATGGCGTCGAGGTTGCCGGCGAGCGATGCCAGCCCCATCAGCTGCATTGCCTTGTTCAAATCCTTGGGTACGCCGCGGCCTTCCTTGTACAGAGTGGCAAGGGCGTACTGTGCCTCCGGGTTGCCGGCCTGCGCGGCCTGCGCAAACAGTTCGGCGGCCCGCTTCATATCCTGCGGCAGTCGCTCGCCTTGCATGTAGAGCAGTCCAAGATCGTATGCGGCCGCCGGATGGCCGAGCTTGGCGGCTTCACTGAGATACCGGGCCGCTTCGTCCTCGTTGCGTGGGCCGGCGCGACCCTCGAGGTTGAACATCGCGAGGGCGAACATCGCGTTGCGGTCATCTTTCGCGGCCGCAAGTTTGTACCAATCGGCCGCTTTGACATCGTCGCGCGGAACGCCGAGCCCGTTGGCGTAAAGCTCGCCAAGCAGCGTCATCGCCGCGGGATCGTTTTGCTGGGCGCGCTTGGTCGCTTCGGCCAGCGCCGTCAAATAATAGCCGCGCTGATAAGCGCCATAGGCGAGATCGACGCCGGCACTGTTGTCGGCCGGCGCGGCCACTGCCGCTGGGGTCGATGCGGTCGGCTTCTGCTGCTTCGACTGCGCCAGCGCATTGTTGCCGAAGGCGACGAGCACGAGCGCAACGGCAATTCGGCCCACGGTGTTCATGCCGCGGTCTCCGGAAGGCGCAGGTCGCGCGCGGCCTGTGCGATTGTCGCGGCGGGCTCGCGCCAGAGCCAATCGCCGAGCGCGACGAAATCGGCGCCCGCTCTTACCAGCGGCGCAACCTCGGCTGGTGATGCGGCATAACCGACGCAGGGAATCTCAAAGACGTCCGCCCACCAATCGACGCGCTCCTCGACGGCGCCGAAGGACGGCCGCGCACCTTGCGCGTCCGGTTCGCCGAACATCACATAGTCCGCACCCGATTCGGCCACGACCATTGCATCGTGGCGGCTGGCAAGCCCGCCGCAGCCGGCAATTCGTTCCGGCTTTAGCCGCTCGACGGCCTCGTTGAATGCACCAAGGCCGCTGAGATGCGCGCCGTCGGCGCCCGCGCGCGCGACGAGATCGACGTGGCCATCGAGCAAGAGCGCTGCGCCCGCATCCTGCACGACGGGACAAAGCTGCTTGACGCGATTGATCAGGCCGCGTTCGTCGCTATCGCCAAGGCGCAGCAACACGGCGGCAACGTCGCCCGCCGCCAAAGCCGCGGCGAGGACGGTGGAAAACGCTGCTGCCTCCTCAATTGGCGGCGTGATGAGATAGAGGCGTGGCGCCGGGCGCGGCTCGGGCTTTTTCGGTCGCGGTGCCATGGTTCCGGCATGGTAGCGCAATCCGGCGGAAGATTGACAGGTGCGCGGTCAACGCGTCGCAGCGGCGAACAAAGCGAGTTCGCGCGCCACATCGCGGATGACGCTTGGCCAATCGCCAATGTCGCGTTGGCGGAAGAGACGCGCCGTCGGATACCACGGGCTGTCGTTGCGTCCTTGCAGCCAACGCCAGTCGCCGACGGCCGGCAGCAACAGCCACAACGGCTTGCCCATGGCGCCCGCCAGATGTGCGGTTGCGGTATCGACCGCGATCACCAGATCGAGCGCGGCGATGGCGCCGGCGGTATCGGCAAAATCGGCGAGGGCCCGATCAAGCCGGGCCAAGGGCGTCCTGATCAGGGCGGCAGAGTCGCTCTCCCGATAGTCCTTCTGCAGGCTGACGAACGAGATGCCGGGCTGCGCCAGCAATGGCGCGAGCAGCGCCAGCGGGATGCTGCGGTTGTGGTCGTTCTTGTGACTGGGTTTGCCCGACCAAACGAGGCCGACGCGCGGCGCGTTCAGTGTCGACAGGCGCGTGCGCCATGCCGCAACGCGTTCGGGCGGCGCATGCAGATACGGCACCGCCGCGGGAATGGTCTCTAGCGTGGTGCCGAAGGCAAGCGGCAGGCTCATCAGCGGACAATGAACATCGAAAGGCGGCAAGGCGTCGCCACGCCGCGCCAGAGCCGCGATGCCGGGCATCGACGCGACGAGCGGGCGCAGATCGTCGGGAATTTCCAGAACGACCCGGCCGCCTCTGGCGGCCACCGCGGGCACGTAGCGGACAAACTGAATGCTGTCGCCGAACCCTTGCTCGGCATGCAGCAGGACCGTCTTGCCACTCAAGTCCTCGCCTCGCCATTGCGGCTGCCCGAAATTGCGCGGCTTGAGATCGGTAGCGCCTTTCCAGCGCCACTCATAACCCGGCCAGCCGCGTGCGAAATCGCCAACAGCAAGGTAGCCGAGCGCCTTGTTCCAGTGCGCCGCAGGCAAATTCGGAGCGAGCGCGATGGCAAAATCGAAACTCGCCAGTGCCTGCTCAGTGCGGCCGAGATGGCGCAACGCGGTGCCGCGGTTGACCAGGGCATCGGCATAATCGGGTTTGAGCGTCAGCGCGCGGTCGTAGCAGGCAAGCGCCTCGTTCATGCGATTCATTTCCAATGCCGCATTGCCGCGATTGTTGTGCGCCTCTGCGTAGTCGGGCTTGAGGGCGATGGCACGGTCGTAGGCGGCAAGCGCCTCTTCGTGGCGGCGCAATTCCCGCAAGGCATTGCCACGATTGTTGTGGACGGGAGCGGCGTCCGGCTGCAGCGCTGCCGCGGCATCGTAGTCGGCGAGCGCGGCGGCGAAGGATCTGGCGGCAAAGTAGGCGTTGCCGCGCGCAATTAAGATGTCGGCATTCGGCGCAACGATGCTCAACGCCCGATCGAAGCTTGCAATCGCTTCCGCCGTGCGGCCGCATTTTTGCAGCAGCTGCGCGCAATTGAGCAGCGCCGAAGCATAGCCCGGCCGGATTGCCAGTGCCTGCCGGTAGCTGTCGATGGCCTCCTCGTTGCGCGTGAGCGCCGCAAGCGCATTGCCTTTGTTGAAGTGCGCCTCGGCATAGTCCGGCTTGAGTGCGAGCGCTCGCGTATAGCTTTGCAGCGCCTCATCGAGTCGGCCGAGCGCGGCGAGCACCAGACCATGATTGCAATGGGCGGCCGCCACGCGCACGTTTTCCACAAGCGCCGCCGCGATCAGGTCGAGGGCCTCCGCGGAGCGGCCGCGCTGGTGCATGAGCACGCCGCACAGATGCAGCGCGTCGAAATGATCGGGCCGCAGGGCAAGGGCCTGGCGATAGAGCGCTTCCGCTGCGTCAAGCTCGCCACGCTGTTGATGCGCGGCGGCGCGCCGGACCAAGGCGGCGAGGTCGGGCTTAGGCCGAGGCTGGAGTTTCGGCGCGGGCATGGAACGCTGCGGTTATTTGCGAAAACACGCAGACGCAACGGCACGAATCGACAGAGAACTTAGAGCAGAATTCGATCCGGCTGAATCGGCATTTCAATTGTGGGTCCCCCGCTTTTCGTGGGGACGAACGGAGGACTTGTCGAACACCGGCCGGTGGCCGCAGTGCTGCTACGGAAGGTAGCCAAACCGTGCCATCTGCTCTTTATGATCGTTGACGATGCGCTCGACCTGCTCGGCCGTCAGCACGTCCTTCCATTGCCCGGCGCGGCCTTCGCGGAAAAACCGCTCCGCCTGCGGCGGACGCTCGCGGAAGCCCTCCTTCTCTTCCTGCTGCCTGAGCTCGTCGAAGGAAGAGCGCCGAATCGCTTCGTCCAACTGTTGCGGTGTCGGATCGAACAACAGATGCCGCGCCAGGGCGCCGAACGTCTTTTGCGGATCGGCCAACATGTCCTCGTAGCGCATGACGTAAATCGCCGGATGCGGCTTTTTCGTCCAGCTCAAGACATGCTGGCTCCACGAGCCATAAACTTCGTAGACCTGCTTATCGGTGACGGATATTTCCGCGTTTTTCAGCCCCATAAAATCGATGGCAAAGTCGACAGGCTTGCCGACGTGGTGCGCATACGAAATCGCCACGTCGAGCGGATTGCGGACGATATAGATTGCCCCCGCAGTCACGGAAAAGTTGATCGTCGGATGGCCGCGGTCGACGACGAGCGCTTGGTGCGTCTTCACGAAAATCAGTCCGTCCACCGCGTCGGCAACGTCGCGTTGGACTTGCGCGCGCGTTGCGGCGATTCGATCGCGGTGCTCGTCGGTCGGCGTGAAGCCCAAAAGTTTTTCGTAAGGCGCGAGACCGGAAATGCCCATTGAAAAGCGATGCAACTCGTTGATGTCTTGCGCGTCGTGTTCGTCGGAGACGACCTTGACCAGGTTGTGCAGGAAAGCGCGCGTCCAGGTATTTCCAGATTTCGGGTACGAGGCCAGCCAGACGATTCCCGAGCGCGGCTCGATTTCGCGCGCGCCCGCGGAGGCTTTATGTGGATAGTTTGGCGCCTCGATTGTCATTGGTTTGATTGCCGGCTTTATCAGGCGGTTAGCGGCTGGAACCTGTGATATCTTTGCATCATGTGGCTAAGATACTGCGTGACCAGCGTATTCGAATTGCCGACGGTTTGATAGACATTAGACTTGGCGTGCTTTCAAGGTTGGGGTGATCGCGTGAGCGGCCGTGATCGTGGCTTACGTCTGACGCTGCTGGCGGGTGTGTCGGTGCTCGCCTTGGCGGTCGGCGCGCAAAATGTCCGCGCGTCGGATTTGGCGGAGCGCGCCTCGGCGAAAGCCGCGCAAGCTGCTGCCTACGATCCGTCCTGGACCTGGTGGGTCGAAGGCGGTGCTTTCGACACCGCCGGCAAAGCTGTGGGGACGGGCAGTCAAACACTCGTTCCGAACGGTCAAATTATCCCAGGGTTTGGCGGCTTCAGACCCAATTGGGGCGGGGAAGCGGCCATCGGTTTTGATTGGAAGGCGCCGGCCTTCGACCCGTGGCACATCAGCGCCCAATTCCGTTATGGCAAGGCAACGAAGAGCCAGCCTTATGCGGCGAACTTTGCCGGAACAGCGCCCTTTTTTCCTCCTGCGGTCATCACCTTCGTGGGCTCCGCAAGCGCCAATCAGGACCT
>DASRDF010000044.1:0-54951 GCA_035652735.1 Pseudolabrys sp. | reverse complement strand
CGTACTCGGCGTACGGATCGAACCGGCTCTCCACCTTCTCCTGCGGCAGCGCAACGTCGGGCGCCGGCTCGATCGCCAGGTCCGCTGCGAATGGCGGCATTGGCTCGCGCGCCCGCGAGATCAGCGAGTCGCGCTTGTCCTTGCGATTGACTGTGGGAAATTGCAGCGGCGCGGTCGCATCGCCGAGCAGTTGCCGTCCGATAGAGCCGGCGATGCCCATCGGATCGAAATTGGCGAGCGCATAAACCGGCGGCTGCGGCAGGCCAGTGCCAACCGGCTGCGGCAGCGAAAACGTCGCAGCATGAATTGTGCCGAAAGGCGAGGCCATGAGAAGGGCGCGCGCGCGCGCGGCGACACCGGGCTGCCGCACCAATAGCGCGCCGAGATCCTGAAAGCCGGTCTGGCTGGGCAACAGGACGAATGCAAAGACGAGCGGGCCGACGCGCCGCAAATGCCGCCACCGCAACGCTGCACTCAACGCACTCACTGCCGCTGCCCGCGTATGCCGCCGTCAAAGGCCACGACAATGCCGCGATTTTTCTTAGCGTCCGATTAACCTTGTAGTGGCTCCGGGAGAGGCCAGCAGCTTTTGCAAGCGGTGCGTACGCCCGCTGTCTTTCGCAAAACGTTAACCATATCGCAATCGGCCCGGTCGATCATGCCGCCGCAGCCTCGCTTTCGACCGCGCAGAGGGGATTTCGACCTGCCCTGGAGCGCCACCAGCGGTGCCATCGTGCTTGCCGGCCTCTGCGCCGGCCTGCTCGCGGCTGCCGTGCTGATTTGCCGCCGCAGCGCCATGCAGAACCGGCGGCTGATCGGCGCCGTCGACAACATGTCGCAAGGCCTCTGCATGTTCGATGCGCAGACCCGCATCGTGGTGGTCAATCGCCGCTACATCGAGATGTACGCCCTGTCGCCGGACGTGGTGAAGCCCGGCCTCACGCTGCGCGAGCTCATTCAACATCGCAAAGACACCGGCCTGTTCTCCGGGGACGTGGACGCTTACTGCAACAAGATCATCGAGGGAATGCGGACCGGCACCAGCGCCGGCGTTTACGTGCCGGCAAGCGACGGCCGCATCGTGCTCGCGCAGAACCACCGCCTGCCCGGCGGCGGCTGGCTCTCCACCCACGAGGACGTGACCGAACAGCGCCGCGCCGACGAGGAACGCACGGCAATCGCCCAGCAGGAAAAACGGCGCGCGAGCATCGAAAGCGCCATCGCCTCGTTCCGCCCGCTCTCCGAGCGGCTGCTCGGCAGCGTGGGCGAATGCGCCCGCGCGATGCGCACGACCGCAAGCGCCCTGCTCGGCTCATCGGACCGCACCAATGAGCGGGCGACAAGCGCTGCGAAGACGTTCAACGAGGCTTCCGCCAACGTCGAAAGCGCGGCGGTCGCCGCCGATGAACTGGCGCAATCGATCGGCGAGATCAGCCGACAGCTCGGCTACACGAGCAACATTGTCGCCGCAGCAACCGATGAAGCGCGCAAGAGCGACGGCGAAATCGCCGGCCTTGCAGAGGGGGCCCAAAAAATCGGCGACGTCGTGATGTTGATCCGCACCATCGCCGGACAGACCAACCTCTTGGCGCTCAACGCCACAATCGAGGCCGCGCGCGCCGGCGAGGCCGGTCGCGGCTTCGCCGTGGTGGCGGCGGAGGTTAAATCGCTGGCGGTGCAGACGGCGAAAGCGACCGAGGAAATCGCCAACCATATTCTTGCCGTGCAGGACTCGACGTCCGGCGCCGTGGAGGCGATCCGCCAGATCGCTGCGCGTATGCAGGAGATCAACAACTACACCGCCGCGGTTGCCGCGGCCGTCGAGCAGCAGAATGCCGCTACGGGCGAAATTTCCGACAATGTCGCGAGCGCCGCACAAGGCACGGGTCAAGTCGTCGCGGTACTCGACGAAGTGGCCAACGCCGCCGCGCAGACGCGCGGCTCCGCGCAAGTGGTGCGCGAGGCCTCCGAGGCGGTCGAGCAGGCAGTCGCCAACTTGCGGCTCGAGGTGCAGGATTTCCTGGCCAAAGTGGCGGTATAACCCGCCCTGGCACACGTCAGGCAGCTACGCCTGGCTTGCCGCCGCTTTTCCGAGCGCCGCCTGCGCGGCGGCGAGCCGCGCGATCGGCACGCGGAATGGCGAACAGGACACATAGTCGAGCTTGGCTTCATGGCAAAAGGCGACTGAATCAGGATCGCCGCCGTGCTCGCCGCAAATGCCGACCTTCAGCTTCGGCCGCACTTTGCGCCCACGTTGCACGCCGATTTTCACCAGTTCGCCGACGCCAAGCCGATCGATGGAAACAAAAGGATCGGCCTTGAGAATGCCCCGCGCGGTATAGATCGACAGAAACGTGGCGGCATCGTCGCGCGATATGCCGAAGGTCGTCTGCGTGAGATCGTTGGTGCCGAAGGAAAAGAACTCGGCGCTTTCGGCAATCTCGCCGGCGAGCAACGCCGCGCGCGGCAATTCGATCATGGTGCCCACGTCGTAGTCGAGCTTGGCGCCGCTCTCCTTCTCCACCGCTTCGGCCATGGCATCGATGCGCGCTTTGACCAGATCGAGCTCGGCTTTGGTGGCGATCAGCGGCACCATCACCTCGGGCTTCACGCGCTTGCCGGTTCGTTTCTCGGCCTCGACCGCCGCCTCGAAAATGGCGCGCGCCTGCATCTCGGCGATTTCCGGATAAGCAATGGCGATGCGGCAGCCGCGGAAGCCGAGCATTGGGTTGAATTCGGCAAGCTCGTTCGCGCGATGGGCGAGCTTCTTGGGATCGGCGCCCATAGCCTGCGCCACCTCGGCAATTTCTTCTTCGCCGTGGGGCAAAAATTCGTGCAACGGCGGATCGAGCAGGCGGATGGTCACGGGCCGCCCTTCCATGATCTCGAACAATTCCAGGAAGTCGCCGCGCTGCATGGGCAGGAGCTTGCCGAGAGCGGCGCGCCGCGTCTTCTCATCGTCGGCGAGAATCATCTCGCGCACGGCCTGGATGCGGCCTTCGTTGAAGAACATGTGTTCGGTGCGGCAAAGGCCGATGCCTTCGGCACCGAAGCGCACTGCCGCACGCGCGTCCGTCGGCGTGTCGGCATTGGCGCGCACACCGAGCTTGCGCACCTTGTCGGCCCAGGCAATGAGCGTGGCGAATTCGCCCGACAGTTGCGGCTCGATCATGTCGACCTTGCCGGCCAGGACCTGACCGGTCGAACCGTCGACGGTGACATAGTCGCCCTGACGGAACGTCTGGCTGCCGGCGGTCATGGCCTTGGCGTTGTAATCGACGCGAATGGATCCGGCGCCGGAGACGCAAGGCTTGCCCATGCCGCGGGCGACGACGGCCGCATGCGAGGTCATGCCGCCGCGCGTGGTAAGGATGCCCTCGGCCGCGTGCATGCCATGGATGTCCTCGGGCGAGGTTTCCACGCGCACCAGGATCACCTTGCGGCCCTCGGCCTTGAGCTGCGCCGCCTCGTCGGAGGTGAACACGATCTCGCCCGAGGCCGCGCCGGGCGAGGCCGGTAGCCCGGTGGCGATGACCTTGCGGTGCGCTCGGGGATCGATGGTCGGGTGCAAGAGCTGATCGAGCGTGAGCGGCTCGATGCGCAGTACCGCCTCGTTCTTCGAGATCAGGCCCTCATTGGCAAGATCGACCGCGATACGCAGCGCCGCTTTCGCCGTGCGCTTGCCGTTGCGGGTCTGCAGCATCCACAACTTGCCCTGCTCGACGGTGAATTCGAGGTCCTGCATGTCGCGGTAGTGCCGTTCAAGCGTATTGTAGATGCGCTTGAGCTCGGCATAAGCCTTCGGCAGCGCCTTCTCCATCGACGGCCTGTCTGAGCCCGCTTCGACGCGCGCCTCTTCGCTGATCTCCTGCGGCGTGCGAATGCCGGCGACGACATCCTCACCCTGCGCGTTGATGAGGAATTCGCCGTAGAGTTTCTTCTCGCCGGTCGAGGGATTGCGGGTGAAGGCGACGCCGGTCGCCGAGGTGTCGCCCATATTGCCGAACACCATCGCCTGCACGTTCACCGCCGTACCCCAGTCCTCCGGGATGTTGTGCAGCCGGCGATAGGTGATGGCGCGCTGGTTCATCCACGAGCCGAAGACCGCGCCGATGGCGCCCCAGAGTTGCCGATGCGGATCCTGCGGGAACGGCTCGCCCTGTTCTTCCTGCACGCGCTTCTTGTAGAGTTCGACCAGCTCCGCCCAGTCGTCCGCCGTCAACTCGGTATCGAGGCTGTAGCCCTGCTGCTCTTTGTGATGATCGAGCAATTCCTCGAAATGCTCGTGACCCAGGCCGAGCACGACGTCCGAATACATCGTAATGAAGCGTCGATAGCTGTCATAGGCGAAACGGCGGTCGCCTGACTTGCGCGCCAGCGTCTCGACGGTCTCGTCGTTGAGGCCGAGATTGAGGACGGTGTCCATCATGCCCGGCATCGAGGCGCGCGCGCCGGAGCGCACGGATACGAGCAGCGGGTCTTCCCGGTCGCCAAAGCGCTTGCCGGTGATGCGGCCGACTTGCGCCAGTGCCTTATCGACCTGCGGCGCGAGGTCCTTCGGATATTGTTTGTCGTGCGCGTAGTAGTAGGTGCAGACCTCGGTGGTGATGGTGAAGCCGGGCGGCACCGGCAGGCCGAGATTGGCCATCTCGGCAAGACCTGCGCCTTTGCCGCCGAGCAGATTGCGCATCGAGGCCTTGCCCTCGGCTTTGCCGTCGCCGAAGGCATAGACCCATTTGGTTTTGCTTGGGCGCGCTGCCGGCGTGCGGCGCGAAGTCGTTCGCACCGCTTGCTTTTTGGCTTTGGCGCTAACGCGCGCTTTCTGCTTCGCCATGACCGGAATCGAAAGGTGATGCAGCCCTTTAGAAACACGCCCCCCGACGCCAGCGCAAGTCCCGCTTTGGTCTAGCGAATGATGCCGAGCCCAAGGATGCCGATGAAGATGAGGTAGAGCGCGACAATGATGTTGAGCAGGCGCGGGATGATGAGGATGAGAATGCCGGCGATGAGTGCGACAACAGGCTGCAGGTGGGCAATGCCGATGACCATGTGGTTAGTCCCCCAGTTGGTGCGGTGATGAAACTGCGAACCACGGCGAGAGTTCCAGTTTGTCATTCCGGAGCGTGCGCTGAAAGTGGGGCGACCCGAAATGCTATCCTTCGATCTTGGAAAAGTCGGCGACGGCGCGGGTCGCCTCGCGAATTTCGTTGAGCAGCTTGAGCCGATTCTCGCGTAACGGTTTGTCGTCCACATTGACAGTGACCTTGTCGAAGAATGCATCGACCTTGGGCCGCAACTTGGCCATGGCGCGCATGGCAGCGGCGAAGTCCTCCTTGGCCACTGTTGCGGCGGCTTCTGTCTTGGCGGCCTCGATTGCCTGCGCCAGCGCTCTTTCCTCGGGCAATTGGTAGCGCTTGGCATCGGGCGCGCCGGTGTACGCGCGCTTGTCCTTCTTTTCCTCGATGCGGATGATGTTCGTCGCGCGCTTATAGCCGGCGAGCAGATTCTTGCCGTCATCGCTGTCGAGGAATTTGCCGAGCGCCTCGACGCGGCGGACGATCAGCAACAATGGATGTCCCTGCACAAGTGAGGCGTTGCTGACAACGGCCTCAACCAAGTCATGTCGGGCTTTTTGTTCGCGCAGCAGAACCGTCAATCGATCTTCAAAAAAGAACATTAATTGGTCGAGCGCACTTGCTACGTCCAGATACTTTTTTCCCATCGCGTTTTCGGCATGCCATTCGGAAATGCCTCGAAGATTTAGCGGTAACTTGTTTTCCAAGACGAGTCTGATCACGCCGAGTGCCGCACGACGCAGCGCGAACGGGTCCTTGCTCCCTGTCGGTTTCTCGTCGATCGCCCAGAAGCCAACCAGCGTGTCGATCTTGTCGGCGAGCGCCACCGCAATGGATACCGGCTCGGCCGGCACCAGATCGTCGGGGCCCTTCGGCCTGTAGTGGTCCTCGATAGCGTGGGCGACGCCTTCATCTTCACCTTGAGCTTCAGCGTAATAGCGGCCCATCAGGCCCTGCAGCTCCGGGAACTCGCCGACCACCTCGGTGAGCAAATCGGCCTTGCAGAGCTGCGCCGCGCGTTCGGCCTTCTTCACATCGGCCTTCAGCAGCAGGGCCAGTTCGGCCGCCAAACGGCGAATCCTCTCAACGCGTTGGCCCTGCGTGCCGAGCTTTTCGTGGAAGATGATGTCGTTGAACTTTGGCAGCCGGTCTTCAAGTTTGGTCTTTAAATCGGTCTCGTAGAAGAACTTGGCGTCGGCCAGCCGGGCACGGATCACGCGCTCATTGCCGACGACAATGGCCTTGCCGCCATCGGCTGCCTCCTCGTTCGCCACCAGGATGAATCTGCTGGTGAGCTTGGCCGTCTGCGGATCGCGCAGCACGAAGCATTTCTGGTTGTTGCGGATGGTGGCGCGGATCACCTCGTCAGGGATGGAGAGGAAGGCTGCGTCGAACGAACCCATCAGCGTGACCGGCCATTCGACCAGCCCCGCGACCTCGTCAAGCAGCCCCTCGTCCTCGACCAGCTCCAGGCCCTGCGCGAACGCAAGGTTCTTGGCGTCGGCCAGAATGGTCTGCCGGCGCCGCGCCGGATCGAGCACGACCTTGGCCTGCAAAAGCTTGGCGACATAGTCGTCGAAGTGGCGCACCTTGAACGCTTGCGGCGCCATGAAGCGATGGCCGCGCGTTTCATCGCCGCTCGCCACGCCGTCGACCTGAAAAGCCACGATGTCCGGCTCTTCCGTCTCCGGCCCGAAGGTCGCGAGGATCGAGTGCAGCGGCCGCACCCAGTTGAGCGAGCCTGCGCCCCAGCGCATCGACTTCGGCCACGGAAACGTACGCACCACCTCGGGCAGCATTTCCCCGATCACGTCGACGGCCGCCCTGCCCTTCTTCTCGATCACCGCGACATAGAAGTCTCCCTTCTTGTCGGGCTGCACCCTGGCTTCGCCGATCGATTTGAGTCCTGCGGCCTTGAGGAAACCTGCGATCGCGTTCTCCGGGGCGCCGACGCGCGGGCCCTTCTTCTCCTCGCGCAGGTCGGGCTGGCGTGCCGGGATACCGTGCACCGACAGCGCCAGCCGCCGCGGCGTGGCGAAGGCCTTGGCCCCCTCGTAGGTAAGTCCTGCATCGACCAAACGGTCGGTGACCATCTGGCGCAGATCCTCCGCCCCGCGCGCCTGCATGCGAGCGGGAATTTCCTCGGAGAGCAATTCGAGCAGAAGATCGGGCATGAGTGGTTCAGCGGCTGGTCTTCTCCCCTTCCCCCTGTGGGGAGGGGTCGGGCGTGAGCGTCGTCGTGAGCGCCCGGTGAATCTCCGTCAGCACTCCGTCCATATTCGAAAGCACGTCGAAGCGCAGCACGCGATAGCCCTCTGCTTCAAGACACAATTCGCGCAGGTTCGCCAGGGAGGATGAAAAAGATCAAGCGCCGCCACCTTCGGTCGCGAGCCACGCCTCGCCGCAACCTTTCGCCAGCTCCCGCACGCGCAGAATATAGCTCTGCCGCTCGGTGACGGAGATTACGCCGCGCGCGTCGAGCAGATTGAACACGTGGCCTGCCTTGATGCATTGGTCGTATGCCGGCAGCACCATCGCATGGCGCTTGCGGTCGGCGGTCCAGCCCTCGGCGAGATATCTCTTGCACGCGCCTTCCGCCATCTTGAACTGCTCGAAGAGCATCACCGTATCGGCGCGCTCGAAATTGTGCCGCGAATACTCCTGCTCGGCCTGCAGGAAGACGTCGCCATAGGTCACGCGCTTGTTGTCGTCGCGCCCGTTGAAATTGAGCGCGAAGACATTGTCGACGCCCTGCACGTACATCGCGAGGCGCTCGAGACCGTAAGTGAGTTCGCCGGAGACGGGCGCGCATTCGATGCCGGCGACCTGCTGGAAGTAGGTGAATTGCGACACCTCCATGCCGTCGCACCAGCATTCCCAGCCCAGCCCCCAAGCACCGAGCGTCGGACTTTCCCAGTCGTCCTCGACAAAACGAATGTCGTGGATTTTGGGATCGATGCCGATGGTCTGCAGCGAGTTAAGATAGAGCTCCTGGATGTCGGGCGGCGACGGCTTCAGGATCACTTGAAATTGGTAGTAGTGCTGCAGGCGGTTTGGATTTTCGCCGTAGCGGCCGTCCTTCGGCCGCCGCGACGGCTGCACATAAGCCGCATTCCACGGCTTCGGCCCAAGCGCGCGCAATGTCGTGGCCGGATGGAACGTGCCGGCGCCCACTTCCATGTCGTAGGGCTGCAAGATGACGCAACCCCACTCCGCCCAATAGGTCTGAAGCGCCAGAATAAGACCCTGAAACGAGCGCGCGGGGTTCAGATTGTCCTGAGCCATGCGGTCCCCGGCCTCGGCCAAGGTTGGATACGATTTCTTAAGCACGGGAATCGAAGGCGACCGTATCGGCGGCCCTATAGAGGGTCAAGCCGGGCGCTTTTTACGAGTCGTTGAACCCCGCCCGCTACACCCGCGAGCCGTAGGGGAAACACAAACGCTGCGGCGGAGGGGACCATGCTGGCGTTTGAACTGATTGGAATGGCGCTGTTCGCGCTGTTTTTCGGCGCGCTCGTCACCAACAAGGAGAGCATCAGCCGCTGATGCAGGCTGGCTGAGCGCAAAATCTTACAAACGGTACTCGCCGGTGTGCGGGTCGCGCCGCAGCTTCGGCATGTTCTGCCGGTCGGCGACGCGCGCCGCGCGCCGCGCGCGTTCCAACTCTTCGTTGATGCGCCGTGTCTCCCTGACCACCCAATGCACAATCATTGCACCGCCCGCGGCGATGAGCGCCCATTTCACAAGCGGCGAGAGCAGGAAGGGTGGCATCGGCGCCTCCTTATCATCGGATGGCGGAACCTGTCCAGCAATCGCGGCAATTTCGCGGCTGGCTGCACAGCGCGCTGCGATGATCTATAGTGCTCGCGGGATTATTCCCGCGCAGAAGCGCCGGTGAACGGTCGTCGCTCCGAATGGCCGATCCGGCAGAGTGGAGGCAATCAATGAGCATTCGCGCGACATTTGGGATTTTCGCCGCCGTGCTGACAATGCTGGCGGCGCCAAGCCAGGCGGCGACCGCCTGGCCGACGCGGCCGGTGCGCCTCATTGTCACGCTTGGCGCCGGCAGCGGCGTCGACATTGGCGCGCGGCTCTTCGCGGAAAAACTGTCGGCCAAATGGGGCCAGCCGGTCGTGGTGGAAAACCGCCCGGGCGGCGACGGCATGCTGGCGATCACCACCATGCTCGGCGCGCACGACGATCACGTCCTGCTGGTCACGCCGGTGAGCTCGTTCACCGCGCATCCTTATTTCCACGACAAGCTGCCCTACGACCCGAAAGATCTGATTCCGATCGCGCGCATTTCCAAGACCGTGGTCGCGGTCAGCGTGCCGACCTCGCTCGGCGTCAATTCGCTGAAGGACCTGGAGGCGCTGGCGCGCGCCAAACCCGGCCAGCTGAATTGGACAACCGCCACGGGCTTCACCGATTTCGTCTTCGCCGGCTATCTGCACAGCGTCGGCCTCAATATGGCGAAGGTGCCTTACAAGAATCCGGCCGGTGCGGCTCTCGATCTCGCCAGCGGCACGATCCAGGTCTACATGCCGGCCTATGCCATCGTGCGCCCGCAAGTGGACGCCGGCCGGGTGAAGGTGCTTGCCGTGACCAACCACCAGCGCGCACCTGCGCTGCCCGATGTCCCGACCGCGATCGAGGCAGGATATCCCTCCCTTGAGTTCGACGGACTGGTCGGTCTGTTCGGACCGCCCAATATTCCCGACGACGTCCGCAACAAAATCGCCGCCGACATTCAGGCGGCCGCGAGCGACAAAGCGATCCTGGAGAAGATGACGGCGACCGGTCAGATCGTCGCTCCCGGCAATGCGGCCGAATTCGCCGCCTCGATCGCGCAGCAACGCGCACAGGTCGCCGCGGTAGCAAAATTGTTCGGCAACAAGCCCGTGAAATGACGCCCGCACATCCGCTTGCAAGCGCGTCTTACAGCCCGTAGCGCGCCCATAGCGCGCGTGCCTCCAAGGCGGAGATGATGTCGTCGGCAAGCGCCGGCCGATCGGCAAGGGCCTGCGCCAGATTGACGCCGGGAACTTTGCGCCCGAACAACGTGCGCTCCGCGGAGATCAGCGGGGTGCGCACTTTCTCGCCAAACCGCGCACGCAGAAACGAGCGCAGATCGCCGATCGCGTCGGCGAGTCCCAGCTCAATCGCTTTCGGCGCCGTCCAGAACTCGCCGGAGAACAACGTCTTTTCCGATCCCTTGAGACGGCCGGTGCGGCGCTCCTTCACCAAGGCAATGAAGCGCTCATGGATGTCTTTCTGGATCGCCTTGAGCCGCTTCACGTCGCCTGCATCCTCCGGCAGGAACGGGTCGAGCATCGCCTTGTGTTCGCCGGAGGTGTAAAGCCTGCGCTCGATGCCGAGCTTCTCCATCAGCTTGGCAAAGCCGAACGAGCCGCCGACGACGCCGATCGAGCCGACAATCGAGAATTGGTCGCAGACAATCTCGTCGGCAGCGCAGGCGAGCATGTATCCCCCCGAGGCGCCGACATCCTCGATGAAGGCGATTACCGGGATTTTCTTTTCCGTCGCCAATTGCCGGATGCGGCGATAGATCAAATTCGACTGGGTCGGCGAGCCGCCGGGCGAGTTGATGATCAGCGCCACCGCACGCGCACGCGGCACGGCAAAAGCCCGCTCGAGCGATCTCGCTACCGTTGAGAGCAGCAGCCCCGGTCTTAACGGCGTTACTACCCCGATGACACCGGCCAGCCGGACGACGGGCACCATCGGTATGTCGGGGCGCAAGCGCGCCGGCAGCAAATTGCGAAGCGGATCGATCGAGCGGCGCAAGATATCGGACATTGGCTCAATTCGCGGCAGGATTTACGGGGCAGTTACACAAGCGGTTGAAGCGGAGTCAAAAGGTTCACGAGATTTAACCATTGTCCCCGGAATTGCCATGAACCGCTCCTCATTTTGCCGCGGAATAGTTTTTGCATCGCACTCGGTGCCGGACGATGTCGGTTTTGCAACGAGGCAAGTGATGGACCCCAAGCTGACCCTGCTGTTCCTGTTGATCGGCGCCGTTATTGTGCTCTCGAATCTTGGCGATGACAGCCTCACGCGCATGCGCCGCCAATTGGCGGATCGGCCCTGGCGCAATTTGATGCGCGTCCGGCGCAAATATTAGCCCGCGCTGCCTACGCGTTAACCAGCGGCAACACCACCGCGTGGCGGAGCACCGCCTCGGCCGCAGCGGACGGCTTTCCCTCCGGCTCATTGAGCACCAGCGGTGGCAGGGTGGCGATTTTGCCGCTGCCGCCTTTGATCGCACGCATCAGCAGGCGCACGGGCGGCATGTCGGCGCGTGGCAGCACCGGCAGGATGGCCAAAGCCCCGAAGTGTCGGCGCAGCGCATCCGCCGCTGCTTCGGCTTCATCGCCGCGCCATATCAGGGTAAGCACGCCGCCTGGCCTGAGCAGAACGGCGGCTGAGGCAGCCCAGCGCTGCAACAGGCCGATGTCGCCGGCATGAGCAAGCCGGCGGCCCTTGTCGGGCGAGACCTGGTGCTTGGCTGCGTCGTGGAAAGGCGGGTTCATGAGCACGCGGTCGGCACTTGCGGCGGAAAGCCCAATTGCGGCCAGCGCCGCTACATCCTCGACATCGGCTGTGACCGCACGCACGCGGTCCCCGAGCCGATTGGCTTCCACATTCTCGCCGGCGAGCTGTGCCAATGCCGGATCGATCTCCACCAGCACGACTTTCAAGCCAGTCGCTCGCACCGCCAGGGCGAGGCCTGCCGCGCCTACGCCGGCACCGAGGTCAACCGCCAGTTCGCCCGCATGTCCGCCGGTCGCCGCGGCGAGCAGAATGGCGTCGTGCCCAACGCGGTGGCCTGCAAGCGGCTGGCGCAAGCGCAGCCGGCCGCCCAAGACTGCGTCCTCACTCGTCGGCGGGAAGCTGTCAGTGCCCATCGGGCCGCAGCTCGTGGCCGAGCCCGGCGTCGGTAAGCAGGCGCCGCGCAGCGGCGGCGAAATCCTCGGCAACCAGCACGCGCCGCGGCAGAATGCCCAGCGAGCCTTCGAGCACGCTCATGTTCTGGTCGAGCACCAAATGCGGAATCCTGGCGCCGTCGAGCAGCGCGCCGACCGCCGAGACCAGAACCGCGTCATTGGTGCGCACCAACTCCTTCATGGACTGCGTCCCGGCCGCGCGCGATAGGGGTTGACGACGATCCTGCTCCCAATGCGCAAGCCGGCGCGCCGGGTATCGAGCTTGCCGGCGGGCACCGGTATCTTGCAGCGGTCGAGTTCGGCGGCTGCGCGCACAGCAGATGTTACCGTCTCGGTCGACATCGATGCCCCGCCGCTCTTGCCTCAACTCGCAGTGATGTAGGCAACTAAATGCACTTGCCGCCTTATTCCTGCGTTCCTATGCTCACGCCTCATTTCAATCCGGGAGCAGTATTTTGGCAGTCGTCGTTCCGTTTGAAAGTCCGCATTCCGCCTCTCTCGACCGCCTTTCCGAATTGGTGGCATCTGACATGGAGCGAGTCAACGCGGCCATCGTGGCGCGCACCGGCTCCGAGGTCGCCATGATCCCGGAAGTGGCGAACCATCTTATTTCGTCAGGCGGCAAGCGGCTGCGGCCAATGCTGACCTTGGCGATGGCCAAACTCTCCGGCTACCGTGGCGCCGGTCACATCAAGCTCGCCGCCGCCGTCGAGTTCATGCATACGGCGACCCTGCTCCACGACGACGTCGTGGACGAAAGCGATATGCGCCGCGGCAAGCTCGCTGCGCGTATGCTGTGGGGCAACGAGGCGAGCGTTTTGGTTGGCGATTTCCTGCTCGGCCAGGCCTTCAAGATGATGGTCGAGGTCGGCAATCTGCACGCCCTGGAAATTCTTTCATCGGCGGCAGCCGTCATTGCCGAAGGCGAAGTGATGCAGCTCGGCGCCGCCAAAAACACCGCAACCAATGAGGACGAATATCTGGCTGTCATCCGCGCCAAGACCGCCGAGCTGTTCGCGGCGGCGTGCGAGGTCGGCCCCGCGCTCGCCGCGCGAGAAAAGGCCGAGCAGGCCGCTTGCCGTTCCTTCGGCATGAATCTCGGCATTGCCTTTCAGCTCATCGACGATGCGCTCGACTACGGCGGCAAATCGGCCAAGCTCGGCAAGAACGTCGGCGACGATTTCCGTGAAGGCAAGATCACGCTGCCGGTGGTGCTGTCGTTCCGGCGCGGTAACGCCGAAGAGCGCGAGTTCTGGAATCGGACCCTCGGCCGCGGCGAGGTCCGTGAAGACGACCTCGATACCGCCATCGCCTTGATGGCCAAGCACCACGCCATCGAGGACACCGTCGGGCGCGCGCGCCACTATGGCGCCATTGCCAACGACGCCTTGGCGCTCATCCCATCATCGGAGATCAAGACGGCGCTGGAAGAGGCGGTCGCTTTCTGCATCGGCCGTGCCCACTAAGCGCGGGTTAGCGAATGGAGCTGTTCGCACAATAACCGCGGTTCATCGGGTATAGTGCATTGCATGTCACGTCGCCGCCGTATCGTTGCTGGCTTCAACGCCTTCTTGGGCCGCACCAAACTGGCGTCCGATCAAGCGGCGCTGTTGGCCTTGATGCGTGCCGACAATGCCAAAGCGTCAGCGCATTATCGGCCTGGGCCAGGACGCGGCTGGACCGCGCTCGCGCGCGAGTTCGACGCACTATTCCGCACCGAAGGCATCTGCGACGTCGAACGCCAGGGCTACAACGCGCGCTTTTCCTCATTCCCTCCAGGAAGCCGCGCCTATTATCTCTACGCCGCGCATCAACTCTACAACAGCCTACGCGATGCCGACCGATACTGCATGTTTGATCGATTGCGGCGCACGCAGGGTAGCACGTCTGGCGACCACGTAGTGACTTTCGACGGCATCGCTTTGACATGGGACGTTCTGCTCTCGGTACAGAACCTCATCGCGGTCGCTGAAGTCATGCCGCAAGTCCTGTCTGAGCCGGCGATCCTGCTCGATCTTGGCGCCGGTTGGGGGCGCATCGGGCATGTGCTGTTACGAGTTAATCCGCGAGCGACCTACATTGCGGCGGACCTGCCGGAGACATTGTTGATCGCGGAATCCTATCTGCCGCGCACTATCCCGAGTGTATTGAGTTACGGATATCAGGATCACCGCGGGGGGGGGCGATTCTCCGCGCCGCACTGGTTGCTCAACCCGGCGTCCATTTCATCGGCGCTCACATGCTGCGGCAGATCGAGCCGAACGCCATTGATGTATTCGTGAACGTCGCGAGCTTCCAGGAAATGCCGGATGTCGCAGTGGATGCTTATTTTTCGGATATCGACCGCGTGACGAGCGGTGCGTTCTATATCCTGCAAAGCGCGCTGCCGAATACCAAGGATGGAATGACCGGCGCTTATCCGGTGCGGGCGACATGGAAGGAAGCATTCCGCCGGCCGTGCCGGCACCTTCCAGATTATTTCGAGGCGATGTATCTCACGCGCTAGTTAAGCGCGTCAGTTGTTGTTGAGCGCCGAGTAGCCCGTGCCCGGATCGCGCCGCAACTGGAAGCGGATATTGGGGTCGGGATCCTGTCCGACATATTGGCCGTATTGATAGACCGGCGGCGCGCATCCGTTCGGCTGCGGGGCGGGCTGTCCGGGCAGCAAAGACCTCCAGGAAAATTCGTAAGGCCGGTCGACGCAGCGCGCCGCCGGGCCGCGGTGCTTGGAGCGCGCCAGCGCCGGGTTGACGGCCGCCAGCGCCAACGCGACCGCTCCCGCCACGATTACTGCCGTTTTCATGCTCCACTCCGTTCGCGCGTAAGAATTCCCGGGCATCGCGGCATTTTCAAGGGCCCGCACCGAGAATCGTGGCGCGAACCCACCAGCTCTTGTTCTCCGACTGCAGCCGGCGCGCCGCAGCCTGCGCCTCGCCGGGCGAGCGGAAGAGAGCAAAACATGTCGGTCCCGAACCGGACATGCGCGTGAGCTGCACGGCTGGAAGCGCGCGCAAAGCGATCAGCACTTCCGAAACGGCCGGCGCGCATGCGATCGCCGCCTGGGTTAGATCGTTGCCGTTGTCGCGAAGAAAATCGATCATGCCGTCGAAGGTCTGCGGCACGTTGGACAGGTATTTCTTGTTGTTGCTGGGCTCTCCGGAATAGCGCGCAAACACCTCGCGGGTGGCAAGCGGCACACCCGGATTGACGAGCACGGCCGGCAACGGCGGAAGCACATAGGCATGCGACAGCAGATCGCCGATACCGCGCATGATGCGCGGCTTCGATTCTAGACAAACCGGCACGTCGGCGCCGGCTTCAACGGCCGCGCTTGCCAGGCGCGGATCGTCCACGCCCATGCCATTGACACGCGCGAGCAAGCGCAAGGCGGCGGCGGCATCCGCGGAGCCGCCGCCGATACCGGCAGCAACCGGCAAGTTCTTCTGCAGATGAAAGCGCCCGGCCCTCAGCCGGCCTTTGCGATGGCGCAGCGCCGCCACGGATTTGAGCACGAGATTGTCGCGCGTCGGCCCGCACGCCTCCGCGAACGGTCCATCGATCTCGAGTGAGGCTTCCTCCCCCGGCTCCAGATCGAGCTTGTCGAAAATATCGGCAAAGACCACAAGGCTTTCGACGTCGTGGTAGCCGTCCTCACGGCGTCCAAGCACGCGCAGCGTCAGGTTGATCTTAGCCGCGGCCTTTTCGAAAAGCGGCTCGACCACACCTAGCCGCCGTTACCGGCTTTTTTTTCAGGCTTGTCGATGGCCTTGGCCTGCGAGGAGGTCTCCTCCTTCAGCCCGTTTTTCAGCTTTTCCTCGATCTTCGGCAGATCTTCCGGATCCGGTTTCAGATCGCGCGCGTGCGCCCACTGGAATCGCGCTTCCAAGGTACGGCCGACGCGCCAGTACGCGTCACCGAGATGATCGTTGATCGTGGGGTCTTCGGGCTTTAGCTCGATGGCGCGTTCGAGTTGCTTGACGGCTTCGTCGTAATTGCCGAGCCGGAAATAGGCCCAGCCGAGAGAGTCGACGATATAGCCGTCGTCGGGCCGCTGCTGCACGGCTTTCTTGATCATCGCCATGCCTTCGTCGAGGTTTATGCCCTGGTCGATCCACGAATAGCCCAGATAATTGAGCACGTGCGGCTGGTCGGGAAAGAGCTCGAGCGCCTTCTTGAGATCGGCCTCGGCTTTGGGCCACTGATGCGAGCGCTCGTAGCAAATGCCGCGGAAATAGTAGATCACCCAGTTGTTCTTCTCCGGGTGTGCCAACGTGGCGACGCCTTTGCCGTACGTGTCGGCACATTCCGCGAATTTCTTGTGCCCGCGCTGTACATTGCCGAGCGCCATGATGGCCTCGAGATCCTTCGGCCGCTCCTTGATCAGGTCGGACAATTTCTTTTCGGCTTCGTCCACCCGATTGAGCGTGTCGAGATTGGCGGCCATCTGGATCGCGGCATTGCGATGCAACGCGGAGTTGGCCGGCACGCGCTCGTAAACCTTGATAGCCAGCTCAGGCTTTTTCAAAGACTCATAGAGGTCTGCGAGCGACAGCAGCGCCAGCGGATGGCTGGGCGTGAGATAGAGCGAGAGCTGCAGGTAGACGAGACCTAGATCCTCGCCGCCGCGGCGGCCAAGCGAGGCACCGAGGCCGTAGAGGGCTTCGGCGGCGCCGGCCGGCGCCGAATTGACGAGCGGCGGCAGTTTCTCGCCGGCTTTAAGCTTGCCCATCGCCTCGGTAATGAGCGGATGGTCCGGCAGCACCTTGTCGAAAGCCTCGAAAACGGTTTGCGCCTCCTGCGCCGTGCGATTGCGCGACAGCCAGCTGCCGTAGGCCTGAACGACGCGCAAGGCGGACGAATCGAGTTTGTAAGCATGCTCGAGCCGTTTGCCCGCCTCGACTTTGTCGCCGGCGAGGTCTTCGATCATGCCGGCATGCAGGTCCTTGAAGATTTCGTACCAATCGGGGCCGGTGAGTTTGTCGATCGTCGCAATCGCCCCTTTGGCGTCGCCGGCGCCGTATTGGCTCCACGCCATCAGCAACGTGGCGGCGAGATCGGTGATCGGCCCCCGCACAGATTGCGCCAGCTCACGGCGGGCTGCCGAATAGTGCTTCTGCTTGACGGCGTGCACGCCGAGCACCAGCCGGGCGACCCGGTCGCCCTTGTCGTTGCGCGCGATGCGTTCGGCAAAACGCACCGATTCCTCGACATCGCCGCCCACCAGCAGCGAGAGAAAGGCGCGGTCGCGCAGTTCGACATTGTTCGGATCAAGCCGCAGCGCGGCGCGGTAATAAGCGGCGGCGGCCTGTGCGTCGCGCATCTGCCCGGCATGCCTCGCTGCCAGATAACTGCCTGCGGCAGTGAGGCCGTTGAGGTCCTCCGGTGCGGGCGACTGGGCGGCAAGCGTGACCGGCGCGGCCATAATGGCGGCGGCCAGCGCGCTGCCGGCAAAAAACCGGGCGAAGCTCGAAATTGTCACGGACAATTGCTCCAATGAGGCGGCCGGCCGCTGCACGCGCGCTACGCCGCCAAGGTTGAGCCAGAATGGCCTTTTTACGCCGCCCCCGCAAGAACGCCGGCGAGGCTCTGCCGCGACACGCTTGAAAGCCGCGATCTAGGCAGCATCGTGGCCGAGCGCCCGCCCACCACTTACATATTCGGGTAATTTGGCCCGCCGCCGCCTTCCGGAGGCACCCACGTGATGTTCTGATTCGGGTCCTTGATGTCACAAGTTTTACAGTGGACGCAGTTCTGCGCATTGATGACGAACTTGGGCGCGCCCGCTTCGTCCACCCACTCATAGACCCCGGCGGGGCAATAGCGCGCAGAAGGTCCGGCAAAGACATCGTGCTCGGACGATTTCT
Source organism: Pseudolabrys sp. (assembly GCA_035652735.1). Lineage (GTDB taxonomy): Bacteria > Pseudomonadota > Alphaproteobacteria > Rhizobiales > Xanthobacteraceae > Pseudolabrys. The sequence goes on along the minus strand of DASRDF010000044.1, from coordinate 37,041 downwards.
GCAGGGCGGTGTCTTTGACCTTCAGATGCGGCGGCTGATCCTCTTCGTGATTGGTATTCGACAGGAACACCGAGGAAAGCCGGTCGAAGGTGATCGTGCCGTCGGGCTTGGGATAAGCGATCGGCGTGCACTCGGACGCCGGCTTCAGGCTCGCATAATCGGCGGCGCCGTGAGCAAGCGTGCCGAACAGCGAAAAACCAAGCGTATTGGTCCACAGATCGAGCCCGCCCAGCGCGATGCCAGCGACAGTCCCGAATTTCGACCACAGCGGCTTGGCATTGCGCACGCGCCAGAGGTCTTTGCCGATCGGCGAGGAACGCCAGCCCTCTTCGTATTCGGCGAGCACGTCGTGGGCGCGGCCGGCGGCAAGCGCAGCAGCAGCCGCTTCGGCGGCCATGATGCCCGACAACATGGCGTTGTGACTCCCCTTGATGCGCGGGACGTTCATGAAACCGGCATCGCAGCCGATCAGTGCGCCCCCGGGGAAGACGAGCTTGGGCACCGACTGATAGCCGCCCTCCGTCAAGGCACGAGCGCCATAAGCAAGCCGTTTGCCGCCAGCGAACGTCTCGCGCACCAGCGGATGCGTCTTGAAGCGCTGGAACTCCTCAAAAGGCGACAAATACGGGTTCGCGTAATTGAGATGCACAACAAAGCCGACCGACACCAGATTGTCGTCGAGATGATAGAGAAACGAGCCGCCGCCGGTTGAATTGCCGAGCGGCCAGCCGAAGGAATGCTGCACCAGTCCGCGGCGGTGCTTGCCAGGCGAGACCTGCCAAAGCTCTTTGAGGCCAAGCCCGAATTTCTGCGGTTCGCGCCCGCGGTCGAGCGCGAATTTGGCGAGAAGCTGCTTTCCGAGGTTGCCGCGCGCACCTTCGGCGAACAGCGTGTATTTGGCGCGCAATTCCATGCCGCGCGTAAAATTTTCCTTGGGTTTGCCGCTTTTGCCGAGCCCCATGTCGCCGGTGGCAACGCCAACAACAACATCGCCATCGTAGAGGACTTCGGTCGCGGCAAAGCCCGGATAAATCTCGACCCCGAGCGCCTCTGCCTTGCCTGCGAGCCAGCGGCAGAGATTGCCGAGCGAGACGATGAAGTTGCCGTGATTGCTCATCAGCGGCGGCATGATGAAATTGGGCAGCCGCAACGTGCCGGTTTCCGACAAGTAATAGAAACGGTCGTCGGTCACGGCGGTCTTGACCGGCGTGTCCTCGCCGCGCCACTCCGGCAGCAATCGGTCGAGCCCGATCGGATCGATCACGGCGCCCGAAAGGATATGGGCGCCGACCTCGGAACCCTTTTCGACCACCACGACGGCTATGTCGCGGCTGAGCTGCTTGAGGCGGATGGCAGCGGCAAGCCCGGCCGGACCGGCGCCGACGATCACTACATCGAATTCCGTCGCCTCGCGGGCGGGTAGCTCGGCCATGAGAATCTCCTCGCCTCAGTTTTGCACAGCTTGCGCGGCCGCGTTAGCTCTCGTGCTAGGCTATGGCGATGATCACCGACAAACGGCTGAGCGACCTTCTCGATTTCTATCGTGAAGCGGGGGTCGATGCCCTGTTGACCGAGGAACCGTCCGATCGCTTTGCCGGCGACGTCGCGCCTGCGCAACGGCAGCCGGCCTCCCGCTCCGATCAAGCCGCCAAAAACCTCCTCGCGCCGCAGCCGGCACCGGGAATGGCCCCGCCGCCGCCCGAGCAGGCCGCCATGGACGCGCGCGAGACCGCCAAGCGGGCCCAAAGCCTCGATGAACTCCGGGCGATTCTCGAGAGCTTCACCGGCTGCGCCCTCAAGGCCACAGCGACCAAATTGGTCTTCGCCGACGGCAACCCGCAAGCGCAGCTAATGCTGGTCGGTGAAGCGCCGGGCCGGGACGAAGACATTGAAGGCCTGCCTTTCGTCGGCCGCTCCGGCAAGCTGCTCGACCGGATGCTGGCAGCCATCGGTCTCGACCGCACCAGCGTCTATATCGCGAATATCGTGCCCTGGCGCCCGCCGGGAAACCGCACCCCGACCCCGCAGGAGCAGCAAATCTGCCTTCCGTTCATCCGCCGCCAGATCGAACTCGCCGATCCCGATATTCTGGTGTGCCTCGGCGGACCCTCGGCGCAGGCGTTGCTCGGCCTCAAGGAGGGCATCACCAAAACGCGCGGGCGCTGGTACAAATTCGATACGGGCACGCGCGAAATTCGCGCCATGCCCACCTTTCACCCCGCCTTTCTCCTGCGCAGCCCGCTGCAGAAGCGTTTTGCCTGGCGTGATTTCCTTGCCATAAAAAAGGCGCTCGCGGCCTGAATATCGCGCGCGCCGCGCCGAAAGTCTGCTACGATTCGCAAATGCTTCTGTTCGCACGGAGCCTCCTCTTTGTCGCCTGTTGTGTCGGGACGCTGACGGCGAGCGGCATTGCGTTCGCGGCTGAGGACGCCCTGCCTCCTTCTCCGAATGGGATTCCGCGGAGCAAGCCCGTCCATAGGGCCGCTCCGCCCACCAAGAGCGAGCTTTCACCGTCCGCCCTGGGCATGGAGCCCGACAAGTCGGATCGGGATTCGTCAAGCGATCAAAAAGATGGTCTGAAAAATCCGGGGGAGTTCAAATTCGGCGACAACACGCTTCACATCGACGCCGATCGCAAAAAGACCACCCTGCCCGGCGTCGGGGACAATGAAGAGACCGTCATCAACAAAGCGCCGACCGACAACGGCGTGAAGCCTAACTATTTCGGCCTGCGCTTCACCACGCCAATTCGCTAGCCGGTGATCGCGAATTTAATCGCGAACAGCACCGCGAGCACCATGATCGCGGGCGAGGCTTCCTTGCCCTTGCCGGCAAGGATTTTCGCGACGGTGTAGGTGATAAAGCCGAGGCCGATGCCGGTCGCGATCGAATAGGTGAGGGGCATGGTGATGGCCGCCACAACGGCCGGCGCAGATTCGGTGATGTCGTCCCAGTCGATCTCGGCAAGACCGCGCGTCATCACGCAGGCGACGTAAAGCAACGCCGCCGAGGTTGCATAGGCCGGCACCATGCCTGCAAGCGGCGCGAACAGCAGCGCCAGCAAAAAGAACAGTGACACGAAGGCCGCGGTCAAACCGGTGCGGCCGCCGGCGGCGACCCCCGCGGCGCTTTCAATATAGCTTGTCGTCGTCGATGTGCCGATCACGGAGCCGAACATGGCGGCGAAAGAGTCGGAAATAAGCGCCTCCCTCATGCGCGCGAGCTTGCCGTTCTTCATCAGCCCGGTGCGGTGCGTTACTCCGATCAGGGTGCCGGCATTGTCGAATACGTCGATGAACAAAATCGAGAATACGACAATGAGGAAAGTCCATTCCCATACCCGTGAAAAGTCGAGCTGGAACAGCGTCGGCCGCAGCGAGGGCGGCAACGAGACGATGCCGCTGAAATGCGCGAGCCCGAACGGCAGGCCGATCACCGTCACCGCCAGAATGCCGATCAGCGTGCCGCCGACAATGCGCCGGTAATTGAGCGCCGCGATGAGCACAAAACCCAGCAGCATCAGATAAGCGGCAGGGTTTTTCAGATCGCCGAGCGTGACCAGCGTGGCGGGGCTGGCGACGACGACCTTCGACTCCTCAAGAGCTATGATGCCGAGAAACAGACCGACGCCGGCGGAGGTCGCGAGCTTCAGGTTTTGCGGGATGGCGTCGATGACGTATTGGCGGATGCGAAAGACAGAAATCAAAAAGAACAGCACCCCCGAGCAGAACACCGCGGCGAGCGCCTGCTGCCAGGTGTATTTGTACGTGAGCACCACGGTGAACGCGAAAAACGCGTTGATGCCCATGCCTGGCGCCAGCGCGATCGGATAGTTGGCGTAGAGCGCCATCACCATGGTGCTGACCGCCGCGGCGACGCATGTGGCGACGAACACCGCGCCCTGATCCATGCCGGTCTTGCCGAGAATCTGCGGATTGACGAAGACGATGTAGACCATCGTCAGAAAAGTGGTTAGCCCGGCAATGAACTCGGTGCGAATATCGGTCCCTTGCTCCCTGAGGCCGAAATAGCCATCAAGCCAAGATGCCAGCGGCCCGTGTCGCCGCGTGCCTTTCCCCGATGCTTTCGCGCGCTTTGCCATCGCTCATCCCCACCTGTCGTCCGGCTTGACCCTATCGCGGCCAATCTGCGACCGGCAGTCATCATGTGAACGCTGTGGATAGGCGGGTTATCGCTGCTTTTTGGCGTGGGACGCGGCTGCTTCGGCGACCTGCCCGCGCTCGGTTCGCAAAGAGGGAGAGGCGCGAGACTTCACCGGGCCTTGGGCAGAGGTCCCTCGGGTCGCACCACCGCCCAGCCAATGCGGATAAGCGGCAAGAAGCCTTGCACGGCGCGCGCGAACGACCGCGGCACCTCCGCCACCAGGTCGGGAAATTGCGCTTTGAGCGTTGCCGGGACCGCGGTGCTCGTCTCCGGCGTCGGCCAAACCAAAATGCCGCCATGGTCGCGCATATCGCTGACGCTCGCCCAAGGGCTGCGCTGCGGCGCCCAATCGAAATAGACATGCGGGCGGCTCGGTGCGCCGAGTGCGACCAAAGGTGCAATACGTGGGTCGCCGGTTACGTATTGCAGCGGCTCCCCGGTGCGCCGCTCATAGCTCTCCGCAAAAAAACGGCCTTCGGCCTTGGCCGGTTGCGCCGTCGTCAGATCCTTGCCGGCAATCCAAGGCACCAATCCAACCCCGACCAGCACAATCGCGGGCGGCGCCAGCAACAGACCGAGCCAGGCGGAGGAGACCAGGCGCTCCCGATAGAGCAGCACCCGATCTCCGGCAAGCATGACGATGGCGAGGCCGGACAACACCACCAGCGGCGCGACGCGGTCGAAAGGCCCAAGACCGCCCGCCGCGATCACAAAAGCAAGCGCGATGGCTGCCGGCGCCAACGCGAAAACATAGACAAAGCGGCGGGCCAAACGCTCGACGGGTCCGCGATCGATTTCCGGCGCCCGTTCCCGCGGTTTGCGGGGCCAGCCGGTACCGAGCGCAACCAGCAGCATCAGACCGACATGCGTAAACAAGAGCGCCAGACAAAGGCGCAGCCACGCGGGAACGCGCCCTGCTGCGGCGGCGTCCTCGAACGCGCCGATGACCAGTGCGCGCCCGTCCCACAACCATGCAAGGTGCGGAAAAACGACGATGATCAACGGCAGCGCGGCGATCCATGGCTCGGGGTGCTTAAGCCCCGCGCGCCCGCGCGCCGTTCCCAACGTGAACGCGATCATGACCAGCAGCAGGATCAAGCCCGCATAGCTCGCGATAAGCAGCAGGCCGAGATCGAGCGCGAGCAAGAACCAGTAGCCGCGCCGGTCTTCGCCGAGCGCCCGCCAGTAGTGCAAAAGCGCGAGCGACCAGAGCGGCGCGGCCATAATTGCAGGGCCGAAGTTCGGACTGGGCACCGTGAAGGCCGTAATGCCGACCATGAGCAGCACGGCGAGCACGGCGTGACGCGTGCCGACGATGAGCCGCCCCAGTGAGAACACGCCCCAGTAGGTGACCACGATGCAGGCTTGCGCCAGCAAATACAAACCGAACGAACCGGCGACGCGATACGCGGCCTCGCCGAGCCAGAAGGCGAGCGGCGGGCCGAGATAGCTGCCGAGCACGAACTCATGGCCGATAGCGAGCAGCATCGGCGTTTGACCGGGCGGCGCGCTGTAGGCCAGCGCCGGAACGACGGTCCATAAAAACGCCTGGCTCAACGCGGCGGTCCAGAACACCACTACCGGGCGTCCGCGCAGGAATTCGACGATCAACGAGACGTAATGCATTGGCCCGGGCGCGTTGACACAGACCGGGCAGCAATAGAGAAGCCGCGCTAAAGAGGCAACAACTCGGCGATCACCTCGTCGGACACGGCGCCGCCCAATTTTGCCAGCTTTTCCGCGACCGGGGCGAAGGACTTGCGATGGTGGATGCAGGGCCCGAGCCGAGCCAGCGCGCGGAAATGTTCGGGCACGCTGTAGCCCATGTGGCGTTCGAAACCGTACCCAGGATGCGCCAGGCCGAGCCGGGTCATCAGCCGGTCGCGCGTCACTTTGGCAACAATCGAAGCCGCGGCGATCGAGGAGACCAGCGCATCGCCGGAAACGACCGCAGTGCAATCGCAGCCGCAGTCGATCTTGATGTTGCCGTCCACGAAAACGAGACGCGGCCGCACGGGCAAAGCCTTGACCGCGCGCGCCAAGGCCCAAAGCGAAGCACGCAGGATGTTGTCGCGGTCGATGCGCGTAATAGACCCGAAGGCAACGGCGACCTGCGCGCTCGCCATGATCTTCTCGTACAGCTTCTCGCGCGCCTCGGCGTCGAGCTTCTTGGAATCGTTCAGGCCGCGCGGAATCCGCTCCGGGTCGAGCACGACCGCAGCGGCAACCACTGGACCGGCGAGAGGTCCCCTGCCCGCTTCGTCGCAGCCGGCCACCGGCCAAATGCCTTGCTTGAATGCGCGGCGCTCGCGCCGGAAGCTCGGGCGCAGGTCGGGCTCGTTGAGCGGCAAGCGCAGCACGGCGGCGCGCCTGATTACCGCGGACTTCGCCGGCGTCTTATCTTTCACCGCATTCTTTTTGTTCTTCGCGACCATGGCTGACGATGCGTGCGCGACACCGGCCAAGTCAACCGCAACAAGTCCAGTTTGTGAAATTCGGGGAAGGCGGAACCCCGGTTGCCGGGCGGAGTTGGAGCGTGCGGGCGATGAGGGTTGGGATGATTCCTGTTTGGCTGCACGCGCTATCGGTCGGCGCGCTGATCCTGGGCGGCGTTTGCGCTCTGATCATTGTGGCCGACATTTTCAATCGCCCGCAGCACATGGCCATCATGAACGCCGTCTGGCCTCTGGTGGCGCTGTTTGCCGGGCCCATCGCGTTATGGGCCTACTTCGCCTACGGGCGGTTGGCGGCCCGAGCAATGGCGGCCGTGCCAAACGGCGGCGAGCCGCCGAGCACCCGGCTAACGCCATTTCCGGTTGCGGTTGGTGAAGGCACTGCCCATTGCGGCGCCGGCTGCACGCTCGGCGACATTCTAGCGGAATGGTTGTGCTTCGCCGCCCCCGCGATTGCGCTCGCTTTCGGCTGGCGATCTGTTTTTTCCGAAGAAATGTTCGCGGTCTGGGTGGTCGATTACATTTTCGCTTTCAGCTTCGGCATCGCCTTTCAATATTTCAGCATTGCGCCGATGCGCGGGCTTTCCTTCTGGCCCGGCCTGTTGGCGGCGCTTAAGGCCGACACGCTCTCGCTTACTGCCTGGCAATTTGGCATGTACGGCCTCATGGCGATCGCACGCTACGGATATTTCCATCCTTTGCTCGGCAAAATGCCGGCAGTGAACACGCCGGAATTCTGGTTCACGATGCAGATCGGCATGCTCACAGGCTTTCTCACCAGCTATCCCGTAAATTGGTGGCTGATCAAGATTGGGATCAAAGAGAACATGTAGGGCTGTAAGTTCGGCGCATCCGCATAACGCCGGCGGCGCGTTTCCGCCGATCACAGCGCCGACGGCGCGCTCACGTGAATAAACTCAATTGCTGACTGTTTTGCCTGGGCTGGCGGAAATGCGCAGTCGAAAGCTGAGTCCGCTCGGCATTAAGACCAAGCTTCTCGCAAGCCAATTCAAAGCGCCGCCCGATCATCCAGGCATAGGGTCCGGTGCCCTTCTGCCGCGCGAACCATTTGGAATCGTAGTCTTTGCCACCGCGCATTTCACGGATGAGCTTGAAGACGTGCTGCTCGCGATCTGGATAGTTCTCCTTCAGCCACTCGTGGAACAGATCGCGCAATTCGAGCGGCAGCCGTAGCAGTACGTAGCCCGCTTCGCGCACGCCGGCCGTATGCGCGGCTTCGAGGATGCGCTCGATCTCGCTGTCGTTGAGTGCCGGGATGATCGGCGCCACCATAACTGTTGTAGGCACGCCGGCGGCGCTGAGCCGGCGCAAGGTTTCGAGCCGCCGCATCGGCGTTGCCGCGCGCGGCTCCATTTTGCGCGCGAGAGCTGCATCAAGCGTCGTTACCGACAGCGCCACCTTGGCGAGCTTGCGTTCGGCCATGCGCGCCAGAATGTCGAGATCGCGCAGCACCAGCGCCGATTTGGTGACAATGCCGACCGGGTGGCCGGCGCGGTCGAGCACCTCAAGGATACGGCGCATTACTTTGTAGCGGCGCTCGATCGGTTGATAGGGATCGGTGTTGGTGCCGATGGCGATCACGCGCGGCTGATAATTCGGCGCCGCCAGCTCCTTCTCCAGAAGATCGGCGGCTTCCGGCTTGACGAACAGCTTGGACTCGAAATCGAGGCCGGGCGACAGGCCCAGATAGGCGTGGGTCGGGCGGGCGAAGCAGTAGATGCAGCCGTGCTCGCAGCCGCGATAGGGGTTGATGGAGCGATCGAAGCCGATATCGGGAGAATCGTTACGCGTGATGATTTTGCGCGTTGCGTCGACCGTCACCTCCGTCTTGAACGGCGGCAGTTCGTCGAGCGAGCGCCAGCCGTCGTCGAACGCAATCCGCGCCAAAGGTTCGTAGCGGCCGGAGGCGTTGCTCTGCGCGCCGCGACCGCGCCGCCGCTCGTGGTCGACGACGACACCGAGCAACTCGCTGACGTCGTCGTACGGATTGGCAGAGCCACCCGCCGGCGTGGAGGGCAGTTCCTTCGCCGGCGGGTGGTTGTGGGCTGTGTTCGAACGAGCCATGGCGCCTATCCTATGCGTTGTTTCGAACAAAACAAGAACAACCGCTCGCGGACCGGGTATGGTGCCACCTCGCCCAAAGCACCACAGGATGTTGGGGGTAACTTGTACGCCTGCGGCTGGGTTCCCATCGCGGCCGCGGGCTCAATGGCGAATCGGTGAGACGCAGCACGCGCGGACGGACGATGTGCGCCAAGCATTAGTTGACTTTATCAACTAACTGACCAACGCTCCTGTAGGATGACAGCGGCACCAAACCAACGCATCGCCGCCGTGCGCCGCTTCAACCGCTTCTACACGCGGCAGATCGGCGTGTTGCGGCGGAATTACCTCGGCAGCCCCTACTCGCTCGGCGAAATGCGCGTGCTCTACGAGCTCGCCCACACTGCCAAACAGGGTGGCGTGTGCACGGCAAGCGATGTCGCTCGCGTACTCGATCTTGACGCCGGCTATCTGTCGCGCGTGCTGCGCAATTTCGAGCGACGCGGCCTAATTTCACGTCGAACGTCGGTGCAGGATGCGCGGCAAAGCGAGATTTCCCTGACCGCACGCGGCGCCAAGGTCTTCGCGCCCTTCGAGAAGCGTTCGCAGGCGCAAGTCGGCGGCATGCTGCGCAAGCTGTCGCCCGACGAGCAAGCGCGCCTGGTGACGGCGATGATCACGATTGAAAGTCTGCTGGACGGCGGCAGAGCGCAGCAGCCCAGCTATGTGCTGCGCCCGCCGCGGCCCGGCGACCTCGGCTGGATCGTCAGCCGTCATGCGCAGCTCTATAAAGAGGAATACGGCTGGGGCGCACCGTTCGAAGGTCTGTGCGCGCAAATCGTTGCGGATTTCGACAACAATTTCGACTCGAGCATGGAGCGCTGCTGGATTGCCGAAATGGACGGCGACAATGTTGGCTGCGTGATGCTGGTGAAGGACAAGCCCGGGGTCGCGCGCCTGCGGCTATTGCTGGTCGAGCCGAAGGCGCGCGGGCTTGGCCTCGGCCGCCGGCTGGTCGACGAATGCGTCAAATTCGCCCGCCAAGCCGGCTACAAGAAATCACATTGTGGACGCATAGCGTGCTTAGCGCCGCCCGACACGTCTACGAAAAAGCCGGCTTCACGCTAACTGCGAGCGAACAGCGCAAGAGCTGGGGCAAGGACGTGGTGGCAGAATATTGGGACCTTGAACTTTAGGCCGTCGCGCCCTTCGCCTTCGGCCGCCGCAGATGCTCGTCGAGGCGCGGCAGAATCTCAACGAAATTACAGGGCCGGAAACGATAGTCGAGCTGATGCACCAGGATCTCGTCCCAGGCGTCCTTGCAGGCGCCCGGCGAGCCCGGCAGGCAGAAAATGTACGTGGCATTGGCGACGCCGGCGGTGGCACGTGTCTGAATAGCCGAAGTGCCTATTTTTTTCTCGCTCACCAGCAGAAACATGGTCGCGAAGGCATCCATCTTTTTCTCGAACAACGGCTCAACCGCCTCCGGCGTCACGTCGCGGCCGGTGAAACCAGTGCCGCCGGTGGTGATGACTACGTCGATGAACCGATCGGCGATCCAGGCTTTGAGGCGCTGGCGTATGGCTTTCACATCGTCTTTTACGATCGCGCGCTCGGCGAGAATGTGACCGGCGGCGCGGATGCGCTCGATCAATGTCACTCCCGACTTGTCATCGGCCGCCTCGCGCGTGTCGGAGACGGTGAGCACTGCGATCTTCAGCGGCACGAATTGTCTGGATGTGTCGATACCGGGCATTGCCGCTGATCCTACAGCGAGGTGGCCGCGAAAGTATCGCAGGACTCTATCGTGCCCTGTTTCAGCCCGGTGGTGAACCAGTGCTGCCGCTGCGCCGAAGTGCCATGAGTGAAGGCGTCAGGCACGACGTAGCCCTGCGATTGCTTTTGCAGCCTATCGTCGCCGATGGCCGAAGCCGTCTGCAACGCCGCCTCAACGTCGCCGGGCTCGATCGTCTTCCAGCGCTGATCGGAACGGTTGGCCCACACACCGGCGAGACAATCGGCCTGCAGCTCGACGCGGACCTGAATGCGGTTGGCGCCGGCGCGGCTACCCGCTGCGCGCTGCTCCTGCTGTGCCTTGGGCAAGATGCCGAGCAGGTCCTGCACGTGATGACCGACCTCGTGTGCGATCACGTAAGCTTCGGCAAACTCGCAGGCCTTACCGCTGCAGCCGTGAAAGCGCACGCGCATCTCCTGGAAAAAAGAGGTGTCGAGATAGATGCGCTTGTCGAGTGGACAATAGAACGGCCCCATAGCCGCTTGCGCAAATCCGCAGCCGCCCTCTTCGCCGCCGCGATAGAGGCGCAGCGGCGCCGGACGATACTGCCGCCCCTTGGCGGCAAAAATCCCGCTCCACACATCTTCGGTGTTGCCGAGCACAGCGGCGACGAACTGACCGGTCGCATCCTGCGGCGTGCCGGTCCGCCGCGCCGGCTCTCGATAGGGCTGCTGGTATTGCGGCGTGCCGCCGTTGATCAGCTCCGCGCCGCCGATAAGGATGCGAGGATCGATGCCGAGCGCCCAGCCAATGAGGCCGAGTACCACGACGGTACCAATGCCGAGGCCCCCCCTGCCGACGGGAATACCGAAGCCGCCACCGCCGCCGCTATCGCTGTCGCGATCGTCTTCGACGTTGTCACTGCGACGAAAGTCATCCCAGCGCATTCACATGCTCTCCGCCACCATGTGTCCCAAATCATGCCAAGTCGCGAGGCGAAGTCCACTCAAGAGATAGCGACGCACTGACACGCCGCCGCTTAGGCACTTTTTGCCTAGTCTGGCAAGCTTTGCGCTAACGCGTTTTTTACCTTGGAAAGCCATGATCCTCATCTGTCGGCTGTAGGTCCCGCGTCGCCGACCGCGTCGTCCCTGAGTCAGAGTTCTGAGTCATGGTTGTGTCGCGTCGCGGGGCGCCCCATCGGGCGCCCCGTGGAGTTTCCGAGTCCGCGCCTCGTATCCTGGTAGGCGATTGCGCCGCCGAGATGGCGAAGTTGCCGGAAGCGTCCGTCGACCTCGTTTTTGCCGACCCACCGTACAATCTGCAGCTCGCGAGCGACCTCAAGCGGCCCGACGATTCCAAAGTCGACGCGGTGGACGACGATTGGGACAAGTTCGCCAGCTTTGCCGCCTACGACGACTTCACGCGCACCTGGCTGAGGGCCTGCAAACGGGTGATGAAGCCCGCTGCCACTATCTGGGTGATCGGCTCCTATCACAATATTTTTCGCGTCGGCTCGATCATGCAGGACCTCGGATTTTGGATTCTCAATGACGTGATCTGGCGCAAGTCGAACCCGATGCCGAATTTTCGCGGCCGCCGCTTCACCAATGCGCATGAGACGTTGATCTGGGCCTCGCGCGATGCACAGGCGAAAGGCTATACGTTCAATTACGAGACGCTGAAGGCCGGCAACGAGGACATCCAGGTGCGCTCGGACTGGACGTTGCCGTTGTGCACCGGGGACGAGCGCCTCAAAGGCCGCGACGGCAAGAAGCTGCACCCGACGCAGAAGCCGGAGGCACTGCTGACTCGCGTGATCTTATCCTCGTCGCGTGTCGACGATCTGGTGCTCGACCCATTCTGCGGCACCGGCACCACCGGCGCCGTGGCCAAGCATCTCGGCCGCCGCTTCATCGGCATCGAGCGCGAGGCAAAATATGCGCGCGCCGCGGAGAAGCGCATCGCCGCGGTCAACCCGCTGGAAGCTCCGGCGCTCGCGCCGTTCGTCAGCGCGCGTGAAGCGCCACGCGTGCCGTTTTCCGCGCTGATCGAGCGCGGACTGCTGACACCGGGGGCCAGGTTGGTCGATGCGAGGAAGCGCCACCAGGTGCTGGTGCGCGCCGACGGCGCAGTGTCGCTCAAGGGCGAGATCGGATCGATTCATAAGATCGGCGCGCTTGCTCAAGGGCTTGAGGCGTGCAACGGCTGGACCTTCTGGCACGTCGAGACCCCGAAGGGCCTGCGTGTCATCGACGAATTCCGGGCGCAATTGCGCGCCGAGATGGCGGAAGCGCAGAATAACTAAAGGTCGTCCCGTCCGATCTGGCAGAGCACGCGGAAGACGCCGACGTCGCCTTGCGGGAAATCGCGCCCAAGTTCGGCGCCGATTGTCTCGGCATCGCCCTGCCGCAGCGTGTCCACCATCAGGCACGCAGCTATTTTTTTGTCGCCGCCGCGGAGCCTTTCCTCTTCTGATACCGGCATGCCCTTTCCGTCGAGCGCGATCCAGATTTCGCCGCCAGCTACGGCAGGGTCGATAACCAGCGCCTCAAGCGCCGCCTTCAGCGCGGCTTCGTCCGGAGCTTCGTTGAAACGGACTGTCACCGCGTAGGCGCCGCGAAACGCTCCGCGCCGTACCATACGGCGGCAGACGGTGCGGTTCATGTTGAGGAAGATTTCCGTCATGACCTTTTTGGTCAGGGGCGTCGGATTGTTGAGCCGTTGAAGATAAGGCTTTGACGTGAGCACCGCCGGGGATTCAACGAGATAGAAGTTGAAGTAGCCGCAGCCTGCGAAAATCGCCTGATGCCGGCGACCGAACAGGAAGCCGGGCACGGCCAGCCGCTCCTGCAGATGCTCGCCCTGAAACCATGCCTCGAACTCGGCTTCTCGGCCGGATCGGCAGTCGTTGAAGATCGCCAGGATGCCTGGCTCGCTCATTTTTGTCCTCTACGGCGATCGCCCTCGGAACTCGCGCCCTCGCTGGCGGCTTATTGCATGCACCGGCAAGCGAAGGAGACCACAATGGGCTGGTTCACATCCGACATTAAGACGGTCGAAGACCTTTTCATGCACTCGCTGCACGACATCTACTATGCGGAGCAGCAGATCGAGAAGGCCTTGCCCGACATGGTCGAGAAAGCCTCTGACAGCGAGCTCAAGAAAGGCTTTCGCGCTCATCTCAAGCAGACCAAGGGCCAGATCAAGCGGCTCGAGCGGGCCTTTAAAAAGCTCAAGAGCCGGCCGCAAGGCACTAAATGCCCGGCCATCGACGGCATCATCGAGGAAGCCAACGAGATCGCCGGCGAGGTGGACTACAAGATGGTGCTCAACGCCGCCCTGATCGCCGCCGCTCAAGCGGTCGAGCATTATGAGATCACTCGCTACGGCACCCTGGTGGCGTGGTCGCGGCTGCTCGGACGCGGCGACGTGGCGAGATTGCTCGATGCCAACCTCAGAGAAGAGAAGGCGACTGACAAGAAACTCAACGGCATCGCCAAGCGCAAGATCAACAAGAAGGCGCTGGCGCGAGGGCGCAAGCGCCGGCCCGATGAAGTCGCCCGCGCGGAAAATGCCTTCCTGGCCGCGGCAGCAGGAGTTCCCGCACTCGGCTAGCCGCCAGCCGCACCTTGCGTGTTGACATAGAGCGCATAGAGCGAGTGGCTCGCCGCCATGAACAGCCGATTACGGTGGCGGCCGCCGAAACAGAGATTGGCACAGCGCTCCGGCAATGAGATGTGGCCGATCGGCTCGCCGGTTGGCGTGAACACGCGTACCCCGTCGAGCTCTTTTGTCATGCCCCAGCCACACCAGAGGTTGCCCGCGACATCGCAGCGGAAGCCGTCTGGCGTGCCCTGCGGCCCCGCGTCGATGAGGATGCGGCCATTGGCGATCTTGCTGCCGTCGCCGACGACGGCGTAGGCGAGAATGCGCCGCGGTTGGCTGCGCGACTCGACGATGTAGAGCTTGGTCTCGTCCGGCGCGAAGGCCAGCCCGTTCGGCGCATTGATGCCGTCGGCGACGACTGTGACCGTGCCGGTCTTTCCGTCGACGCGGTAGACGTTCATCGGCAACTCCGCCTCGCCGGTGGCGCCCTCGTAATAGCCGCGAATGCCGAACGGCGGATCGGTGAACCAGATCGAGTCGTCGGATTTCACCACCACGTCGTTTGGCGAATTGAGCCGCTTGCCCTCGAAGCGATCGCAAATGATGGTGATTGAGCCGTCGTATTCGGTGCGCACCACACGGCGCGTGCGGTGCTCGCACGTGACAAGCCGGCCCTGCCGGTCCCGGGTATTGCCGTTGCTGTTGTTGGACGGCTTGCGAAATACGCTGACCGCGCCGGTCTCTTCGTCCCAACGCCGGATGACGTCGCCGGGCACGTCGCTCCACAACAGATAGCGCCCATCGCCGAACCAGACCGGCCCCTCGCCCCAGCGCGCACCGGTCCACAGACGCTCAACGCCCGCAAGCGGTAATCGCAGCGTGTCGAAGCGCGGATCGAGCGACGTGACCAACGGATCGGGATAGCACTGGCTCAAGGGTCCAAGAGCCCAGGTATCTTGTCCGCCGCCCATCGTCCGTCGCCCCGCACCCTAGGTTGTGCGCCGACAATGACCTTGGGCGCGCCGCCGGGCAAGGCGGCGGCTATTCGGCCAAAGCGTGAGCAAGTACTTTGCGCATCACGTTGGGAAGCGCTTCGTCCGCCAGAGCGGGAAGCGCGACCCAACGCGCGCCCTTGGGTGCCTTGCAGCTACGCGGGATGCTCGCGCGATAGACGACGAGCTCCAGCGGGAAGTGCGTGAAGATATGGCGGACAACGCCCGGTAGGCGCCGCCATCCCGCGCCGTCGAGCTTGGGCGCCGCGCGGGGCGCCAACGCGGTGTTGAAATCAGGCGACCATTCGCTGCCCGGCACCTCCATCATGGACGCCAGGAGACCTTTGTCCGGCCGCTTGCGCAACAAAATGCGCCCATCGGCGCGTAAGGCCACAAAGGCGGCGCCGCGGCGGAGTTTGCCTTCGCGCTTTGGCGCCTTGCGCGGGAACGTATCCTGGTCTCCACGGGCCCGCGCGGCGCAAGGCTCCCGCCATGGACAAGGTGCGCAGGCGGGGCGCTTCGGTGAGCACAGGCTCGCACCGAGGTCCATGAGTGCTTGCGCGAAATCGCCGGATCGGCGCTGCGGCAACAGCGCAGCCGCAAGCCGTCTGATCTCAGCCTTGGCGTCGGGCAGCGCCTGCTCCACGGCAAACAGCCGCGTCACCACGCGTTCAATGTTCCCGTCCACCGGCACGACGGGCGCATCAAACGCAATGGCTGCCACGGCCGCGGCGGTGTACTCGCCGATGCCAGGCAGCGTTCGCAGGGCTTCCACCGTGCCGGGCAATTCGCCGCCGTAGTGCCTGACCACCGCCCGCGCGCAGGCATGCAAATTGCGAGCGCGGGCGTAATAACCAAGGCCCGCCCAAGCCCGCAGGATATCGTCGAGACTGGCCGCCGCCAGCCTATCTAAGGTCGGCCACTGCGAGACGAAGCGCGCATAATAAGGCGCGACCGCCTTGACCGTCGTCTGTTGCAGCATGACTTCGGAGAGCCAGATGCGATAGGGGTTGGGCCGCTCGCCTTTGCGCGCACGCCAGGGCAGCACGCGGGCATGGCGGTCGTACCACGCAAGCAATTCCTCCGAGTCGGGCACAGCGTTCTTTCGTACGGGCTTTCTGACTGCTACGCTCATTGCCGGACCTTGGCACAAGATCACGCATCATGAGCAAGCCTTCGCGCGGTTTTCCCCGGACGCTGGCGGAGCTGACCGGTGCAACCTTAGGCGATGTGCTCAAAAGCCGGGGTTTTGCCTCCACCGAGATTGTCACTCGCTGGAGCGAGATTGCGGGCCCCGACATTGCGGCCCATAGCGAGCCGATCAAGATCAATTGGCCGCGGCAGGCGAACGGGGAGCCGCCCGATCCCGCGACACTGGTGCTCCGGGTCGAGGGACCGGCGGCGCTCGAGATTCAACATCTCTCCGGCCTCATTATCGAACGGGTTAACCGCTTCTTCGGCTGGCAGGCGATTGGGCGCATTGCCTTGCGCCAAGCGCCACTGCACCGGCCGGAGGCGCTCACCGCGCCGGCGGGTCCCGATGCGGCCGAGCAAGCGCGGATCGCGGCCGGCTTGAGCGGCATGGCCGACGAGAAGCTCAAAGCCGCGCTTGCCCGCTTGGGCGCCGCGGTCAAGAGAAAGTGAGCGGCCGCAGGACCTGACCATTGGCGGCCGGGATTGCCACAATCGTCCGATCCGGGTACGCACACCTCGGTTTTCGGGCGCAATCGAGGAGTTTTGCTTTGCCACTCAACCGTCGCGAACTGTGCTGGGGCGTCGCCACCACTGTGCTTGCCGCTGTCATTGGGGCGGGCACATTCAGCGCTGCACCGGCCCTGGCCGAAGGCCCGGAAGCCACGGTGCCGGTCGCCGACTTGATGAAGCCGGAAGCGCTCCCCGATATGACCATGGGCAGCGACAAGGCGCCGGTGACCATCGTCGAATATGCGTCCATGACGTGCCCGCACTGCGCACACTTCCAAGAGACAGCATTTCCGGAGATCAAGAAGCGTTACATCGATACCGGCAAGGTGCGCTACATTCTGCGCGAGTTTCCGCTCGACACGCTGGCGAGCGCGGCTTTCATGCTTGCCCGCTGCGCCGGTGAAAAAGACCCGAACAAATATTTTGCCATGGTTGACACGCTATTCCGCCAGCAGAACCAGTGGGTCACCGCCAAGCCGGTACCGCCCCTGCTCGCGATTGCCAAGCAGGCGGGCTTCACCGAGCAGAGTTTCAACGCCTGCCTTGCGAATCAGAAGCTGCTCGACGGCATCCAAAGTGTGCGCCAGCGTGCCATCGACGTGTTCAAGGTCCACTCGACTCCCACCTTTTTCATCAATGGTGCGATGTATACCGGGGCCCTTGAAGTCGACCAGATGGCCAAGATCATCGACGGGCAACTCAAGGCTGGATAAGGGTTTTTTACCGCAACGCGATTGTGGAACCGCTCATTTTCGTCGCCGGTCCAGCCGAAAGGCTTGGAAAACCGGCCGAGAGCGAGTAGCGGCAGTTGCTCAACACGACGCGGCGATTCATTCTGCCGCCGATGCGGCATCTGCAATAGCCGAATCCGGCTAAGTCCCGCAGGGGACAGATAAACCTCAGCGTAACTTCCCGTGTCCATGTCAGCGGACTAGTCGGCGTTCGGGGTCAGACGAGGCCTGAAGGATGAAATTTACGCGGCTGCGCCTGCTCGGCTTCAAATCGTTCGTCGAGCCGACAGATTTTCTGATCGAGCCGGGATTGACCGGCGTCGTCGGGCCGAACGGTTGCGGCAAATCGAACCTGGTCGAAGCTGTGAAATGGGTGATGGGGGAATCCTCATTCAAATCCATGCGCGCTTCGTCCATGGACGAGGTGATCTTCTCCGGTTCGACGTCGCGCCCGGCCCGCAACAACGCAGAGGTCGCGATGCTGATCGACAATTCCGATCGCGCCGCGCCGGCCGCCTTCAACGACCAGGATCAAATCGAGATCGCCCGCCGCATCGAGCGTGAGGCAGGCTCCAGTTACCGCATCAATGGCAAGGAGGTGCGGGCCCGCGACGTGCAGATTCTGTTCGCCGACGCCTCGACCGGCTCGCGCTCGCCCGCTTTGGTGCATCAAGGCCGCATCGGCGAGATCATTCAGGCCAAGCCTGAGCAGCGTCGCCGCGTGCTGGAGGAGGCAGCCGGTATCTCCGGCTTGCATGCCCGGCGCCACGAAGCCGAATTGCGGCTCAAGGCAGCCGAAACCAACCTGCTGCGTGTGGAAGACGTTATCGGCCAACTGGCCGCGCAAATGGATGGCCTAAAAAAACAGGCCAAGCAGGCGATCCGCTATCGCACGGTTTCCGGCCAGGTGCGCAAGATGGAGGCGACGCTCTACCATCTGCGCTGGACGGCGGCGACCGGAGACGTCGAGGAGGCCGAACGCGCCAGGGACCTGTGCGTGCGCGAGGTCGCCACGCGGACGGAAGCGCAGGCGGAAGCCTCCACCCGGCAGGCGAACGCGCAGGCGGCGCTTCCCGAACTTCGCGAGGCGGAGGCGCGCGCCGGCGCCGCGCTGCACCGGGTCAATGTGGCGCAACAGGACCTCGAACGCGAGGAGCAGCGCGCCAAGGACCGCATGGCGGAACTCGAGGTAAGGCTCAAACAGTTTGCCGCGGACGTTGATCGCGAGCAGCGCCTGGCCGCGGACGCCGAACAGGCGCTGGCGCGCCTTGCCGCCGAAGAGGAGACAATCCGGGCCGAGGCGCGCGAGAGCGCCGGCCGCCGCAGCGGCGCCGATGCGCGAGTAGCGGAGGCCGACGGCGCGCTCAGTGCGGTCGAGCAGGTCTTCGCCGAGTTGACGGCGGCGCTCGCCGACCGCACCGCACAGCGCAACGCGCTGGAAAATGCCGCGCGCGAGCAGGCCGAGCGCATCGCCAAGATCGAGAGCGAAATCGAGGCAATCGGCCGCGAATTGTCGATGCTGCACGGCGATGCAAGCGCAGCGCTGGAGAGCGCGCAGGCAGCGCTCACCGAAGCGGAAGCCGCCGCCGTTGCCGCCGAGGCGGCGCACAATGTCGCCCGCGCCGAATTCGAGGCGGCGCGGGATGCCGCCGCCGAGTCGGAAAAGCGGGTGCAGCGCCTGGAAACCGAGGCAAAGACCCTCGCCAAGATGTTGTCGCTTGAAACCCGCAGCCTGTGGCCGCCGGTGATCGACAATATCGCGGTCGAGAAGGGCTACGAGAAGGCCCTTGGGGCCGCCCTGGGCGACGATCTCGATGCGCCGACCGACCCATCCTCCCCCATGCACTGGGGTAACATTGCCGCTGAGAGCGATCCGGCCCTGCCGGATGGTGCGGAGCCCTTGGCCCGCTACGTGCGGGCGCCGTCGCAGCTTGCGCGGCGCCTGGCCCAAATTGGCGTCATCGACAGAACGGACGGAGAGCGGCTCGCGGCCTTGCTGAAAACGGGTCAACGTCTGGTCTCGCGCGAGGGCGATTTGTGGCGCTGGGACGGCTTCGTCGCCGCCGCGCATGCACCCACCGGCGCGGCGCGCCGGCTCGCCCAACGCAGTCGCTTTGCCGAAATTGATGCCGAGCTTGCCGCCGCCCGGGCCGAAGCCGACGATAAGCGCAAAACGCTTGCCGCTGCCCAGACAACCTTTACGGCCGCAGGCAGCGCGCAAACCGAGACACGCACCCGCGAGCGCGACTTGACCCGACAAACGGCGCGTATGTCCGCGCTCGCGGAGGCCCGCGCGCGCCTCACCGCCAGCCGGGAGGAGGCAAGCGCGGCCAAGCGGCAGGCCGAGCAATCCTTAAACGAGCTTGCGCCCGCCTCCGATCTCGAAGCCAAGCTCGCCCACGTGCGCGACGATATCGCGGGCAAACGAGCCAAGCTGGCGGAAGTGCGCGCCGAGCAACAAGCCATCGCGCGGGAGGCCGAATTGGCTGACCGGCGGCTGGCAACATTGGCATCGGATAAAGCCGGCTGGCAGGAACGCCTGGACGGTGCCGCAACGCAGATCGCGACGCTGGAGGAACGCATCGCCGAGGCGCGACGCGACCGTGCCGAGCTTGAAAACGCGCCGCAGCTGTTTGCGCAAAAGCGCGCCGCGCTGATCACTGAAATCCAAAATGCCGAGGGCGAGCGCCGCGCCCATGCCGACCGCTTGGCGGAAGGGGAAAGCGCTCTCGCCCAGGCCGACCGCGATGCCCGTATTGCGCTCGAAGCGGCAAGCCTCGCTCGCGAGGACCTGGCGCGTGCCGAGGAGCGCCATGAGGGCGCCAAGCGCCGTCTGGCCGATATCGGCCGCGAAATTCACGACATGTTGGAAGTTGAACCGTCGGCGGTTGCCGGCCTTGCTGAAATCGAGCCGGGTGATGCCCTGCCCGAAGTGATCGACATTGAAGAGAAGCTCGAACGCTTGCGCCGCGAGCGCGAGCGGCTCGGCGCCGTGAACCTGCGCGCGGAGGAGGAACTGCGCGAGGTGGAGACGCAGCATGCCTCCTTAAGCGCCGAGCGCGACGACCTCGTGCAGGCCATCGGCAAACTGCGCCAGGGCATCCAGAGTCTCAACCGGGAGGCGCGCGAGCGGCTGCTGTCCTCCTTCGAGCAAGTGAACAATCACTTCCAGCATCTGTTCACCCGCCTGTTCGGCGGGGGGACGGCGGAACTTCAACTCATTGAAAGCGAGGATCCGCTCGAAGCCGGTCTCGAGATCATGGCCAAGCCACCGGGCAAGAAGCCCGCGACCTTGTCGCTGCTGTCGGGAGGCGAGCAGGCGCTGACCGCGCTCGCGCTCATTTTTGCGGTATTCCTCACCAACCCGGCGCCGATCTGCGTCCTCGACGAGGTCGACGCTCCGCTTGACGATCACAACGTGGAACGGTTCTGCGATTTGCTGGACGAGATGACCAAGTCCACAGACACCCGTTTCGTCATCATCACACACAACCCCATTACCATGGCGCGAATGAACCGGCTTTACGGGGTTACCATGGCCGAACGCGGAGTATCGCAGCTCGTGTCCGTCGACCTGGAAGCTGCCGTCCGGTTCCGGGAAGCCGGTTAGGGGGCAGGCCCGAAATTGCGGGAACCGCGCAATGCGGTTTTCGGAGTCTTTTTTACATCACAGTAGGAACCAACCGAGCCGGCCCGCGTTAAGCGGCTGTGTGTTTCAGTCGGGCGGCTCCCCCCTTACCCCCCGAATAGCCGTCTGGCGAAAAGACCCCAAGCACCGCTTGGGGTCTTTTTTTGCGTTCTCAGCGGGTTAGCCCGACCCGTCCCAATGGCCTGCTACGAGGCCTTGCCGCCTTGCCGCCGGGCTCACTATTTGGGATAGGGTCGCTTCCTCACTTCTCCCTTCGACACGGAGCCGCAAATGTCCACCGCCGGATGGATCGTCATTGGCGTGATTGTCGCGATCGTGTTGTGGGCGATCACCGTCTACAACCGCCTGGTCGCAATGCGGCAGCGGGTGAACCAATCCTTCGCCGACATCGATGTGCAGCTGAAGCAACGGCACGATTTGATTCCGAACCTCGTCGAGACGGTAAAGGGCTACGCCGGTCACGAGCGCGGCACGCTCGAAGCTGTCATCCAAGCGCGCAACCAGGCGATTGCGGCCCCAACGACTGAGCAAAAGGTGCAAGCGGAAAACATGCTGTCAGGCGCCTTGCGGCAGTTGTTTGCGCTGTCGGAGAATTATCCAAATCTGAAAGCGAACGCGAACTTCCAGCAACTGCAATCTGATCTCTCGGATATCGAGAACAAGCTCGCGGCTTCGCGCCGATTCTTCAACAACGCTGTGCAGGAGTACAACACCGGCATCCAGCAGTTCCCCGCCTCGCTGTTCGCCGGCATGTTCGGCTTCCAGCCGCACGCCTTCTTCGACCTGGGCGAAGGCCGCGCCCAACTGGAAGAAGCGCCGAGCGTTAAGTTTTAGATCGCCGTGTCCCTGACGCAGTGCAGCCCGCGAGCGGTGCACCGCAGCTTTGAGACCACAAAAATTTTCAACGATCCAGGGTCTGCAACGCACCAGTTCGTGCTGCGCTGCGCCCGGTAAACGCAAGACGTAGCACTATGGCCGCTTACGGTCTCTACACCCATATCCAGTCGAACAAGCGCCGCTCGGTCGCGCTGCTGATCGGGCTCTTCGTGCTCGTCTATGTGCTGGTCTATGCCGGCGCCCTGCTCGCCGAGGCGCTCACCGTGAATGCGCCGATCGACTATCTCGTGCGGGCGGCGGAGTACGACTTCATCAAGGCGCTGCCCTGGGCGACGATCGGCGCCATCGCCTGGATTTTCATCGCCTATCGATTCCATCAGTCGATGATCGACGCGGTCACCGGGGCTACGCCGGTTACGCGTCAGGAAGAGCCGCGGCTCTACAACATCCTTGAGAACTTGTGCATCTCGCGCGGCATTCCCATGCCGACGCTGCGGGTAGCGGATGACGACGCGCTCAACGCCTTCGCCACCGGCATGAACCAGAAGCAATATTCCATCACCGTCACGCGCGGCCTGATGAACACGCTCAACGACCAGGAGCTCGAAGCCGTGCTCGGTCACGAGCTCACGCACATTCGCAACGGCGACGTGCGCATGATGGTGATTGCCGTGGTGATCGCCGGGGTGATCTCGTTTTTCGGCGAGATGGTCTTCCGCCTGTTCTTTCAGGCAAGTTACTATGGCGGCTTCGGCGGCCGCCGGCGCTCCGACGGCGAAGGCCGCGGTGGCGCCGGCGTCGCCATCATCATAGCCATCGCGCTGATCGTCGTGGCTTGGCTTTTATCGGTGGTGATCCGCTTCGCGCTGTCGCGACAGCGTGAATTTCTTGCCGACGCCGGATCGGTCGAACTGACAAAAAACCCCGATGCGATGATCATGGCGCTGCGCAAGATCGAGAACCGCAGCGAGCTGCATCATGCCAATTCGGCGGTGATGGAGATGTGCATTGACAATCCGCGCGCCGATTTCGCCAATCTGTTCGACACGCATCCGTCTGTCGATGCGCGCGTCGAAGCGCTGGTGAAATATGCCGGCGGCCACGATCCGGGGCCGCTGGCGGTTGAAGGCCCGGACGAGCAGTCAGCGCCCGCCGATCAAAGCGCCGAGGAAGGCCCCTGGGGTGAGCCACCGCAATCGGCGCCGCAGCAGGGCCCTTGGGACTCTGAGCCGGGTCCGGCGGCGCCCGGCGAGCCGGGCCCGTGGGGCCCGCACCGGAGCTAATGCCCAGCAAACGAAATCAGCGTGCGCACCGGCACGTCGAGCTTGCGCAAGCGCTCGGCGCCGCCGAGATCGGGCAGGTCGATGACAAAGCAGGCGGCCAGCACGTTAGCGCCGAGCTGGCGCAATAACTTCACGGCTGCTTCTGCCGTGCCGCCGGTGGCGATCAGATCGTCCACCAATACGACGCGCTCGCCGGCGACCAGCGCATCGGCATGCATTTCAATGACATCCTCGCCGTATTCCAAGGCATAAGCGACGCTCACGCGCTTGTGCGGCAGCTTGCCTTTCTTCCGGATCGGCACGAATCCGGCCGACACTTGGTGTGCCACCGCGCCGCCCAGAATGAAGCCGCGCGCTTCGATGCCGGCGACTTTGTCGATCTTCATCCCGGCCCAGGGCTGCACCAACTCGTCCACCGCTCGGCGGAATGCGCGTGCATTGCCGAGCAGCGTGGTGATGTCGCGAAAAATGATGCCCGGCTTGGGATAGTCCGGGATCGAACGGATGGTGGAGGAGAGGTCGTGATCGAGATCGGTGGAGGACATCGGCGGCTCGCTCGCGGGCAAGGCGGTCCATTCCATACCGGCCTACGGCGCGAATATCCATCGCAGGCACCGGCCCGGCCAATCTCCGCGAAATAAAGTGTCAACCGCGACGGCGCGCCCCGCTTGACATTCCATTTTTCAGGTCCAGAATTTCCTCATAACTCTTCTGGCGCGGAGGTTTCGATGAATCCACCGGGTCACGAAGCCGCGACGACTGTTCCGTAGCCCGTTCGGACGGCAACAGGAGCGGCACATCCACGAGCGGTATGCCGGGAGCGGCCTCGCGCGGGCCGTATCAGTCAGGCAAGGCCCCAATTGTGCCGCCCCGGCCTGCATTTACGACGCGCAATCAGTCGGCCTTGGGCGGCCGATCAGGGAAATCGAACCGAACGATTGGACGGAGGCGTGCCATGTCACGCCATCACCACTACGTCACGCGTTTCAGGTGTCCGAAGTGCAAGCGCGCCGGCAGCGCCAAATGGGAAGAAAGCCAGCGGACCGCTGGGGGCGAGCACGTGCAAATTCTCAAGCATCTTTCGGACGGCTTCCGCAACGATGCCCATAACCGAATTCACTGCACCGCCTGCGCGGCGCAGGTCGTGTTCGGCCACGGCTAGATCGCTGGCGGAAGACCAGTATCGGCGCACCCCATCGGCCTGTGCCGCGGGCACCGCGCCTCTCGTGCCCCGTGCGGGCACGGGGCCTTAAACGCGGGCCAGCACCCTGCCCGCCACCGCATCGAGCTTTTTCAATAGCTCCAAATCGCGCGCCTCCGGGGCGGTGATCAGCGCCGTGTCGAGCGCGCGATCGGAGCCGAGCGGACACGGCTCGTGCTCGCGCGGGAAGTCGCGTGCAAGCCGCGCCACCAGGCGCTTGGCGCGGTCGGCATTGTCGATCAGCACTTTGATGATGTCCTGCACGGTGACGGCGTCGTGGTCGGGATGCCAGCAATCAAAATCCGTCACCATGGCAACCGTCGCGTAACAAATTTCCGCCTCGCGCGCGAGCTTCGCCTCGGGCATGTTGGTCATGCCGATCACCGAATAGCCGAGCGACTTGTAGGTCATGCTTTCCGCATAAGACGAGAACTGCGGCCCCTCGATGCAGACATAGGTGCCGCCGAGGTGCGGCGTGATGCCTTCGTTGAGCGCGGCTTCGGCGACGCGTGCGTGCAGCCGCGGGCTCACCGGATGCGCCATCGAGACGTGCGCCACCATGCCTTTGCCGAAGAACGAACTCTCCCGGCGGTGCGTGCGATCGACAAACTGGTCGACGAGCACGAAGGTGCCGGGTGGCAGCTCTTCCTTGAACGAACCGCAGGCCGAGAGCGAGACGACGTCGGTGACGCCGGCGCGTTTCAAAGCGTCAATGTTGGCGCGGTAGTTTATGTCGGACGGCGAGAGCCGGTGGCCCTTGTCGTGGCGCGCGAGAAAAACAACCGGCAGGCCGGCGATGTCGCCGATGCGCAAAGGGGCGGAGGGGTCGCCCCACGGGCTTTTGACTCGCTCCTCGCGCACGTTCTCCAGCCCAGGCAGGTCGTAAATGCCCGACCCGCCGATAATGCCGAGGATTGATTTGGTCATGAGCCCACCCGTCACGGCCGCACTTGTCCCGGCCATCCACGTCTTTTGGGCAAGCATTAAAGACGTGGATGCCCGGCACAAGACCGGGCATGACCTTTGTGGACGATCCTGCGAACTAGATCGAGGTCTTGCTTGGATCTTGGCCGTGCGCGAGCTCGCGCGGCACTTCAACCTCGTGCCAAACCTTCTTCTTGGTGAAGTAGAGAAGACCCGAAAGAACGATGAGGAAGATGATCACCTGAAAGCCGAGCCGTTTGCGCGCCATCATGTGCGGCTCGGAGGCCCACATCAGGAATGCGGCGGCATCCTGAGCATATTGCTGCACGGTCTCCGGTGAACCGTCGTCGTATTTCACCTGCCCGTCGGTAAGCGGCGGCGGCATCGCAATGTTGTGGCCGGGGAAATACACGTTGTAGTGCCCGCCCGGCGGCAAGTTGAAGCCTTTTGGCGGCGGGTCGCGGAAGCCGGTCACGATAGCAGCGATGTAATCCGGCCCCTCCTCCTGATACTGGGTGAAGATGTCGAAGAACCACCACGGGAAGCCGCGCTGATAGGTGCGCGCCTTGGCAAGCGTCGACATGTCCGGCGGCGCAGTGCCGCCGTTGGCGGCTTTCGCGGCAAGCTCGTTGGGGAACGGCGCCGGGAAGTGATCGGCGGGGCGGCCGGGACGTTCGATCTGGTTGCCCTGATCGTCGAGGTCCTTGATCTTGTATTCGGATGCAATCTGCTTGACCTGTGCTTCGGTGAAGCCGGGGCCGCCGGGCTCGGCCAGATTGCGGAAGGACACCAGATTGAGCGAATGACAGGCAGAGCAGACCTCGCGGTAGACCTTGAAGCCGCGCTGAAGCTGCGCCTCGTCATATTTGCCGAATGGCCCGGAAAACGACCAGGATAGCCGCGGCGGCGGCACCTGCTGCTCTTGCGCCAGCGCCGGGCCTGCCAAGGCCGCAACAGCGGCGGCGAGAATGACGACTTTCATCTTCATAGCGATCCCCTCACGCCTTGGCCGGCAAGACCGACTCCGAAATCGAGTTCGGCAGCGCCTTGGTCTTCTCGAAAATGCCGAGCAGCGGCAGGATCACGAGGAAGTACAGGAAGTAGTAAGCGGTAAATATTCGCGACACGACCACATAGATGCCCTCCGGCGGCTTGGAGCCGAGCCAGCCGAGCCCGATCGCCGCGATCACAAACAGCCAGAAGAACTGCCGGTAGAGCGGCCGATAGCGCGCCGACCGCACCTTGGAGGTGTCGAGCCAGGGCAGGAAGGCGAGGATCACGATCGAGGAGAACAGCGCGATAACGCCCAGCAGCTTGTCCGGAATCGAGCGCAGGATCGCGTAGAACGGCAGGTAATACCACTCCGGCACAATTTCAGACGGCGTCACCGCCGGATTGGCCGGGATGTAGTTGTCGGCGTGCATCAGGAAGTTCGGGATGTAGAACACGAACCAGGCAAACAGGATGCAGTAGCAGGCCATCAGGAAGCCGTCCTTGACGGTCGCATAAGGCGTGAACGGCACGGTGTCCTTGTCCGACTTCGGCTCGATGCCCGCCGGGTTGTTCTGCCCGACGACATGCAGCGCCCAGATGTGCAGCACCACGACACCCGCGATCACGAAGGGCAGCAGGTAGTGCAGCGAATAAAAGCGGTTGAGCGTCGGATTGCCCACCGCATAGCCGCCCCATAGCCAAGTCACGATGGCATCGCCGAAGCCTGGAATGGCGGAGAACAGGTTGGTGATCACCGTCGCCGCCCAGAAGCTCATCTGCCCCCAGACCAGCACGTAGCCCATGAAACCGGTGGCGATCATCAACAGCAGCAGGATGACGCCGAGGATCCACAATACTTCGCGCGGCTCTTTGTAGGAGCCGTAATACATGCCGCGGAACAGGTGGATGTACGCGGCGAGGAAGAACATCGAAGCGCCGTTGGCATGCACGTAGCGCAACAGCCAACCGTAATTGACGTCGCGCATGATGCCTTCGACCGAGTTGAAGGCCATATCGGCCTGCGGGGTGTAATGCATCGCCAGCACGATGCCGGTAATGATCTGCACTCCCAGCATGAAGGTGAGAATACCGCCGAAGGTCCACCAGTAGTTCAGGTTGCGCGGCGTCGGGTATACCACGAATGAGGAATGGATCAGGCCGCCGATCGGCAGCCGCTTCTCGAACCATTGCAGAAATCTGTTCTGCGGCTGGTAGGTCGAGTGTCCGCTCATGATAGAACCTTCTTCAGCTCATCAAGCCGGTTTCGTGCTTTCTTCTCCGATCCGGATCTTGGTGGCGGAGAGGAACGTATAGGGAGGCAGGTACAGATTCTTCGGCGCCGGTCCTTTGCGGATGCGCCCGGCGGTATCGTATTGCGAGCCATGGCAGGGGCAGAACCAGCCATCGTATTCGCCCTGGTGGGCGAGCGGGATACAGCCCAGATGCGTGCAGATGCCGATCACCACCAGCCACTGCTCGTGACCGGGCTTGGTGCGCTCGGCGTCCGTCGCCGGGTCCCGCAGTGTGTTGACGTCGACCGCCTTGGCTTCCTGAATTTCCTTCGGCGTGCGGTTGAAAATAAAGATCGGCTTGGAGCGCCAGAACACCTTGACGATCTGCCCTTGGCTGATGGGGCTGAGATCGATGTCGACCGGCGCACCGGCGGCGACAGTCGAGGCATCCGGGTTCATTTGCGCGACAAGCGGCACCAGGGCGGCGACACCGCCGACGGCGGCGACGGCGCCGGTGGCGATATAGAGAAAATCGCGGCGCGTGTGCTGCTCCGCCGAAGACACGGTCGTCACGTCTTGAGTCCTCTCCTCCGGCTGGCGAATTCTGCCGCCCGCGGCTGGAGCCCGGGTGTTCCCAAGGGCGGCGGGGCGGGCCGGCGCGGCAGCCCCGCTCACGGCAGGACGGCGCAACGGCGGGGTTCTATTGGCACCCTTGCGAAGCGAGTGCAAGCCCGCTATCGCCGCACCGCCTGCGCCCCACATTAATTTCGCCGCCTAGACTCGTCTTTGCGGCAAAGAGTCCATGCGAATAGCCCTGTATGAGCCGGACATCCCGCAAAACACCGGCACCATATTGCGCCTGTGCGCCTGCCTCGGCCTTGCCGCCGACATCATCGAACCTGCGGGTTTTCCCGTGACCGACCGCGCTTTCCGCCGGGCCGGCATGGACTATCTAGATGCCGTTTCCATGACCCGTCACGCGTCCTTTGCGGCCTTCGAGGCCTGGCGGCGGCGCCAAGGCCTCAAGCTGGTGCTAATGACCACCGCGGCAGAGCGCTGCTATCTCGACCACCCCTTCGACGACAACGATGTGCTGTTGTTCGGCCGCGAGAGCGCCGGCGTGCCCGAACACGTGCACCAAGCCGCCGACACACGCTTGCGCATTCCCATGCAGGCCGGCATGCGTTCGCTCAATGTGGCGATGGCTGCCGCCATCGTCGTCGGCGAAGCCCTGCGGCAGACGGGCGGGCTGCGAATTGGCTAGTCTCTAAACCGATGAGCGCCCTGCCCGACGCCGCAACCCTCGACGAGTGCAAATCCCGCGCGCGTGCCTGGTTCGAGCGCCTGCGCGACGACATATGCGCGGCCCTGGAAAGGCTCGAAGACGATTTGCCGGCTGGCGCCCCGCTTGCCGCCTCCTCCGCCGGACGATTTGCGCGCACGCCTTGGACCCGCACCGACCACAGCGGCAAAGCGGGCGGCGGCGGCACCATGGCGCTGATGCACGGGCGCGTGTTCGAGAAGGTCGGCGTGCACTGCTCGACCGTGCACGGCGAGTTCGCGCCGGAGTTCCGTCAAGAAATCCCGGGCGCCGCCGACGATCCGCGTTTTTGGGCGTCCGGCATTTCGTTGATCGCGCATCCGCAGAATCCACATGTGCCGGCGGTGCACATGAACACGCGTTTTGTGGTCACCGGCAAAGCCTGGTTCGGCGGCGGAGCCGACCTGACGCCGACGCTCGTGAAGCGCCGCACGCAAACCGATCCCGACACCGTGAGCTTCCACGCGGCGATGAAGGCCGCGTGCGACGCGCACGCCACCGTGGCCCCATACGACAAATTCAAAAAGTGGTGCGACGAATATTTCTATCTCAAGCACCGCAACGAGCCGCGCGGCATCGGCGGCATCTTTTACGATTATCTGGAGACGGAATGGGAGCCAACCTTCGCCTTCACCCAGGAGGTCGGTCGCGCTTTGCTCGCCGTTTATCCGAAACTCGTGCGCGCCAATTTCACCACACCATGGAACGAGGCCGAACGCGAGGAGCAGCTCGTGCGCCGCGGCCGTTACGTCGAGTTCAACCTGCTTTACGATCGCGGCACGATCTTCGGCCTGCGCACCGGCGGCAACGTGGAATCGATCCTGTCGTCGCTGCCGCCGGTGGTGAAGTGGCCCTAGCCAAGCTGCGCGCGGAAGTCGCGACCTTACTCAAAATCGATAACCGATGCCGGCCATCACGCTTTGCGTATGCAGCTTGATGCCGGCGCCCACGGCCAGATTGCTCGGCGTGCCGAAATTGGTCGACCACGTGCCGTAATCGGAATAGCGATACTCAAGCCGCGCGCGCCAGCGCTCCCAGATTTTCTGCTCGACGCCGCCACCGAATGTCCAGCCGACCTTTGTCGTCGAAGTCGTTTGCGTGAAGGACGGAATACCGTTGGTGCCGCACACGCCGGCGGCGGTGCAGTTCACCGTCGCATCCTCGTGCAGCCAGGCCGGCCCGCCGGCGACGAACAATTGCGTCGAAGGCGTGGCCAGATAGGCCAAGCGAGCGCGGACCGCCATGTCCCATTTCGCGCGCACGGTGACGCTGTCGCTCGACTTGTTGCCGGGCAAGCCGCCCGTGCCCGGAATGCCCGGGTCCATGGCGGCGTCTATCCAATCGAAATCGTACTCGAAGCCCAAGTACCAGTCGTCGCAGACCGGGCAGTACTGCCAGCCATATCGATTAAAAAGGCCGAAAGCCTCGGCGATATTCAGCATGTAGCCAAAATAGAGGCCGACGAAAGGATCCGCTTTGTAGAGGCTCTTGACCGCATCGACGAGCGGGTCGCGGCCGCCAAGGGAGACGACCTCGTTGGTCGTCCAGTCGCCTTTCGTCCAGTTTCCGCCGCCGCCGGCGCCGAGATAAAAGCCGGTCCATTCAAATTTCGCGCCGGTGCGCTTCGGCGGCTCCGGACAGGCCGGCAATTTGCCCAAGGCGTCGGCGATATCGGTGAGCCTTCGAAGAATGGCGAGATAAGCGTTGTATTTCGCACGCTCCTCGCCCTGTAGCGCCCCGGGATCGATCTTGACGGTGACAAACCCTACGCGCGTGGTCAGACTGTCCATCAAGTCTCGCACTTGCTGGATTTCGCGCTGCGTGTCTACCAGCGCCTGCTCGGCGTTCGCCGTTTTGCAGTCCCAAATGACGGCATAAAAAGTGATGTTATTTTCTGCTGCCAGTTGGTACTCCAGCGTACGGTCCTGCGACCACGCTCCGCCTGCACTGGCAATGAAGAACGCGAGACCGGCAAACAGAAAACGCTTCATAACGCTCCCCCTATTTACGCCGTCTGTTTGCGCCGCGAAACGCATCGAGCGCTGCCGCTACCAAACCGCTCCGCCGGCGAGGCCAACTTCGGTCGTCGGACTGATGCCGAAATTCAGATTGAGCATCACCCGCGTATCGGTGCGGTTTCCGGTGCTCACGATGTAGGTTTCGGTCGGGAAATTCGCGGAGGGAGCGGCAAAGCTGTGCGACCCCATCCAGGCCACTGTCACACTTGGCCCGATATTGATCGGCTGACCGGCCCATCGGCTCACCTCGTAGAGCAATGCACCGCCGATTGCCGGGTCCACCGACGTCCAACTGTCGGATGCCGATGTCGCGGCTCCCGCCGGCGCCAGGCCCTCGGTCAGATTGACTTTGGCCTTGCGGCCGCTGATCTCGGCGCCGCCATAAATCTGCGCCGTCAGTTTCGGTATGTTCAGCCCGATGTCGGACGTCGGAAACGCTACGCCCGCGAGCACAGGCACGCTCCAGGATTGTGACAATGTCGCCGTCCCACTCGCCTTGGGAATGGAGACGTTCTGAAACGACGCGCTGCGGTCGTTCGAGAAATCGCCCGAGATCCCGGTGCGGAAGAACGGCCGCACCGATCCGAAGCTTTGATTCGCGTAGACGGTGACCGTGCCGCCCGCCTCGCCGCCGGTCGTGTCGGAAAATTTCAGGCTGCGGTGCTCGGGATCGGTGGCGAAGAAATCGCCGTTTTTCGAACAGCCGCACAATGTCGCTGTGACCGCCAGGACAGCGCAGACGCCGCCGAAGCCAGAATTGCGGCCAGATAACAAAGCGACGCGACGACGCGACGACGCCAACATGAGCCCGCCCCCCAAAAACGCTCTTAGCGGCGTTTTTTCAAAGCTAGACGGCCGGCGAGGCGCGCTGCGTCACCAAAACTGATGATGATCGTCGACTTCGGAGCCCTGTTGTTTCGCCGTCACACTCCGGCCGTGGCAAGCGCATGAGAGCAGTACGGCCCCATCCCTAAGGCCCTGATGTTCCTCATCAGATTTGGTGACGACAGCCCTCACCGATCGCCGACATTTACACCGTTTATATTCGCGGATTGCCAACGGGGGGCTATTATCGGTCGCAGCGACATTTATGCCGGTGATCGGGGGCGTAACCGGAATGGCGCAGGGCGACGACCTGCTCGCCACGATCGAGGCCATCCATGCAGCGGGCCTCGACGAGAGTCTTTGGCCCAAAGCGCTCGGCAGCTTGGCTCGCGTTGTCGGCGGCAACGCCGCCTCGCTCGAAGTGTTCGACAGACGGACTCTGCGCCACCGGCAAATGCACTCTTATGGGTTGCCGCGGGCAGAAGAGCTGGAATACATCGAGCACTATGCGCCGCTGAATATCCGTCTGCCATTCGTGGCGCGGCAAAAGCTGCACGAACTCTCCTGGGACCGGATGATCGTCGACGAAGCGACGATGCGCTCGTCGCCATTCTATGCCGAGTTCATGCCGCGTTTGGACGTGCGCTATTTCGTCGGCGGCATCGTTCTGGCGACGGAATCCGAGTTCGCGGGCGTATGCGTTCACCGCGCCGCGCGCATGGGCCATATCCAGCGCGACGGCATCGCCGTCATGCGCCGGCTCGTGCCGCACGTTCGCCAGGCTTTCGACGTGGCGCGTCGGCTTAGAGGCGCGCGCGAGGCACGCAGCTCGTACGAGCGCGCGCTCGATTGGCTCGCCGACGGCGTGGCGCTGGTGCGCGTGGATGGCAGCGTTGTCTATGCCAATGAGGCGCTGCAGGCGATGGCGCGGCAGCGCGATGGCATCGCGATACATAAGGGTATGCTCGAATTTGCCGGCGTCGACATCCGTACGCGCTTCGCGGCTGTGGTGGGCGGCTTCGCGCGGCTACGCAGCGGCCAATTGCGGACCTCTCAGCCGACGGATTTCCACGTTCGTCGAACGTCCGATGCGCCGCCTTATCTGGTATCGCTGCGCCCGCTGCTCGACCGCAAGCACACTGAGAACGGTGCCATCGCTATCGTATTCGCGCGCGATCCGACAAGGCACCACACCGCCGCGCGTCACATTCTGCGCGAGGCGCTGGGCTTGACGGAAGCGGAAGCGGCGCTGGCGCAAGCGCTTCAGAGCGGCATGTCGCTTGCCGATTATGCGCGTCTAGAAGCCATCACGCTCAACACCGTCTACACTCATTTGCGCCGCATCAAGGAAAAGACCGGCTGCCACCGCATGGCCGAACTGATCCGCAAGCTCAACGACCTACAGGTGGCGGTGCGCTTCGATTGACCTCGGCGTGTTCCGGCGGTCGCACCGGCAACTTCAATAATCAATTGGATCTTGCGTCTGAGGCCATCGCAATCCGCCGCGAACGCGCCATTTATATTTCCACGGGAGGTGCCCGCGATGCTTGAGGCGATTAGCGCCGTCACTCTCGCCACGCACGACATGGGCCGTGCCGTTCGCTTCTATCGCGCGCTGGGATTTACGGTCGCATATGGCGGCGAGCAGGCGACATTCACCAGCTTTCGCGCGGGCACCGGCTTTCTCAATCTCATCGCACAGCCTGCCGAGCGAAACTGGGCCTGGTGGGGACGTGTGATCTTCTATCACTCCAATGTCGACGAACTCTATGCGGCTGCGCTCGCAGCCGGCTATCGGCCGCAGGCTGCGCCGCGCGACTCCGAATGGGGCGAGCGGTACTTCCACCTCACCGACCCGGATGGTCACGAGCTGAGTTTTGCTTGGCCGCTGCAGCGGCCAATCCCGCCGCCGCGGCTCTGACAGCTTCGAGAGCGCTGAGCGGCTAATCCGCGCTCGGCAATCGGCGCATCGTGAACTCGATGCGATCGCCCGGCAGTTCGCGCCAACGCTCGATCTCGGTCATGTAAGCCGCTTTAGGAAAGCGCCTGAACATCTCGCGCACCTTGGCGCGCGCCGCCTCGCGCGGCAACGCGAAGGTGTCTCGCCGAAATCCGCTGGCATTCGTTTTCTGCCCAGACCGGCGCGTGGCCATTGTGCGCGCCAGATCGGCCGGGCGTCGATACTCGCTCATGGTCCTGATGTAGGCCTGCCTGCCGCGCCTGGCCAGCCCGCCGCGTCGCCGTCCGGCTTGTGAAAGACGCAAATGGGATCAGAAGCCCTGGATCAGCAGCCACGCTCCGCCGGCGATGAAGGCAATCCCTGCGAGGCGTGGAAGGAGGCGGCCGAACGGCAGCACTTTTTCGGCCAACACCAAGACTGAAAGCGCAGCGATCCAGAGCAGGTTCATGACGCCGCCGACAAACAAAAGCGCCATCACCGCCCAGCAGCAGCCGATGCAATAAAGGCCGTGCCGGACGCCGAGTGCTAAGGCTGCAATCGGCTCTCGGCGAAAGCCATAACGCATGATGAACGCCAGCGGCGTCTGGCAATGCGCCAAACACGCACTTTTAAGTGGCGTCCACTGGTACAGACCCGCCCCGATCAGGATCAAGCCCGCAAGTATATGATTGGCAGTCTCCATCGTCGGCGTCAGCAACGCCGCGCGTTGCAGCGCCCATTGCGCAGCGGTCGCTGCCATCGAAAATACGGCCCATGACAGCAGATAGCCCGCGGCGAACCATGCGCTCGCGGCGAACGGCTGCCCCTCACCGGCCGCCTGGCGGCCGACACGCGCGTAGATGAGTATCATCGGTGCCGCCGAAGGCGTCATCATGCCGATCATCATTGCAACCCACATCGCGAATACGGCGGCAAACTCAATCGGCTGCCACGGCGCTCCGACCGGCATCATCCATCCTTGGCCGGCCGGAATCATGCGAAGGCCGGCCATCTCCATGCCGCCCATCCACATATCGTTTGCCAGCCAAACAAGGTCCGCCCAGGCCAGTGTCGTAATGATGCAAAGCGCGGCAACAACGATGGCCCGATCGCGCTGAAGTATGGCTACGAGCACACCCTCGCTCATCGTCGTGCACTGCTCAGCGCACGACGCCGCTTTGCGTCATATGCAGGTGAACGAAATGGGCGTGTGAATCGGCCAATTCCAGCGGAATCGCTCCCGATGTGGTCGCCCAGCCTCGTCCCACTTCAGCCACCACATACTCGAAGCCCTCGGGCAGATCGATGCGAGCGCGGTGTTCGTCGCCCGTGACGGGATTTCGGATCGGTTCGCCGCGAGCCTGAATAAGGCCTGGCACTTTGAGCGTTGCTCGTCGCCCATCGACGTCTATGTCAAATTCAATCCTGGCAAAGATCGGCTCGTGGACCTTCTCGAGCGTCGTCGCAAACACCTGAAAGACGGTGGCGCCCGGCTCGGTATCCTGCCCGCTCATAATTCGAAGGACCGCTTCGCGCTGCTCCGGCGTAGCCCTCTCATCCACAATCGGCTGCACTTGGCCATGCCCCTCGTGGATGGGGCCAGGCCATGAAACGATGCCGGCAAATTTCACGCCGTCCAATTTCGTGTTGCCGTGGTGGCCTTGTTCAACGTCAAAGCCGAGAACCGCATGGCAATCACCGTGCGTGGGGAGCGCGTTAAATTGGCACGGGCAGCCATAGGCACAATTGCAGTGCGCAAATTCATGTCCTTTGATCATCCACTTGACGTCTGTCATGGCGTCCCTCCTCGCAAAGCATCCAAGGGCAGCGACACACGGCAATTGGAACACCACGTCATTTGCATTTCAACGGTTCATTCAACGGTGCCGCAAACGCTGGTGTCTGCAGTAGCGTGGTAAGGTTCCGGAGCGCCTTAAGCTGCGAAGAACGACTTGCTCATTCTCGCGATCGAGATAAATTTTCTCACCGCTCGTGGGGTGACTCGGCAAGACTTTGACGCAAGTGGAGGGAAACAAAGCTATGAAAGCCTCGACGCTCAGCTTCTGTTCGGCAGTGTGCCTCGGCATCGTCGGCATGCTCGCCGGCATAGTCATGGCCGCTTCCGGAGATCATTCCATTTATCCCGCGCACGCGCATTTGAATTTGCTCGGCTGGGTGTCGCTTTTTCTCATCGGAATTTTTTACAGGATGCATCCCACGCTCGACGCCAGTCGGACGGCGTTCATCCAAGCTGCCGTGTGGGTCGCCGGGACCGTCATTCTGAGCTGCGGCGTTGCGGCGATCTTTCTCGGTCACACCGAGTTGGAATTCATCGCCATTATCGGCTCGCTGATCGTGCTGGCAGACATGATCGCATTTGCCTACCTCGTCTTCCGTGCGGAAACAGCCGTCAGGCGGACGATGGCCGCGGCGATACCAGCCGAATAGCCGTCGCTGCCGCGGGAACGGCTGAAAGTCAGACGCTGGCGGCAGACGTATCGGCGATTTTTGCAATCGCCTGCGCATCCGCCGGAAAGCCGGCGTCGATCCATGCCTGCTCCGCCTTGGCCAGCGCGGCCCCGAGCGCGGGCCCCTTCTCCACTCCGCGCGCGATGAGATCGGCCGCCTTGAGCGGAAAAGCCGGAGGCGTCCAGCGCTGCGGCAAGGTGGCGAGTGCGTGCCAGGCCCGGTCTTCGGCACCTTCGCGGGCGCGCGCCCAGGCCAGCAGCGCATGATCGGTAAAATGCGGCGGCCCTAGACGATAGAGCAGAGCGCGGGACCCCTGCTCTCTCGCGGTCGGTGAAATATGCCGCCAGCCTTCGGCCATCGACATCAGTCGCTCGTGCTCGACATTGGTCAGCCGCAGCTTCTGCCGCAGCCGTTCGGCATCTTCGCCGACCCAGACGGCAAGCGCGGCAAGACGGCGCACGGGATCGGCAGCTGCGCCGATTGCCGCCTCCACCTTTGCCATCATCTCAAACGAGCCCAGATAGGACACGCCACCAAGGACGCGCAGCGTCAAACCTGCGTCCGTCATCGCGATGAGGGTTGGCACCGCATGCGGCGCGACCACGAGCTTCATGATCTCCACGCGCACGCGCTCACGCGACAACTGCTCAAGCCCGCCACGGCAGGCAATGCACGCCTCGATCCCTGGACCGTCAGGATGCTCGGCGGTGCCGTAGGCGGCGTGGAAACGAAAAAAGCGCAGAATACGCAAATAGTCTTCGGCAATGCGTTTTCTGGGATCGCCGATAAAACGCACGCGGCGCGCGGCAAGGTCGGCGAGTCCGCCGACATAGTCGTATACGGTCCCATCGGCGCGCGCGGAGAACGCGTTGATGGTGAAGTCGCGCCGCTCGGCGTC
>DASRDF010000043.1:0-64050 GCA_035652735.1 Pseudolabrys sp. | reverse complement strand
CCAAGGCTCCGGCACGCAACATTCTCGACGTAGCGCCGGACGATTTCGCTCACGTCATGACGGTAGCGCAGAAAATCGCCAAAGCGGCGATGAAGACTTTTGGCGCCGACGGGATCACCGTGCAACAGTTCAATGAAGGCGCCGGCGGACAGGTCGTCTTCCACCTGCACGTCCATGTCATTCCGCGGAAACACGGGGTGTCGATGAAGCCGCCGGCGAGCGAAAAGGAAAAGCCCGAGATCTTGGCCGAGCAAGCCAAAAAACTTGCGGCCGCGCTCGTTGGCTGACGCGACCGAGCCTGCAAAAGTGATGAAAGGCCGGGGCCTTGGCCCCGGCCTTTTCCATTCGCCGCTCTAAGCCTTGATCAATGGCACTTTCGGCACCGACCCGCGCTTGAGCTTCGGCCGCGGGGAGCGGCGCTTTTGCTTAGGCCGTACCGTTGGCAATTTCTCCGGCTTCGGCGTCACCGGTCCGTCGAGGAATTCGAAGCCGAGCTTGTCGCGGCCGTTCTCGTCCTTGGTGACAATCACCCGCACATGCCCGCCGCCTTTGAGATGGCCAAACAGCACCTCATCGGCCAGCGGCTTCTTGATGTGCTCCTGGATCACCCGGGCCATGGGCCGCGCGCCCATGAGCTCGTCATATCCGTTGGCGATTAACCATCGCGACGCCTCTTCCGAGAGCTCGATGGTCACGTTGCGATCGCCGAGCTGTGCCTCCAGCTGAAGCACGAACTTGTCGACCACCTGCTTGATAATGTCCTGCGACAGGTGCGCGAAGGTGATCGTGGCGTCGAGCCGATTGCGGAACTCGGGCGTGAACATCCTGGTGATCGCTTCCTGATCGTCGCCTTCACGCTTGCTGCGATGGAAGCCATAGGCTGCCTTCGCCATGTCGGAAGCGCCGGCATTTGTGGTCATGATCAGGATGACGTTGCGGAAATCGACCTGCTTGCCGTTGTGGTCGGTAAGCTTGCCGTGGTCCATGACCTGCAGGAGCACGTTGAATAGGTCCGGATGTGCCTTCTCGATTTCGTCCAACAACAGCACGCAATGCGGATGCTGATCGACACCGTCAGTGAGCAATCCGCCCTGATCGAAGCCGACATAGCCGGGAGGTGCTCCGATCAAGCGGGAGACAGTGTGCCGCTCCATGTACTCGGACATGTCGAAACGAATCAGTTCGACGCCGAGCGCGTTCGCAAGCTGCTTGGCCACCTCCGTCTTGCCGACGCCGGTCGGACCGGAGAACAGATAACAGCCGATCGGCTTCTCCGGTTCGCGAAGGCCCGCGCGCGCGAGCTTGATCGACGCGGAAAGTGAATCGATCGCCTTGTCTTGGCCGTACACCACGGTCTTGAGCGTCTGTTCGAGATGCTGCAGCACCTCGGCATCGTCCTTCGATACCGTCTTCGGTGGAATCCGAGCCATCGTGGCGATGGTTGTTTCGATTTCCTTGATGCCGATTGTTTTCTTGCGCCGGCTCTCCGGCAGCAGCATTTGCGCCGCGCCGGACTCGTCGATCACATCGATCGCCTTGTCCGGCAGCTTGCGGTCATGGATGTAGCGGGCCGACAAATCGACCGCCGCCTTGATCGCCTCGTTGGTGTACTTGAGCTTGTGATATTCCTCGAAGTACGGCTTCAACCCCTTGAGGATGTCGATGGCATCCGCAACCGACGGCTCATTGACGTCGATCTTCTGGAAGCGGCGGACCAGTGCACGATCTTTCTCGAAATACTGGCGGTACTCTTTGTAGGTCGTCGAGCCGATACAGCGGATCGTTCCAGAGGCCAGCGCTGGCTTGAGAAGGTTAGAAGCGTCCATCGCGCCACCCGAGGTGGCACCAGCACCAATAACCGTGTGAATCTCATCAATGAACATGATCGCACCCGGATAGGCCTCAATCTCCTTGATGACCTGCTTCAGACGCTCCTCGAAGTCGCCGCGATAACGCGTGCCGGCCAGCAGCGTACCCATGTCGAGGGCGAAGACGGTCGCGCCCTTGAGCACGTCCGGCACCTCCCCATGCACGATGCGGCGCGCGAGACCCTCCGCGATCGCAGTTTTGCCGACTCCGGCGTCGCCTACGAACAGCGGATTGTTCTTTTGCCGACGGCAGAGCACCTGAATGGTGCGGTTGATCTCGGCGTCGCGGCCAATCAATGGATCGATCTTTCCGTCCTTCGCCTTCTTGTTGAGGTTGACGCAATAGGCCTCGAGCGCGTCGCCCTTTTTCTTTGGCTCATCGCCGCTTTTGGTGTCGGTCTCTTCTTCGGTACCGCGTACCGGGCGCGATTCGGAAAGTCCCGGCCGCTTGGCGATGCCGTGGCTGATATAATTGACGGCGTCGTAACGCGTCATGTCCTGCTCCTGCAGGAAATATGCCGCGTGGCTCTCGCGCTCGGCAAAGATCGCAACCAGCACGTTGGCACCCGTGACCTCTTCACGGCCGGACGACTGCACGTGGATGACCGCACGCTGGATGACGCGCTGAAAACCGGCCGTCGGCTTCGAATCTTCCGCGCCGTCGGTGATCAGGTTTTCCAGTTCCGACTCGAGGTAAGCGGTGAGGCTACGGCGCAGCTTGTCGAGATCGACGTTGCACGCGCGCATAACCGCAGATGCATCTTGATCATCGATCAACGCCAGCAGCAGATGCTCCAACGTCGCATATTCATGATGGCGCTCATTGGCCAGGGCCAGTGCCCGATGCAACGATTGTTCGAGGCTGCGCGAGAATGTTGGCATGATTATTGTTCCATTTTCTTGTACTTAGACGCTCCCCGACTCACTTTTTTTCCATCACGCATTGCAAAGGATGCTGATGTTTCCGTGCGAAGTCCATAACCTGCGTCACTTTGGTTTCGGCCACCTCGTAGGTGTAGATGCCGCATTCGCCGATACCGTGATGATGCACATGCAACATAATGCGCGTGGCGGCTTCGTGATCCTTGCCGAAAAAGCGCTCGAGGACGTGCACCACAAATTCCATCGGCGTGTAGTCGTCGTTGAGGATGAGCACACGGTACATGCTGGGCCACTTGGTCTGCGGCTTGGTCTTGGTGATGACCGCTGTACCC
Organism: Pseudolabrys sp.; assembly: GCA_035652735.1. Lineage (GTDB taxonomy): Bacteria > Pseudomonadota > Alphaproteobacteria > Rhizobiales > Xanthobacteraceae > Pseudolabrys. Next base: position 60,968 of record DASRDF010000043.1, on the reverse strand, counting down.
GGCGCTCCTTCGCTTTTTCGCCGCCGGTCGTCATCGGCCAGGCGCGGCCGCCGGCTTGAATCGCCGGTTGCCTCAGCAGGTTCGTCGATTTTGGCACGCGGGATCATGGTTCTTGCTGCGGCTGAAGAGGCCGATCGGTCTCCTTCACTACCATCATAAAGACCCCGGCCCTGCCATTCCAAGCGAGCATTTTGCCCCGTTCCGGGACAGAAAGGCCGAAGTTCCAGCTTTTCGGCTGCATGTGCTCAGATAATCGGTAGTTACCCGATCTCAACCCGCATGCGGACAACCCGATCCAAATTGTCCCCAAATTCGCGCATTGGCCCACACGATTCCGCAAGACGGCAAAGGCATACCTCGTACACCGAATTCCTTTTTGACGAGGCAACCGATGCTGCTCGCCCGCTTCTGGAAGAACCGCAACGGGGGTGTCGCCCCGATGTTGGCGATCATGATCGTCCCGCTTATGGGGGCCGTGGGTGCAGCCGTGGATTACTCCCGCGCCAATGCCGCCCGAGCGGCGTTTCAAACCGCGCTCGATTCGACGGCGCTTGCGTTATCGAAGACGGCCGAAACCGACAACGCCGCTGACCTGCAAACCGCCGCGACCAACACCTTCAGTGCCCTCTACAACCGTCCCGAGGTAAAGAACGTTCAGGTGTCGGCGCAATACTCGTCGGTCGCCGGGTCGCAACTGGTGCTCAGCGGTAGCGCGACGGTGCCGACCGAATTTATGCACATTCTCGGCGTTGACCAGATCACCATCACCGCGACCTCGACATCGGTGTGGGGAAACACGCGGCTACGCGTCGCGCTGGTCCTCGATAACACCGGGTCGATGGCGCAGGACAACAAAATGACGGCGCTTAAGAATGCGTCGCAGAACCTGCTCACCCAACTGCAGAACGCGGCGACGACCCCGGATGACGTGTACGTTTCGATCGTCCCTTTCAGCAAGGACGTAAATTTCGGCACCGCCAATTACCAGCAGTCGTGGCTGCGCTGGGATCTGTGGGACGCCGTCAACGGCACCTGCAGCAATTCGAGCTATCACAGCCAGGCGTCATGCACATCGCACGGCAAGGTGTGGACACCGGCCAATCATAGCACGTGGAACGGCTGCGTCACCGATCGCGACCAGAATTATGACACGACAAACGATCCGCCCGTCGCCGGCGCAACGCTCTACCCCGCGGAGCAGTATTCCTCCTGCCCGGCGCAGCTTATGGGTCTGAGCAACGATTGGACATCGCTGTCGAGCAAGATCAACGCCATGCAGCCCAATGGTAACACCAATCAGGCCATTGGTTTGCAGGCCGGATGGCAGACGCTCACCGCCTCCCCGTTTACCGTGCCGGCAATGGATCCGAACTACCGCTATTCGCAGGTCATCATCCTGCTATCGGACGGGCTCAACACGCAGGACCGCTGGTACAGCACCGCCTCCTCTATTGATGCGCGCCAGCAGAAGACTTGCGACAACATCAAGGCGGCCGGCATCACCATCTACACCGTGCAGGTGAACACAGGCGGCGATCCGACCTCAACGCTCTTGCAAAACTGCGCGAGCAACACGCCCGGCACAACCGACCACTTCTTCCTGCTGACTTCCTCAACTGAGATCGTCACCACGTTCAGCCAGATCGGCACGGCGTTGACCAATCTGCGGCTCGCGATGTGAGGTGGTTCGGCAGCACCGGTAAGACTGCATTAACCGACCGGCCATCGGTGCGGTCCAGGCCGCGAGCGCCGCGCGGCCGCACCGTTAATGATCCAAGCCGTTGCGCCCACGGCGCTTTCGATCGAACGGACGGCAACAAGTTTACACCGAGCCGCGGTTTTTCGGCATCGCCATATACCGAGCCTTTAAGGCGGCGTCCTTAAAAGCGCAGGCGTGCTCCACTGTTTTCGGTACTCGCCATGACCAATGCCTGGACCCAGTTCCGTGCCGCCTTGCGTCTCTTCCGCCGTGCGCGCGGCGGCAACGTCGCCATCACCTTTGCGTTTGCGACGCTGCCGGTCATCGGTGCCGTCGGCGCGGCGGTCGACTACAGCCGTGCAAACTCAGTCTATACCGACCTGCAGGCCGCTCTCGATTCCACCGCGCTGATGCTATCGCGTGAGGCGGCAAAGGACACCAACACTCAGCTACAAGCCAATGCGTTGAGCTATTTTTCCGCGAACTACAACCGCCCTGGCACGACCATCAATACGGTGTCCGCCACCTACACGACGACGGGCGGATCGCAAGTCGTCGTCAATGCGACGGTGCAGGTGCCTACTGTTTTTGCAAGAGTGCTAGGCGTCGATGTGGTCAACGTGACCGGTTCGTCAACTGCGAAATGGGGCATGTCGCGACTGCGCGTGGCGCTGGTGCTCGACAATACAGGCTCGATGGCCGATGCGGGCAAGATAGACGCGCTCAAAACTGCGACGAATAATTTGCTTACGCAGCTCAAAGGTGCGGCAACGCAAAACGGCGACGTTTACGTCTCTATCATTCCGTTCGTGAAAGACGTCAATGTTGGCGCCGCCAACTATAAGTCCAATTGGATCTATTGGGGAACTAGCGCGCAAGACCCGAGCCAGAAGGACAACACCTCTTGGGAGGCAAACAACGGCACTTGCTCGGGTTACACTGGCTGGGGCACGCCAAGCGATCGCGCCACTTGCATCAGCAATAACGGAAACTGGAAGGTCGCCAAACACAAGACTTGGAATGGCTGCGTAATGGACCGCGGCTATCCTCAATCGCCGAGCTCTTTGGGCGGCAAGAGCGGTCCGGATACGATCAATAACTACGACACCAATGTCGGCTCAACGGATACAACGAAACTGTCGTCGCTCTACGCTGCGGAACAATACAGCTCTTGCCCGCAGGCAGCGATGGGCTTGAGCTACGACTGGACATCAATGACCAGTCTGGTCAACAACATGCAGCCGGCTGGCAACACCAACCAGGCGATCGGACTTCAACTCGGATGGATGTCGCTCGTTGGTGGCGGACCGTTCACGTCGCCGGCAATGGACCCGAACTATACCTATCAGCAGGTGATCATCTTGCTGACCGACGGTCTAAACACGCAGGACCGCTGGTACACGAGCCAGAGTTCGATTGATACGCGCCAACAGATGACCTGCAACAACATCAAAGCTGCCGGTATCACGTTGTACACCATTCAGGTGAACACGGATGGCGATCCAACGTCGACCCTGTTGCAGAATTGCGCGAGCTCCTCGGACAAGTTTTTCTTGCTGACGTCGTCAAACCAAATCGTCACCACGTTCCAGCAAATCGGCACCAACCTGAGCAAGCTGTACGTGGCCAAATAGACGCAGGCCCCTGGTCGTCTTCCAAATAAGAAAGCCCGGCCAAAGCGGCCGGGCTTTCCGTTGTCGCACGCGCCGGTATGTTACTTCGCCTTTGCGACCAAGCCTTCGAAGGGCCGATAGGTTTCCTTGGCGAGATCCAAATACAATTCACTGAGTTTGGTGGCCTCGGCCACGAAACCCTCGTAAGCGACCTTGGCGTATTCGGTCTGAACTTCGAACGCCTTGTCGAGCGACTTAACTCCAAACAGCTTCTCGAGCGCCGCGGTGCCGTCCTCGAACGCCTTCTTCGAGTAATCGGCTATCTCAACCGCGATCGCCTGAGTGCCTTTTGACAGCGCACCCCACGATTTCAGGGTTGAATCCACGCTTTCTTTGCCGACCTGCTGGAGGTCCTCCAAATTCTTCACCATTGCCGTCCTCTTTCTGACACCGCAGATGGCGGCGCCTCTTTGTGAAAATTAGGCCCCACTGGGGCTGCCGCTAATATACTGCACTGCACCATAAAAGCAAGTTTTATGTTGCATCGCAAAAAAGCACGAAAATTCAGTTGATTACGGTAACAAACTATCAACCATGTTCTCCTAGCGTCGTAATTTATGGCGCCGCGAGATTGCTATAAATCGGTCAAACTGGCGGTCCAAAGAAGCCGCCCAATAACGGGGTTCGGGGGAGTTCCAGGGAATGCCGGTGGGTCAAACGCGGAGCCAGCGCTCTAGCCGTTGGGTCGTTCTGGCTGCGGTTTTTCTTACCGCCCTCGTTGCCACGCAGGCCGAAGCCCGGCACCGCCACCACCGCCACCAAGCCGAGGATAGCTACGATCCGGCCTATGCCTCGATCGTTGTCGATGCCAACTCAGGCGCCACGATGGAGGAGAGCAACGCCGACGCCCAGCGTCACCCGGCCTCGCTCACCAAAGTGATGACGCTCTACCTATTGTTTGAGCGTTTGCAGACCGGCAAGATAAAAATGACTACAGAGATGCCGGTTTCCGAGCACGCGGCAGCGATGGCCCCCTCAAAGCTCGGCCTTAAGCCTGGCGAAAGCATCGACGTAGCAACAGCCATCCGCGCCATCGTTACCAAGTCGGCAAACGACGTGGCCGTCGTGGTGGCAGAGGCGATTGGCGGCAGCGAACCCGAATTCGCGCAGCTGATGACCGCCAAAGCGCGCGCCCTCGGCATGACGCACACGTTTTATCACAACGCTTCAGGCTTGCCGGACGATTTACAAGTCACCACAGCGCGCGATCAATCAATCTTGGCGCGCGCCATTCACGACCGTTTCCCGCAATATTTTCCCTTCTTCTCGATCCGCACCTTCGCTTGGCGCGGCCACGAGATTCGTAATCACAATCATTTGCTGGGGGCCGTGCCTGGAGTGGACGGCATGAAGACCGGCTATATCCGTGAATCCGGGTTCAACATCATTGTCTCGATTCATCGCAACGGACATCATCTCGTCGCCGTGGTTTTCGGCGGCCGCACCGCGTCGGCACGCGATGCCCGGGTAGTGAGCCTGATCAACAACAACATCAATATCGCCGCAACTCGGCGTACCGCTCCGTTGGTGGTGGAAGGCTGGCAAACGCGCGTTGCGCACGTGTCGGCAGGCGCCAAGGATGCGGTTAAGGCCGCAGCCGCGCCGCAGCTGCCATCCGAGCAGCCCGCGCAGCGTGTCGCGTCGGCGGAGCCCGCGGGGCCCGCGCCAGGCTCGACCGAGCCGATCAAGCCGCTTCCGGTGAAAACCGTCACTGTGCAAGCCGGTGCGTTCCACACCGCATCGTTGTCGGCGCTGCCGACTGACAGCCGCAAGCTGATGCCGGCCGCCAGCGCAAGCCCAGCAAACATCACCACCGTGGCGACGGTTAAAGGCGCGGCACCGCCGCCAGAGAGACCGTTGACCAAAACGCAGGTTGCGTCGGCTGCCGCCAGCGTGCCCGTCCCTGCGGCAGCACAAGTGCAGGCGGCAAAAGTGCGTGGCGGCTGGATGATCCAAGTTGGCGCGTTTGATGCTGAACGAGAAGCCAAAGAGCGGCTTTCAATTGCGCAAGCCAGGGCCAAGGATCAGCTCAGCGAAGCGTCTCCCTTCACGGAGCCGATCGCCAAAGGCGACAAGACACTTTACCGAGCCCGCTTTGCGGGTCTGGAAAAGGACCAGGCAGAAGCCGCTTGTAAGAACCTCAAGCGCAGCGACATTCCCTGCATGCTGCTGAAGAACTGAGGACGGATAAATCCGATAACGGGAAAAAGGCTGGGTCAGGAGCCGCTGATGGTGTTGCGTATGGAGTGCCTCAGCGATGGCGGCGAAGAAGAACCTCTTTGGCTTCGTTGATACGAGCCGCAAGATACGTCGTGCCCCCTTGGTCGGGATGGAATTTCTTCATCAGCGTGCGATGCGCGCCGGTGATCGCTTCGGTGCTCGCACCGGGCTGCAAGCCAAGGATCTCATAAGCCTCCTTTTCCGTCATTTTGCCGCGAGCCGCCGAGCGCCTCGACGTCGCGTCAGCCTGCGCGTATTCACCCCCGCCGGATTGCCGGCGGTACGGATCAGGAATTTCTGATCCTGCAAATGGCGCCCAACCGAGCAGCCCGAGGCCGAAGGCACCGAGCGGCAGCGCGACCCACACCTCTCCGCGCAGGAACATGAACGCGGCAAGCGCGATCGCGATCAACCCGCCCGCGATCTTGACCGCGCGCGCAGCGATCTTGGGATCGACTTTGGCGATGACATTGAGCGCCCACAACGCGAGTACGAGGACAACAATGCCGAAAAGCAGTGCCGGCATGGGCGCAAATTTCCGTAGCGTCGATATTGACGCAGCCTTGGCGCAATTCAGTTATGCGCGGGACCGCTTAGCCGATGACGTCGTGGACCTGCAAGGGTTGGTCCATGACCGAATACCATTCGGCGCGCGCGGCGGCGCGGCGTTTTCCGTTTTCCGACAAGGGCAGATGCAACAAATTGAGCAGCGAGATGACTTCCTCGCGCGCGGTCAAATGCGACATGTTCGGCTTGGTGCCGAGCGTCGCTTCGTCGAGATCGTCGAGTGCGGTCAGACCGCGCGGGAAGAACTCGCGGTAAACAACGCGCTCTGCAAAACCTTCAATGCAACGAAAACCCATGCGCTTCGATAATTCGGAAAGCCCTTCCCCGACCAATCGCTTGTTCCGCGAGCCGAGCGCCGACAGGCGATTGCGCACCACAACCCAATCGGTGAGCTTACCATCGACTAGCCGACGTTGACGGCGCGCCTCGCGCACCATCTCCGCGTAGTGACTTTCCCCCGTCACCGCGAAATTGGTGGGGTCGAGCGTGGCCAGCACGTCGAAGTCCAGAAACGAATCATTCAACGGCGTCACCAGTGTGTCGGCCATCGAATGCGCGAGCCGCATCAGGTAGGTGTCGTTGCCCGGCGTGTCGATCACCACCACGTCATGGGTGTGCTCGATAGAGCTGATAGCTTTTGAAAAGTTAGCGAATTCAATCGCCTCGTTTGCTTCGACTGACGGTCCCTCGCCGCGTTCGATGCAATAATGAGTCGGATGCTCGAGCTTTATGCGCGCGCGTTGCGCCCAATCGCGGCGGTTCTCGATGTAGTGCGTGAAGCTTTTCTGCCGGGAATCGAGATCGATGGTGGCGACGCGCTGGCCGGCTTTGAGTAACGCTACCGCGATATGCAGCGCGGTCGTCGACTTTCCAGAGCCGCCCTTCTCGTTTCCGAGCACGACAACGTGCGCAGATTGCGCCGACTCCTGAATTGGTTGGACCAACATGACGCGCCCTTTGCCCCGATGTTCAAAATACTAGCGCGTTTTAGTCAAGTTGTTCAGTGCTTAACCATTAACCGAAATGGCCGAATTAACAACCATTTGCTAGAACGGCGCGGACGGCGGTTTCCCGATCATGGCTCTTGCTCCGAAGGTCGTGCGTACGGTCGCAACGCTGCGCAGCACAGTGGAACTTTTGTGCGCGCGCGGAAGTAACCGCCTCGCTTTGGTGCCGACCATGGGTGCCTTGCATGGCGGACATTTGGCCTTGATACGCGAGGCGCATAGGCGAGCACGCCGCGTGGCGGTGTCGATCTTTGTCAATCCGACCCAATTTGCGCCAAACGAAGATTTTGCCAATTACCCGCGGAATTTTGCTGCGGACTTGAAAATTCTGACTGCGGCCAAGGTCGATCTCGTCTGGGCGCCGACGGTGGGTGTGATGTATCCGGACGGATTTGCCACGCGGATCGCGCCGCAGGGCCCGGCGTGCGCGAATCTCGAAGACAAGTTCCGCCCGCATTTCTTTGGCGGCGTCGCCACCGTCGTCGCTAAATTGTTCGCCCAAGTGGAACCCGATCTCGCTCTGTTCGGCGAGAAGGATTATCAACAGCTTTGTGTGATTCGGCAGATGGTGAAGGATCTCGACCTGCCCGTCGCAATCGTGGGCGTTAAAACCGTGCGCGAAAAGGACGGCTTGGCACTGTCGTCGCGCAACGCCTATCTCTCCGCCGGCGAACGCAGTACCGCCCCGTTACTCTATCGCGTGCTCAAAGCATGCGCGGCGCGCATCCGGCACGGCGAACCCATCGATGAGGTCCTCGATGTGGGGCGCCGTGAAGTTCACGTGGGCGGCTTCGCACTGGACTACCTGGAAGCGCGACACGCGCGAACGCTGGCGCCAATCGCCTCACGCAAAGACGGCCCCATTCGATTGTTGGTGGCCGGCAGGATCGGCCGAACGCGCTTGATCGACAACGTCGCTGTGTAGCCATCACTTCGCGCTTCGCGCACTACAAAAGTCCTAGTTCCTGCAATTCTCGGCGCATGGTTTCCGGCATTCGCGAGGCACCGGGTGCCGCCCGCGAGAGATCGCGGGGGGCGTCCTTCGCCTCGAGATAGCGCCAACCCTGGAACGCCGCGCGCGGACGCGGCTCGACCAGCACGACCTTACCATCGAGCACGACCTGGCAGCGCCTGACGCCGTCCTTGCCATTGGTACTTCGGATATCGAGAATGCGCTCGCGGCAGGCGATCTGCCCGCGAATAACCCAATAAAGCGAACCACCCTGCTTCAGCTCCTCCGCACGTTTCGGCAGCATGCGTGTCGTATGAATATGCTCTGGCTTTTGGCGGCGCTTGCGCTTCTCCTTCAGCTTGATCTTGATCCACTCCTCGAGATCAGAGACTGAATCGCATCCGACGCAAAGTTTGATGAGGTGAAGCGGCATTGGCCATGCATAGCGCGCAGGCGCATCTCCGGGAAGCGGCCTCTGATCGCTGACGTGGGGTTTTCCGCAAGGAGCGCGCAAGAATCAGTAATTGGAACCGTAGCCGAAGTTATTTTCCGGCGCTTTCTCGCGCGCACGAGCCGGGTGGGGGACGTGGCCGCCCAGCACGTAACCGTCCAACTCGGCGCGATGCGCATCGATCATTGAGAAATGGTCCTCGCCCGTGCCCGGCATAATGTTCACCTCGTGGCGGACGTTCCTGGAAACGCCGGACGCACCGACCGGATCAAGTGTGATCAAGAGCCTCACCGGCACGTTTGCCTCAGCTAACTCAGCCGCCATTGCTCTCGCGGCGCTCCCGCCAAGCGAGTGACCGACGATCATGATCGATCTCACGCGGCCGTTCTTGTAGTTGCGGATCGCTTCGTCCGCGAATGCCGGCCATTCCAGATAGCTGCCCACCGTTGTCGGAATGCCGCGATGGCCGATGCGCGCGCCGAAATCGCTCAGACCCGGTGACATGCCGCCAAGGCCAAGCATAACGTAGAGATGTGAACCCGCGGCCCTGCCCTTGCTGGGAAATGCCATTACGAAAGACAAGACGAGAACGGCCCAGGGCGCCAGCCAAATGAAGCGTCTAACCTGAATGAGCACGACCACCCTATTATTTGGCTTGCCGTCCGAATTTCAGCAACTCCGCCACCAAGGACAAGACATCAATCGCAAAAATTACAGGCTTTTTACAAGGCGAGCAGGAGTAGGCCCTATTGCAAATTCGGTAGCAGGCCTGATGATAGCCTTTGTGGCAATGCTTAAGGGGGGCACTTATGAAGAAGCTTGTTTTCTTGCTCGCCGCCGCCGCCGTTGCGGCCGCTCCGGCTATGGCGCAGACCAAAAGCGAAAAAGCAAAGGCCGACGCCGAGGCCAAGCGCATCGCCCAGGAGCATGACAACACGCGCCGTGCCGTACGCGACGCTCTGCCGCTAGTGTTGCCGAGCTGGTCGCTGCCGATCTTCTTCGGCATGCACATGGACGAGAAGCTAAAAGCAGGCGACAAAAAGAGCAAAAAAACGCAGATGTAACTGCGGCCCACTTTTCGGCTACGGAACGGCGGCTCGGGGTTCAACCACCATCAGCTTGGCGCCCTCGGCAACCTGCGCATCGGCTGTAACAACAAGTTCAGCAACGACGCCATCGATGGGCGCGTTAAGCGTGTGCTCCATCTTCATCGCCTCGATGACGAGAAGACGCTGTCCGCGCGTGACCTGGGCGCCCCGCGTGACGAAGACAGCCAACACTTTGCCATGCATCGGCGCGCGCACCACGCCACCCCCGTTTTGGCCGACATTCTCCTCATTTGCAAAATCCCGCAGGCTGACTTTGGTCTGCCGGCCGCCGCGCAGCACGTAAGCTGAGCTGCCTTCAACGACGGCGTATGCGTCAGCGGCGGGCGCAGCGCCGCCGACGCTGACTGACAGCTGCGGGGCGTAGCTCACATCCGCAAGGACTGGTTCGCCTTCGGCAAAAAGCGGCAGCACGGCCTTGCGAATTCCGGACAACTGAAAGCCGTCTGCGCCATCCCATGGGGATTGCGGCACGTCCGGCTCGCGCGTTTGCATGATGCGTGCGCGCTCGTGCTTGAGGAGCATCTGCGCACCCAAAGCCACGGCTTGGCCGTCGAGCGCCTGCGGCGGCAGCAGCATGGGCAAATGCGCGTCGATGAACCCGGTATCGAAATCGGCGGCGCGGAATTGCGGCGCGCGCACGAGACCGGCGAGGAACCAGAGATTGCTGCGCGGCCCAAGCACGACCGTTTGCTGCAGTGCGACGCTCAGACGTTCAAGCGCCTCGGCGCGCGTCGCTCCCCGCGCAATCACTTTCGCAATCATCGGATCGTAGAAGGGCGTCACCTCGCTGCCGCGCTCTACGCCGGTGTCAACACGCACATCTTGCGAGAACTGAAGCGCCACAATTCGTCCCGTCGAGGGCAGAAATCCGTGCGCCGGGTCTTCCGCATAGAGGCGTGCCTCCACAGCGTGACCGCTGAACTGCACCTGATCCTGCTTGAGAGGAAGGCGCTCACCGGCCGCAATTCGAAATTGCCATTCGACCAAGTCCAGACCAGTGATCGTTTCGGTGACCGGGTGCTCGACCTGCAGGCGCGTATTCATCTCCATGAACCAAAAAGCGCCGGCGTCGAGCCCGCCGCTTGCATCAGCGATGAATTCGATAGTGCCCGCCCCCTCGTAACCAACAGCCTTCGCGGCTGCCACCGCTGCGCTGCCTATTTGCGCTCTTAGCTCCGCGGTCATTCCGGGCGCCGGCGCCTCCTCGATCACCTTCTGATGCCGGCGCTGCAGTGAGCAGTCGCGTTCGCCGAGATGGATGGCGTTCCCGTATCCGTCAGCGAACACCTGAAACTCGATGTGCCTCGGCTGATTGACATACTTTTCGATCAGCACGCGATCATCACCGAAGGACGCTTGTGATTCGCGCTGGCAGCCTTCGAGGGCGGCATCAAAGTCGGCATGCCGATCGACACGCCGCATGCCTTTGCCACCGCCGCCGGCCGACGCCTTGATCAAAACCGGATAGCCAAGCTCATAGGCCTTCTGTTTGAGGAACTTTGGATCCTGCCGCTCGCCGTGATAGCCGGGCACCACCGGGACGCCGGCTTTCTCCATGAGCGATTTGGCGCGATCCTTCAAACCCATAGCGCGGATAGCCGACGGCGGCGGACCAATAAAAGCGATACCGGCGTCCTGGCAGGCTTGGGCAAACTCGGAATTTTCAGCGAGAAAGCCGTAGCCCGGATGCACGCACTCCGCCCGCGCCCCCTGTGCGGCAGCAATAACGCGTTCGATAGACAAGTAGCTTTGTGCTGCCGACGCCGGTCCGATGTTGATCGCGTCGTCGGCTTGGCGCACATGCAGGGCGCCGCGGTCGGCATCTGAATAGACCGCGACCACCCGCATCCCGAGCCGGCGCGCCGTACGGGTGATGCGGCAGGCAATCTCGCCCCGATTGGCGATGAGGACGGATGTAAACATCGGCGCTGCCCCGGCGCCGACTCTAGCGCGTTGCGGCTGGTGGCGCTGAGGGCAGCGGCGTCTTCGCTGGCGCTTTGGCTTCGGTTGCCGGTTTAGCGGCGCCCTCGCTCTTGGCCTGGGCCTCGGCGCCTTTGGGCAGAGGAGGCTCCGAATTCATGATGCTGACTGGCGGAATCGACGCGGCCGAGGGAAAATCCCAGTGCTCGCCGGGCTTGATCGCCGCAACAGGCTTCTGCCCGGAGGTGGTGAGCGGCGGCGTGGCGCTGACCGACGGGGCCGGTGCCGCCGCTTGCGCCGGCGCTTCGCTCGCCTTGTTCCAACCGCCGGCATAGCGCGAGACATATTGGTCGTAGACCTGCGCCCGCAAATTGGCTTTCAGCGCGCTGGCGTCGTCGACCAAATTGAAAGCGTCGCATTTGTTCGCCGTGCAGCCATCCCGCTCAGCGAGCACATGAGCGGCAATGCCGAATCGGTCGAGGGCGACCGCACGGCGGCTGGATGCGAAGAGCGAATTTAGGGCGGCGTCGTGCATAGCGGCAGCCTGAGCCAACAGCGTGAGCCGCGCGTCCATATAGCCGACCGCCGCGGCCACACCCTCCGGCGACGCGAAGACCTTATGCTCGCAGGCGTTTTCCACCGCCTCGCCGGCGTTGCCGTCAAGACAGGCTAGCGCCGATCCAGGAATGTGTGTGCTGCGAGTTAATTCCAGGTCGCGCGCGAGCAGGCTGCGCCGTTGTGCCGCGCGCTCAGCGAAAGTCGCCCGGTCGACGAGCACATAGACAGTGGCGGCGCCAAGTGCCAGCGCCATAATCGTCAATGCGAGACGCAAGAAGGCATTCATGCCGCCGTCCACGACGCCCAAGGCCTAGTTTGCCTTCGCTCCGGAGATCTTTACCACATTCGCCCACTTCTCGATGTCCTTGCGCAAAAACACGCCGAATTCGGCGGGCGACATGACCATCGGAACGGCGCCCTGCTTGAGCCACGCCGCCTTCACCTCGGGCTTTGCCATGACTTTGTTGATCGATTTGTTGAGGAATGTAACGATCTCCGCTGGCGTGTCTTTGGGCGCCATCAAGCCGATCCAGATCGTCGCCTCATAGCCGGGTACCGTCTCCGCGACCGTGGGCAGATCGGGCGTTAATTGCGACCGCTTGAGACCCGTAGTGCCGAGCGCGCGCACCTGGCCCGCTTTCGCGAGCGGTACCATTGTGCTGACGGCATCGAACATCATGTCCACCGTTCCGGCCAGGACAGCGTTGCGGGCGTCACCCGAGGCCTTGTAAGGCACGTGCACCACGTTGATGCCCGCCATGGCTTTGAACAACTCGCCGGCCATATGGTAGGGCGTGCCAATACCGGACGAAGCGTAGTTGAGCTTGCCGGGCTCCTTCTTTGCCAGATCAATGAACTCCTTCACCGATTTCACTGGCGAGGTCTTCGGCACCACCATCACCAAATCGGAGGAGTTGATGCCGGCTACGGGCACGAAATCGCGCATGAGCTGGAAGGGCTTATTCGGCATCAAAGATTCGTTGGTGGTGTGCGTGTTCGACATCACCAGCAGCGTGTAGCCGTCAGGCGCCGATTTCGCGACCACGTCCGTGCCGATAATCGAGCCAGCGCCCGGGCGATCTTCGATGATGAAGGACTGCTTGGTTTCAGCGGAGAGATGCTGGGCAAGTACACGCGCAAATATGTCGGCGGGGCCTCCCGCGCCAAATGGCACGATGATCTTGACGACGCGATTGGGATATTCGGCGGCCGAAGCAGAAAGCGGTCCAAGCACCAGGAGCATGAAAGCAATCAAACGCCGAAAGCCACGCATAGTCTCTCCTATTGCAAGATTGGGATGGCGATGCCGGCTCAGGTGCCGCCGGCGGACTTGAAAGTCGGCGCAAGATCGCTTGCCGCCGCGAAAGCCCCCTTGGCCTCAACCGAGGTCAAGGCGACGGTGGTCTTCAGATCGGTGACGCCGCCACCGCTAGCGGCCGCAAGCAACGCTGCGGCGGCCTGAATATCGTTTGGGATGTCTGCAATGACCAGGAAGTCGTATTCACCGAAAGTAAGATAATATCCGACCAACCGCCCTCCCGCTTTTGACAAGAGGCGCGACACAGCGTCCGCACGATCTTCCGGCCGAATGATCATGCCCTTGACGGCATCGCGCGTATAGCGGCCTTGGGTAATGTAAATCGGCAATTCGCTCCTCCCGGCTTATGGCAAGGGCGCCGCATTCTAAACCAATGGCCGAGATGAAATCGCGGCCTGCGGAGGACGCTTATGCGCGGTCCAGTTGGCTTTCCTTGGCTACGCGCTCAAAGGCCTCGCCGGAACTCTTAATTCGATACTGGTAATCGTCGCCTTCCGAAGGCAACAGCTTGACCACCGTGTAGCTGCCAGTGGCGGCCGCGCGGCCAAAGGTCGGCGATGTGTAGTACACAGTTTCGCCGACGCGGTATTTGTGAGTGCGGATAGGCACTTCGTGTGCAGCAATAGGTTGGACCGGCGGACTGATCGTGCGGATCATTTTCGGCGGACTAGGTGCACGCGCCGCAGTTTTGCCGGTTTTGCTGACGCTACGGCGGGCCGATTTCACCGATTTCTTAGCCGTATCGCGGGCGCTCTTCGTGACCTTTTTGACCACGCGCCGCGCCGGTTTAACAGACCGCCGGGCGGTCTTTGCTGAATGTGTACTCATACCTTCAATATAACAGCTAATTTCACTTCTGTGCCAAGTTTTTACCACCATAAACCCATGAATATCAAGGGTTTGCCGCTATCTGCGGCCGAATGCCGGGCGGATTTTCTGCGCTCAGCCCAAATACTGCCCAGGACCGCCGGTAAGCTGGAACTCGCGTCGTCGACGCGGCGTTTGCAAGCGACTGGACGAGGGAGATCGTCATGCGAGTCCTGCTCGGACTAATTCTGGGCGCATTGCTGACCGTCGGCGGCGCCTACCTCTATGACTCCCACCATGCGGCGACAGCTCTCAATGCGCCGGCAAATGCCCAACGTCCGCTGGTCAATTGGGATGTCGTGGCCGTCAAATGGGACCACCTCACCACCCGCGCTCGTGCCGAGTGGCACCGCCTAGCTTCGAAATAGGCGCTCCGGTCCTACGTTTACGCCGGCCGCCCCCCGACCTCTTCGCGCATGCCAACGCGCAAAGCGTTGACGATCGCGCGGCGATCCATGCGCGTGCCGTCATCGCCTTCGATCAGCAACGGAACGCGCCCGCCCTGTTCGACATGGCGGGCCCATGACAAGGCTTCGTCGAGGGAACTGAACTCCTTGAACAACATCTGTTGCTTGCCGATGGCGGATACGTCTTCCGACCCCTTCGGTCCGCTATAGACGCGAAATCGCATCGTCGATCTCCACATACCTGTTGCGTAAAGAAATGAACGCGGCGGAGCCGTTCGTGGCTCCATTTGCCACTGTCTGACATGTAGGATCGTGCCGCTCTGAGTTCCACCTGCGCCTATCGGTGATATTGTTCCGCGCGGAGGCCTCATGTTGGCAGCTTATTACGAGCGCAATGGTTCTGCGCGGGAGGTTCTGTGCGTTGGCGAAGTCGATACGCCGAACGCCGGACCGGGTGAAGTGCGGGTGAAGCTGGCGACATCCGGGGTCAATCCATCCGACGTGAAAGCCCGCCAGGGCACAACTCGCAAAATCGCCTGGCCGCGTGTCATTCCACATAGCGACGGCGCCGGCGTGATCGACCAGGTCGGTGACGGCGTACCTAGATCGCGTCTCGGCGAATGTGTGTGGGTGTGGAACGGACAGTGGCAGCGCCCATACGGCACCGCCGCCGAATACATCGCGTTGCCTGCGGCGCAAGCGGTGAAACTGCCCGATACCGTAAGCTTTGAGACCGGCGCTTGTCTCGGCATTCCGGCAATGACGGCATTTCATGCCATCAGGCTGGCGCAAGCGGCTAAAGGCATGACCCTGCACGTTTCCGGCGGCGCAGGTTCCGTAGGCCAATATGCCATCCAGTTCGCCAAAGCGGCGGGCGCGACCGTCGTCACCACCATCTCGTCGCCGGGCAAGGCGGCGATTGCCCGCGAGGCCGGCGCCGACCACGCCATCAACTACAAGCAAGAGGACGTCGGCGCGCGGGTTATGGAGCTCACGGGCAAACGCGGCGTCGATGCCGTGATCGAAATGGACCTCGCCGCAAATGCCAAGCTCATTCCATCGATTCTGCGTCCCAAAGGCAGTGTGATCGTCTATGGCACCGGGCTGGAGGCCACCGTTCCCGCCGGTTGGTGCTTGGTGAACTCCATCCGGGTTCTGTTCTTCCTCGTTTATGAGCTCACCGCATCGGAGCGCGAACAGGCGATCACCGCGATAACGCGCGGGCTGCAAGCCGGCACGCTGATCAATCGCGTAGCACAACCGGTCCATTCATTGGTGGAGGTCGCGACCGCCCATGAGGCCGTCGAACGCGGCAGCATCGGTAATGTGATCGTCACGCTGTAGATACCCGCCATGGACAAGATCTCGCAGCGATTCGGCTGGTATCTGGCGGTGCTCCAGTTATTCTTTACGCTCTGCTGGACCGTTTATGTCATTTACCTGCCCCAGCTCGCCGCGGCGGCCAAGCTTGCTCCTGGCGCCGCGGTGGCGATCTTGCTGCTCGACCAAGCGATCTTCACCATTTGTGACTTCGCAACAGGCGTAGCCGCCGACAAGATTGCTCATGTCCTCGGCAGGCTCGGCCTATGGATCGTGGCGGCGACCGCTCTCTCCTGCGCAGCCTTTCTGGCGATGCCGATGGTTGCCGGCTTGGGCCCCTTGGTTCTTCTCGCAATCATCGTCGTCTGGACGGTTACCTCCTCGGCGCTCCGCGCACCACCCTTGATGCTGCTCGGCAAATACGCGCGTAAACCGACGATCCCATTGCTCTCGGCGCTCACCATGCTCGGTTACGGCATTGCCGGCGCCATCGCACCCTATCTCGCCGTGGCACTGCGCGATCTCGATCCGCGCATCCCGTTCGCCGCTGCAAGCGTAGTGCTCATATTGACTACGCTCGGCATGATCGGCGCAGAGCGGCGGCTCGCCGCCGCGGCAGCCGAACCGAAAAAGCCGCCGGCACGCGCCTTCGGCACCATGACGCGGCCGGCCATCGTCTTTGCGCTCGCCATGATTGCGCTCGCGCTCGGCTATCAGATGCATTTCGCTCTCGACAGCGCGCCGCTTTATCTGCGCTTCACCAACGCCGCCCAGTTGCAATGGCTGATGCCGGTGTTCTGGATCGGTTTCAACATTACGATGTTTCCTGCGAGCATCGCCACCAAAACGCTTGGCGGCTATCGAGTGATCGGCTGCGCCGCCTTGATCGGCGCATTGGCGATTGTTGCCGCGCATCTCGCGCAAGATCTCGGCCAGTTGGTTGCGGCACAATTCGCTGCAGGCGCTGCCTGGGGCACCGTTCTGATGAGCGCCTTCACGGTGGCTTTCGCTATCGGCGAAAACGGCGGCGAAGGCCGCATGACAGGCCTGCTGTTTTCCGCGCTGGCTCTGGCCACGTTCACACGCGTAGCCGTCGTCGCCACCGGCCTCAATGCCGATCCGATGCTGAAGGCGATCTTGCAATGGGCGCCGACGCTTTGCTGGTCGCTTGCGGGATTGGCGCTGCTCGCTCTCGCCGCCGCACGCGTCAAGCGGTGGGTAGCGGCTTAAGGCGCAACCGTCGCATCGGTGAAGCCGGCGGCATCAAAGGCCTGGCGTACAGCGCCGGATTTTTTCGCATCCTCGAGCAAAGCCATCGCGATGGCGAGCGCGGCTGGTCGCCCTCTGGGCACCGCGACATTGATGCCCGTCTGTTGAAAATTGCCCGGCAGAATGCGCGCGCCCGGGAGCTTAGGCATCAACCCGGCGAGAGAGTCGTGCGTAAGCGCGAATGCATCGCCTTCGCCTTTACGCGCCATCTCGGTCATCAGTTCGACGCTCGGTACTTCGATCACTTCCGCATCGGGGGCAGTGCGGCGGGCGCTGCGACCGGTCGTGGTGTTAGCAATAACGACGATGCGCACGCCCTTTTTGTTGACTTCGTCGATAGTGCGGATCGGCGAGCCGGCCGGAACGAGGTAGGTGCTCTCGATGATGAAGTAGGCTGGTCCGAACGCGACCTTCTCGGCACGCGCCGCGTCATACGGCATAAAAGCGAGATCGCAATTGCCCGCGCTCACCGTCTCGGTGACTTGCCCCGAATTGTCGAAGACCTGCAGTTCGAGCGGGAGGCGCAGCTTTTCCGCGAAAGCGCGCAATAGGCTGACGGTGACGCCGCGCACGGCACCCGCGCCGTCACGAACAGAGAAAAACGCCGAAGCCGCCGGGGCGATCACGACGCCCCCGCGCAGCTTGCCGGTGGGCGCGAGTTGCTTGAGACCGTTTGCGTCGATCATGCGCCGCGCCTGTAGCATGGACCTGACGGCGCTGTCACTTACGGCCCTTAGGGCAAGGTCGATCGCCGGCAAAGGCCAGAGCCGGCGTCACCGTGCGGCTCACCCTCGCCTTTACGGACGAGCGGCTGGTATTGCCGCCGCCGGCGATCGATGCGTTTAATATGGGCTTCGACGCTCAGGATGAAACCGGGAGGCGACGGTGAAATTTGTTCTCGGCATGCTCTGCGGCGCGGTGCTGATGCTCGGCTCGGCTTATGTCCACGATCGGGGTATGGTCAACGCAGCCCCGAGCCAACCGCTGGTGAACTGGGATACGCTCATCGGCATGCTCGGCCGTTGATGGTTTTGCGCGTTATTCGCGGCTCGTTTGCCGCACGACAATCATAACGGTCAGAAGCGCTCCACCCACGGCCTGACCTCGATCTCATGCGTCCAGGCGCTGCGCGGCTGCCGCAGCAGATGCAAATAGTTTTGCGCAATGGCATCGGGGTCCAGCAGCGAGTCCGTCGCGTCCGCCGCCTCGAGGCGGCGCGCGCTTCTGATGCCGCCGTCAATCACCACATGGGCGACGTGGATACCACGCGGCAAGAGTTCGCGCGCCATGCTTTGTGCCAGGCCCCGCAGCGCGAATTTTCCCATCGCGAATGGCGCTGACTGCGCGTAGCCCTTCACCGAGGCCGATGCGCCGGTGAACAGAACGGCTCCGTAGCCGCGCGGCAGCATGCGTCGGACGGCAGCCTGCGCCACCAGAAAGCCGCCATAGGCGGTGATGCGCAGCGCTTTGTCCACTTCCACCGCATCGAGCTCGGCCAGCGGCCCGCGCGTACGGTAACTCGCATTGTAAACCACGACGTCGGGTGTGCCGGTGTCGTCGAGGGCAGCGAACAAGCGCTCGACCTCGTCCTGTCGACTCGCATCGCAAGCAAACGTCTTCGCACCTATGTCTTTGACCAGCGGCCCAAGCTTGTCTGTCGTTCGCGCCGCGAGCGCGATCGTCATGCCGCTATTGGAGAAGACGCGTGCCAGCGAAGCCGAAAGACCTGCGCCGGCGCCGACGATCAGCGCGCATTTGTAGGTGTCGTTCATGGCGTCCTCCCGCCTTGATGGCTACCTGCAGCCATCCTATGTCACGGGCGCGAGGACTGCATGGCACGCTTTCTCATTACCGTCGGCTTGGTTTTGCTGGTGACGGGCTTGCTATGGCCCTACATCGCCAGGCTCGGCCTTGGGCGCCTGCCGGGGGATATCGCCTTCACCCGCGGCAACACCACTTTTTACTTTCCGATCGTGACCTCGATTGTCCTCAGTCTCGTGCTCAGCGCCGTCCTCTGGCTGTTCGGCCGGTAAGCTAGTCCTTGCTACAGACAGCGCTGATCCACTTCGCATCGATCGTCTTGTCGGCGCTCATTTGCTTGCCGCCGAACACTACGGTCGATTTGACCGTGCCGGTATAGTGGCGCGCATCGAGGAAGTTCATGGTCATGCTGAGCGATATCAGCATGAGCTTGGGATCGCCGCATTCCATGTTGAAAGAGAGCGTGTTGCCGTTCTCGTTGACGTTCATGGTCTTGCACTGCTGACCGGCCGTGTTCTTGAACCGGGTGAGCGCCTTGGCCGGGTCCTTGCTGTCCGCGGCTGTCACACACTCGGTGGAAACTTCAGGCTTCGCGGGTTCGCCGTTCTCGCTGCCGGTTTCTGTGTCCTGCCACAGGCCGGGCTCGAGCCGCACCGCGGCGCCAGTAGGCCCCGCTGCCAGGGAGAGCGCCGCGAGGGCAACAAAAATCCATTTATGTAGGCCGCGCATGGACCCGTCGTTCTGCCGATGCCGCGCCCGCCCCGAGCAACGAGGTGGTACCTTGTGCGCGATTCGCGTAAGCCTGCCCTCCGATGCCAGCACCTTCAAGAGCCCGTGGTTCGCGACAACCGGCGCCCGCCGGCGGCCCGCGCAGCTGGCTGCTGCACGAGATCGACACGCTCTATCCGGGCTCGTTTGCGCTGGTGATGGCGACGGGGATCATCTCCAACGCTTTCTTTTTCGACGGCGACCACGCCGTTGCCGATGCTTTGCTGATCCTCAATCTCGCCGCGTTTTGCTGGCTCGTCGCCGCGACCCTGGTTCGAATCATCCGCAAGAGCCCCGCCGTCTGGGCCGACCTGATCGACCCGCGCACGGTATTCGCGTTCTTCACCATCGTTGCCGCGGCCGACGTGCTCGGCGCCGCGCTGAAGCTCCATGGCTATGGCGGCCTTGCGCTCGCGCTGTGGCTCGGAGCGCTCGCCCTTTGGTTCGTGCTGATCTATTTCAGCTTCGGCGTTTTGATTTTCCTCAACACCGCGCACCGCGCCAACATCGTGCACGGCGGCTGGCTGATCGCGATCGTCGGCACCGAATCGCTGGTCATTCTCGGCACCGCGGTGGCGCCGTCGCTCGGCGGACTAGGTACCGCCAGCTTCGTGCTCATTCACATGCTCTGGGGTATCGGCCTTGCCCTCTACGGCATTTTCGTCACGCTGTTCGCTTCGCGCATTTTCTTTCTCGATTTCGAGCCGGAGGACATCACGCCGTTGTTGTGGGTGGTGATGGGGGCCGCCGCCATCAGCACCAACGCCGGCTCGACGCTGATCCTCTCCGACAGCGGGCTGCCGTTCCTGCGCTCGATGCGACCGTTCATCGACGGCGTCACCCTGATCGCCTGGGCCTGGGCAACCTGGTGGATTCCGCTGCTGATCCTGCTCGGCATCTGGAAGCACGGCGTTTGCCGCATTCCCATCGCCTATAGCCCTACATTGTGGAGCCTGGTGTTTCCGCTCGGCATGTATGCGCTGGCCACCTTGCGGCTCTCCCTTGCCGGCGATTTCCCGCCGCTCGCTGCGCTCTCGCGCGCGATGGTGTGGATCGCGCTGGCCGTGTGGGCGGCGACGGCGCTCGCCCTTGCGCGCGCGACCTGGCAGAGCTGGCGCCAATATCGCGCCGCTACATCCTAAACACCCCGAAGCGCGTCTCCGGCACCGGCGCATTGAGCGCCGCCGAGAACGCCAGCGCCAGCACACGGCGCGTCTCCGACGGCGCGATGATGCCGTCGTCCCAGAGCCGCGCCGTAGCGTAGTACGGATTGCCCTCGGCTTCGTATTGATCGCGGATCGGCGCCTTGAATTCTTCTTCCTCGATCTCGGACCAGCTGCCGCCGTCCGCTTCGATATTGTCGCGCTTGACCGTGGCGAGCACCGAGGCCGCCTGTTCCCCGCCCATCACCGAGATGCGCGAATTCGGCCAGGTGAATAGGAAACGCGGCGAGTACGCGCGTCCGCACATGCCGTAGTTGCCGGCGCCGTAGGAGCCGCCGACGATGACGGTGATTTTGGGCACCTGGGCGCACGCGACCGCGGTCACCATCTTGGCGCCGTCTTTGGCAATACCGCCTGCCTCGTACTCACGGCCAACCATGAAGCCGACGATGTTTTGCAGGAACAACAACGGAATGCGCCGCTGGCAGCACAGTTCGATGAAGTGCGCGGCTTTGAGCGCGCTCTCCGAAAAGAGGATGCCGTTGTTGCCGAGAATGCCGACCGGCATGCCGTGGATATGGGCAAAGCCGGTGACCAAAGTGGTGCCGTAAAGCGCCTTGAATTCGTCGAACGCGGAGGCGTCGACCAGCCGCGCGATCACCTCGCGGATGTCGTACTGCTTTTTGAGATCGACCGGCACCAGCGCGTCAAGCTCGGACGGATCGAGTGCCGGCTCGCGGGGCGCGATAAGGGGAATGTCGACCGCCTTTTTTGTGTTGAGATTGGCGACGATACGCCGCGCGATTGACAGCGCGTGATGATCGTCCTGCGCGTAATGGTCGGCGACGCCAGACTTGCGCGCGTGCACCTCGGCGCCGCCCAAATCCTCCGCGCTCACCACTTCGCCGGTGGCCGCCTTCACCAAAGGCGGGCCGCCGAGAAAGATCGTGCCTTGGTTCTTGACGATCACGGTTTCATCGCTCATCGCCGGCACATAGGCACCGCCGGCGGTGCACGAGCCCATCACCACCGCGATTTGTGGAATGCGCAATGCCGAGAGTGTCGCCTGGTTATAGAAAATGCGGCCGAAATGCTCGCGGTCGGGAAAAACCTCGGTCTGGTGCGGCAGGTTGGCGCCGCCGCTGTCCACGAGATAGATGCAGGGCAGCCGGTTGTCGCGCGCGATCTCCTGTGCGCGCAGATGCTTTTTCACCGTCATCGGATAGTAGGTGCCCCCTTTGATGGTGGAGTCATTGGCGACGATCATGCATTCGCGGCCTTCGATACGGCCGATGCCGGTGATCAGCCCGGCACCGTGAACCGCGTCGTCGTACATTCCAAACGCCGCGAGCGGAGACATTTCCAGAAAAGGCGATCCAGGGTCGATCAGGGTCATTACCCGGTCGCGCGGTAGCAATTTGCCGCGACCGACGTGGCGATCACGCGCTTTTTGCGGGCCTCCTTGCGCGGCTTCGGCGCGGCGCGCAACGAGCTCGTCAATCAGCGCGCGCATGCGCTCGGCATTGGCGCGAAATTCTGCCGAATCCCTGTCGAGTGACGAGCTCAGAATCGCCAAGGCGCACCTCCTTGCACCATTTATCCAGCGATTCGCCGCACGGAAATCGCCGCGTCCGCGCGCGAGATTGCCTTGATGGAACCGGGAAAACAATGCCGCGGCCGCAGCGGCTTCGAAAGCGCTGGAACTGGCCGGTCCCCGCAACGTTTTTGTTGGACGCAAACCTCGGGGGAAGCACCAGAGGAGAACGCCAATGAAGACAGTGCATTTACTGACCGCGGCTGCGGCGGCTTCGCTGCTGCTGGCAACCGGCGCGGGCGCCGCCGACAAGAAAGGCAGCGAAATGTCCAATCCCGCTCCCGCCGCGCAGCAAAACGCGCCGGCGGAAAAGATGGGATCGTCCATCAATGCCGGCCACAGCGGCAAGAGCGAGACGACAGGCCAAGGCAGCACCGAACGTTTACAAGAAAAGAGCGAGCCGAATGGGGCCGAACACAATGGCGTCGAAAACAGGGCCGGTCGGCATAATCGCGGCGAAACCAGGGAACAATCCTCACCCGAAAACAACAACGTCAACAATCGCGAGCATCGCGGCGGCGTAAGCAATGAAAGCGCCACGCAGCAAAACCGCAAGGAGACCACCACCGGTCAGGGCGCGGCATCAGGCTCTGCAAAACTCACGGGCGAGCAGCGCACCAAAATCACTACCATCATCAAGAAACAGCACGTGCAGCCTGCACATGTGAACTTCTCTGTACAGGTCGGCGCCCGCGTGCCGCGCAGCGTGCATTTCTATCCACTGCCTGCGGAGGTGGTCGAAGTCTATCCGGAATGGCGCGGTTACGATTACATCCTGGTCGGCGATCAGATCATCGTCATCGATCCGCGCAGTGATGAAATCGTCGCGATCCTGGAGACCTGATCGCGCGTTCCATGCGAGCTCAAAAGCGGCCGGAACATTTCCGGCCGCTTTCGTCTTCGTCGCCTAGGTTCCCTGAAACCGGCGCCACGGAACGATCCGCACGGGCAATCATTGACTCGACGATCCCGAACGCGAAAAAAGAGGAGCAGACGATGGATAAGGACCGCATCGAAGGCAGCGCCGAGCAGGCGAAAGGTAAGGTCAAAGAGACCATCGGCAAAGTCACTGGCGACGCGAAGTTGCAAGGCGAAGGCAAAGGCGATCAGATCGCCGGCAAAACCAAGAACGCTATCGGCGGCGCCAAGGATGCTGCCAAGGAAGCCGTCGACGAATTACAGGACAAGTAACGGAGGAAAGCTCCGTGTACGTCGAAAAACCCGGCCTCACGCCGGGTTTTTCATTTTCCGCGGCCTGCGCATTTTGCGAGTGCTGATGGACCAGCGCCGCATCGCCGGTGTTTTATACTACACCGAGTGGATTGCGCATTGGCCATTATTCACCCCTATGTCGCGCCGTTCCGAAATTAGCGCCGGCATTCTCGCTTTCCGCCGAAAAAACGGCTTGGAGCTCCTGTTGGCCCACCCCGGCGGCCCCTACTGGCGAAACAAGGACGCCGGTGCTTGGTCGATTCCCAAAGGCTCCCTCGAATCCGGCGATCTGCTGGCCTGCGCCAAGCGCGAATTCAATGAAGAAACCGGACTTACGGCGCAAGGCGACTTCATCCCACTCAAGCCTATTCGCCAAAAGAGCGGGAAGACCGTGCATGCTTTTGCCATTGAAAGCGATTTCGAGTTGTCCGACTTTGTCAGCAACGAATTCGAGATGGAATGGCCGCCGCGCTCGGGTAAACGGCAGAGCTTCCCCGAAATCGATCGTGTCGCCTATTTCAGGGTACCGACGGCGCGGCGGAAAATTTTGCCGGCACAGCGGCCGTTCATCGACGAACTGCTTCGGCGTCTGAAGGAGGAGCCGCCACCTTGAGGTCGCTCAAGATGACGGCCCTCCCCTTACCGCGTGACAGGTTACGCGCGAACTTCCTGTCTTTGAAAGGCGACATAACCGCCCACGAACAGCAAAATGCTAATCGCGACGAGGCCGACGATCTGCGGCCAAGCCACCAGCAGGCTTTGCGATAACGGCAAAGGCGTACCCATCACCGCGCCTTCGAGCTGGCTGAGATAAACCGGCCCGAGCGTGCGCGTCGTTGGATGCAGCAGCGCTAACACTGTTTCGCCGTAAAGCGTGGACGGTGACAGGCGCGCCAACATCTGCGAGGTGATGACCAGCGTTGCCTGGTCCTCGCCGCCGACAACGGCTTGCGCCAGAGCCGGCGCCAGTGCCGGCCAGATCACCGTCAAAAACAGCCACAGCCCCAGTGTGACCAGCGCCGCCGTCGCCGCGGAGCGGAAGACGATCGAGAACAGCATAGCGAGTGCAAGCCAAACCGCCGCATAGGCGATCGTCACGCCGAGGAAGATGAGCGCGCGTCCCATTTCCGCACCGCTCGGCGGCACACCCAGCATTAGCAGGCCAAGGCCGATCACCAACAGCCACAGCACAATCAGGCTGATCGACAGTGTGACGATGCCGGCGAGGAATTTACCAAACAGCAGCGCATCGCGATAAATGGGCTGTGAGAGGATGCGCGACAGCGTGCGCCGGTTGTGCTCGCCATTGACGGCGTCGAATCCGAGCCCGATGGCCATCAGCGGCACCAGAAATCCCAAAAACGAGACGAAAGACGGCAGCGGATCGCGCGCGGTCGTGAACAGGCGCAAGAACAGAAACGGGTCTTGCGCCGTCACGTCCCGCACCTCGGTGATGGCTGCATAAACCGCAGCGAGCGCAACGAGAACCACGAGCCACTCGAGCACCCGCATGCGCGCGCTGGCGAGGTGATCGGATAGCTCTTTCAGCATCACCACACCGAGGCCTTGCCAGGGCGAGCCTTCACGCCGCATTGCGCGTCTCCTGGTCCTGCTGAGCGGCCTGCTGGAAGTAACGGGTGTAGATCACCTCGAGGCTCGGCTCGTCGAGCGCCAACTGCTTGAGCCGCCCGCCGGCGGCCACGACGGCAGCGGCCGCCTCCGCGCGCATGTCGCGATCGCAAATCATGCGGAAATGTCCGGGCGCCGGCGATTCGACGCCGCGCACGCCGGGCAGCGCCGACAAACGTTTGACCAGCCCGTCGCTGCTTTCGGCTTCCACCTCGACCGCATAGCCGCCGCCGAGAACGTGCCGGCCAAGCTCGCCGACCGTGCCCATCAGTGCGATACGACCATTGTTGAACAGCGCTACGCGGTCGCAGACGCTTTGCACCCGATCCAGCAGATGCGAGGACAACAGAATACTCACGCCGTGCGCTTTGAGCGAACGGATCAGCTCGAGCAGCTCAATGCTGGCCTGCGGATCGAGGCCGTTGGTGGGCTCGTCGAGAATGGCGATACGGGCATCCTTCATGATGATCTCGGCAAGCCCGAGCCGCTGCCGCATGCCGCGGGAGAAAGTGCCGACTTTCTTTTCCGCGACCTCGGATAAGCCGACGCGAGCAAGCGCTGCGCCGATGCGATCCGTGCGGACGCGCTTGGGAATGCCCATCAGTCGCGCGGTGTAGTGCAGATTGTCGGCCGCGCTCATGTGGTCGTAAAAGCCGACAGTATCCGGCAGATAGCCAACCAGCCGCTTGACCGCGAGCGGCTCACGCATCGGGTCATGGCCGAACACGCGCGCCTCGCCGGCCGTGATGTCGCTCAAGCCGAGCAACATCAGGATGGTGGTGGTCTTGCCGGCGCCGTTGGGCCCTAACAGGCCGAAGATTTCGCCGGCGGCCACCGTGAAGTTGATGCTATCGACGGCGGTTGCCGCGCCATAGCGCTTGGTGAGGCCCTTGGCCTCGATGACGGGGCTGCTCATCGGCGCCCGAAGCGCACAACTGCGCCCACCAGGATGAGCAACGCGGCACCGATAATGCCGACTCCCGCCACGCCCCAAACGGTCGACGTAGTCACGGTGACGCGGAAATTCGCCGTGCCGTTTTCGTCGTGCGTGGAGGCAGTGAAGGTGTTCACGTAATCGCCGGCAATCGCCTTAGCCGGCGGGCGGATATTGGCGGTCACCTGCTTGTGCTGATTGGGCGCGATACGGTCGATGATCTTGGGGTCGAAGGTCACCTTCCAGCCGGTGGGGGCGTTGGCCGAGAGCGTGACGTTGTCGGCGGGGGCGGTGCCGGTGTTGCTGACGATGACCGGGACGGCGGTGTCGTTGCCGGCGGTGGCGTTGGCGCTGAGCAGGCCCTCGCGGCCGGCCAGGGACAGTTTGGGCTGGCCGGTCACGTCGAGCGCCACTTCGGTCGAAGCGGAAACGCCTTCGGCCGCCACCCGCACATGCACCGGATAATGGCCGGCATCTACCGTGTCCGGCGGTGTCACCTTGAGCTTCACGTCTTTCGACTTGCCGGCCTCGATCGGCACCGCCGTGAGCTGCTGCGAGCCGTAGGCCTCGGTAAAGGCCGTGTCGAAATTGCGCGGGGCGTCGGCGGCCAGGCTGACCAGCAGCTTCTTGCCGCTGTCGTTCTTGACCGTCAGCGTATACTCGAAGCTCGAGCGGGTGGAGCCGCGCAATTCGGGCAGCTCCGGCTGCACCGAGAGCTTGGCCGGCAGTTCCTTGGCCAGCGTCACCTGCAACGGCAGCGATACGTTCGCGGTGCCGCCCTGCGCGCTGATCGTGAGCGTATGTGTGCCGATTTGCGCGCTTTTCGGCACATCGAGGCGCAAATCGAGGGAGACGCTGTCGTCGGTCGCCGGCATCGCCGCCGCGACCGGCTGCCCGCCGCCCAGGAGCGTGGCGGTCCAGCCCTGCGGCACGCCGCTAACGGAGAGCGCGAGGCGCTCGGGCGCAAGCCCGTAGTTGCGCAGCCTCAAATTGATGGTCGACGTGGTGCCCGGCTGTACGGAGACCGCCGGATAGTCGGTCAGAAGGTAAAGACCTTTGATATCGGGCCTATCGGCCGCGACGGCTGGAGCGGCGGCAAAGGCGAACAATGCGACTGCGAGCGCAAGCAGACGATGTGTCATCGGCAGACCCCACCTACCGGGCTGCAGGGCGCAGCCCAGGACAGAATCGCCCCCGTTCAAATCGATTCACGGGTTGTCCCGCGATAAGGTGCGCGCGGTCTCTCTCACAATCTTGACAAAATTGGGGATGACCTCCGCCGCAAAAGGCCGCAGCGGCGTCACTGCTGCACCGCTACACCCCGCACCAGCGGCCAATCCGGCTCGTTGTGGCGCATGATCCACGGCTCCTGCAGCGCCGCCGCACACCACTCGCCCCAGGCCGGCAACCCCATCACCGCATCCATGTAAGCCCGCGCGTCCCGGCCGACCGGAATCCCGAAGCTATGGAAGCGTGCCACCACCGGCGCATACATCGCGTCGGCGCCGCAGAAGGCGCCGAACAGAAACGGCCCGTTTTGGCCGAAGCGTCTGCGGCAATCGACCCAGAGCGCCTCGATGCGCGCCACGTCGGCCATGACCTCGTCGGTTTGCCGCCGGGGCTTGGGCGGCAGCCACATGTTCATTGGACACGCGCGGCGCAGCGCGGCAAAGCCGGCATGCATCTCGGCGGCCACAACCCGCGCATGGCCGCGCGCACCGGCCCCCTGAGGCCAGATGCCGGTCCCGGGAAATTTCTCGTTCAGATATTCGAGAATGGCCAGCGATTCCCAGATACGAGTATCGCCATCGAGGAGCACCGGGACTTTTCCGGCAGGCGAATACTGCAGCACCTGCTCGCGACTTCCCGGCTCGTAGAGCGGAATGACCTTTTCATCGAAGGCGATGCCAGCGGCCTTCATGGCGATCCACGGCCGCAACGACCATGACGAATAATTCTTGTTGCCGAGGATCAGCGTGAGCGCCATTCACGGCTTCTTTGCATCGCCGGCGCCGGGTTGCGGCAGTTCGACGCGGCCGCCCGCCTTTTTCCAGGCGCCGAAGCCGCCCTGAATATGCGCGACTGGCTTTAGCCCCATGCGCTGGGCAGTCTGCGTCGCCAGCGCGGAGCGCAAGCCGCCCGCACAGAAGAACACGAACTTCTTGTCCTGCGCAAAGACCGGCTTGTGATAGGGGCTCTGCGGATCGATCCAGAATTCGAGCATGCCGCGCGGACAGTGAAAGGCGCCGGGCACCCTGCCCTCGCGCTGCAATTCGCGAATGTCGCGAATGTCGACGAGGGCGATGTCGCCGCGTGCCGCGAGCCTGATCGCCTCCGCGGCGTCGATTGTCTCGATCTCGCGCTCGGCCGCGTCGACCAGCGCTTTGTAGCCTGTGGTGATGGTCTGCGGCATGACTAAACCTCCGCCGGACTGTGGCAGAGCGGCCCCTCGATCTCAAGCCATGTGACCGTTGAAGAGGCGACGCACCCCATGCACCATGACGTGCGGAGATTCGCCAATGCCGGCCTTCAGCGCGCCCGACCTTGCTGCACTTGCCTGGTTTCTGTGCGCCTGGATTGCCTACTCAGTGGTGATCGAGCAAACGGCCAAGGGCCGCGACGGGCTCAACGCGCTGATGAACATCTATCGCGACGAATGGATGAAGCGCCTGTTGGCGCGCGACATGCGCATTGTCGACTCGCAGGTCACGGCGGCGTTGCAGAACGGCACGGCCTTTTTTGCCTCGACCAGCCTGATTGCGGTCGGCGGCGCGCTGTCGCTGCTGCGGTCGAGCCAGGATCTCGCATCGCTTGTTTCGGTGTTGCCGTTCGGCGAAGCGGCGTCGCCGCAAATGTGGCAGCTGAAGATGATGGGTCTGATCGTCATCTTCGTTTACGCGTTCTTCAAGTTCGCGTGGTCATACCGGCTGTACAACTATTTCGCCATCATGGTGGGCGCGGCCCCTCCGCTCGCCGAGAAAGATACACCCGCCGCCAAGGCCTTCGCTCATCGCGCAGCACAGCTCTGCGCCGACGCCGGCCGCCATTTCAATCGCGGGCAGCGCGCGTTCTTTTTCGCGCTCGGCTATCTGGGCTGGTTTTTGGGAGCGATCCCCTTCGCATTTACGACGGCGGCGGTCGTCATGGTGATGTGGCGGCGGCAATTCGCCTCGGACGCGCGCCTTGCGTTCGGCCGCACGGGAAAGCCCGAGCGCAGCGGAACTAGTCCATCGTCATCAAAACGGAGATCAGCGCCACGATCGTGACCGCGATCGCGACGACAGTGCCGGTCATGATGGCTTCGCTGACGTTGGCACCGAGGCCGAAGAGACCATAATCGCTCCGTCCGACGGCGCGCGATTGCACCGCGGGACGCGTGTCGTATGTCATGAATCGCCCCTTCTCTCTCGGCATCGGTCGGCCGATGCCGCGCGACCACGCAAACGCAACGCTCAGCAGCGAATCACACGCAAGGCGGTAGGATACCAGCTAGGCCGTCGTCTGCGCCGACCGGCAATTCTCATGGGCTGGGGAAAAACGTGCCGGTACGGCCGGCAAGACGGTAGGCGAGCAGCCCAAGCCATTCATGCGCGGCAAAGTCCAGGGTATTGAGCCCGCCCGCCAAATGCGTGCTGGGCCACAGCCTGACGCGCTTACCGGTCTGCCAGTCGACTGGATAGGCCTCGACGACAAAGCCGATACGCCGAAAACAACCGATTGCGCGCGGCATATGCGCAGCCGATGTCACCAAGAGCCAGCGCTCGCCCGGTTGGGGTTTCACCAGCGCTTTGGTGAACATCGCGTTCTCGTAGGTGTTGCGCGAGCGGTTCTCGAGCAGCACACGTTCGCGCGGCACGCCGAAACTATCGAGCAGCGGATAAACGTAATCCGCCTCGCGGCCATTGTTGGAGAACAGGCTGGCGTCGCCGCCCGCGTAGACAATGCGCGCCTTCGGATACTCGCGCGCCAATTTGGAGATGACAGTCACCCGTTCGGCACTCTCGGACAGTTGGACCGCGCCGTAAATGCGCGATAGGCGGGGATTGATGGCGCCGCCTAAGACAACAATGCCGTCCGGCGCACCGCGCGCGGCGTCCCACGGCGGGAAGCGGCTCTCCAGCGGGTGCAGAAGAAGTTTGCCGACCGGCAGAAAGCCGGCCAATCCGAGCAACACAAAGCTTGCGATCAGCAGCCGCAAGCCGACAGTGTGCCGACGCACTGCAACAAGCACCAAGCCGATAACGCCGATCAGGAAAAACAAATTTGAGGGAAGCAGAACGAAGGCAGCCGTCTTCGATAGAATGAAGAACATGAGGCCGGATCTCAGCGCCTCTTCTTCCACTCTTCATACCGCTTCTTGTTGTCCTCGTTGGGCGGATAAAGGCCTGGGAGCTTTTCGCCCTTTTGTACCTGCTCAACCAGCCACGTCTCGAGCAATTCGTGCTCTGCGCCTTCATTGGCGACGAAATCGACCAGCGCTGCCGGAATGACGACGGCCCCGTCATCGTCGGCCACGATGACGTCATCCGGAAAAATCGCGCAGCCGCCGCAGCCGATCGGCTCGTTCCAGCCGACGAACGTGAGCTGGTTGACCGAGGCCGGCGCGGCGACGCCGGCGCACCAGACCGGAAGCCCGGTGCCGAGCACGCCGTGCTTGTCGCGCATGACCCCGTCGGTGACCAACGCGGTCACCCCGCGCTTGACCATCCTCATGCACAAGATGTCGCCGAAGATGCCGGCACCGGTAACGCCCATGGCATCGGCGACTACGACGCAGCCTTCCGGCATGGCTTCGATCGCCGCACGGGTCGAGATCGGCTTGGACCAGCTCTCGGGCGTCGCCAAATCCTCACGCACCGGCACGAAGCGCAGGGTGAAAGCTTTGCCGACCACGCGCTTGCCGGAGAAGCCGAAGGGCATGGCCCCTGCCATCCAAGAGCGGCGAATGCCCTTCTTCAGCAGCATCGTCGTGACGGTGCCGGTGGTAATGTTTTTTAGACTATCGAGTGCCAACATCGTTACACCCTGTTAAGCCGCGCTAATGCCCAGGCGCTCATCGCGCCGACGCAGATACGCAATCAGCGGCAGCGCAAGCAGTACCATCCAGGCTTTGCCGATGATCTGGCCCGGCAGGAATTCAAGCGAGCCGAAGGCAAACCAAAGAAACACGACCGAATCGACAACAAGACCGGCGGCGCTCGAGGCGGCGACCGCCAGCACCAGCCGCCGCCGCGCCAACGGCGTATAGACCGCGAAGTCTGCAAACTCCGAGAGCAGAAACGCCGCGGCTGACGCAACCACCAGCGAGCGCGGCGCGATGGCCGCGGAAATGGCCGCCCCGGCGATGATCGCAGCGATACCGAACTCGATGCCGAGCCGCCGCTGCACCAGATCGCGCAAAACCAAGGCTGCGCCGATCATTAGCACACCTGACGGCGCCATGATGCCGGGCGCCACAGGCAGGAGGCATGGCCCCTCGGCCGTGCAAAGGGTGCCGACGTGACCGATCATCCAGTTGGCCGCCGGAATCGTGAGGCAGAACAGGCCAAGGAACACGAGACCTTCAATATTTTTGCGTTTTTCCTTCAACGTGAGGCCTCTTTCCGGTTCTTAAATTCGGCAAAGCCTTGCGCCCGCAACCGGCAGGCCGGGCACTCGCCGCAGCCGTAACCCCAGTCGTGCCGCCGGCTGCGGTCTCCCAGATAGCAGCTATGGCTGTCCTCAATCACGAGATCAAGGAAGTCCTGCCCGCCAAGGGTCTCGGCGAGGGCGAAAGTCGCCGCTTTGTCGATCCACATCAGCGGGGTGTGCAGGGTGAGACGCGTATCAAGGCCGAGGCTGAGCGCAACCTGCATGGCCTTCACCGTATCGTCGCGACAATCCGGATAACCGGAATAGTCGGTTTCGCACATACCGCCGACCAAATGACGGATGCCGCGGCGATAGGCCAGCGCGCCGGCAAAGCAGAAAAAGATCAAATTGCGCCCCGGAACGAAAGTGGTCGGCAATCCGCCGGGGCCGCTCTCAATGGCAGTGTCGCGGGTTAACGCGGTATCGGAGATCGCTCCCAGCGCGTCGAGGCTGAGAACATGGTCGTCTCCCAGGCGCGCGCTCCAGTCCGCTTTAAGCCTGCGCATGCGCTCGCGCAGACGCGGACGCGCGTCGAGCTCAGCGGCGTGACGCTGTCCATAGGCGAAACCGACGGTCTCCACGCGCGCGAAGCGCTCGAGCGCCCAGGCGAGGCAGACCGTGGAGTCCTGCCCGCCGGAGAACAGCACAAGCGCGCTATCGTCCGCTTTGGTCACGCTGGAGATCTTCAATCCCACTTCGGCGAGTACGACCAATCCACAATGCGGCCGCCGCGGTGACCCAGCGCGTGGATCTCCGCCATCTCCGCGTCGCTGAGCGCAAAATCGAACAGCGCCAGATTTTCCCCGAGCCGCTCCAGCCGATTGGTGCGCGGAATGACGACAACGCCCTGCTGCACCAGATAGCGCAGCGACACCTGCGCCGCGCTCTTGCCGTGCGCCTTGCCGATGCGCTCGAGCACCGCGTTGCCGGAGGCACCGCCGCGCGCCACCGGGCTATAGGCGACAACCGCCAAGCCGTGTCCACGGGACGCCGCGATTACTTTGTCCTGGTTGAGGAAGGGATGGTACTCGATCTGATTGCAGACAATTTCCGGTGCAATCCTGCTCGCCTCGTCGAGCAGCGCAACGTTGAAATTGGAGACGCCGATCGCGCGTGTATAGCCTTCCCGTTTCATCTTCATCATCGCGCCGAGCGTTTCGGCGAGCGGCACGCGCGGATTGGGCCAGTGGATGAGCAACAGATCGATCACATCGAGCCGCAGATGCGCCAGACTTTCCTTCACCGAGCGCTCCAGATCGTGCGGGGCGAGGTTGGTCGGCTGCACCTTGGTGGTGACCATCACCTCGCCGCGCTTGCCGGAGGCGCGTACGCCCTGCCCGACCTCCGCCTCATTGCCGTACATCTGCGCCGTATCGATGTGGCGATAGCCCAAGCGGATCGCCTGCTCGACCATGCGCGCGACATTGCGCAACGCCCAGGTGCCGAGCCCGACGAGCGGGATCGAGAAACCCTTGGCCTCGACCGCCTGCGTCATTTCCGCTCCGCAACGTCGTCGGCAAAGCCGCGCAGATAGAGCGCCTGCATTCCGGTCGCGCGCGCCACACATGCCGCGATCATCGGGTAGGCCATCGTCCCCTGGAAATAGTCGTAGAGGAACCCGCAGGTCTTGTCGCGCGACACAATCCAGGCGCGCTGCATCTCGCGCAGCTTGACCTTCTGCTCGTCATCCAACGCTTTCATCAGAGCCTGATAGGACTTGTTGAGGATTTCGTCCCACACCGCGCGTTCCCGATCCTCGCACGCAGTCACTTCGCGATCGGCCATGCTCCCTTCGTCCTTGGCGCATGGTCCGGAGATCAGGCCGATGCATTGCTCCCAGTTCCAGTGAGCGCCGGTCTTGCTCTTGATGCAATTTTCGATCGCCGCCGCATCGTTCGCGTCCGCTTGGTCCTGTGCGAACACCGGAGCGCCCATGAAGAAAGCCAGCAGCCCGCCGACAACGATGCGGATCACGGCGTATCCCACGCCGGCGCGTGCGGCGGATTGACCACACGCATGTTCGTGGCGTTGAGCTTTTTCAACTCCGCCATCTCGGCATCGGAGAGCTTGAAGTCGAACACCTCCATGTTCTCCTTCAAATGCGCCGGGCTGGCCGTGCGCGGAATGGGGATGCAATCGCGCTGGATCAGGTAGCGCAACGACACCTGCGCCGCGGTCTTGCCGTGCGCCTTGCCGATCTTTTCCAGCACCTCTGCGCCCGGCACTTTGCCGCGCGCGATCGGCACATAAGCGACCACCGCCATGCCGTGTTTCTTGCTGGCGGCGAGCACTTTATCCTGGTTGATGAACGGGTGGACTTCGATCTGGTTGCAGACCAGCGGCTCGGTGGTCACCGCCCAGGCCTCATCGAGCATCTTGGTCGTGAAATTGGCGACGCCGACATGCTTGGCCAGGCCGTCTTTCTTCGCTTTGCAGAGCGCGCCGACCGAGGTCTTGAAGGGAATGTCTTTGTTGTTCCAGTGGATCAGTAGCAGATCGACATAAGGCAACTTTAGATTGGCGAGGCTTTCGTCGAGCGACTGACGGAATTTGTCCGGCTGTAAATGCGTCTCCCGCACCTTGGTGCAGACAAAAATGTCGTCGCGCCTGACCCCGGACTGGCGCATGCCCTCGCCCACTTCCTTTTCGTTTCCATAGAACCACGCGGTATCCAGATGCCGGTAGCCCATCTGCAGCGCGGTCTTCACCGCCTGCACACAGATATCGCCCTTGAGGGTCATGGTGCCGAGACCGATGGTGGGAATGCGGGCGCCATGGGCTTCAACGAATTGCATGAGGAAGTCTCCTGAAGTGCCTTCAGCGAAAGCGCGGGCGGGACCGGCAGAATGCCTGCTCGACCGTTGGCTGCCAACCGGGGCCCTTGGCGGCGCGCGCTCACGAAAATTTTTTTGCCGGCTTCGGCCAAGACAATACTTTGCAGGCAAGCTTTTGCCGGCAGTTCTCACATTGGAATAACTCAAAACTTGGAAAAAGCTATTGCATTCGAGGCGTTTAATGCTTTTGTGAGGGATGCTCTTTAAAGGTGAAGCTCATGCGTAAAGCCGTTCTTGCAACTGTCGCGGTGCTCGTTTGCGGCGGGGCCGCTTATGCCGACGATCTGACCCTGACGCTGAAGGATCACAAATTCACGCCGAGCGAAATCAAGGTGCCGGCGAACAAGCGCGTGCAACTGACTGTCGTCAACAACGACGCCACGCCCGAGGAATTCGACAGCCACGACCTGAAGGTGGAGAAGGTGGTGCCGGGGAAATCCAAAGGCATTGTGCGCATCGGGCCGCTGAAGCCGGGCCGCTACAACTTCATCGGCGAATATCATGAGAGCACCGCCAAGGGCGTGGTGATCGCGGAATAATAAGAAGAACGCACAATGCTCGGCGCACTGATCATCGTCTTTCGCGAAGTCATCGAAGCCGGCCTCATCGTCGGCATCGTCATGGCGGCAACCCGCGGCGTGTTCGGCCGCGGCCGCTGGGTCGGCATCGGGGTGGCGTCCGGCGTCCTGGGCGCAGCCGTCGTCGCGCTCTTTGCCGGCGCGATCTCGCAGGCCTTCGAAGGCTCCGGCCAGGAGCTGTTCAACGCCAGCGTGCTGTCGATCGCCGTCGTGATGCTGATGTGGCACAACGCCTGGATGGCGCGGCACGGGCGGGAAATCGCCGCCGAGATGCGCCAGGTCGGCACCGCCGTGAGCGAAGGCGCCAAGCCGCTGACCGCGCTCGCCGTCGTCGTGGGCCTGGCGGTGCTGCGCGAGGGCTCCGAGGTGGTCCTGTTCCTCTATGGGATTTTCGCCTCGGGCACGAGCGGCATGTCGCTGTTCATCGGCGGCCTGCTCGGCGTCGCCGCCGGCGCGGCGTTCACCGGGCTCACTTATTTCGGGCTGCTGGCGATCCCGACGCGCTACATCTTTTCCGTGACCAGCTGGCTCATCGCGCTGCTCGCCGCCGGCATGGCCGCGCAAGCCGTGCAATTCCTCAACAACGGCGGCGTCGCCGTCGTGCTCGACCGCACGATGTGGGACACGTCGTGGCTGCTATCGGAAGGCAGCATTTTGGGACGCCTGATGCACACGTTGATCGGTTACACCGAGCGGCCGACCGAACTGCAGCTCATCGTCTACATCGCCACGCTGCTCGCGATGTATCTGCTGATGCGCTTTGCGCGTTACCAGCCGCGCCAGCGGCTCGCCGCCGCCGAGTGACCGATTAACGCCGCCGGCTGCCGCCGAGCGCGGCGAAGGCGGCCTCCGGCGCTTTGTCGATCAGCTTGAGCAATGCGCGCGCGGGGCCGCGCGGTTGCCGCTTGCCCTGCTCCCAATTGCGCACCGTCTCGATCGGCACTTCGATCTTTTCCGCGAATGCCGCCTGCGTCAGCCGGCAACGCGCCCGCACCTGGCGCACGAATTGCGCCGGGTCGGAATGATCGACGGTTTTCTCGCTGCCATCGGGCAGGATTTCCACGATCCGCCCGTCGGCCTTGAGCCGCACCCGCATCATGGCTGGCCTCCATGAATGACGTCGGCCAATGCACTAGCTGATTCGCGGCGGGCAAAAGTTAATGCACGTCTTTAGCGGATGAGGCGCACTTCGACGCCTAACTCAAGTTTAGACCATGCGCGGTTGCTGGTTAGCGCCGGCACCTGCTCGCGTGCGGCGAGCGCAAGGCAAGCTCTATCCCCGAGCGACAATCCGGAACGCTTTGTTTTCGCAATAAGAGCCCCGGTCTGTTCTGCAAGGACTCGGTCGAAATCAGTAACGTCGATGCTGACAATCCCAAGCGCGGCGCGTGCCAATTCGACAGTCAGCGCGTCTTCTCGAAAATCTCCCGCCCGATCAGCATGCGCCTGATTTCGCTGGTCCCAGCCCCGATCTCGTACAGCTTGGCGTCGCGCAGCAGGCGCCCGGTGGGGAACTCGCTGATATAGCCGTTGCCGCCAAGGCACTGGATCGCTTCGAGCGCCATCCACGTCGCGCGCTCGGCGGCATAGAGGATCGCGCCGGCGGCATCCTCGCGCGTGGTGCGTCCCTCGTCGCAGGCGCGCGCCACGGCATACACATAGGCCTTGGACGCGTTCATGGTGACGTACATGTCGGCGATCTTCGCCTGCATCATCTGAAAACTGCCGATCGGCTGTCCGAACTGTTTGCGGTCGTGCACATAGGGCAGGACGACATCCAAGCAGGCCTGCATGATGCCGAGCGGACCAGCGGCCAGCACCACGCGTTCGTAGTCGAGCCCGCTCATCAGCACGTTGACGCCGTTGCCGACGGCGCCGAGCACGTTTTCCTCCGGCACCTCGCAGTCGGTGAAAACCAGTTCGCCGGTATCGGAGCCGCGCATGCCGAGCTTGTCGAGCTTCTGTGCCGCGGCGAAGCCTTTGAAACCCTTTTCGACGATAAAGGCAGTTATGCCGCGTGCCCCGGCCGTACGGTCGGTCTTGGCATAAATCACGAACGTATCGGCCACGGGAGCATTGGTAATCCACATCTTGGAGCCGTTGAGGATATAGCGGTCGCCCTTCTTGTCCGCCCGCGTACGCATTGACACCACGTCGGAGCCGGCACCGGGCTCCGACATCGCCAGCGCGCCCACATGCTCGCCGGAGATCAGCTTGGGCAGATAGTTGCGCTTCTGCGCTTCGCTGCCGTTGCGCCGAATCTGGTTGACGCAAAGATTGGAATGCGCGCCGTAGGACAGGCCCACCGCCGCCGAGGCGCGCGAAATTTCCTCCATCGCCACGCAGTGCTCGAGATAGCCTAGGCCCGCTCCGCCGTATTCTTCTTCGACGGTGATGCCGTGCAGCCCGAGCTTGCCCATCTCCGGCCACAGCTCGCGCGGAAATTCGTTCTTGCGGTCGATCTCATCGGCGCGCGGGGCGATGCGGTCGCCGGCAAAATCGGCCACCGTCTTGCGCAGCATGTCGACATCGGGCCCTAGACCGAAGTCGAATCCCGTCCAGGCATTCGGAATCATTGCAGTCTCCGGCGCCTTCCCCGCACGAGGAATTTACCGCCTTGGAGCTACGCTGTCAGCGCCAGGGCGGGCACGCGTGTAAGTGCGCTCTGGCGCACCAGCGCCTCGATCGTCTCTGCCGGCGCCGGCTTGCCGAAGAGAAAGCCCTGCATTTCGTCGCAGCCGGCGAGCCGCACCAACACCCGCTGTTGCTCGGTTTCCACGCCCTCCGCAAGCACCGACAGACCCAGCGCGCGGCCGAGCGCGACAATCGCTTTGATGATGACCCCGCCATTCGCCGACTTACCGAGCGAGTGCACAAAGCTCCGGTCGATCTTGAGCTTATCCAGCGGAAAACGCTGCAAATAGCCGAGGTTGGAATAACCGGCACCGAAATCGTCGAGAGCGATGCGCAGGCCGAGCTCGTGCAGGTCGCTTAAGCGGGCGGCCATTTCGTCAGGATCGTCGATCAGCACGCCTTCGGTGATCTCCAACACCAGCCGAGACGCAGCGACGCCATTCTCCTCCAGCGCCGAACGGATTGTTTTACGGAGCGCAGGGTTGCGCACCTGCAGCGGCGACAGATTGACCGCCAAATAGAGGTCGGGCCAGCGCTTGGCCTCGCTCAGCGCGCGGCGCAAGACGAATGTACCGAGCGTATCGATCAGACCCGTCTGCTCGGCAATCGGGATGAAGACGGCGGGCCCGATCGCCCCCCGCTCGGGGTGCGTCCAGCGTGCGAGCGCCTCGGCCCCAACCATACGGCCACCTTGGGCAGCAACAATCGGCTGGTAATGAACGTCGAGCGCGCCGGCGTTGAGCGCTGCCGCCAGTTCCCGCCGGAGAAGCGTTTGCTCGTCCGCGGCGGCATCCGCCACTCTACTGTCGTTTGCTACCCGCGGAGCATGCCTACGCGGCACTCTCCGGCGCCCGGCGCGCGAGATAAAGCCGGCGAGTGCAAGCAGCACAGCGACGCACCCGGCAATGCTCGGCATCAGCCCCAATACCGCGGTCGCCATCGGGTTCGCGCGCGGCCAGGCGAAGAAGCCGACAATCCGGCCCGCCGCATCGAGCACGGGCTGCATCTCGCGCCCGCTTGACGACGGCTCGGTTTCGAACGTTAGCCCGTCGATGCGAGCGGTTTGTTCGATAGTGCGGAGCCGATTTAGATCGATGCGCTGCCGATCGCCGGAGGCGCGCAATTCGACGGCGGCGCGGCGAACCGCCTCGCGCTGCTGCAGCCGCAATTGATCATCCTGAGATTCCGCGAAATTGTAGGCGATGGCCGCCACAATGACGACGCCGGCCGCCAGCGCAACGAGCGCCGCCGTGAGGGCTGCAGTCGACGCGTTGCCGGGCGCAGCCCGGCGCGACGCGTCCGCCCATGAGCCGAGCGTGCCCCCGCGATACCGGCCGGCCGCCTGCAACACGCGTTTCACTGCAAACCCCACAATCCCTGGCGGTCACGCTAGGAACGCAGCGTTAATGCGTCGTCAGGAAAGAGGGTGAACGAACGGTTAGCGGTCTCAGCGCAGGCCGAACCAGACCGTGGCAATGGCCAGGAACGAGAAAAACCCGACAACGTCGGTTACCGTGGTCACGAATGGGCTGGAGGCCACCGCCGGATCGAATTTCAAACGGTGAAGCAGCAGTGGAACGAGAATGCCGCCAAGCGCGGCGGCGACGAGATTGCAGATCATCGCCAAACCGATGACGACACCAAGCCCGGGGACTTTGAACCAAATATAGGCGCCGACGCCGGTGATCACCGCAAAGGCGACGCCGTTGACCAATCCGACCAGCAATTCGCGGACAATGATGCGCCAGGCATTGGCCTCGCTCAAATGCTGAGTGGCAAGCGCGCGCACGGCGACCGTCATCGTTTGCGTTGTGGCATTGCCGCCCTGACTGGCGACAATCGGCGCCAGCACCGCCAACGCGACCATCTTCTGCAACTGTCCTTCAAACAGCCCGAGCACCGAGGATGCGATGAAAGCGGTGCCAAGATTGACCAGCAGCCAATTGAAACGGCCGCGCGCGATGGAAAACACCGAATCGGACAGCTCTTCAGGCCGGGTCACGCCGCCCAGCGCCTTGATGTCTTCTTCCGCTTCCTCTTCGATCACGTCGGCTACGTCGTCGAAGGTAATGACGCCGACAAGGCGATCAACGGAGTCGACCACGGGTGCGGCGACGAGATCGTAACGCTGGAACAGCCGCGCGACCTCCTCCTTGTCTTCGTCGGCGCGGACGAGGCGGCGCTCCGCCTCCATCAGCTCGACCAGCGGGACCGGACGCTTGCTGCGCAGCAGGCGATCGAGCGGCACGGCACCGACAAACTTGCCGCTCTCGTCCACGACGTAAAGCTCGTAAAAGCGCTCCGGCAAATCGGCGGTCTCGCGCATGTAGTCGATCGCCTGACCGACCGTCCAATGCGACGGCACGGCGATGAAGTCGGTCTGCATGCGCCGTCCGGCAGAGTCCTCCGGATATTCCAAGCTGCGCGCCAATGCGCTGCGCTCGGACGGCGGCAATTGATCGAGGATTTCCGCCTGCTCTTGTTTCGGCAGTGCGCTGAGGATCGTGACCGCGTCATCGGATGCGAGTTCGCGCACCCCTTCGGCAACGGTCTTCGGCGGCAGCTCTTCCAAAATCTCTTCGCGCACCGCGTCATCGACTTCGGTCAGCGCGGTAAAATCGAAGTCGATGCCGAGAAGCTCCACCAAGCGCGGGCGTTGCTCCTGAGACAGCACGTCGAGCAGCGCGCCCATATCGGCTTCATGGAGCCCACCGAGCTGCGCACGCAGGCCGGCTGCGTCCCCGGTCTCAATGCTGCGGGCGATGCTTTTGACGAAGGCCTTGCGGATCGAGCCGTCTTTGTTGCGCGGCAGCGGCGCCGCTTCGACGCGGCTGTTGTCGTTTTGATCGAGCATGCCGGGCTCCGGCGGTTGAAAACCGGCCGCTTGTACGCCGCGGTCTCGACCGGGGCAAATCATTCGCGCAAGCGCCGCTACAAAGATGGCTTGCCGCCACGGCTGCGGTAAGCTCAAGTGCGCTGCCACGGGCCAGCCGATGACACGCCTCGCCGCCGTAACGATTGCGTTGCTGTTTCTGCCCTCAGCCGCCGCCGCCGCGCCGCCGTGCCCCGGCAATCCCGACGCGCTCGGCACCGCCCGTCAATTGGCAATCGACGCAAAAACCTGGCCGCGCGTGGGGCGCAAGCAATTCCCGGTGACGCTGCCCCTTGCCGCCAAGAAGCTGGTGCTGACCTTCGATGACGGCCCGTGGCCAACCACGACTCCCAAAGTGCTGGACGCGCTCAAGCATGAATGCGTGCAGGCGACGTTCTTCCTGCTCGGCCGCAATATCGCCGCTCATCCGCAGATCGCCCGCCGCGAGTTGGCCGAGGGCCACAGCATCGGCACTCACACTTATTCCCACCCGTTGCTCAGCCGGCTTCCGTCCGCCAAAGCGCTGGCCGAGGTCGACCGCGGAATTGCCGCCGAAGAATTCGCACTCTACGGCGTGCGGCGAAGCGTGCCGACGTCGCCGTTCTTCCGCTTTCCCGGCTTTGCCTCCACGCCGGCGCTGCTGGACGAACTCAACCGCCGCGGCATCGTGGTGTTCGGCGCCGATATCTGGGCGAGCGACTGGAATCCAATGACGCCCGAGCGCGAATTGCAGCTCCTGCTCGGCCGCATCGATAAAGCGGGGCGCGGTATCGTGCTGCTGCACGATACCAAGGCACAGACCGCGCGCATGCTGCCGGCCTTGCTCCGCGAATTGAAGCGGCGGAGCTACAGCATCGTCCACGTCGTTCCGGCGCAGCCGCACGGCTCTTGAGCTCACCTTTGGTCCGGCAACAGCGGGGAAAACCCACCAAACCTGGGTTTTGAGCCGTTATTTTTGGTTAATTTTCGGTTAATCTGCGACTCACTAGGCTGAGGGACGTTATCAATCCGGGCCGCCGCGGGCGCGGATGGACGGGGGTGGGGTCTTGAGATGCGCGTTTTCGCGACGGGAGTTCTTTGCCTGATCGGCGGCGTGGCCGGCGCCGTGGCTTTCTCCTTCGCCCCTGCGGCCAAGCCAGCGATGGTCCTTGCGCAGGCGGTGCTTCCCGCTGCTGTCGAACCGGCGAAATCAGGAGAGCCGGCTGACGCGGCGCCCGCGGCCTCTTCTGCGCCGGCAAACGTCGAAATGCAAAGGCCGGAGGCGCCGCATCATGCGGCCGCGGATGCATCGGCATCGCAGCTTGCCGTTTTGCAATCTCACTCCGCCGGCTCTCAAACTGATGCAGCAGCAGAACCCGCGGTAACGGGCGCCATTGCTCCGGCAGCGGCCGAGCAGGCCCATCCGCAGGCAAAGATCGATGCCGTGCAGGCGGCCATCACGGCGGCGCAACCCGATGTGCCCTACCCGACCGAACCGGCCTTTTCGCAAGCGGCGAAAACGGCGGCCGTCGACTGTCCAGGCCATCCCGACGCGCTCGGCACCAGCCGCGTGCTGACGATCGAGCCCGGCGAGTTCAGTACGCTCGGAACGATCAACTACAAGCAGACGCTGCCGCTAAACGACCACGAGGTGGTGCTGACCTTCGACGACGGCCCGATACCGCCTTACACCAACAGCGTTCTCGACACACTGGCCGCCAATTGCGTGAAGGCCACGTATTTCCTCGTCGGCGAGATGGCGGCGCCGCGCCCTTATCTGGTGCGGCGCATTTACAATGAAGGTCACAGCATCGGCACCCATTCGCAACATCATCCCTTCGCTTTCCAACGCCTGTCGATGGCGCGCGTGGAGAGCGAAGTCGACGATGGCATCGCCTCCGTCGATGCGGCGCTTGGCGACGCCAAGGCCTTATCGCCGTTCTTCCGCATTCCCGGCTTCGGCCGCACCGGCGCGATCGACAGCTTCCTCGAGCGCAAGGGCCTGATCACCTGGAGCGCGGACGTCGACACCGACGATTGGTGGCGCGGCTCGACGCCGGATGCGATTGTCGAGCGGACCATGCGCCGCCTCAATGCGAAGGGACGCGGCATCATTTTGATGCATGATATCCATCCGGCCACCGCACTTGCCCTGCCGATCCTGCTCAAGCAGCTCAAGGCCAACGGTTATCGGGTGGTGCATGTCGTGTTCGCCGGCGAACAGCCGAAGACCCTGCCGGAAGTTGCCGCCACGCCGATTGAGAAGGAGAATTGGCCCCGCCTGCTGCACGCCGACGCGCAGAAAGCCGGACCCGAGAAAGCCGCGCTGCGCCGCCGCGTGAAGCTCGCACTGGAACAACACCGTCACCGGCGGCGGCACCTGGCATCGAGCAAACCTGCCGCGCATAACGACGCGGGAAGTTCTGCGGACCGGATAACCGGCTCTTATTGATTGGGGTCGACAGCCTTCGCGCAAATACGCGCGGGCTGGTGCGGTCGAGAGGACTCGAACCTCCACGGGTTGCCCCGCTAGCACCTCAAGCTAGTGCGTCTACCAATTCCGCCACGACCGCATGGGGAGAGGACGCCGCGGCATCGCGTGGCCCCGCGTCCCAAGACGGCGGTCATGTAACAAATAGGGTGTTGAGGGACAAGGCCCGGCGCCGCCCTCATTCCCGCGATTTCTCGGGCAAACGGGCGCTCGATGTCAGCGCATATCGGGCGGGCGCGGCAGAAGCTCGCCGACCTCGACGGCGATGCGGTTGCCGTTGACGACCACCGTGCCCTTGGCCACCGGCAGGTCGTTGGCCAGGACGTTGACGGCATCGTTCTCGGTGGAGTCGAGTTCGATGATGGCGCCGCGGCCGAGCCGCAGCACTTGGTGCACGGGCATGGAGGTGGTGCCCAGCACCACGGTAATATCGACGGCGACCTTGTCGAGTGTGCTCACCTTGGCTTCCTGTTGCGGCCCGGAATGGATACATGACAGGTCACCACGGCATGGTGAACGAGTGGTTAACGCGCGCAACGATCTGAGTTTTGGCCTGATAAATCCGCAGCAAATGGCGGAATGGCGGGTGAGCGCGCAGCCGGTGGACTACGCGGAGGCGATCGCCTCGATGGAGGCTCGCGCCAGCGAAATTGCCGCCGGCAACGAACCCGAATTGGTCTGGCTCTTGGAACACCCGTCCCTCTACACCGCTGGCACCAGCGCCAAGCCGACGGACGTGCTCGATGCGCGCTTTCCGGTGTTCGCTGCCGGGCGCGGCGGGCAAACGACCTATCACGGGCCGGGCCAGCGCGTGGCCTATCTGATGCTCGATTTGCGCCGCCGCGGACCGGACGTGCGGCGTTTCGTGGCAACGCTGGAGGAATGGATCATCCGCACGCTCGCGGCCTTCAATGTGCGCGGCGAGCGGCGCGAGGACCGTATCGGCGTCTGGGTAGGGCGGCCCGAGAAAGGCGCCGGATACGAGGACAAGATCGCCGCCATCGGCATCCGCGTCCGTCACTGGGTGACGCTGCACGGCATGGCGCTCAACGTCGATCCGGATCTGTCGCATTTCTCCGGCATCGTGCCGTGCGGCGTGAGCGAACCGCGCTACGGCGTCACCAGCCTCGCCGATCTCGGCATCCCCGTTGCCATGTCCGACGTCGATCGCGTGCTGCGGCGCGAGTTTGAGGCGCTGTTCGGGCCGGCGACTCAGGCCGTCGGCAGCACCGAAAAGAGCTCGCCGGGCCGGCGCAGCTTGAGCTCGTCGTCGCTTGCATCGCGCTCGTAGAGCGCGTCGACCCTTCCGCCGATTGGACCGCGGCGGCAGGCGTCTACCATGGCAGCGACGGTCGTCTGCCTGCCGACAAACAGCGCTTCGACCGTGCCGTCGCGGCGATTGCGAACCCAGCCGCCGACGCCCTGCCTGAGCGCCTCGTGTTCAACAAAGGCACGGAAGCCCACGCCCTGCACGCGGCCGCGCACCGACACATGGCGAACGACGCTCATGCGCGCCAAT
The DNA here is from genome assembly GCA_035652735.1 of Pseudolabrys sp. Lineage (GTDB taxonomy): Bacteria > Pseudomonadota > Alphaproteobacteria > Rhizobiales > Xanthobacteraceae > Pseudolabrys. The sequence continues at coordinate 16,032 of DASRDF010000043.1, read as the reverse complement.
ACGCGCGCCGAACCCGCGCGACGCAGTCCATATCGGCACCGTGAATTTCATGCATCGCTCGACGCTTAGCAGAAATCCGCTGCGTGCGTCAGATGCGCTTGTCGACCGCAGCATCGAGCCGATCGATCTCGCGCTCGTAATCGCTGGGCGTCGCGTCCTCCTGGTCCGAATCGTGGATCGGGTGCTGATCGACGCCGCCGTCCTCTGAAGGCGTGAAGCCGCCGCCGACTGGCTCCTCGCCCGTTCGCGCCTCATCTTCCGTGGGCAGCGTTTCGGGGCGGCTCTCTTCCTGGTCGCGCCGGCGCATATCGTCAGGGACGGCGTCGACCGCCGGCGGCGGAACGGTTTTGCGACGCGATTGAACTGGCATGACGTGCTCCCCTTGCCAAAACGGCTCAACGCCGGCTCCTCGCCGCGGTTCCTCAGCCGCCGACCACTGTGCCGCCGTTCGGATGCAGCACCTGTCCGCTGATGTAAGAGGCATCTTCGCTCGCGAGGAAGACGTAACACGGCGCAACTTCGTTCGGCTGCCCGGGCCGATGCATTGCGGAGCTCTTGCCGTGCTTGGCGACACGGTCGGGCTCGAACGACGCCGGAATGAGCGGGGTCCAGATCGGCCCCGGCGCCACGGCATTGACCCGAATACCTTCCTCGCTGAGCGCCTCGGCGAGAGAGCGCGTGAACGATACGATCGCGCCCTTTGTGGCGGAATAATCGAGCAACGTCTTGTGTCCTTGGTAGGCCGTGATCGATGTTGTGTTGATGATCGTGCCGCCTTTCTCCATCCGCCGCAGCGCGTGCTTGGTCATGTAGAAGAAGCTGAAGATGTTGGTGCGGAAGGTGCGCTCGATCTGAGCGGCATCGATGTTGCGTATGTCGTCCGTCTCATGCTGCTCGCCGGCATTGTTGACGAGAACATCGAGGCGGCCGAACTGCTCGACCGTCGCATCGACCGCCGCGGCGCAAAAACTTTCATCCCCCACATCGCCCGGCAACAGAATGGCGCGGCTGCCTTCGCGCGCGACGAGATCGCGCGTGAGATTGGCGTCTTTGTGCTCGTCCAGATAGACAATGGCGATTTTCGCGCCCTCGCGGGCCATGGCCACGGCGACCGCACGCCCGATACCGCTATCTCCGCCGGTAATCAGCACGACCTTATCCTTGAGCTTGCCGACGCCCGGATACTTCGGCTCGTAGTCAGGCTGCGGACGCATCTTGCGCTCGCTACCGGGCTGGCGTTCCTGCTGCTGTGCGGGCATCGACATAGGGCTGCTCCTCGCATCGCATTCGGCGAACGCGGACGCGGCAAACACGGTTCCTGGCTATGTCGATTTTCCACTGACGACGGCAGAGTTCCCAGCCTCGTCGCGCTACGCGAACTCGAGGATCACCGCGTCCACCGCCAGGCTGTCGCCGGGTTTGGCATGGAGCTTTTTCACCGTCCCGTCGATCTCGGCGCGCAAGACGTTTTCCATCTTCATCGCCTCCACCACCGCGACCGTTTCGCCGGCCTTGACCTCCTGCCCTTCCTTCACGGCGATGGACACGACCAGGCCCGGCATCGGGCAAAGCACCTGCTTGCCGGTGCCGGCGACTTTCGACGGCGGCATCAGACGCGCATATTGTGCTTCTCGCTCGGTATAGACGTAGGCCTTCGTTTCGATGCCGCGATGCGCGATCGCAAAGCCGTTTGCGACGGCGCGTATCTGCACGGCAATTGGACGGCCGTCGAATGTGCCGCTCCACAGCGGATCACCCGGCCGCCAGTCCGCCTCGAGCCGATGCGACTTGCCATTGGCAAAGCGCACGGCGATGACGCCGTTATCTCGCTGAATGTCGAGCGCATGGTCGTGCTCGCCCAGGCGGACGAGGCGGCGGCGTTCGCGCGTAACGGCCGCGCCTTCGATCTGTCCGGAAATTTTCCGCTTGCGCTCACCCAGGACGTGATCCACCGCCGCCGCGACCGCCGCAAGAATCTCGGCCTGCTCGCCGGCGGGAGCTTGCGGACGGAAGCCGCCTTTGAATTCCTCCGCGATGAAGCTTGTCGAGAGCTTCCCGGCGCGCCAACGCGGATGCGCCATGACCGCGGCGAGAAAAGGAATATTGTGGCGAATACCGTCGATGACGAAGGCATCGAGAGCGTCCGCCTGGGCGTCGACCGCGGCTGCACGCGTCTTCGCGTGCGTAACAAGTTTGGCGATCATCGGATCGTAGTAGAGCGAAATCTCGCCGCCTTCGTACACGCCCGTGTCGTTACGCACCGTGATCCCGCCGCTGACCCGCTCGGCCGGCGGCCGGTAACGCACGAGACGTCCAATCGAAGGCAAGAAATTCCGGTATGGATCTTCGGCATAGACGCGGGTCTCAACCGCCCAGCCGTTGAGCGCCACGTCGCCCTGCTTGATCGAGAGCTTCTCACCCGAAGCGACCCGAATCATCTGCTCGACGAGGTCGATGCCCGTGACCAGTTCCGTCACCGGATGCTCGACCTGCAAGCGCGTGTTCATTTCCAAAAAAAAGAAGCTCTTGTCTTGCGCCGCGACGAATTCGACGGTACCCGCGCTGTCGTAGCCCACCGCCCTAGCCAGTGCGACGGCCTGCTCGCCCATCTTCTTGCGCGTCGCGGCGTCGAGCAGCGGCGACGGCGCCTCCTCGACGACTTTTTGATTGCGCCGCTGAATCGAGCACTCACGCTCGCCGAGATGAATGATGTTGCCATGCTTGTCGCCGAGCACCTGGATCTCGATGTGCCGCGGATCGGTGATAAACTTTTCGATGAATACGCGGTCGTCGCCAAAGGATGACTTTGCCTCCGAGCGGGCGCGCGCAAGGCCGTCGGCCACTTCGCTCTTGTCATACGCGATGCGCATGCCCTTGCCGCCGCCGCCGGCGCTCGCCTTGATCATCACCGGGTAGCCGATCTCGTCGGCGATGCGAACGGCCGCGCCGGCGTCGTCGATGACACCGAGGTACCCCGGCACAGTCGACACCTTGGCCGCGGCGGCAACCTTCTTCGACTCGATCTTGTCGCCCATCGCCGCGATGGCTCTTGCATTCGGCCCGATGAAGACGATGCCGGCATTTTCGAGCGCCTTGGCAAAGGCTTCGCGCTCCGAGAGAAAGCCATAGCCCGGATGCACCGCCTCGGCGCCGCTCTCCTTACATGCGGCGACGATTTTCTCGATCGCCAGATAGCTTTTCGCCGCCTCGGGAGGGCCGATGGCGACGGCGGTATCGGCCATGGTCACGTGCAGCGCGTCGCGGTCGGCCTCGGAATAGACCGCGACCGTCTGAATGCCCATCTTGCGCGCGGTCTTGATGATCCGGCAGGCGATTTCGCCGCGATTGGCGATCAGGATACGCTTGAACATGCGATGATCTGAGACCCCAAACCTCCCGAACAGGCTCGAGGTAGCCGGCGCCCGTCGCGGTTTACAATACTGTCCCACAGCGCGCGTAGCCAGCGCGCCATAAAATCGTTTTCATCCCCCGCGCGACCGCCGAAAACTGCTGCTGCCAACCGGCCGCACCGTAGGCAATCGATCCTCTTTGCCGCGGCCCCCTTTCGCGCAACTATGGACGGCTCTATGTGTAATGCAGTGAAATTATCGACAAAACGCGACTAATGGATTGGAGGCTTGTCATGGCATTGGCAATCGGCGACACCGCACCTGATTTCGAAGCGGAAACGACGGAAGGCAAGATCCGCTTTCACGACTGGCTCGGCAATTCCTGGGGTGTTCTGTTCTCGCACCCCAAAGACTTCACTCCCGTGTGCACGACCGAACTCGGGACCATGGCACGGCTCAAACCCGAGTTCGACAAGCGCAACGCCAAGATCATCGGCCTGTCGGTCGATCCGGTCGACAATCACAAGAAATGGTCGCAGGACATCAAGGACGTGGTGGGCTTTGCGCCCAACTATCCGATGATTGGCGATACCGACCTGAAAATCTCAAAGGCCTACGGCATGCTTCCGGCTTCGACCACCGGCACTTCGGAAGGCCGCACGCCGAACGACAATCAGACGGTGCGCAATGTTTTCATCATCGGTCCGGACAAGAAGATCAAATTGATTCTCGTCTACCCGATGAGCACGGGACGCAATTTCCAGGAGGTGCTGCGCGTGCTCGATTCGCTGCAATTGACCGCGAAGCACCGTGTCTCCACGCCGGCCGATTGGAAGCAGGGCGAGGACGTGATCCTCGGCGGCGCCATCAGCGACGAGGAAGCCAAGAAGCTTTATCCGCAAGGATGGAAGACGCCGAAGCCCTATATCCGCGTCGTGCCGCAACCGCGCGGCTAGCCTTCCATGCAATTGCCTCATGAGAGCGCGGGCGATAACGTCCGCGCCCTCACGTTATGGGGCTGGAGCCATGAACAAGGTCAACCCGGCGGCGCAGGCGCAGCCGGCTTTCGCCGAATTCCTCGGCATCAAGATCACCTCGATCACACCTGAGCGCGTCACCGGCGAGTTGCGGGCGCGCGAGGACCTCAACAATCGGCACGGCATCATGCACGGCGGCGCCATCATGGCGCTCGCCGACAATCTCGGCGGCACCGCCACAACCGCAAACCTCAAACCGGGACAGACGACCACCACGATCGAAAGCAAGACGAATTTCTTCGCCGCCGTGCCGATCGGCGAGACCGCTTACGCCGAATGCACAGCGCTGCATCGCGGCCGGTCGACCATGGTGTGGCAGACGCGCGTCACGCGCGGTGACGGAAGGCTCTGCGCGCTGGTAACGCAGACGCAAATGGTCCTGAATCCGAAGACGTAGTTCAGATCTTCTCGGCCAAAGGTTTTGCTGCAGGTTTCAGGGCGCCGCCACGATTGGCAAGTATCACGCCCGCAGCGCAGACGACCATCCCCGCAATCGAAAGCATGTCGAGCTTCTCGCCGAACAGCGCGTAGGCGAGCAACGCCGTCACCGCCGGCACCAGATAAAACAGGCTGGCGAAACCTGTCGCCGCCGAGCGGCGGATCAACCAATACATCAGCGCCACCGCCGCAATCGACAGCACAATGACGAGCCAGACGAAAGCAAAGATCAATTCGCCGCTCCAATGAACCACGCGCGTCTCGAACGTCAGCGAACCGAGTCCGAACAGAACCAGCGCGCCGGCATATTGCACGGTGTTGCCGGTACGCCAATCGATGCCGCCGCAGAAACGCTTCTGATAAAGGGTGCCGAGGGTGATGCCGATAAGCGAGACGAAGCTCCCGGCCCAACCGAGGACGGAGCCTTCGGCAACCATGCGCCGGTCGTGCAACACCATCACCACGCCGAGGAGACCGAGAGCGAGACCCGCCCACTGCAGCAGCGAAACCCTTTCGCCCATAAAGCGATTAGCGATGGTCGAGGTAAGGATCGGCTGCAGGCCGGGTATCAGCGCCGAGATGCCCGCGGGCACACCTTGGCTGATCGCCGTAAACACGCCGCCAAGATAAAGTCCATGCACCATCGACCCAGCCATCAGGCTGTGGCCCACCTCGGCGCCGCGCGGCCAGCGCGCTCCGGCAATGAGCGCAATCGCCGTCATCGCCGTCACTACGAAGACCATACGCAAAGCAAGAAAGGTCATCGGCTCGATATACGGCAGGCCGTAGCGCGCACCGATGAAGCCCGTGCTCCACAACAGCACGAAAAGCATGGGCGCGGCGGCCAACGCAGAACGGATGATCACGTCTTTTTTCAAGTGCTTACGAATCCCGCGGCAAGGCCGCCCCAATAGCACTATGGCACCGCTTTCGCCTCTGGAACAAAATGTTCCACGGTATTCGGCCAGGAACCGCGACCCGCGCTATGGGTTGCCTTGGTTCGAGACAATGCTCCGAACCAAGGAGGACTATCATGAGTGACCCGCGCAACGATCCGCGCCTGAGCGATCCGGTCGCGCGCCGTCCCGATTCGGCCGGCGGCATGTGGGGCTGGGTCGCGGGCATTGCCGTGGTGGTGTTGATCGCGATCATTCTGATCGCGGGCTGGAATAGCAACAACAGCAACACCGCCAGCAACCCGCCGGCGGCAACAACGGGTAGCGCTACGGCGCCGACGACTCCGCCGCCTGCCGCGCATCCTGCAACGCCGGCTGCGCCAAGACCCTCCGGCATGCATTAAGCGCAATGCGGATCATACAATCCCGGCGCCCTTCGCGGCGCCGGGATCGTCTTTCGGAACCTCGCTACGCGCCGCGGCATTGCCGTTCAGAGGAGCGGCACGATGAGCGAACGCGATACAAACGACCAGCCGCGGTATCAGCCGGACCCTATTCTGCGGCGCGGCCGCGCCGCAACGGTGTGGGTTTGGGTGATCGGCTGCGTCGTGCTGGCGGCAATCGCGCTGACGCTGGTGGTGACGAACTACAACACGAGCTCGGCGCCGCAGACCTCAGGCCACTATCGCGGTCCGCCGTCGACGACCGGCGCGTCGGTGCCGCCGAGTTCGGCCCTTCCCGCCGGCCGCAACACCAGCGCGGCGCCTCCGACCAACACGCACGAGAATCCGGTCCGCTAGGGCTCTAACCGAGAATCCCGTAAATGCCGAAGCCCAGCGAGGCGCTGAGCACCGCCTCGATGGTCTGAAACTGCATCGGCGTCAGGTCGGCGCTGACATAAGGAAACAGCGCGCGGCCCACCGGCAGCATGATCGTCGTCACCAAGGCAATGCACAGGAGCTTCGTCAGGAATTGACGATCAATCATCATGGTAACGCTCTCCCCCCGGATTTTGGCATTTTCATAGCGCGGCCGATGCGCCCGTTCAATCAGGTCAGGAACGCTTCATCCACCGGAACCCGGTAGCCGTTGGCAAGCCTGTTGGTTTCGTTGGCCATGGCGGTCACCGCCATGAGCTCGCCGAACATCGTCTCCGTCATGCCGGCCTTGCGTGCCGCGGCCGTGTGGCTGGCGATGCAGTAGGCGCAGCCATTGGTCACCGAGACGGCGAGATAGACCATCTCCTTGGTTACGGCGTCGAGCGCGCCGGGCGCCATGATCTCCTTGATGCTTTCCCAGGTGCGCTTGAGCGTCGCCGGATCGCGCGCGAGATATTTCCAGAAATTGTTCACGTCAGGCACATTGCGTGTCTTCTTGATGTCGTCATAGACGGCGCGCACTTGCGGCGAAGCATCGGCATAGTCGATAGGCGGCGGCGTCGGCATTGGCATCTCTCCTCCAGCATGCCCCTCGATATTGTCATTGCCGGGCCTGACCGGGCAATCCATGATGCGGCGAGGTAGCGAAAGCCTTTCGTATGGCTTTGAATCGCTGATCTTCATCGTGGATGCGCGGGTCAAGCCCGGCGCATGACGTGGAGAGACGGAGAGCAAGCCCATGCCCAAGACGCCGGACTATTTCCACGGCAAGACCATCGTCATCACCGGCGCGGCGTCCGGCATCGGGCGCGCGGCGGCGCTGATCTTCGCGCGCGAGGGGGCGAACGTCGTCTGCGCCGACATCAACGAGAGCGGCGTCCAGGCGACCGCCGAAGCGATCAACAAACTGGGCGGGCAGACGCTGGCGCTGACCGTCGACGTGACTAAGCGCGCGGCGGTCGAGGATATGGTGCAGCTCGCGCTCGACGGCTTTTCCCGGATCCACTTCCTGTTCAACTCGGCCGGCGCCGCCTTACGGCGCTCGAAATTCCTCGACATCGACGACGACCTTTTCGACCGCACTTTCGCGCTCAACGTCAAGGGCACCTTCTACGCCATGAAGGCGGTGCTGCCGCATATGCTGGCGAACAAGTTCGGCGTCATCGTCAATGTCGCCAGCATGGCGGCAAAGCGCGGCGGGCCCGGCACCTCGGTGCATTACGCCGCCGCCAAGGGCGCGGTGAATACCATGACCATGGGCGTTGCCCGCGAGTTCGCGACACAAGGCATCCGCTGCCTGTCGATCTCGCCCGGGCCGATCGACACGGCGTTCGCCGCGGCGGCGGCGACATCGCCGGAGCTCAAGCAGCGCATGCTCGATGACATCCCGATGAAGCGCTTCGGCAAAGCGGAGGAGATCGGCGAATTGGTGCTGTTCATGTGTTCGGATGCCTGCGAGTTCATGACCGCCGACACAGTCTACGTGAACGGCGGCGGCGGCTGGCGCTAGCGGCGGAACCGGAACAAGTCGGGCGGCTTGCGGTTGGCGTGCGAGGCGGCGGGGCCAAATGAAAGGTGCACGACATGAGCAAGACCGTGATGTTCATCCTGGCCATTACGCTCGCCGGCGCGGGAGCACTCGTCGCGACAAGCGCATCCGCCGTCGATGCCGAGCAGAACGGCCGCGTCATCAGAAGCCGCGTGGCCTATCGCGTCTATGCGCCGACACCCTGGCGTCCCGATATGCGCGAGTACCACTTCAATCAGGAGAATGGCGGCTACGAGCAGGAGTACAAGGTCGGCCATTGTCACGTGAAGCGCGAGCTTGAAGAGGACGGCGATTTCAATGAAGAGGTGCACTGCCAGGCGCACCCGGATTGAGGCGGGACTTTTCATCCTCTCCCCGCCTGCGGGGAGAGGATGGCGAGGACCGATCAGGTCCGAGCCGGGTGAGGGCCATGGTCGATAGGCTCAGACTCGCGGGTTACCCCCCTCACCCGGACCACTTCGCGATCCGGCCGCTCCCCGCACAGCGAGGAGAGGTGAGCCTCACCGCTTCCCACTCATTGCCTCACCCCGCCCGCCGCGCCATGATGCGCGCATGCGTCGCGCGCGCCTGCCCGCATTGATCGGACTGCCGCTTCTGGCCACGCTCTTGGCCGCGCAGGCGCCGGCCCCCGCGCCCGCGCCGCAGGCCAAGAAGCCCGCAACAGCGGCAAAGCCATCGTCCAAACCCGCGGCCGCGCCCAAACCGCTTGCACCCAAGGCGCTCGCGCCGAACAAGCTCACGACCAAAAAGTCGGCAGCGAAGAAACCGGAGCCGAAGAAATACGACTTCGCCGACTACTTCCGCATCTGGGGCGTGAGCGGCGATACCACGCGCGCCGAGATCGTCGCCCGCTTCGGCGAGCCGCAGCGTGTCGGCGATTCGAGCCGCAAGCCGTTCTATTATTTCAACGACACGCTGACGTTCTTCTTTGGTAGCGACGACACGGTGAACACCATGATCGTCGGCAATTCGTTCGCCGCGATCCCGCCGAAGACGATTCCGCCCGAGGTCATCGACAAGGCCTTCATCGGCCGCACCCGCGATGACGTGCTCAAGAACTTCGGGCCCGCGAATATCGTGTCCTCGGACAACTACAAGTATTTTCCCAAGGCCGGCGTCTATAAGATCGAATTCCAGTGCTACGACATCGAGCGCTACGTCTGTAAGCAGATGCTGGTGCAGTTTTAGCGGCGGGTCTGACACGCGCCTCAGGGGAACCGTTGCACCGTCTCGGCTGTTGTGATATCAATTTGATATCACCGCGAGGCTCCGATGGTCGATATTCTGGTGCGCAATCTGGACAAAGACACCGCGCGCAAGCTCAAAGAAAAAGCCAAGGCGAAGGGCGCCTCGCTGAGCGACACCGCGCGCGAGGCCCTCGCCGCCTACGTCAGGCCGAGCAAGGAAGAAGCATGGGCGCGCATCAACGCCATTCGAAAAAAGATCGGCCCGATCAAAGGCGACTCTGTGAAGGACATCCGCGAGGACCGCGACAACGATGAGCCGTACCGTTGAGCACGCTCTCGGAGCGCTCCAGGCTGGAGCAATAAATGGCTGATATTTTGGTCCGCAATCTCAAGGAAGAAACCGCGCGGCGGCTCAAGGAAAAAGCCAAAGCCGAAGACAAGTCGCTGGGCGAAACGGTCCGCCAGTTGCTCGAAGAGGCTACCAAGCCGAGCAAGGCCGAACTTGTCGAGACGGCGCGGCGCATCCGGTCGATGTCGCCCTATTCGGATATCGATTCCACAGACTTGATTCGCGAGGACCGCGACAGTGGCTGGAGCCGCAACGATGGTTGATATTCTCGTACGCAATGTGGATGAGGCCGTTGCAAAGCGTCTCAAGGAGAAGGCGGCTGCCAAGGGACAGTCGCTCAGCGACACGGCGCGCGAGGCGCTCTCTATGTTCGTGAACCCGAGTCGGGAAGAGCTCGTAAAGGAGCTCGACCGCATCCGCTCGATGTCGCCTTACTCTGATGTGGATTCAACTAGGCTTATCCGCGAAGACCGCGACAACGATGACCCTAATCGTTGACGCCTCAATCGCGGTGAAGTGGGTGGCCGACGAGCCGGGCTCCGACCATGCCCGCAGCATTTTTCTCGCCGACGAGTGCTGGGCGCCCGATCTGATCCTGGCAGAACTCGGTAACGCGCTCTGGAAGAAACAGCGGGCGAAGCTGGTCAGCGTTGAACAGGCGGTTGCCGCCATGCGAGCGCTGCCCGCCCGCATGCGGCTGTTCGAGAACGCAGCGCTCGCGCCGCGCGCTTTCGCCATCGCGGCAGAACTCGATCATCCGATCTACGACTGCTTCTATCTCGCGCTCGCTGAGCGCGAACGCTGCGCTCTGGTGAGCGCGGATGCGCGGCTGCTGAGGAAGCGGCGGATGCTGAAGGGAATTGAACTGCGCGCGCTATAGGCAGGGCAATAGCGAAGCGTATTGCGCCGAAAAGAGTGATGGCGGATTACGCTTCGCTCATCCGCCCCACGAGCTAGTTGCTCAGCCCGTTCCGAGCCGCGCGGCCAGCTTTGCATCCAGTTCCGGCAACAAGACAATGCCATCCTGGTCGCTGCCGGAAGAATGGACCACCAACCAGGTGCATGGCTTGCCGCTTTCATTGCGAGGAGCGTGTGGCATGCTCGCAGGAACGAAACATTGCTCGCCTTGCCTCACGACGACACGATGTTGCAGTTGATCGCCGTAATAAACGGCGCAGTCGCCCTCAAGCATGTAAGCGATTGTTTCGATGCCGTTGTGATGATGGGCCTTGGCGACGATGCCAGCGGGCATCGGCAGTACATTCATGCAAATGCGCTCGGCGCCGACCGTTTCCTGTGACACGCCTGCGCGATAGGTGAATCCTTGTTTGCCGACATATGTTTTGTCTGGCGATACGACCGTAACCCGCGTCCTATCCAGAACTGCCACTCCGCGACCTCCTCTTTTGTCACACCGGCAAATTGTCGTGCTTCCGCGCCGGCATTTCCACATGCTTGTTGCGCAGCATGGCAAGCGCGCGGGCGATGCGCCGCCTAGTCGAGTGCGGCATGATCACGTCGTCGATATAGCCGCGCTCGGCGGCGACGAAGGGCGACAGAAAACGGTCCTCGTATTCCTTGGTGCGCGCGGCGATCTCCTCCGCAGTGCCGCCGCGAAAGATGATCTCGACCGCGCCCTTCGCGCCCATGACCGCGATCTGCGCCGTCGGCCAGGCATAGTTGACGTCGCCGCCGATGTGCTTCGACGCCATCACGTCATAGGCGCCGCCGAAGGCCTTGCGCGTGATCACGGTGACCAGCGGCACCGTGCACTGCGAATAGGCGAACAGCAGCTTGGCGCCGTGCTTGATGAGCCCGCCATATTCCTGGTCGGTGCCGGGGAGGAAGCCGGGCACATCGACGAAAGTGACGATGGGAATGCCGAAGGCATCGCAGAAGCGCACGAAGCGCGCGGCTTTTCGCGATGCATCGGAATCCAACACGCCGGCGAGCACCATCGGCTGGTTGGCGACGAAGCCCACCGTGCGGCCCTCGATGCGGCCGAAGCCGACGACGATATTCTTGGCGTAGACCGACGACAGCTCGAAGAAGTCGCCCTCATCGGCCACCTTGAGGATCAACTCCTTGATGTCATAAGGCTTGTTCGGATTGTCGGGCACCAAAGTGTCGAGCGAATCCTCGACGCGGTCGCCTTTGTCCTCGGTGGGCCAGTGCGGCACGCCGGCCTCGTTGTTGGACGGCAGGAAGTCGACCAGGCGGCGCATCTGCAACAGGCACTCGACGTCGTTCTCGAAGGCGCCGTCGGACACGCCCGACTTCGTCGTGTGCACCGAGGCGCCACCCAATTCTTCCGCGGTGACCACCTCGTTGGTCACGGTCTTCACCACGTCCGGCCCGGTGACGAACATGTAGCTCGTGTCGCGCACCATGAAGATGAAATCGGTCATCGCCGGCGAATAGACGTCGCCGCCCGCGCACGGGCCCATGATGACGGAAATCTGCGGAATGACGCCGCTGGCGATGACATTACGCTTGAACACCTCGCCGTAACCGCCGAGCGCCGCGACGCCTTCCTGGATGCGCGCACCGCCGGCGTCGAACAGGCCGATGATGGGGCAGCGCGCCTTCATCGCCATGTCCTGCACCTTGATGATCTTCTGCGCGTGCGCCTCGCTCAAAGAGCCGCCGAACACGGTGAAATCCTTGGAGAACAGGTAGACGGCGCGGCCGTTGATGGTGCCCCAGCCGGTGATCACGCCGTCGCCGGGAATTTTCGTCTTCTCCATGCCGAACTCGGCCGAGCGGTGCTCGACGAACATGTCGAATTCCTCGAACGAGCCCTTGTCGAGCAGCAGCTCGATGCGCTCGCGCGCCGTCAATTTCCCGCGCTTGTGCTGCGCCTCGATGCGCTTGTCGCCGCCGCCTGCCCGTGCCTGCGCCCGCCGCTTCTCGAGTTTGTCGAGGATGTCTTTCATGTCGCGCTTGGCCCTGCCGTGCCTTGCCGGAATCCGGCCCGGAAGAGATAGCATGAGCGTGAGGCATACTCACTTGCCTTCTCCCCGGTGGGAGAAGGCGCTCGAGCGGAGGCGAAGCCGAGCGAGGGCGGATGAGGGGGAATCCGGACGCGACAGCCCCCTCACCCGGCTCGCCTTCGCTATCGCTCCGGCTCGCCACCCTCTCCCACAAGGGGAGAGGGAAAGCGCGCTTGCCGCACGGCCCACCCTTCATTTAGAAGGCCCCATGCCCACCAACGCCGAGCTCATCCAGCAGGGCCTCATCCACCACCGCGCCGGCCAGATCGGCCTGGCGATGGACCGCTACACCGAGGTGTTGCGCAACGATCCGCGCGACGCCGACGCGCTCTATTATATTGCGATGATTGCCTGCCAGGACGGGCAGTACGACAAAGGCATCGAGCTGGCGCGCCGCGCGCTGGCGTTCAAGCCGGGGCAGGCGCGCGCGCACATCCTGATCGGCCAGGCGCTGCACCGGCAAGGCAAGATTGCCGACGCGCTGGAAGCTTTCGACCAGGCGCTTGCTTGCGACATCAATTCCGCCGAGGCTTACGGCAGCCGCGCCAACATGCTGAGCGAACTCGGCCGCCATACCGAGGCGCTGTCGAGCTTCGACCGCGCGCTCGCGCTCAAGCCGAATTCGGCCAACGACTGGCTCAATCGCGGCGCCACGCTCGAAGCCATGGCCCGCATTGAGGAGGCAATCGCCAGCTACGATCGCGCGCTGGCCATCGATGCGCAATTTCCGCACGCGCATGCCAACCGCGCCAACGCGCTATACGACAGCGGCCGCTACGCCGACGCGCTCGACGGATACGACCGCGCGCTTGCGCTCGCGCCCGACACTGCCGAGCTGCATCTCGCGCGCGGCTACGCGCTCAAGGCCTTGGGGCGGCTGGACGAGGCCCTCATTGCTGCCGACAGGGCCGCTGCGCTCAAGCCGGATTTGCCGCAGCCGCAGAACGGCCGCGCCGCCATCCTTGCCGCGCTCGGTCGCGACGAAGACGCGCGCGCCGCGGAGGCAAAGGCGGCGACGCTTGCGGGCGCGCTGGATGACAAGCAGAAGGCGCAGGCGGAGCGTGTGCGGGCCGAGACCGGCAACCCGGCCTGATTTATCGTTTCACAGCGGCGGCAGATGCGGCATAGTAGGCGCCAGGGGATACCTCGGGGGGTGTACACGAGGACAGCTCCAATGAACCACGCTCACCAGCCGGCGCCGCGTCTCGCCACGCCCACCGATCTCGGCGCCAACGCAACCAAGGACATTGCCGCAGCACTCAACGGTGTTTTGGCCGATGTCTTCGCCCTCTACATGAAGACGAAGAACTTCCACTGGCACATGAGCGGCCCGCATTTCCGCGACTATCACCTGATGCTCGACGAGCACGGCGAGCAAATCTTCGCTATGACCGATGTGATCGCCGAGCGCGTGCGCAAGATCGGCGGGCCGACGCTGCGCTCGATCGGCGACATTGCCCGGCGGCAGCGCATCGCCGATAACGATGCGCCCTATGTCGATCCCGACGACATGCTGGCGGAGTTGCGCGACGATAATCAGCGCCTGGTCTCGGCCATGCGCGAAGCGCACGATACCTGCGAAGAGAACAACGACGTCGCCAGCGCCAGTCTGTTGGAAACCTTCATCGACGAGACGGAGCGGCGCGCCTGGTTCCTTTACGAGGCGACGCGCCGCGGTGATCCCAGCGGACACTAGCTCTCTTCCACTTGCGGGGAGAAGTGACAAGCCTCAGCGCAACAGCGCCAGCACCATCGCCGCCGCGTCCATCTCGGCGCGGCGGAAGGCGCGAGTCGCGAGCGCAAGCTCGTCTTCGCCCCATTGCGCCATCTGCCAATCCTCATCCACATGGGCGGCGGTCCACGCCGCCTCGACATCGATCGCGCGGGCGGCGAGCGCCAGCGCCAGAAGGGCCGAGCCGGTCAACGACGTGATCGAGGACATCGCCGCAAGACGCCAGATCGCCGCGTCGCTATCGGCAACAGGAATGCGCGCGCGCGCCGCAGCGATTGCTTCGCCCGGCTGCTTCACATGCATCACGCCCTGGGCCAACACGAAGCGGGCGCCGAGCCCTTCGCGGGCCCAGGCGATGAGCGGATCCCAGTGCTGTGCCTGCTTGGCGACGAGGCCGGCCGGACCTTCGGCGCGATAGAACAGCAAGTCGCTGCCCAGGTATTTTTCGATCTCGGCCGCAACCGGCGCAGGCTTTGCTGCGACTGCATCGATTGCCGCGTTTGCAAGCCGCGTCAGCGGCATCCGCCCCGGGTCGATCTCCTGCTGCTGCGCGTTCCATTCCGCGGCGATAGCTCTCACTAATGCAGGCGTCGGCGCGACGAGTAGCTTGCGCGCCGGCGTCATGACGGGCTTGCCGTCGAGCAGAACCGTACCGCCCTCACCCGCCATTGCACGCTGATAGAAGCGTTTGCGCAAACGCGGGCGCGACGCGCGGCGCGCCGCCTCGATTGGATCGCGCGGGCCATTCTCGAAAATCTCGGCGAAGATATCGCGCATGTGATGTGGAACTGCCGTTAGAACGCGGAACAGACGCTGCGTTCGAGCATTGCGACGACGTGTTCGCCGTCTTTGTGGGGACGACTACGGCCAAACGCGAGACGGAACAAGACGGACGCGCGGGTCCGCGCGCAGGCGATCCGTCCGAGCGCATGATCCACTAGTATGGAGTAACGGCATGTTTCCTCGAATGACGACAATTGCGGCAACGGCACTGCTCGCCGGGGCGCTGACCGCAGCACCCGCGCTGGCAAAACAAGGTGGCGGCGACGGGCCGGGTGCAGGCGCTGGCCCGGGCGCACAGGCACCGGCTGCCACCGTGGGATCCGGCCAAGTCGGCGGGCCCGGCGCCACGATCGGATCCGGCGTTCAGGCCCCTGCGACAGGTTTGTCGATGCAGGGAGCCGGCCCGAGCCCCCAAATCGGACGCACGACCCATACGCACGGTCAGCTCGGCACGAACACCTATGGCAATGGCCCGACGGGTAATTACGCCTATCAGTGGCAGGGCCACGGCCGCGGCCACCATCATCACCACCATTATGGCTACGGGTTCGCCTTTGCCCCGTTCGGGTTCTATGACGAGGACTACCCGTACTACGCCGAATACCCGTATCCGTACTACGAATACCCGCGCTGCTATCGGCATCGCGTCCGCGTGCACGGTCGTTGGGAATGGCGCCGCTACTGCCGCGATTACTAGCGGCATAATATCTGGATAGAGGCTGGGCACCCGCGCCCCCCGAGTGGGGGGCGCGGGTGCGCGCCTGCAATGGTGACTCTGCGAACTCTCCGGATATTGTGCGCCGCAACAGCGGAACCGCGCTTTTTGCTCTGCCACGCTGC
>DASRDF010000042.1:0-40238 GCA_035652735.1 Pseudolabrys sp. | reverse complement strand
GAGACGCGCAAGGTAACATGGCCGTCGCGGCGAGAGACCGCGATCACCACCGCCATGGTCTTCGTCATGGTAGCCATCGCCGCGGTTTTCTTCCTCGCCGCGGATCAAGTGATGCGCATTGCCGTTACCTTCGTGCTCGGCCTCGCGAGCTGAACAGCTAGAGCCAACCCCGATGAGCGATACCGCTGCCGCGACGACGACCCGGCCCAAGCGCTGGTACATCGTCCACGCCTATTCGAATTTCGAGAACAAGGTCGCGGATTCCATCCGCGAGCAGGCCAAGCAGCGCGGCTTGAGCGACCACTTCGAAGAGATCCTTGTGCCCAAGGAAAAGGTCACCGAGGTCCGCCGCGGCCGCAAGGTCGAGGCGGAACGCAAGTTCTTTCCCGGCTACGTGCTGGTGAAGATGGATCTTACTGACGAGGTCTACCATCTCATCAAGAACACGCCGAAGGTCACCGGCTTTCTTGGCACCGACAAGAAGCCGATGCCGATTTCCGACACCGAAGCCGATCGCATCCTGCATCAGGTGCAGGAGGGCATCGAGCGGCCCAAACCGGCGGTGTCGTTCGAAGTGGGCGAGCAGGTGCGCGTGTCCGACGGGCCCTTCGCCTCCTTCAATGGGACGGTGGAAGAGGTGGACGAAGGCCGCTCACGCGTGAAAGTGGCGGTGTCGATCTTCGGCCGCGCCACGCCGGTCGAGCTGGAATTCGGCCAGGTGGAGAAGCTATAGAGTACGCTTTCACAAGACGTGGAAGGTGAGGCGGCTGCCAACCGTCAAGATCCGCACCACTAAGGAGAGTACATGGCAAAGAAAGTCACTGGATTCCTCAAATTGCAGGTGCCCGCAGGGGCCGCCAATCCGTCGCCGCCGATCGGACCGGCGCTCGGTCAGCGCGGTCTCAACATCATGGAGTTCTGCAAGGCGTTCAATGCGCAGACGCAGAAGATGGAGAAGGGCATTCCCATCCCGGTCATCATCACGACCTACCAGGATCGCTCCTTCACCTTCGAGATGAAGACGCCGCCGGTCTCTTACTTCCTGAAGAAGGCCGCCAAGCTCGACAGCGGCTCCAAGACTCCGGGGCGCGATATGGTCGGCAAAGTGACCAAAGCGCAGGTGCGTGAGATCGCCGAGCAGAAGATGAAAGACTTGAACGCAAGCGACATCGAGGCGGCTATGAAGATGATCGAAGGCTCCGCGCGTTCGATGGGCATCACGGTGGAGTGACGTCATGGCAGTCGGAAAACGCATGAAAGCCGCTCGCAACGGTCTCGATCCGGCGAAGGCCTATCCATTAACTGAGGCCGTCAAGCTGGTGAAGGAGCGCGCCAAAGCCAAGTTCGACGAGACCATCGAGATCGCGATGAATCTCGGCGTCGATCCAAAGCACGCCGATCAGATGGTGCGTGGCGTCGTCAATCTCCCCAACGGCTCCGGCCGCACCGTCCGCGTCGGGGTGTTCGCCCGCGGCGCCAAAGCCGACGAGGCAAAGGCCGCCGGTGCCGATGTTGTCGGTGCCGAGGACCTGGTTGAAAAAGTGGGCAAGGGTGAGATCGACTTCGATCGTTGCATTGCCACGCCGGACATGATGCCGCTGGTGGGGCGGCTGGGTAAGGTGCTGGGGCCGCGCGGCATTATGCCCAACCCGAAGGTCGGCACGGTCTCAATGGACGTCACCAACGCTGTCAAAGCAGCCAAGGGAGGCGCCGTGGAGTTCCGCGTGGAGAAGGCCGGCATTGTGCAAGCCGGCGTCGGCAAGGCCTCCTTCTCCGAGGAGAAGCTCATCGAGAATATCCGGGCCTTTGCCGACGCGGTGCAGAAGGCCAAACCCGCCGGCGCCAAGGGCCATTACATCAACAGGGTGGCGGTTTCATCGACCATGGGGCCGGGGGTCAAGGTCGATATCCCGAGCCTGTTCAGCGGCGGGGCAAACTGACCCCGCAGAAGGTTTCACGGGGATTTTCTGCCGCGAAGGCCTTGGCAAAGCCGTCATGAGGGTCTAAATGAGCGTCATTGGGCGTGCCGACCCATTTGTCGGCACGCCTTTGCGCGTCTCTAGAAATCGACGGTGACCGGACTTCATTCCTTTTGGCATCCCAAGGCGGGACATCTGAAAGGGACGGTAAGCGGACATTGCCAATTTCTGGGCGTGCAAGGCCGGTCCGGCGACGGGCCAGCCAAACCTGTCCGAGACTGCCGGCGCCCAACGGGCTTAATCCGCAAGGGCCAGCATAGACGGGGAAGAGGCTAGGTTTGCGCGTGCGACACACGCGCCGGTCTGGTTCGAACCTCGGAAGACCGCAACGGCGTGCGCTGCCGGTGCGGGGGCAGGAGAGAGCGTCGTCTGCCCGGTTCTGCTTCGCGTGAAGCTTTGTCGGCGGACGGCTGGTCACAACCCGGCGGCTCCGCAGCAAGCGAAGCGGACCGTCACAACCGGAAAGAGCTTGAGAGTGGATCGAGCGGCTAAGCAAGAGTCCATCGCCGAACTCGCCGGGGTTTTCAAAACCTCGAACGTGGTGGTGGTGGCTCACTACTCCGGCCTCACGGTCGCCCAGATGCAGACTCTGCGCAAGCAGATGCGGCAAGCGGGCGCGAGCGTGAAAGTCGCCAAGAACCGTCTCGCCAAGATCGCGCTCAAGGACACCGATGCCGCCGTGATCGCGCCCCTGCTGAAGGGGCCGACGGTGCTCGCCTATTCGGGCGACCCCGTAGCGGCGCCGAAGGTGGCCACCGACTTCGCCAAGGCGAACGAGCAATTCGTCATTCTTGGCGGCTCGATGGGCAAAACCGCTCTGGACCCCAACGCCGTCAAGGCGCTCGCCGCCCTGCCGTCGCTGGACGAGCTGCGTGCCAAGATCGTCGGCCTGATCCAGGCACCGGCGACCAAGCTCGCGCAACTCGCCAGTGCGCCCGCCGCGAAAGTGGCGCGCGTGGTCCAGGCCTATGCCTCCAAAGGTGCGGCGGCCTGACGGCCAAAGCGACAAGCAATCCGACTGGTTCGAACCAACAGGAAGTAACATATGGCTGACCTGCAAAAGATCGTCGACGAATTGTCCGGCCTGACCGTTCTTGAAGCGGCGGACCTCGCCAAGATGCTGGAAGAGAAGTGGGGCGTATCGGCCGCCGCCGCGGTGGCCGTGGCCGCAGGACCTGCCGGCGCGGCCGGCGGTGCCGCTCCCGCCGAGGAGAAGACCGAATTCACGGTGGTCCTCGCCAGCGCCGGCGAAAAGAAGATCGAGGTGATCAAAGAGGTGCGTGCGCTGACCGGCCTCGGCCTGAAGGAGGCCAAGGATCTGGTCGAGGGCGCGCCGAAGAACGTGAAAGAAGGCGTTGGCAAAGAGGAGGCCGACAAGATCAAGGCCACGCTCGAAAAGGTCGGCGCCAAGGTTGAGCTTAAGTAATCGAAGATTACTTAAGCGAAATCCCCGGGGTCAGCGAGACCCCGGGAATGCCTGGATGGATGGCCGGTTCAGGCGCCGGCTATCATGCGGTGCAGAGGCAAGTGTCCGAGGCGTGCATGATGCAGACGACCTCGGGCTTGAGGAAACCAAAAGACTCCGGCCTCGCGTCCGGGGATGACAGGTCAAGAGTGCGGCGGCGGGAAACTCCAAAGCCCGACCGTCGCTGAAGGCGGGTCGTGAACGGCAGCAGTTCGGTCACGGTGAAGTTGAAAGCGTGCGGCGGTTCGGGCAGGGCCCGAATCACATAGAAGCGGACAGCCCGACGCCTGTCCCGATGGTCGCGATTGGATGCGGCCGTCTGGAGAGGCGCCCCTGCTGCCCGTCACAATCGAATCGAGAGAGAAGTGAAACGATGGCGCAGACGTTTACCGGTCGCAAGCGCGTAAGGAAGTTTTTCGGGTCAATCAAGGAAGTGGCGGAGATGCCGAACCTCATCGAGGTTCAGAAGGCATCCTACGATCAATTCCTTTTGGTGAAGGAGCCGGAGGGCGGCCGCCCCGACGAGGGTCTGCAGGCCGTGTTCAAGTCGGTGTTTCCGATCTCCGATTTCTCCAACTCCTCGCAGCTCGAATTCGTCAAATACGAATTCGAGCCGCCGAAATACGATGTCGACGAATGCCGGCAGCGCGGCATGACCTATGCGGCGCCGCTGAAGGTGACGTTGCGTCTCATCGTGTTCGATATTGACGAGGAAACCGGCGCTCGTTCGGTCAAGGACATCAAGGAGCAGGATGTCTACATGGGCGACATCCCGCTCATGACCAACAACGGGACGTTCATCGTCAACGGCACCGAGCGCGTCATCGTCTCGCAAATGCACCGTTCGCCGGGCGTGTTCTTCGATCATGACAAGGGCAAAACGCACTCGTCGGGCAAACTGCTGTTCGCCGCCCGCATCATCCCGTATCGCGGCTCCTGGCTCGACATCGAGTTCGACGCCAAGGACATCGTCTATGCGCGCATCGACCGTCGTCGCAAGATTCCGGTGACATCGTTGCTCTACGCGCTGGGGCTCGACAGCGAGCAGATCCTCGCCACCTTCTACAAGCACATCATCTACAAGCGCGCCAAAGATGGCTGGCGCGTGCCCTTCGATGCCAATCGCATGAAGGGTTACAAGGCGGTGAACGATCTCGTCGATGCCGACACCGGCCGCGTCGTGGTCGAGGCCGGCAAGAAAATCACTGTGCGCCAGGCCCGTCAGCTACAGGAGAAGGGGCTCAAAGCCCTGCGCATGGCTGACGAGGAGCTGATTGGCCATTATATCGCGGAAGACCTGGTCAACGGCCGCACCGGCGAAATCTACGTCGAGGCTGGTGAGGAGATCACCGAAAAGAATCTCAAGATTCTGAACGAGGCGGGCTACAAGGAATTGCCGCTGCTCGACATCGATCATGTCAATGTCGGCGCCTACATCCGCAATACATTGGCCGTTGACAAGAACATGACGCGCGAGGACGCGCTGTTCGACATCTACCGCGTCATGCGCCCCGGCGAGCCGCCGACTGTAGAGACGGCCGAAGCGATGTTCCGTTCGCTGTTCTTTGACAGCGAACGCTACGACCTCTCGGCGGTCGGTCGCGTGAAGATGAACATGCGGCTCGATCTCGACGCACCGGATACAGTGCGCGTGCTGCGCAAGGACGACATCATCTCAGTCATCCGTACCTTGGTCGACTTGCGCGATGGCAAGGGCGAAATCGATGACATCGACCACCTCGGCAATCGCCGGGTGCGCTCGGTCGGCGAGCTGATGGAGAACCAGTACCGCATCGGCCTGTTGCGTATGGAGCGCGCGATCAAGGAGCGCATGAGCTCGGTCGATATCGACACGGTGATGCCGCAGGACCTCATCAACGCCAAGCCTGCAGCGGCCGCAGTGCGCGAGTTCTTCGGCTCCTCGCAGCTTTCGCAATTCATGGATCAGACCAATCCGCTATCGGAGATCACGCACAAGCGGCGTTTGTCGGCGCTCGGCCCGGGAGGTCTTACTCGGGAAAGGGCGGGCTTCGAGGTGCGCGACGTGCATCCCACGCATTACGGCCGCATCTGCCCGATCGAAACTCCGGAAGGGCCAAACATCGGTCTCATCAATTCTCTGGCGACCTATGCGCGCGTCAACAAATACGGTTTCGTCGAGACACCCTATCGGCGGGTGAAGGACGGCCGCGTCACCGACGAGGTGGTCTACCTCTCCGCGATGGAGGAGAGCCGCTACGCGGTCGCGCAAGCAAACGCAGCGATCGATAATCGCGGCCGCTTTACCGAAGACCTCATCGTCTGCCGTCAGGCGGGTGACGTGCATCTGGTGCCACGCGACAAGGTCGATTTCATGGACGTGTCACCGAAGCAGCTCGTCTCGGTCGCCGCCGCGCTCATTCCGTTCCTGGAGAACGACGATGCCAACCGTGCGCTGATGGGCTCAAACATGCAGCGCCAGGCTGTACCGCTGGTGCGTGCCGAGGCGCCGTTCGTGGGCACGGGCATGGAAGGTGTGGTTGCTCGTGACTCCGGCGCTTCGATTGCGGCGCGTCGCACCGGTATCGTCGACCAAGTGGATGCCACGCGTATTGTCGTGCGGGCTACCGGCGAAACGGACCCGACCAAGCCCGGCGTCGATATTTACCGGCTAATGAAATATCAGCGCTCGAACCAGAACACCTGCATCAACCAGCGTCCGCTGGTGAAAGTCGGCGATCAGGTCGAGAAGGGCGACATCATCGCCGATGGTCCGTCGACCGATCTCGGTGAGCTCGCGCTCGGACGCAACGTGCTGGTCGCGTTCATGCCGTGGAACGGCTACAACTTCGAGGACTCCATCCTGCTCTCCGAGCGGATCGTGAAAGACGACGTGTTCACGTCCATCCACATCGAAGAAATCGAGGTGATGGCGCGCGACACCAAGTTGGGGCCCGAGGAGATCACCCGCGATATCCCGAACGTCTCGGAAGAGGCGCTGAAGAACCTCGACGAGGCCGGTATCGTTTACATTGGCGCGGAAGTGCATGCCGGCGACATCCTGGTCGGCAAGATCACGCCGAAGGGCGAGAGCCCGATGACGCCGGAAGAGAAGCTGCTGCGCGCAATCTTCGGCGAAAAGGCGTCCGACGTGCGCGACACCTCCTTGCGCGTGCCGCCCGGCGTTCAGGGCACAGTGGTCGAAGTGCGCGTATTCAATCGCCATGGCGTCGAGAAAGACGAGCGCGCGCTCGCCATCGAGCGTGAAGAAATCGAGCGCCTTGCCAAGGACCGCGATGACGAACAAGCGATCCTCGATCGCAACGTCTACGGTCGTCTCGCCGAGATGCTGGAAGGCCGCCAGGG
The DNA here is from genome assembly GCA_035652735.1 of Pseudolabrys sp. GTDB lineage: Bacteria > Pseudomonadota > Alphaproteobacteria > Rhizobiales > Xanthobacteraceae > Pseudolabrys. The sequence continues at coordinate 33,449 of DASRDF010000042.1, read as the reverse complement.
CATCGCCGGTCCGAAGGGCTTCAAGAAGGATTCGAAAATTACGCGTGCGGTGCTCGACGAGTATCCGCGCTCGCAATGGTGGCAGTTCGCTTCGCCAAACGACAAGCTCATGGCCGAGATCGAAGCCATCCGCAAGCAGTACGACGAATCGAAGAAGCTGCTTGAGCAACGCTTTCTCGACAAGGTCGAGAAGCTGCAGCGTGGCGATGAATTGCCGCCCGGTGTGATGAAGATGGTCAAGGTCTTCGTCGCCGTGAAGCGCAAGATCCAGCCCGGCGACAAAATGGCCGGCCGCCACGGTAACAAGGGCGTGGTGTCGAAGATCGTGCCGGCCGAGGACATGCCGTTCCTCGCCGACGGTCAGCCTGTCGACATCGTGCTCAACCCGCTCGGCGTGCCGAGCCGCATGAATGTCGGGCAAATTCTTGAGACGCACCTGGGCTGGGCCTGCGCCGGTCTGGGTCTCAAGATCGGCGAGGCCGTCGAGGCCTATAACGGCAAGAAAGACGTTCGCCCGCTGAAAGACATTCTGAAGAAGGTCTACGGTGAGGATGAGACCATCAGGTCCCTGAATGAAGGGGAGTTGGTGGAGCTCGGCGGCAATCTGCGCCATGGCGTGCCGATTGCGACGCCGGTGTTCGACGGCGCCAAGGAGGCCGACATCGAGAAGATGCTCGACCTCGCCGGTCTCGACCATTCAGGGCAGGTGACCGTCTTCGATGGCCGCACCGGTGAGCCGTTCGACCGCAAAGTGACCGTCGGCTTCATCTACATGCTGAAGCTGCACCACCTCGTGGACGACAAGATCCACGCTCGCTCCATCGGCCCGTACTCGCTGGTTACGCAGCAGCCGCTGGGCGGCAAAGCGCAGTTCGGCGGCCAGCGTTTCGGCGAAATGGAGGTGTGGGCGCTGGAGGCCTACGGCGCGGCCTATACGCTGCAGGAGATGCTCACCGTCAAGTCGGACGATGTCGCCGGCCGCACCAAGGTGTACGAGGCGATCGTGCGCGGTGACGACACGTTCGAAGCGGGCATTCCTGAGAGCTTCAACGTGCTGGTCAAAGAGATGCGCTCGCTGGGTCTCAATGTCGATCTGCACAATTCTAAGCAGTCGCGGCAAGGGCCGGAGCAAACGGCGGAAGCAGCCGAGTGATGAGCGTCATGGCCGGGGCGTGGGAACGTCCTTTTGTCCCGGCCATCCACGGCTTCCTTAAGGAAGGCGGCCAAGACATGGGTGCCCGGTGTAAGGCGGGCATGACGAAGGAAACGAAAGTTGAAACTAGCGGCCGACATCGGTCGGCAAGCGGAGAATGCGATGAACCAGGAAATTATGAATCTTTTCAGCCCGCAGGCCCCGGCTCAGGTCTTCGACCAGATCCGGATTTCGATCGCGAGCCCGGAGAAGATTCTGTCGTGGTCCTACGGCGAGATCAAGAAGCCGGAGACCATCAATTATCGCACTTTCAAGCCCGAACGCGATGGGCTGTTCTGCGCGCGCATCTTCGGGCCAATCAAAGATTACGAGTGCTTGTGCGGCAAGTACAAGCGCATGAAATACAAGGGCATCATCTGCGAAAAATGCTCGGTTGAGGTGACGCTGTCGCGCGTGCGGCGCGAGCGCATGGGCCATATCGAGCTTGCCGCGCCTGTTGCGCACATCTGGTTCCTGAAGTCCCTGCCAAGCCGCATCGGTCTGCTGCTCGACATGACGCTGAAGGACCTCGAGCGCATCCTTTACTTCGAATATTACGTCGTGCTCGAGCCGGGCCTCACCCCGCTCAAGGACCGGCAGCTCTTATCGGAGGATGAGTATCTCAAGGCGCAGGAGGAGTATGGCGCCGACTCGTTCACCGCCACCATCGGCGCGGAAGCGATCCGCGAGATGCTCAAGGCGCTCGATCTGGAGAAGATGCAAGCTGAGCTACGCGCCGAGCTTGCCGAGTCCGACAGCGACATTAAGAAGAAGAAGATCGCCAAGCGGCTGAAGCTGATCGAGGCGTTCCTCGCCTCCGGCAACAAGCCGGAGTGGATGATCCTCACGGTCGTGCCGGTGATTCCGCCCGATCTGCGGCCGCTGGTGCCGCTCGACGGCGGGCGTTTTGCCACGTCGGATCTCAACGACCTCTATCGCCGCGTCATCAACCGCAACAACCGCTTGAAGCGGCTGATCGAGCTGCGCGCTCCGGACATCATCATCCGCAACGAGAAGCGCATGCTGCAAGAAGCGGTCGATGCGCTGTTCGACAACGGCCGCCGCGGCCGCGTCATCACCGGCGCCAACAAGCGTCCGCTGAAGTCGCTCGCCGACATGCTCAAAGGCAAGCAGGGCCGCTTCCGCCAGAACCTGCTCGGCAAGCGCGTCGACTATTCCGGCCGCTCGGTGATCGTGGTCGGTCCCGAGCTCAAGCTGCACCAATGCGGCTTGCCGAAGAAGATGGCGCTCGAACTGTTCAAGCCGTTCATCTACTCCCGGCTTGATGCCAAGGGCCTCTCCACCACCGTCAAGCAGGCAAAGAAGCTGGTGGAAAAGGAGAAGCCCGAGGTTTGGGATATCCTCGACGAGGTAATCCGCGAGCATCCGGTGCTGCTCAATCGCGCACCGACGCTGCACCGTCTGGGCATCCAGGCGTTCGAGCCGGTGCTGATCGAGGGCAAGGCCATCCAGCTGCACCCGCTGGTCTGTGCCGCGTTCAACGCCGACTTCGACGGCGACCAGATGGCCGTGCACGTGCCTCTCTCGCTTGAGGCGCAGCTTGAAGCGCGCGTGCTGATGATGTCGACCAACAACATTCTGCATCCGGCGAACGGTTCGCCGATCATCGTGCCATCGCAGGACATCGTGCTCGGCCTGTATTACCTCTCGACGCAACGCGAGGGCGAGGTCGGAGAAAACAAAATCTTCGGCGATATGGCCGAGATCGATCACGCGCTCGCCGAGAAGGCGATCACGCTGCACACGAAGATCAAGTATCGCTGGGAAGGTGTGGACGAGAAGGGCAAGCCGGTGCGCAAGTGGTACGACACCACACCCGGCCGCGTCGTGCTCGGCAGTGTGCTGCCCAAGAGCGCGAAAATCCCGTTTGATCTCGTCAATCGCTTGATGACCAAGCGCGAAATCTCCTCGATGATCGACACCGTCTACCGCCACTGCGGGCAGAAAGAGACGGTGATCTTCTGCGATCGCATCATGGCCCTCGGCTTCTATCATGCGTTCAAGGCCGGCATTTCGTTCGGTAAAGACGACATGGTGGTGCCAAAATCAAAGTGGGACATCGTCGAGAAGACGCGCCAGGAGGCCAAGGAGTTTGAGCAGCAGTACAATGACGGCCTGATTACCCAGGGCGAGAAGTACAACAAGGTGGTCGACGCCTGGTCGAAGTGCACCGAGCAGATCGCCGAGGAGATGATGCGCGAGATCTCTGCGTCGAAGAAGGACGCCAAGGGTGTCGAGCAGCAGGTCAACTCGATCTACATGATGGCGCATTCCGGCGCGCGCGGTTCGCCCGCGCAGATGCGTCAGCTCGCCGGCATGCGAGGGCTGATGGCCAAGCCGTCGGGCGAGATCATCGAGAGCCCGATCATTTCGAACTTCAAAGAAGGCCTCTCGGTGATGGAGTACTTCAACTCCACGCATGGCGCTCGTAAAGGCTTGGCCGATACCGCTTTGAAGACGGCGAACTCCGGCTATCTCACGCGCCGCCTGGTCGACGTCGCACAGGACTGCATCATCACCGAAGAGGACTGCGGCACCCGAAGTGGCATCAAGGTGCGGGCCATCATTGACGCCGGCACTGTGGTCGCTTCCCTTGCCTCACGCATCCTGGGACGCACCACGGCAGAGGACATCAAGGATCCCTCGAGCAACAAGGTGCTGGTCAAGCGCGGCACGCTGCTGCAGGAGCCGGAAGTCGAGACGATTTCCAACTCCGCCGTACAGGAGGTGAAGATCCGTTCGGTGCTCACCTGCGAGACCAAGAATGGCGTGTGCGGCGCCTGCTACGGGCGCGATCTCGCCCGCGGTACTCCCGTCAACATGGGCGAGGCGGTCGGCGTCATTGCGGCACAATCGATCGGCGAGCCGGGCACCCAGCTTACCATGCGTACGTTCCACATCGGCGGTGCGGCGCAGATCTCTGAACAGTCGTTCATCGAGTCGAACTTCGACGGCAAGATCAAGTTCAAGAGCAAAAACGTCGCGAAGAATTCGGATAACGAGACGGTTGTGATGGTGCGCAACATGGTTGTCGCTGTTCTCGATCCAGACGGCACGGAACGGGCGCATCACCGCATTCCATACGGCGCACGATTGCGCGTCGAGGATGGCGACAAGATCAAGCGCGGCCAGCGCATCGCCGAATGGGATCCCTATACGCGGCCGATCCTGACGGAGGTCGAGGGCACCATCGATTTCGAGGACCTGGTGGATGGTTTGTCGATGTCGGAGCAACTCGACGAGTCGACCGGCATCGCCAAGCGCGTGGTTATTGACTGGCGCACGGGTTCGTCGCGTAACCAGCAGGATCTGCGCCCCGCGATCGTGATCAAGTCGGGCAACAAGATCCTCAAGCTCGGCCGCGGCGGCGACGCGCGCTACCAGCTGGCGGTCGATGCCATTATCTCGGTCGATCCGGGCGCCCATGTGAAGGCGGGCGATGTAATCGCGCGTATCCCGACTGAAAGTGCTAAGACGCGCGACATCACCGGCGGTCTTCCGCGGGTGGCGGAGCTGTTCGAGGCGCGGCGGCCGAAGGAGGCCGCGATCATCGCCGAGATCGGCGGTACGGTGCGGTTCGGCAAGGATTACAAGAACAAACGTCGCATCACCATCGAGCCGTCAAACAAGAATGACGAGCCGAAAGAGTACCTGATCCCGAAGGGTAAGCACATCCATCTGCAGGACGGAGACGTCATCGAGAAGGGCGACTATATCGTCGAGGGCAATCCCGCCCCGCACGACATCCTCGCCATCAAGGGCGTCGAAGAGCTTGCGGCCTACCTGGTGAACGAAATCCAGGAGGTCTATCGCCTGCAGGGCGTCAACATCAACGACAAGCACATCGAGGTGATTGTTCGCCAGATGCTGCAGAAGGTCGAGATCGACGATTCCGGCGAGACCGAGCTTCTGCAGGGCGAGCAGCTCGACAAGTCCGAACTCGAGGAGGTCAACGCGCGGGCGGAGGCCGAAGGCAAGAAGCCGGCGAGCGGTCATCCCGTGCTGCTCGGCATCACCAAGGCCTCGCTGCAAACCCGCTCATTCATCTCGGCGGCATCGTTCCAGGAGACCACCCGCGTGCTCACGGAGGCCGCCGTCAACGGCAAGGCAGACACGCTCGACGGTCTCAAGGAGAATGTCATCGTGGGCCGCCTAATTCCGGCCGGCACCGGTGCGATGATGAACGAGCTGCGTGAGGTCGCCACCAAGCGCGACGCGCTCATCCTCGAGGAGCGCGAGAAGGACGCGGCCAAAGCCGCGGCCAAAGCGGAGGAAGCCCCTGCGCTGCCGGCTGCGGAATAACCGTCACGCCACGGTAATCAAAAGGGCCGCCCGCAAGGCGGCCCTTTTTTGCGCAAAGCGCGGCCTTCACCCGCATTAAGATTAGCCGCCACGCTGCGCTGGCAACGCCGAGGGCCGCGAAATAGCGATTTTTCGTGTGTTTCCGCCTTGACTTAGCAGAATCTCGCCGATACATACGCGGCACTTTTCGGCAGGCGGTGAGCTTCGCTTGCTCGGAACGGCCGACGGCTAACCCTTTGAGGACACTCAAAGTCTGGCCGGCACCTCGCCTCGAGGAATGAAGCTCAGACGCTGCCACTGACAGCCACTGTCAGACCCAGAAGTGAACGGTCACGCCGCCTTGTCGCGTCGTGGCGGTCGGAAACTGAAAAGCGCCCCCGCTTACAAGCGGATGGCGCGTTTCGTTTTGCGCGTGGAAGCGCGCGATCCGGGCGTAAGCCCAAACGAGAGTAGCGAATGCCGACGATCAACCAGCTGATTGCCAAACCACGCCGACCGCTCAAGGCGCGCAATACCGTGCCGGCACTGCAGGCCTCGCCGCAGAAGCGGGGTGTCTGTACGCGCGTCTACACGACAACCCCGAAGAAGCCGAACTCGGCCCTGCGCAAAGTGGCGAAGGTGCGGCTCACCAACGGCTTCGAGGTGATCGGATACATCCCCGGCGAGGGGCACAATCTGCAGGAGCACTCGGTAGTGATGATCCGCGGCGGCCGCGTGAAGGATCTGCCCGGCGTGCGCTACCACATCCTGCGCGGCGTACTCGACACGCAGGGCGTCAAGAATCGCAAACAGCGCCGTTCCAAGTACGGCGCAAAACGCCCAAAGTAACCGGAGCCAAGCGACGGTTATCTTGGGCGAGCGAAGCGAGAGCCGGGATAGCCAAAGCGAAGAAACAGATAGAGCGAACCAATGTCCCGCCGCCACGCCGCAGAAAAGCGCGAGATCATTCCGGATCCGAAGTTCGGAAATGTCGTGGTCTCCAAGTTCATGAACGCCATCATGTACGACGGCAAAAAGTCGGTTGCCGAGTCGATTGTCTACGGCGCGCTGGAGACGATCGAGGCCAAAACCAAACAAAATCCGCTCAACGTCTTCCAGCAAGCGCTCGACAATGTGATGCCCTCGATCGAGGTCCGCTCGCGCCGCGTGGGCGGTGCTACCTACCAGGTGCCAGTCGAAGTGCGCACCTCGCGACGGCAGGCGCTGGGCATCCGCTGGATCATTTCGGCGGCACGCGAGCGCAATGAGAAAACGATGACCGAGCGGCTCTCGGCAGAGCTGCTTGATGCATCCAACAACAGGGGAAACGCCGTCAAGAAGCGCGAGGACACGCACAAAATGGCAGAGGCCAACCGCGCCTTCTCGCATTACCGCTGGTGACGGCGGAGAAAGAATCCAAGGACCCCTTATGCCACGCAGCCACCCCATCGAGGATTACCGCAACTTCGGCATCATGGCACACATCGATGCCGGCAAGACGACGACGACCGAGCGGATCCTCTTCTACACAGGCAAGAGCCATAAGATCGGCGAGGTGCACGAAGGCGCCGCGACGATGGACTGGATGGAGCAGGAGCAGGAACGCGGCATCACCATCACGTCCGCCGCGACCACCGCGTTCTGGAACGGCAAGCGTCTCAACATCATCGATACTCCCGGCCACGTTGACTTCACCATCGAGGTCGAACGTTCGTTGCGAGTGCTCGACGGAGCCGTTTGCGTGCTCGATTCCAATCAGGGTGTTGAGCCGCAGACCGAAACGGTGTGGCGTCAGGGCGACAAATACAAAGTGCCGCGCATCGTTTTTGCCAACAAGATGGACAAAGTCGGCGCCGATTTCTTCAAATGTCTCGATGATATTGTTAACCGTCTCGGCGCCAAGCCCGTCGCCATACAGCTCCCCATCGGTTCGGAACAGAATTTCCGGGGCATCGTCGACCTCGTGCGCATGAAGGGCGTGGTGTGGGACGATGAATCTCTTGGCGCCAAATATCACGACATCGACATTCCGGCCGATATGGCCGATGAGGCCAAGAAGTACCGCGAGCAGATGGTGGAAGCGGCGGTTGAACTCGACGATGACGCCATGACCGCTTACCTCGAGGGCAAGGAGCCCGACGAGGCTACGCTCAAGAAGCTGATCCGCAAGGCGGTGATCGAGGGCAAGTTCTTTCCGGTGCTGTGCGGCTCGGCCTTCAAGAACAAGGGCGTGCAGCCGCTGCTCGATGCGGTGGTCGACTATCTGCCGTCGCCGCTCGATGTGCCGCCGATCAAGGGCGTCAATCCCGACAACGGCGAGGAAGTCGTGCGCGAACCGAAAGACGACGCGCCGATGGCGTTGCTGGCTTTCAAGATCATGGACGATCCCTTTGTCGGCACGATCACATTCTGTCGCATCTATTCGGGTACGCTCTCGTCTGGCACCGGCGTGATCAACTCCACGAAGGAGCGCAAGGAACGCATCGGTCGCATGCTGCTGATGCATGCAAACAATCGCGAAGACATCAAGGAAGCCTATGCCGGCGACATCGTCGCGCTGGCGGGGTTGAAGGAAGTGCGCACCGGCGACACGCTCTGCGATCCGGCCAAACCCGTGATCTTGGAGAAAATGGAATTTCCCGATCCGGTCATCGAGATCGCGATCGAGCCGAAGTCGAAAGCAGACCAGGAAAAGCTTGGCGTCGCGCTCGCCAAACTCGCAGCTGAAGACCCTTCCTTCCGCGTGTCGACCGATCAGGAGAGCGGCCAGACCATTCTCAAGGGCATGGGCGAACTCCACCTCGACATCAAAGTCGACATTCTGAAGCGCACCTACAAGGTCGACGCCAATATCGGTGCGCCGCAGGTGGCTTTCCGCGAGAAGATTACCCAGCGCGTCGAGCACGAATATACGCACAAGAAACAGACGGGCGGTTCCGGCCAGTTCGCCGCGATCAAGATCGTTTGCGAGCCGACGCCACCCGGCACGCCGTTCGAATTTGAGAACGAGGTCGTCGGCGGCGCTGTCCCGAAGGAGTACATCCCGGGTGTCGAGAAAGGTCTCGAGAGCGTGCTTGGCTCTGGTGTAGTCGCCGGTTTCCCAGTAGTCGATCTCAAGGTGACGCTGGTCGACGGCAAGTATCACGACGTCGACTCGTCGGCCCTGGCGTTCGAAATCTGCGCCCGGCAGTGCCTGCGTGAGGCGCTGCAGAAGGGCAAGCCGGTTCTGCTCGAGCCCATCATGAAGGTCGAGGTGGTGACGCCGGAGGATTACACCGGCTCCGTCATCGGGGATTTGAATTCGCGGCGCGGGCAGATTCAGGGGCAGGACATGCGCGGCAACGCCAACGTCATCAATGCCATGGTGCCGCTCATGAACATGTTCGGCTACGTCAACAATCTGCGCTCCATGTCCCAGGGGCGCGCCACATTCACCATGCAGTTCGATCACTATGCCGAGCTACCGGCGAACGTGTCGGCTGAAGTACAGAAAAAGTTCGCGTAGTTCGCGAGAGATAACGAGAGGATCTTGAACGGAGAGTTCCATGGCCAAGGAAAAATTCCAGAGGACCAAGCCCCATTGCAATATCGGCACCATCGGTCACGTCGACCATGGCAAGACGACCTTGACGGCAGCAATCACCAAGGTGCTGTCGGAGCAAGGCAAGGCGCAGTTCACTGCCTATGACCAGATCGATAAGGCGCCGGAAGAGAAGGCGCGCGGCATCACCATTTCGACCGCGCACGTCGAATACGAGACGGACAAGCGCCATTACGCGCACGTCGATTGCCCCGGCCACGCCGACTACGTGAAGAACATGATCACGGGTGCCGCGCAGATGGACGGCGCGATCCTCGTTGTCTCGGCCGCCGACGGCCCCATGCCGCAGACTCGCGAGCATATTTTGCTTGCTCGTCAGGTCGGCGTGCCGGCGCTGGTGGTGTTCATGAACAAGGTCGACATGGTCGACGATCCCGAGTTGCTCGAACTTGTCGAGCTCGAGGTCCGCGAACTGCTGTCGAAATACAACTTCCCGGGCGACAAGATCCCGGTGATCAAGGGTTCGGCGCTGATGGCGCTGGAGGGCAAGGACGAGAAGCTCGGCAAGACGGCGATCATGGATCTGATGAAGGCGGTCGACGAGTACATCCCGCAGCCTGAGCGTCCAAAGGATCAGCCGTTCCTGATGCCGGTCGAAGACGTGTTCTCGATTTCTGGCCGCGGCACGGTGTGCACCGGCCGCGTCGAGCGCGGCATCATCAAGGTCGGCGAGGAAGTCGAGATTGTCGGCATCCGCCCGACACAGAAGACGGTCGTCACCGGCGTCGAAATGTTCCGCAAGCTGCTCGACCAGGGCGAGGCGGGAGATAATATCGGCTGCCTGCTGCGCGGCACCAAGCGCGAGGAAGTCGAGCGCGGTCAGGTGTTGTGCAAGCCGGGCTCGGTCAAGCCGCACACCAAGTTCAAGGCCGAGGCCTACATCCTCACCAAGGAAGAGGGGGGCCGTCACACGCCGTTCTTCACCAACTATCGTCCGCAGTTCTATTTCCGCACTACTGACGTGACCGGCGTGGTGCACCTGCCGCAAGGCACAGAGATGGTGATGCCGGGCGACAACGTGGCGATGGAAGTACATCTGATCGTACCGATCGCCATGGAGGAGAAGCTTCGCTTCGCCATTCGCGAAGGCGGCCGCACGGTCGGCGCCGGCGTGGTGGCGAGCATCATCGAGTAGGCGAAAGAACCGTTCGCCCCCGCGCAAGCGGGGGCCCAGGGTTACGGAAAGATGCGCGACTAGGACCCTGGGTTCCCGCTTTCGCGGGGACGAGCGGGGATGAGAGACGAGACAAATGAACGGCCAGAATATCCGGATCCGGCTCAAGGCGTTCGATCACCGCATCCTCGATGCGTCGACGCGCGAGATCGTGAACACCGCCAAGCGCACCGGCGCTCAGGTGCGCGGGCCGATCCCGCTGCCGACCAAGATCGAGAAATTCACGGTGAACCGCTCGCCGCACGTCGACAAGAAGAGCCGCGAGCAGTTCGAGATGCGCACGCACAAGCGCCTCTTGGATATCGTCGATCCGACGCCGCAGACGGTGGATGCGCTGATGAAACTCGATCTTGCCGCCGGCGTCGACGTCGAGATCAAGCTGTAAGAAGAGGCCGCGCGAGGAAGACATGCGTTCGGGAGTGGTTGCGCAGAAAGTCGGCATGACGCGCGTGTTCACCGAGGCCGGTGAGCACGTGCCGGTGACTGTCTTGCGCCTGGCGCAATGTCAGGTGGTCGCCCACCGCACCAAGGACAAAAACGGCTACGTTGCCGTCCAGTTGGGCGCCGGCTCCCGCCGCACCAACAACATGAGCAAGGCCGACCGCGGTTATTTCGCCAAAGCCAAGGTCGAACCCAAGCGTAAACTTGCCGAATTCCGCGTGACCGAGGATGCGCTCATTCCACTCGGCGCCGAGATCACGGCCGATCATTTCATTCCGGGGCAGTTCGTCGATGTGTGCGGCATATCGATCGGCAAGGGCTTCGCCGGCGGCATGAAGCGGTGGAATTTCGGCGGACTGCGTGCCTCGCACGGCGTCTCCATTTCGCACCGCTCGATTGGCTCGACCGGCGGCCGCCAAGATCCTGGCAAGACCTTCAAGAATAAGAAGATGCCGGGTCATATGGGCGTCGAGCGGGTGACCACTCTCAATCTCAGGGTGGTCCAGACCGATGTCGAGCGCGGCCTCATCCTTGTTGAGGGTGCGGTGCCGGGCGCCAAAGGCGGTTGGATCACCGTCCGCGATGCCGTGAAGAAGGCGTTGCCGAAAGAAGCGCCGAAGCCCGGCAAATTCCGCGTTGCCGAGGAAGCCAAATCTCCAGATAAGCCGGAATCGGCACCCGAACAGGCATCCGCGAGCGCGTCACCGGCTCCGCAGGAGAATCCCAAGCCGGCACCGCAGGCGGAGGCCAAGCCAGCCTCGCAAGCCGAGGCCAAGACAAACGTAGAGGCAAAAGCAGACGCCAAGCCGGCCAAGGAGAACAAGGACAAGAAGCCCGCCGCCCCCAAGAAGAAGGAGGGCGAGTGATATGGAGCTGAAGATCACGACGCTCGAAGGCAAAGAGGCCGGGTCGGTGACCCTGCCGGATGCCATTTTCGGGTTGGAACCGCGCACCGACATTCTGCAGCGCTGCATCAACTGGCAACTCGCCAAGCGCCAGCGCGGCACCCATAAGACCAAACTGCGCGGCGAGGTGAACCGCACGACCAAAAAGATGTACGCGCAGAAGGGCACCGGCGGCGCCCGTCACGGTGCGCAGAGCGCGCCGCAATTCCGCGGCGGCGGCCGTTCGTTCGGGCCGGTGGTGCGCAGCCATGCTATCGCGCTGCCGAAAAAAGTACGCGCGCTTGCGCTTAAGCATGCGCTCTCGTCCAAAGCCAAGGACGGCGGCATCATTGTGCTCGACAAAGTCGCGCTGAAGGAAGCGAAGACCGGCGCGCTAGCCAAGCAGTTCGGCAAGCTCGGCCTCGACAACGCGCTGATCATCGACGGCGCTGACATCGAAGCCAATTTCCGCACCGCGGCACGCAATATTCCGAATATCGATGTGCTGCCGGTGCAAGGCATCAACGTTTACGACATTCTGCGCCGCAAGACCCTGGTGCTCACCAAGGCCGCCATCGATGCGCTGGAGGCGCGGTTCAAATGACCACCAGCGATCCGCGCCACTACGATGTCATCATCGCCCCGGTGATCACCGAGAAGGCGACCATGGCCTCCGAACACAACAAGGTCACCTTCAAGGTGCGCAAGGATGCCACCAAGCCGCAGATCAAGGAGGCAATCGAGAAGCTCTTCGATGTGAAGGTGAAGAGCGTGAACACGCTCAATCGCCGCGGCAAGGTCAAAGTATTCCGCAACAAGGTCGGGCAGAAGTCCGACAGCAAACGCGCGATCGTGACGCTGGAAGAGGGTCACCGCATCGACGTGACCACGGGATTGTAGGGAGCGGCCGATGGCATTGAAGACTTACAATCCGACCTCACCGAGCCAGCGGCACCTGGTCAATATCGACCGCTCGAATCTGTACAAGGGGCCCCCGGTCAAGTCGTTGACCGAAGGGCAAAACTCGACCGGCGGCCGTAACAATGCCGGTCGCATCACCTCGCGGTTTCGCGGCGGCGGACACAAGCAGGCCTATCGCAAGATCGATTTCAAGCGCCGCGCCAAGTTCGACGTACCGGCGACCGTGGAGCGCATCGAATACGATCCCAACCGCACCGGGTTTATCGCGCTGATCAAATATCAGGATGGCGAACTCGCCTATATTTTGGCGCCGCAACGTCTGGCCCCGGGCGATACCGTGATCGCCTCCGAGCACGCCGACGTGAAGCCGGGTAACGCCATGCCGATCGGCAATATTCCAGTCGGGACGATCGTGCACAATATCGAGCTCAAGATCGGAAAGGGCGGTCAGATCGCGCGTTCCGCCGGCGCCTACGCGCAGATCGTCGGCCGCGACCAGGATTACGTCATTCTGCGCTTGAACTCAGCGGAGCAGCGTCTCGTCCATGGCCGCTGCATGGCCAGCATCGGCGCGGTGTCGAATCCGGACAATATGAACACGGTTATCGGCAAGGCCGGCCGCCAGCGCTGGAAAGGCCGCATGCCACATAATCGCGGAATCAGCATGAACCCGGTCGATCATCCGCATGGCGGACGCACCAATGGCGGCGGTCATTGGGTGACGCCATGGGGTTTCCCGACCAAAGGCAAGAAGACGCGCAAGAACAAGCGCACGTCGAAATTCATCGTGCTCAGCCGCCACAATCGCAAGAAGAACCAGGGTTAAGCGTCATGGCTCGTTCGCTATGGAAAGGTCCTTTCGTCGACGGCTATCTGCTGCGCAAGGCAGAAGCCGCGCGCGCTTCGGGCCGTCATGAGATGATCAGGATTTGGAGCCGCCGTTCGACCATCCTGCCGCAGTTCGTCGGGCTGACCTTCGGCGTCTACAACGGACAGAAGCACATTCCGGTTCTGGTGACCGAGGAAATGGTCGGCCACAAGTTCGGCGAGTTCGCGCCGGGCCGCATGTTCTATGGGCACTCGTCGGATCGCAAGGCGAAGCGGACGGCTGCGCCAGGTGCGCCGGCTGCACCGGGCGCGGCGCCTGCGGCCCCTGCCGCACCTGCCACGCCGGCGGCAAGCTGAGGATAGAGAAGGACGATGGGCAAGAGCGCACGCGGGCGAAGCCTCGCCGAGAACGAGGCCAAAGCGGTCAGCCGCATGCTGCGGGTGTCGCCGCAAAAACTCAATCTTGTTGCGCAGTTGATCCGCGGCAAGAAAGTATCGAGTGCGCTCGCCGACCTGCAATTCTCGCACAAGCGCATCGCCAAAGACGTGCGCAAGTGTCTGGAGTCAGCGATTGCCAATGCCGAGAACAATCACGATCTCGACGTCGACGATCTCGTGGTTGCGGAAGCGCATGTCGGCAAAGCGCTGGTGATCAAGCGCTTTGCCGCCCGCGGACGCGGCCGGGTAGGGCGGATTCTAAAGCCCTTCGCCAATATCACCATCGTGGTGCGGGAAGTGGCGGCGGCGCAAGCGAAAGCCTGAGAGGGAGATAAACGTGGGTCAGAAGGTCAATCCAATCGGGCTTCGGGTCGGCATCAACCGCACCTGGGATTCGCGCTGGTACGCGGGAAAGAACGAGTACGGTTCGCTGCTGCACGAGGACATCAAAATCCGCGACGATCTGATGAAGCAGCTCAAGCAGGCGGCGGTGTCGCGCATCGTTATCGAGCGCCCGCACAAAAAATGCCGCGTCACCATTCACTCGGCGCGGCCCGGTGTGGTGATCGGCAAGAAGGGCGCCGATATCGAGAAGCTGCGCAAGTCGGTGGCCAAGCTCACTCAAAGCGACGTCGTCATCAATATTGTCGAGATCCGCAAACCCGAATTGGATGCGCAATTGGTTGCCGAATCGATCGCGCAGCAACTCGAGCGGCGTGTCGCTTTTCGGCGCGCCATGAAACGCGCGGTGCAATCGGCCATGCGGCTGGGCGCCGAAGGCATCCGCATCAATTGCTCCGGCCGCCTGGGCGGCGCAGAAATCGCGCGCATGGAATGGTATCGCGAAGGACGCGTGCCGCTGCACACCTTGCGCGCCGATGTCGATTACGGCGTCGCCACAGCGTTCACGACCTATGGCACCTGCGGCGTGAAGGTTTGGATATTCAAGGGCGAAATTCTCGAGCACGACCCGATGGCGCAGGACAAGAAGCTGGCCGAGGGTGATGCCGGCCGTGCGCGTCGTGAACCGGCGGCTTGAGAGGGGAAAAGAGTTCTAGGTCATGCTGCAACCGATCCGTACCAAGTTCCGCAAGGCGCATAAGGGCCGCATCCACGGCACTGCGACCAGCGCGGTGACGCTTGCTTTCGGCCAATATGGGCTGAAGGCGCTCGAGCCCGAACGTGTGACCGCGCGTCAGATCGAGGCGGCGCGGCGCGCGCTCACGCGCTTCATGAAGCGCTCGGGCCGCGTCTGGATTCGGGTTTTTCCTGACGTGCCGGTATCGAAGAAGCCGATCGAGGTGCGCATGGGCAAAGGCAAAGGCACTCCGGAGATATGGGTATGCCGTGTCAAGCCCGGCCGTATCCTCTTTGAGGTGGACGGAATCCCGCAGGCGACCGCGCGGGAAGCGCTGGCGTTGGCCGCAGCCAAGCTGCCTGTGAAGACTCGTTTCATTGAACGTATCGCCGAGTAGGTGTCATGAAAGCCGCCGATGTCAGAGCGATGACGCTCGATCAACTCGACGACGAAGTGCTCAAGCTCAAGAAGGAGCAGTTCAATCTGCGCTTCCAACGGGCGACCGGCCAGCTTGAGAACACCGCTCGCGTGCGCGTCATTCGCCGCGATATCGCGCGCATGAAGACGATCGCGGCGCAAAAGCGGGCTGGTGTCGAGCCGACAATCGGTGCAGCCGAACCGGTTGCGCCGGCAAAGAAGACAAAAACCGCAAAGCCCAAGGCCGCCGCGAAGCCGCGCGCCAAGGCGAAGTCGAAGGAATAAACGAATGCCGAAGCGTACGCTCCAGGGCGTGGTCGTGAGCGACAAGCCGAACAAGACGGTGATCGTGCGCGTCGAGCGTCGTTTCACCCATCCGCAGATGAAGAAGACCATTCGCCGTTCCAAGAAGTACCACGCGCACGACGAGAAGAACGAGTATGCGGTAGGCGACGTGGTTTGGATCGAGGAGCGTCGGCCGATTTCCAAGCTCAAGTGCTGGGAAGTCATCCGCGGCGAGAAGAAAGCGAAAGTACAGTAAGTGACGACGTTAAAGACCATGAGAGCCGCATCATGATTCAGATGCAGACCAATCTCGACGTGGCGGACAATTCCGGCGCGCGCCGTGTCATGTGCATCAAGGTGCTGGGCGGCTCGAAGCGTAAATACGCGACGATCGGCGATGTCATTGTCGTTTCGGTGAAGGAAGCAATCCCGCGCGGCCGCGTAAAAAAAGGCGACGTCATGAAGGCCGTGGTGGTGCGCATCTCCAAGGACATCAAACGTCCGGATGGCTCCGTCATCCGTTTCGACCGCAATGCCGCGGTGCTGATGACGCCGCAGAACGAGCCGGTCGGCACCCGCATTTTCGGGCCCGTGCCGCGCGAGCTGCGCGCCAAAAATCACATGAAGATCATCTCGCTTGCGCCGGAGGTGCTGTGATGGCCGCCAAGATCAAGAAAGGCGACAAGGTCATCGTGCTTACCGGCCGCGACAAAGGCCGCAGCGGTGAGGTGATCGAGGTGCGTCCGGCGGAGGCGCGCGCGCTCGTTCGTGGCATCAATATGGTCAAACGCCATCAACGCCAGACGGCGCAGCAGGAGGGCGGCATCATCTCCAAGGAGGCGCCGATTCACCTGTCGAATCTGGCGGTCGCCGACCCGAAGGACGGCAAGCCGACGCGTGTCGGCTTCAAATTCGTGGGCACCGGGCAGGACCGCAGGAAAGTGCGCGTCGCCAAGCGCTCCGGAGTAGAGATCGATGGCTGATACGCAGCAGGATTCTCAAGCCAAGAAGCCGCAGAAGCCGCCGCAAGGCGGGCCTAAGCCCGGCAAAGAGGCGGCGGCGAAGGCCGACGGTGCGCCGAAGGTCAAGCAGCCGCGCCAGCGCTCGGATTACAAAGCGCGGCTGAAGGCGCATTTCGACACCGTTGTGCGCGAGCAACTCACCAAGCAGTTCGGCTACAAAAACCCGATGCAGGTGCCCAGGATCACCAAAGTCGTTTTGAACATGGGCATCGGCGAGGGCGTTGCGGACCGCAAAAAAGTGGACGGTGCCGCTGCGGATTTGTCGCTGATCGCCGGCCAGAAAGCCGTCGTCACCAAAGCGCGCAAATCGATCGCTACTTATAAGCTGCGCGACGGACAGGCCATCGGCTGCAAAGTGACGCTGCGCAAAGCGCGCATGTACGACTTCATCGACCGCCTCGTGAACATCGCGCTGCCGCGCATTCGTGACTTCCGCGGCCTCAACCCGAAGAGCTTCGACGGCCGCGGCAACTACTCGCTCGGCATCAAGGAATACACGGTGTTTCCGGAAATCGACTTCGACAAGGTCACCGACACCTGGGGCCTCGATGTCACTGTTTGCACCAGCGCGCGCAACGACGAAGAAGCGCGCGCTCTTTTGGCTGCGTTCAACTTCCCGTTCCGGCAGTGAGGACGATGTCCTCAAACGCGGGACCGTAGGAGAGAGCAGAATGGCGAAAAAGAGTTCGATCGAGAAAAACAGCCGGAGGCGCCGGATGGCCAAGCAGTATGCCAGCCGGCGCGCCAAGTTGAAGGCAATCGCGCAAGACAAGAAATTGCCGACCGAAGAGCGGTTCGCGGCGACGCTGAAGCTTGCCAAATTGCCCCGCAATTCATCGGCCACGCGTATCCGCAACCGTTGCGAATTATCGGGCCGGCCGCGCGGATTTTATCGCAAACATAAGCTTAGCCGTATCGCGCTGCGCGAGCTCGGCTCGAAGGGGCTTATTCCCGGCCTCGTAAAGTCGAGTTGGTAGGAGGGGCGGGATGGCGGTCAACGATCCGATCGGCGACATGATTGCGCGTATCCGCAATGCGCAGATGCGCAGCAAATCGAAGGTTTCCATGCCCGGCTCCAAGCAGCGCGAGCGCGTGCTCGAAGTGCTCAAGAGCGAGGGCTTCATCCGCGGTTATGCCAGCGTCGCACATGCCGGCGGTCGCAGCGAGCTGGAGATCGAGCTCAAATATTACGACGGCGAGCCGGTGATCCGCGAGATTGCGCGTGTGTCGAAGCCCGGCCGCCGCGTCTATGCTTCGGTTAGGAATCTGCCGCGTGTGAACAACGGCCTCGGCGTCGCAATTCTGTCCACCCCCAAAGGCGTGATGGCCGATCACGACGCGCGTGAGGCTAATGTCGGCGGCGAAATCATCTGCACGGTGTTCTGATGTCGCGTATCGGTAAAAAAGCGGTCGTTGTTCCGACGGGCGTCACCGCCAATGTCGAAGGGCAAACCGTTAAGATGAAGGGGCCGAAGGGCGCCCTCCAGGTCGTGTTGCACGACGATGTAACCGCTACAATGGACAAGGGCGGGATCAAGATCGAGCCGCGGTTCGAAACCAAGCGCGCACGCTCGCAATGGGGCACATCGCGCACGCTGGTGGCCAATCTCGTGGCCGGCGTGACCAAGGGGTTCGAGGAGCGCCTGGAGATTAACGGCGTCGGCTTTCGCGCTGCCGTGCAGGGCAAACAGCTCAATCTGCAGCTCGGCTTCTCGCATGATGTCAACTATC
The DNA here is from genome assembly GCA_035652735.1 of Pseudolabrys sp. Classification (GTDB taxonomy): domain Bacteria; phylum Pseudomonadota; class Alphaproteobacteria; order Rhizobiales; family Xanthobacteraceae; genus Pseudolabrys. The sequence continues at coordinate 15,135 of DASRDF010000042.1, read as the reverse complement.
CGATCCCGCAAGGGATCACGATCGCAACGCCGAAACCCACCGAAATCGTGGTCACCGGCATCGATAAGCAGCAGGTCGGCCAGGTGGCCGCCGAGTTGCGAGGTTTCCGGCCGCCGGAGCCGTACAAAGGCAAAGGCGTGAAATACGTGGACGAATACATCTTCCGCAAGGAAGGCAAAAAGAAATAGAGGACGAGCGCCATGTCGAGATTGTCTGACCGGACTGCGCGGCGGACGGGAGTGGTGCGGCGCAAGGTGAAACTTGCGGCGGGGCGGCGCTTGCGGCTGTCGGTATTCCGCTCGTCCAAGCATATCTATGCGCAGCTCATCGACGACCTCAAAGGCGAGACGCTTGCCGCTGCTTCGACGCTGGAGAAGGCAATGCGCGGCGAGGGCAAGAAGGGCACGAACGTCGCTGCTGCCAAAGAGGTCGGCAAGCTCATCGCGCAGCGCGCCAAGGAAAAAGGTGTTACCGACGTAGTGTTCGATCGCGGCAGTTATCTCTACCACGGGCGCGTCAAGGCATTGGCCGACGCCGCGCGCGAAGGCGGCCTCAATTTCTAACGGATCAATCCTATGGCAACTGAACCCCGCAGAGAACGAGAACCCCGGCGCGAGCGCGGCGGCCGCGAAGAACGCGAGCCGAGCGAGTTCATCGACAAGCTGGTGCACATCAACCGCGTCGCCAAGGTGGTCAAAGGCGGCCGCCGTTTTGGCTTTGCCGCGCTGGTCGTGATCGGTGATCAGAAAGGCCGCGTCGGCTTTGGCCACGGCAAGGCGCGCGAGGTGCCGGAGGCGATCCGCAAGGCAACCGACGCCGCCAAGCGCGGCTTGACCCGCGTTCCGCTGCGCGAGGGCCGCACCTTGCATCACGACGTGCTCGGCCGTCATGGCGCCGGCAAAGTGTTCCTGCGCGCCGCACCTCCGGGAACCGGCATCATCGCCGGCGGCCCGATGCGCGCGGTGTTCGAGACGCTTGGTATGCAGGACGTGGTGGCGAAGTCGCTCGGCTCGTCGAATCCGTACAACGTGGTGCGCGCAACCTTCAACGCGCTCAAGCACCAGGATTCGCCGCGCGCGGTCGCCGCCCGCCGCAACATCAAGGTGTCGACATTGCAGACCCGCCGCCGCGAAGGCGGCGATGTCGAAGCCGCCGCGGATTGAGAGTGCCGGTCATGGCTGGAAAGACCCTGAAGGTGGAACAGATCGCGAGCCCCTTGCGCCGCGACGGTGTTCAACGCGCGACGCTTATTGGGCTCGGCCTCAACAAAATCGGACGCAAGCGCGAATTGCCGGATACGGCGGCAACGCGAGGTATGATCCGCAAAGTGCATCATCTGGTGCGCGTGGTAGGCGAGGGAAAATGATTCGTCATGGCCGGTCATAGCCGTTCGAAGACCGGCGTTCTTTCCGAACGCTTTGTCCGGCCACGTCTTGTTCTTTGCGGACATGCGTCAAGACGTGGATGCCGGCGGCACAGAACCGGGCATGACGGCTGAGAGAAACGAGGACGTGAGATGAAACTCAACCAGATCGCCGACCGCCCCGGCGCACGCAAGAAGCGGCTGCGCATCGGCCGCGGCATCGGTTCGGGGATGGGCAAAACCGGCGGCCGCGGCGGCAAAGGCCAGACCGCGCGGGCCGGTTACGCCAACAAAGGATTCGAGGGCGGCCAAATGCCGCTGCATCGGCGCCTGCCCAAGCGCGGTTTTCGCAACACGCCGTTCGCAGTAAAGCTCAATGAAATCAATCTGGGCAAAGTACAGGCTGCGATCGACGCGGGCCTGCTCGATGCGAGCGCGGCGATCGATGCTGAAGCCATGGTGAAGGCCGGTTTGATGCGGCGCGCCAAGGGCGGCGTGAAACTGCTCGCTGCCGGTGAATTCAAAGCAAAAGCATCGTTCGCCGTCTATCGCGCCTCACAATCGGCGATTCAGGCTGTCGAAAAGGCGGGCGGCTCAGTAAAAATTTTGGCACAGCCGAAGCGGGAGCCGGCGGAGCCGAAAGGCAAGAACAAACGCATGGCGCTCGAGACCTCCAAGGGCGGGGCGGACAAGAAAGGCAAGTCGCAGGCCGCCGAAGGCGAGGCTCGGGCCGAGTAGCGTCTTCACGATGGCGCAGGCAGCGCCTATTTACGACCTTGTGACCCACGGCCGGCGCATGCGCGGTGTAGGTTGCGGGCGGCGACCTCACTGGTGCGGGGCGGCAGGAGCGAGCGAATGGTTTCGGCAGCGGAACAACTGGCAGCCAATCTGAATTTTTCGGCGCTCGCCAAAGCTGAAGAGCTCAAGAAACGGATCTGGTTCACACTAGGCGCCTTGCTGGTTTACCGGCTTGGCACGTACATCCCGCTGCCCGGCATCGATCCCAACGCTTGGGAGCAGATCTTTCAGACCCAGTCGGGCGGCATTCTCGGCATGTTCAACATGTTCTCCGGCGGCGGCATCCACCGGATGGCGATCTTCGCGTTGAACATCATGCCGTACATCTCCGCCTCGATCATTATCCAATTGATGACCACCGTCTCGCCGACGCTCGAACAACTCAAGAAAGAAGGCGAGCAAGGGCGCAAGATCATGAACCAGTACACGCGGTACCTCACCGTGGTACTGGCCGCGTTCCAGGCTTACGGGATCGGCATCGGTCTCGAGGGGACCGGAAGCGTGGTGTCCAATCCAGGGATATTCTTTCTGATTTCGACCACCATTACGCTCACCGGCGGCACCATTTTTCTGATGTGGTTGGGGGAGCAGATCACCTCGCGCGGTATCGGCAACGGAATTTCGCTGATCATCCTCTCAGGCATTGTGGCGCAATTGCCTTCGGCGATTGCCGGTACTTTGGAACTCGGCCGTCAGGGAGCGTTGTCGACGGGCCTCATCCTGGCTGTCATCGTGATGGCGGTTGCGGTCATCGCCTTCATCGTGTTCATGGAACGGGCGCAGCGCCGCCTATTAATCCAGTATCCCAAGCGGCAGGTTGGCAACCGTATGTTCGAGGGCCAGTCCTCGCATCTGCCGCTCAAACTCAACACATCCGGCGTGATTCCACCGATTTTTGCCTCCTCGCTGCTGCTGTTGCCGACGACGGTGGCCAATTTCAACGCCGGAAGCGGTCCGGGCTGGCTCACGACGGTGACCACATTGCTCGGCCACGGTCGGCCGCTGTTCCTCGTCCTTTATATCGCGCTTATCGTCTTCTTCGCGTTCTTCTACACCGCGATCGTGTTCAATCCGACGGAGACCGCCGATAACCTCAAAAAGCACGGCGGTTTCATTCCGGGCATCAGGCCGGGCGAGCGCACGGCCGAATACATCGATTATGTGCTCTCGCGCATTACGGTCGTCGGCGCGCTGTATCTGGCGGTGGTGTGTCTTATCCCGGAGATTTTGATCTCGTATGCGGCGGTGCCCTTCTACTTCGGCGGCACCTCATTGCTGATCGTGGTGAGCGTGACCATGGACACCGTCGCGCAGATTCAAGGCTATCTGCTGGCGCATCAGTATGAAGGGCTGATCAAACGGTCGAAGCTGCGAGGCCGGACGCGATGAGAGTGATCCTGCTCGGCCCGCCGGGGGCGGGGAAGGGCACGCAAGCACAGCGCCTGGTTTCCAAACACGGCATCGTCCAACTCTCGACCGGCGACATGTTGCGCGCCGCTGTGGCCGCCGGAACCGAAGTCGGCCAGCGCGCCAAAGCCATCATGGATCGTGGCCAATTGGTGCCGGATGACGTCGTCGTGGCCATCATCGCCGAGCGCATTGACCAGCCGGACTGCCGCGGCGGGTTTGTTCTCGACGGCTTTCCGCGCACGGTGCCCCAGGCGGAAGCGCTCGACCGCCTTTTGGCGGAGCGCGGCCTCAAACTGGATGCAGTTATCGAGCTCAAGGTCGACGAACGTAGCCTGCTCAAGCGCATAGAGAAGCGGGTGGCCGAAATGACAGCCCGCGGGGAGAAACTGCGCTCCGACGACAATCCTGAGGTGCTCAAAGGCCGGCTCGCCGCCTATCGGGCGCAGACCGCGCCGGTCGCCAATCACTATGCAGCCAAGGGCCTGCACAAGCCGGTGGACGGGATGGCCTCCATCGACGCCGTCACCCATGCCATTGACCGAATCCTCGGCCCTGGTCGTCGCGGCGCGGGGCGCAGTAAGCGCGGTGAGGCCAAGCGGCCAGAAAAACGGACCGGTGGGACTGCCAAGCCGACTGGTCCCAATCGCAGGCGCCGTACCGGCAAGGCACCGAAGCGGTCGGCTGCCCCGGCAAGAAGCAAAAACAGGCGGGGACTGCGCAAATCGGGTAGTCGGCGGAGGTTGACGAAAGGCCGATGAATCCCCTAATAAGCTGCGCATTCAGGAGCTTGACGCGATGCCAGGCCCCCGGCGAGCGGGGACGGGTGTCGTGTTACGCTTTGCGCTATGCCCCTGATGGGGCAGGAAAATTCAAGGCCCGCCGGGCCGGACCATAAACAGGAGTTCTGCCTCGTGGCTCGTATCGCGGGCGTCAATCTACCGACGAACAAGCGCGTGATCATCGCGCTTCAATACATTCATGGAATCGGGCCCAAGATCGCCCGGGACATCATGACCAAGGTTAACCTGCCGGACGAGCGGCGCGTGTCGCAACTCACCGACGCCGAGGTGCTGCAAATCCGCGAGGTCATCGATCACGACTACGTGGTGGAAGGCGATCTGCGCCGAGACGTGGCCATGAACATCAAGCGCCTGATGGATCTCGGTTGCTACCGCGGGCTGCGCCACCGCAAGGGTTTGCCGGTGCGTGGACAACGCACCCATACCAATGCGCGCACACGTAAAGGGCCGGCCAAGACCATCGCCGGCAAGAAGAAAGTCGAAAGCAAGTAACGGGACTTGCCCGCGCCTTTGGCTTGCGGGCCGCGAAAGGACTTGAGGAATGGGTAAGGAAGCCACCCGCGTCCGCAGGCGCGAACGCAAGAACATCGCGTCGGGCGTCGCGCACGTTGCCGCCTCGTTCAACAACACCATGATCACCATCACCGATGCACAGGGCAACACCATTGCCTGGTCATCGGCGGGGACCATGGGTTTCAAGGGCTCACGGAAGTCGACGCCCTACGCCGCGCAAGTCGCAGCCGAAGACGCCGCCAAGAAGGCGCAAGAGCACGGTATGCGCACCCTGGAGGTCGAGGTGTCAGGCCCCGGTTCGGGCCGCGAGTCGGCGTTGCGCTCGCTGCAGGCCGCCGGTTTCACCATTACCTCGATCCGCGATGTCACGACGATCCCGCACAACGGTTGCCGGCCGCGCAAGCGGCGCCGCGTTTGAATTCGAAGCGGATGCGGCCGTCCCGCATCCGCTGCCGCCAAACTTCTCCCACACGGCGGGTGGGACTGCGCGAGGATGAAAAGCCCGCGCCGCTGAAAAGGTGAATGACGTGATCCAAAAGAATTGGCAAGAACTGATCAGGCCGAACAAGCTCCAGGTGGCCGCCGGCGCCGATGTCGCGCGGACGGCGACCGTGGTTGCCGAACCGCTCGAGCGCGGTTTCGGCGTCACGCTTGGCAATGCGCTGCGGCGCGTTCTGCTCTCCTCGCTGCAAGGGGCAGCGGTGCAGTCGGTACATATCGACGGGGTTCTGCACGAGTTTTCCTCGATCGCCGGCGTGCGCGAGGACGTGACGGACATCGTGCTCAACATCAAAGACATTGCCATCAAAATGCAGGGCGAGGGCCCCAAGCGCATGGTGGTGAAGAAGCAAGGACCCGGCACGGTCACCGCCGGCGACATCCAGACGGTGGGTGATGTCACGGTGCTCAATCCGGACCTCGTGCTGTGCACCCTCGACGAGGGTGCCGAGATCCGCATGGAATTCACCGTCAACACCGGCAAAGGCTACGTGCCGGCCGAGCGCAACCGGCCCGAAGACGCGCCGATCGGGCTTATTCCCGTCGATAGCCTGTATTCGCCGGTGCGCAAGGTTTCGTACAAGGTGGAAAACACCCGCGAGGGTCAGATTCTGGACTACGACAAGTTGACGATGACCATCGAGACCAACGGCGCAGTGTCGCCGGAGGACGCGCTGGCTTACGCGGCCCGCATCCTCCAGGATCAGCTGAACGTCTTCGTCAACTTCGAGGAGCCGCGCAAGGAGGCCGCCGCCGAGGCGATCCCCGATCTCGCCTTCAACCCGGCCTTCCTCAAGAAGGTCGACGAACTCGAACTCTCGGTGCGCTCGGCCAACTGTCTCAAGAATGACAACATCGTCTACATCGGCGATCTCGTGCAGAAGACCGAAGCGGAAATGCTGCGGACGCCGAACTTCGGTCGAAAGTCGCTCAACGAGATCAAGGAAGTACTGGCCCAGATGGGTCTGCACCTCGGCATGGAAGTGCCGGGCTGGCCGCCGGAGAATATCGAAGAGCTCGCCAAGCGGTTTGAAGACCACTACTGACAGGGGACAGCGGTCAGAAATCAGTAATCAGACATGTTCTGATCGCTGATCACTGGCTACTGATTACTGAGATGCGTCACGGCAAAGTTCATCGCAAGCTCAACAAAAAGCCTGCGCACCGCAAGGCGATGTTCGCCAACATGGCGGCGGCCTTGATCAAGCACGAGCAGGTGATCACCACGCTGCCCAAGGCCAAGGAGCTGCGTCCGGTGGTCGAGAAGCTTGTCACGCTCGCCAAAAAAGGCGGCCTCTCCGCCCGCCGACAGGCGATTGCGGAAATCCGCGACGTGGCGCAGGTCAAGAAGCTCTTCGATGTCATCGGTCCGCGCTACAAGGAGCGCAACGGCGGCTATACGCGCGTTATCAAGGCGGGTTTCCGTTATGGCGACAATGCCGCCCGTGCGGTCATCGAATTCATCGACCGGGATGAGGCAGCCAAAGGCAAAGATTCCGGACCGGTACAGGAAAAGACCACCGAGGAGACGGCGGCGGTGCCCGCCTGACGACTTGTTGAATCTCATCCGAAAAAAGGGCGGCATTTGCCGCCCTTTTTTATTCGCTAAAGCCATAGGCGCAGCGATGCGCCTTTGTATAATCCCGACTGCCGTCACGCTTTGAGGGGGGACCATGATCCGGCTTGTTGTCGCTGCTTTTGTACTCACCGGCTTTGCCACTTTCGCCAACGCGCAATCCGATCTCGTCAAGCGGGGCGACTATCTGGTGAACGGCATTCTCACCTGCGGCAACTGCCATTCGCCGAAAGGGCCAAACGGCGACATCCCGGGTAAGGAATTTTCAGGTGGACTGTCCTGGGACGAGCCGCCCTTCAAGGTCACCGCCCCCAACATCACCCAGGACAAAGATACGGGCATCGGTGGCTGGACCGACGCGCAGATCAAGACCTTGTTGCGCACCGGCATCAGACCGAACGGCGTGCATATCGCGATGGTGATGCCGACCGGCTTCTACCACATCATGACCGAGCGCGACCTAAATGCGGTCGTCGCTTACCTGCGTACAATCAAGCCGATCAAGAACACCGTCGCTGCGCCGATCTACAAGATGCCCCAGGTTGAGCATGTGCTCCCCGGCGGCGAGAAGCCGTACACGGAAGCCATGATGACGGACAAAGTAAAACGGGGCTTCTATCTCGCCACGATCGCGCATTGCATGGAATGCCACACGCCCATGGAGAAGGGCGTACGCCTGTGGACTACGCGCCTCGGGGCGGGCGGCTTCGACTTCCCGGGACCGTGGGGCATTTCGACATCACGCAACATCAGCTCCAGCAAAACCAAGGGCATCGGTGCTTGGACTGATGACCAGATCAAACGCGCCATCACTCAGGGCATCAGCAAGGACGGCAGCCCTCTCAAGCCGCCGATGGGCTATCATTACTATGCGAGCGTGACGCCGGACGACCTCGATGCAGTCGTAGCCTATCTGCGCACGGTGCCGCCACAGGAATAGTCGCTTCGTCTCGTCCTTCTTGAGGATGGTTGCGGCGCGGGCGCCGGCGGCCTTCATTTAGGCCGCTTCAAGCCTTATATCTCCGCAGTTCGCGGGGTTTCGAATCATGCGTCGGATGTCAAGCCTGTCGACCTTATCGCTGGCCGCGCTTACGGTTTGCGCCGCTGTGCTGACGGCCTTTGCGCAACCGATCGAGCGCCGGGTGCCGACTCAGGCGGAGTTGCGGCTTTCTTATGCGCCGGTGGTGCAGCGGGTCGCTCCGGCCGTGGTCAACGTCTATGCCGCCAAAGTCGTGCGTAACCAAAACCCGTTGTTTGACGATCCGATCTTTCGCCGCTTCTTTGGCATGCCCGGCGACCTCGGCAGTCAAATTCAGCGCTCACTCGGCTCCGGCGTTATCGTCGACCCGTCAGGCCTGGTCGTCACCAATGTGCATGTCATCGAGGGCGCTGACGAAGTGAAGGTGGCGCTCGCCGACAAGCGCGAGTTCGAAGCCGAGATCGTGCTCAAGGACAAGCGTAGCGACCTCGCCGTGTTGCGCCTGAAAGGTACGCATGAGCGCTTCCCGGTGCTGCAATTTGCCAATTCCGATGCTCTGCAAGTGGGGGATGTTGTGCTCGCGATTGGCGATCCCTTTGGGGTCGGGCAGACCGTGACGCACGGTATCGTCTCGGCGCTCGCGCGCACCCAGGTCGGCATTACCGACTATCAGTTTTTCATCCAGACCGACGCCGCCATTAATCCCGGCAATTCGGGCGGGGCGCTCGTGGACCTGGACGGTAAATTGGTCGGCATCAACACTGCAATCTTTTCGCGCTCAGGTGGGTCGCAGGGAATAGGCTTTGCTATTCCCGCTAACATGGTGCGCGTGGTCGTCACCTCAGCCGAGCGGGGCGGCAAAGCAGTGCAACGGCCATGGCTCGGCGCCCGCCTGCAGGCGGTGACACCGGACATTGCAGACAGTCTCGGTCTGACACGGCCGGCCGGCGCGCTGGTGACCAGCATCCAGCATGGCAGTCCCGCAGCGGAGGCTGGCTTGAAAGTCGGCGACCTCATCCTGTCCGTTGATGGGCAAGAGGTGGACGATCCCAACGCCTTCGACTACCGTTTCGCCACGAAACCGCTGGGCGGCTTTGCGGAGCTTGGATTGTTGCGCTCGGGCAGCAAGCTTGTCGCCAAAGTTGCGCTCCGCACCGCGCCCGACTCGCCGCGCGACGAGATCACGATCCGGTCCCGCTCGCCGTTCTCTGGCGCCAAAATCGCCAATCTGTCGCCGGCCTTGATCGACGAATTGCAGCTGCAAAACGCCGACCGCGGAGTGGTCATTCTCGACGTGGACGCCGGTTCCTATGCCAGCAACGTCGGCTTTCGCCGCGGCGATATCATTATTTCCGTGAATGGCGAGAAGATCGCCAAGACCGGCGATCTTGCGCGGGTGGCCGAATCGCCGAGCCGGACCTGGCGCATTCTCATCAATCGCGGTGGCCGGCAGATATCGGCTGTGTTCAGCGGATGATGTTGCGCGCTACCATATGATTGTGACGGCACGTCGCGCCGACACGGCTGGACCGGTTTTTTAGGCAGGGCGAGGACCTACGATCCGCGTCTCTTTCTATGCCGCCGGCACGACGTGGAGGCCGCGATAACGCGGCCGTGCCGGCTAAAGGGCGATCCGATGGCAACCCGCAGTAAAGCGAGCGGTCCCACGCTATTTGCCGCCGCAGGCCTCGACAAAGATGCGCCACGGCCGCTGGCCGATCGGCTGCGTCCACAGAAGCTCGATGAGGTGGTGGGCCAGGATCATCTGCTCGGACCCGACGGCGCGCTGACGCGCATGCTGTCCACGCGTTCGCTCGGTTCGCTCGTGTTCTGGGGGCCGCCCGGCACCGGGAAGACCACCGTAGCGCGGCTGCTGGCGCAGGCGACCGATCTGTATTTTGAGCAGATCTCGGCGATCTTCACCGGCGTCGCCGACCTCAAGAAGGTATTCGACGAGGCCCGCCGCCGCCGTGAGATCGGGCAGAGCACGCTGCTGTTCGTCGACGAGATTCATCGATTCAACCGTGCGCAGCAAGATTCATTTCTGCCTGTGATGGAGGATGGCACCATCATCTTGGTCGGCGCCACCACCGAGAACCCGAGTTTCGAGCTGAACGCGCCCTTGTTGTCGCGTGCACGCGTTCTCGTGTTCAAGTCGCTCGATGCCGAGGCGATCGAGAAGCTGCTGGCGCGCGCCGAGACGATCGAAGGTCGCAAGCTGCCGCTCGACGCGGAGGCGCGCGCGCAGCTCGTCGGTATGGCCGACGGCGACGGCCGCGCCGCACTCACTTTGGCTGAGGAGGTCTGGCGCGCTGCCCGCAAAGACGAGACGTTCACCGCCGCGCAACTGCAGGAGATCGTACAGCGCCGCGCGCCGATCTACGACAAGTCGCAGGATGGTCACTACAATCTCATCTCCGCTTTGCACAAATCGGTGCGCGGGTCCGATCCCGATGCTGCGCTTTATTACCTCTGCCGCATGCTCGATGCCGGCGAGCCGCCGCTTTACATCGCGCGGCGCGTCGTGCGCATGGCGATTGAGGATATCGGCCTTGCCGATCCGCAGGCCTTGGTGGTGGCCAATGCGGCCAAGGACGCTTACGATTTCCTCGGGTCTCCCGAAGGCGAGCTCGCGATCGCGCAAGCGGTGATCTACTGCGCCACCGCACCGAAATCCAATGCGGCTTATGCCGCTTTCGGCGCCGCCATGCGCATCGCAAAGGAGGCGGGTTCGCTGCTTCCGCCGAAACACATCCTCAATGCGCCGACCAAGCTCATGCAGGACGAGGGCTATGGGCGCGGCTATGCCTACGACCATGACGAAGCAGAGGCCTTCTCCGGCCAGAACTATTTCCCCGATGCCCTTGAACGGCAGAAATTTTACGATCCCGCCGAACGCGGCTTCGAGCGCGAGATCAGGAAACGGTTGGAGTACTGGGCAAAATTGCGGAAGGAGCGGAGCGGGTCGTGAGCCGCGGACGCAGCGGGCCGCGCCAGCCGGGCGGCGGACGGCAACAGGCTGGGCCGCGGCAGTTTCGCGGCAAGAGGAAGCATTTTGGCGAGCACCGCACCTCCTCTCCCCGCCTGCGGGAAGAGGGTCGCGCTGAGAGGGCGGTTCGAGGCGCTCGCTCTCAAGGCCATTCGCCATCGCCGGACCACCGTAACTTCCGAAAGCCGGCCGACGCTCGGGTCGAAGCCCAAGAGCAGCCTCGCTCCATATCAGCGGCGCCGGGTGGGGCAGGGCGGGTCCAAACTCTCACCGTCACCGCCGACGAGAATGGCATACGCCTCGACCGCTTCTTCGAGGCTCGCTTTCCCGGCCTGTCGTTCAGTCACATCCAGCGCATCATCCGCAAGGGCGAGGTGCGGGTGAACGGCAAGCGCACGCAGCCGAAGGCGCGGCTCGATGCCGGTCAGTCGGTGCGGGTTCCGCCCCTGCAATTGGATGCGCGGCTGCCACCGGATGACGCGCCGCAGACGCAAAAGGATCGCGCCTTCCTCAGATCGATCACGCTTTACGAGGACGACGATGTTCTGGTCCTCAACAAACCGATTGGCCTCGCCGTACAGGGCGGTTCAGGCACCGTCCGGCACATCGACGGCATGTTGGCCAGCTTGCGCGGCTCTCATGCCGAGGCACAGCGGCCGCGTCTCGTGCATCGCCTCGACAAGGACACGGCCGGCTGCCTGCTGGTGGCGAAGACCCGTTTTGCTGCGGCAGCCTTGGCGAAGACCTTCCGCTCGCGGGCGGCGCGTAAGATTTATTGGGCGCTGGTCGTCGGCGTGCCGCGCCCGCATCAGGGTCGCATTTCTACGTTCCTTGCCAAGGAAGAGCGCGAGGAGGACTCCTTCATGCGCATTGCCGCGCATGGCGAGAAGGGCGCAAGCCATGCCGTAACCTATTATGCCGTGGTGGAAACCTCGGCGCAAAAGCTCGCCTGGCTGTCGCTCAAACCGGTGACCGGCCGCACCCATCAGCTGCGGGCGCACATGGATCACATCGGTCACCCGATCGTCGGCGATCCCAAATATTTCAATAAGCAGAACTGGGAACTCCCCGGCGGGATGCAGGACAAGTTGCATCTGCTCGCGCGGCGCATCGTGGTGCCGCACCCGCGCGGCGGGACGATCGATGTGACGGCGCCGCTGCCGCCACACATGCAGCAAAGCTGGAACTTGCTCGGCTTCGACGCCAAGCGGTACGACCCGATCGTCGAGGCGCCGGAGGAGTAGCGGTGTCGTCACCGCCTCCTTATGTGAGCGAGATGCTCAGAGGATGCCTGATCGCGTTCGTATTGGCCGCGTGCGCCGCTCCGGCCTGCGCGGCTGACGACAGCGGCACCATAAGCATCATGCGGCCGGAGCCGCATGGGCCGATCAAGCACACGCGCACGCACCGCCGGATGGCGCACAGGCATTCCATCGCGTCGAAGGGCTTTGGCGTCAAGGAAAACACGCGTCGTGGCTCATCCAACCCGGTCTACCCTGCGCCGTTGCCGGGACCGCAAGCGCCGCTGCCGGTGCCCGAGATGCATGTGGCGACGCCGAGGTCGACGCAGGCGCCGCCGCTTTATGTGCCGCAGACGGGCCGCACGTTGCCCAATCTGCCCTCGATCGGCAATGGACCGGGTGGCACGGAGACGTTACAGGACAAGTCGGTGCGTTGTGCGCACCAAGCCGGCGCGTATGGCGCAAGCGCGACGGGAAATCCCGGCGCCTATATCGGCAGCTGCATCAACCAATAGTGCGCAGGGCTGCGGCTCAGATCTCCTTCATCACCTGGGCGTAGGAAATCACCGCGAACAGAACGGTGCCGCCGACGACATTGCCAAGCAGCACCGGCACGATGAACGAGAGGATCGTTTGCCACCATGTCCAGTCGCCGGCGAACGCCAGGAGATAAGCCTCCATGCTGCCGGCGATGATATGCGTCGCGCCGCTGACGGCGATCAGCCAGGTCATCAGCGTGATGACCACGAATTGCTGGTTCTCGGCGGTCGGAATCATCCAGACCATGGCGGCGATGAGAAAGCCGGCGGAAACAGCGTGGAAAGCCATCTGCCACCAAGACAGCGCGAGAAGGCCGCGGCTGATCTCGATCATGTTGTCGAACAGACCGTCCGGCAATACCGGCGAATATCGACAGAAGATGGCGGCGAACAATGTGCCGATCAGATTGGCGACAAGGACGATCGCCCACAGTCGTAGCAGGCGCCATAACGTCGCCCACGACAAATCCTTCAGCACCGGCAGCACAACTGTGATCGTCGTTTCTGTGAATAGCTGCTGCCGCGCGAGCACCGTCATCAGGAAGCCGACGCAGTAGCCGAAGCCCGCCACCAGCGGCCGCCAGTTGGTAGCGGGCAAGTGCTGATGCAGGACTGCCTGCGCCAGCAGCGAAAAGCTCATCGACAGGCCCGCGGCAATCCCCGACCACCACAGCGAGGTCGCCGGCCGCTCCATTTCCTCGTCGCCCTGCCGCCGCACAACCTCGTAGATGACCGGCGTGCGCGGTGTCGACATTTCCTCGACGGCTTCGACTTCGTGCTCGGAAATGCCCTTTGCGCGCTTCGCCATGGCCGCCGGACAACGCCGCGCCGAAAGCGCGGTTCCCAAATTAGCCCTTGACAGGCAACCAAAAGGTTGCATATTGTCTGACTCATGGATGAAGTCTTTCGAGCCCTGGCCGATGCGAGCAGACGCGAATTGCTCGACAGGCTTCGGGCTGAAAACGGTCAAACGCTGAGCGAGCTTTGCACGCGCCTCGACATGACGCGCCAAGCGGTGAGCAAGCATTTGGCCATCCTGGAAGAGGCCAATCTTGTCGCCACCGTGCGACGGGGGAGGGAGAAGCTGCACTACCTCAATCCGGTGCCGATCCATGAAATCGGCGAGCGCTGGATCGGGAAATTCGAACGCCACCGCCTTCAAGCGCTGGCGGACATGAAAAAGGCATTGGAAAGTCAGGAGAAAGCAGATGAGTAAGCCCGTCTTTGTTTACGTGACTTATATCGCCTCGACGCCCGACAGAGTGTTCAAGGCGCTCACCGATCATGACGCTACCGGCAAATTCTGGTTCGGCAATGCCGCGACCTCGGACTGGAAGGTCGGCTCGCCCATCGAATTCCACCGCGAAGGCAAGCTGATCCTGCAGGGCAAGATTCTGGAAAACGATCCGCCGCGGCGGCTTTCGTACAGCTTCCGCCCGATGCACGATCCGCAATTTGCCGGCGAGCAGCCCTCGCGCGTCGTCTTCGAGCTGGAGCCGCAGAAGGATCAGGTCAAGCTGACGGTCACCCACGACGACTTTGCAGAGGACACCAAGGTGTTCGCCAGCATCAGCAATGGCTGGCCGCTCGTGCTCTCCAGCCTCAAGAGTTACCTCGAGACCAACCGCGTCCTCTACGCGCCGTGGTACGACAAGGACAAAAAGCAAGCGGCCGCTTCTTAACTATTTGACCGTCTTATCTGCGGAAGCTGGTGACTCGGGTCTTTGCCTCCGGGCTCAGCTTCCGCAGGGATTCAGCTTCCCGCCGCATTCAGCGCCGCCACATCTTCGGCCGCGAGCCGGAGCTGCGGCGCCTTCACGATATCGGCAAGTTGCCCGACATTGGTGACGCTGACGATCGGAGCGGTGATGCGGCCGATCAGCCAGGCCAGCGCGACTTGCGCCGGGCTGGCGCGATGCCGTGCGGCCACCGCGTCGAGCGTCTGCAAAATGCGGGTGCCGCGTGCGTCGAGATATTTCTTCAGCCGCGCGGCGCGTGCCGGGTTTTTGTCGGCGTCCGCCGGAGAGCGGTACTTGCCGGTGAGAAAACCGGCGGCGAGCCCGTAATAGGGAATGACAGAGATCTGCTCCTGCCGGCACAGTGCCGCATAGCCGGTTTCGAATTCGTTGCGGTCCGATAGATTATAGAGCGGCTGCAAGGTCTCGTAGCGAGGCAGGCCGAGCGTCTTGCTGGCGGCAAGTGACGCTTTCAGCCGCGTCGGGCTGATGTTCGACGCGCCGATCGCGCGCACCTTGCCTTGCGCCATAAGCTGCGCATAGGCCGCCATCGTCTCCTCCGGCGGCGTGACCTCGTCGTCGAAGTGAGTCTGATAAAGATCGATGCAGTCCGTCTGCAGCCTCGCCAGCGAGGCCTCGCATTCGCGCAGGATGTAGTCCTTGCGCAGGTTGCGGCCCTCGCCCAGCCCCATG
>DASRDF010000041.1:0-4524 GCA_035652735.1 Pseudolabrys sp. | reverse complement strand
CCAGCTGACGCGTTCTGATCGCGGCTTCTTCGGCGGCGAGCAGGCTGGGGGCTGTTCGGCTTGGCAGGTTCGATCCAAATTGGCGGAAGGTGTTGAAGATCGGTTCGCCGCCGGCCTTTTCCAGACTGATGCGGCTGCCTGGAATCGTTTCAGTCAGGATTTGCGCGGATTTGTACAATTCTTCAAAGGCGCCTTGGTCCAATCTCGCCGACTTCGTCAAACCGTCGAGCGACAGAGCATAGCGTTGGAGCTCCTTGTTTACAGAAAATCTAACGTTACGCAGAACATCCTGGGCTTGGGAGACAAGCGCTTGGCGCTCACTTGCGACGTACATCGCGGCGATGATCAGACCGCTAATCAACAGAGGGGCAAGCACCAATAGATTAAGAATAACCAGATGGATCCGAAGCGATCTCGTCGTCTTTGAAAACATCTGCGCGCTCGCCACAGCCCTGCGAGAGTTCAAATTCTGCACTGCGGATCGGCTGCGATCAAGCTACGTCGTAGCTAAGCCGGATAACTCACCGAACTCCTAGGTAATTGAATCTAATCGGTTAAAGGGGGCGAGGCCTTGGGACTGCTCAAAATTGTTCTTTGTGGAGGTCAGTCAGGATCAATCTAGGAATCGTGAGGCATCTGCGAGGCCTCATGAAGTCATCATATGCGTAGTGCAAGGAGCTGTATGCGCCATGGGCCGATTGGCAACATCATAAATTGAAGAGGCCGCCCATCTGAGGCGGCCTCTTTGTCAACGAAACAAGATGAGCAGCTCGCTGCCTCGTCGGCCGGCTACGGCGTCGGATTCGGCGCGTAGCGCAGCGCGACGGTGAAGATGTCGAAGTGAGACGATCCCTTGCCGATATAGGTATCGACGCCATTGAAGCTCGGGTTGCCCGACGATGCCGAAATATTGAAGGTCGGGTCTTTCACAAAGGCGTGGCTATAGGCGAAGTCGAGCGTCACGGACTGGCTGAGTTTGTGGCTGAGACCCGCCGAGACCCAAAGACGATCGTTGTCGGGCAGCGCCGGGATGCGCACCGTGTCGTCGATCGGAGAAATTTCATAGGCGACACCGGCGCGCAATGTCGTGATCGGGGTCCAGTTATATTCGGCGCCGAGCGCATAGAATTGCCCGTCGCGATATTTGAACGGGATGGTGATCGGCACCCCGACAAGGGTCGCCGGCGCCCCGGACGGCAGCACGACATTCGATGTGCCGATCCGACTCCAGTTGGTCCATTCGGCTGTCGCCATAACCGTCCAGTTCATGTCGAGACGCTGACGAATGCCGAGGCTGACGATATCCGGCATCTTGATGGTCGTGCTGACCGCGCCGGTCGTGGTCGGCGGCAGGAAAAACGGAAACCCGACGGTCGTGCCGAACGTGCCGTTGATCTTCTGGTTCAAGGCCGAACGCCAACCGATGCCGATCCGGGTGTTCGGACCCGGCGTGAAGGTAGCTCCTGCGGTGGCACCATAGGCCCAGCCCGCACCGCTAAGAATTCCGATTTGTTGTGCAACGAATGGCGGCGCCGGACCGATGCCGGTGTCGTACGTCACCTTTGCGTATTGAGCCTGGAAGCCGGCACCGACACTGATCCAGTCGTTGATACGCCAGGCAATCATCGGATTGAAATTGTATGTCGCCAGCGAGGTGTTGGAATCGCCGTAGGCACGGCCGGAGAAAGTGTCGGGGAAGGATTCCGAAAGGCCGAAGGGCGCGTTGAATGCCATTCCCAGCCAGAGATTGTTGTTGAGCTGATAGCTTGCATAGCCAGACGGAACGACGGCCGGGAGCGCCACATTGTTGGTACCGCCGAAGCCGAGCGCACCGAGCGTCGCCGTGGTCGGCGTGTTATTGGCGTATCCGGCGATGATCGACGCGTCCGTTTCAACGGCAAAACCGCGCGTCTGCGTGATGGTGGCCGGATTCCAGAATGCCGACGAGAGCGCGCCGCCCGCCGCAACGCCTGCATAAGACGAGCCCTCGCCGACAGCACTTTGCTCCCGAATCGCAAAGCCGCCTGCTTGCGCGGCAATGGTCGTCGTCAACAGTACGCCGATTGCTAATACGCTCCGTGCGCTCACCTTGGAGTGCCGCGGATTCCACCCGTGAGGTGACATCGATTGCGCCCCTATGTTGCCCGGTACCGGTGAGGCTATCGTGCCGCCCTTTTGCGCGACCGACAATCGCCGGTGTGGACGGGACGGGCTGGCCGGAGCGCTATTTTCGACCTGTTGCTAAAACGGCACAGCCTTCGCAGGCGCGGCTACCCCTGGTCATGCCGGTAGCGATAAGCACGTGATCTCGTTTCTGAAGCTGGCGTTCGGGGCCGTCTCACTCGGCCCCGGTCGTCTCCCGCTCGATCTCGCTGCGCAGCGGCTCGGCCGCCGGCACCGATTTCGGCGCGGGCGCCGGCTTGCCATTGCGCATGATGAGCGCTTCGCGCGTGCCGAGGATGGCGAGGGCAATGACGAAGGGCACCAGGTAGTAGAGCAGCCGGAACAGCAGCAGCCCGGCGACAAGGTCTTCCTTCTCGAATTGCCAGAGCGCGACCAGCATCGCGGCATCGAACACGCCGAGGCCGCCGGGCGCATGGCTGGCGAAGCCGAGCATGGTGGCGCAGACGAACACCACCAGCAGCGTGACGAAGCCGACATTCGGCTCGTGCGGCAGCAGCATGTACATCGCCATGGTGCAGCAGCCGAGGTCGCACAGGCCGATGCAGATTTGCACCAAGGTCGAGGGCCCGTTCGGCAGCCGCACCTTCCATTCGCCCTGTCCGATCTCGCGCGGCGCGCTCCACACCCAGCCGATATAGGAGAACAGCACCGCCAGGATCACCACCGCGATGGTGCGGTTGGCCCAGCCGGGGAATTGCGTGATCGGCGTCGCCGCGTGCGGCTCGATGGTCACGCTCAAGCCGAGCACGGTCGCGTTGCCGAGCCAGAAGGTGAGCCCGGCGACGAAACAGATTTTGGCGACCTCGATGGCGGAAAGCCCGCAAGCCGAATAGATGCGGTAGCGCACGGCGCCGCCGGTGAACACCGTGGCGCCGATATTGTGGCCGACTGCGTAACTCGAGAAGCCCGACAGCGCGGCGATCCGGTAAGGCACTTCGCTGCGCCCGATCGTGCGCAGCGCGAACCAGTCGTAAAACGTGAGCGTGAAATAGCCGCCGGCAACAAATAGCGCCGCCACCGTCAAATCGCCGATGTCGGTCGCCTTGATATCGGCGATCACTTCGTCGAAGTTGAGGTCGTGCAGCATGTGCACCAGCACCACCACCGCAACGGCGATGATGGTCAGGCTGAGCAGCACGCCGATCCGATTCCAGCCGACGTTGTCCTGGAAAAAGCGCGCAACCGCGCGCAACCTCTTGAGCATTCTTCCTCCGGTTCGGCGTGGGCGGCGCACCCGGCGCTCAGCGCCTCCCGACACCGCGCGCCTGCTGCGGCGCACCCGCGACCCACCTAGCAGAACCGCCGAGGCGGCGCGAGTGGACTGCCGCCCCCGTCGGCGACCTGATAAATTGGCCGGACTTCGGCAATGGCGGAGCCGGACATCCGCCTGCAGCGAGGGGCACCGCCATGCACGAGCAGGATCGCCGCACCGTTCTCAAAAGCGCAGGGCTCGGCGTCGGCGCCGGGCTTTTTTCCAGCGTCGTCGCGCCGGGCGCCGCGGCGGAGCCGAGTGCGATCTGGAGCGCGGAATATTGGGCGAACAAAGGCAACGTGAAGCTCAATCTGTGGCGCAAGCGTCTCGGCGCGCCGCAGCAGGGCGAAACGCCGAAGGTGCCGGTGTTCCTCGTGCACGGCTCGTCCAATTCCGCGCGCTCATCCTACGACCTCACGGTTCCCGGCAAGGGTGAATACTCATTGATGAATGTGCTCGCCGGCTACGGCTACGATGTATGGACGATGGACCATGACGGCTACGGCCGCTCGGGAAGTTCCGGCAACAATTCCGACATCGCCAGCGGCGTCGAGGACCTGCGCGCGGCGATGCCGGTGGTGATGAAGGAAACGGGACAGGTCAAGGCGCATTTCTACGGCACTTCGTCCGGCGGCATCCGCGCCGCTGCCTTTGCGCAGGCAGAGCCCGAGCGCGTCGGCCGGCTTGCATTGTGTGCCTTCACCTACAAGGGCAACGGCGCCGCCGAGATCGAACGCCGGCGCGAGAAAATCGCCCAGCTCAGCGCCAGTCCGCACCGCAAGCGCGACGCGGCGATGATCCGCTCCATCTTCACGCGCGACGGCCATCCCGAATTGTACGACCCGGCGATGGTCGAGGCGCTGGTCGCCGATGAAATGCCGTTCGGCAATGAAGTGCCGAGCGGCACCTACATCGACATGGCCGCGCATTTACCGATCGTCGATCCGGCCAAGATCAAATCGCCGGTGCTGATGCTGCGCGGCGAATTCGACGGCAACTCGACCAACGAGGACCTGCTCGATTTCTTCCGGCAACTGCCGAACGGCGATCGGCAATTCGTCATCCTGCCGCAAACCGCACACAGCGCC
>DASRDF010000040.1:0-38085 GCA_035652735.1 Pseudolabrys sp. | reverse complement strand
TCGGAAGGCGGTGTGGTTGCTGTTTTCGCCGCCGGCGCGGGGGCGGCGGCTGCCCTTGGTGCAGGCGCGGCAACAGGAGCTTGCGGCATGGTAGCGTTTACCGCCGTCTTGCAGGCGCCGGAAAGCTGAGCGAGGTGCTGCTGCAAACACTGCAGGGCCTCCCTGGTCCCGGGCTGCACGCTCATGCAATGCGCCATGAAGTCGGAGCGGCAGCTCGCCTTGACCGCACTGATTTGCTGTTGGCTCGGCTGCGCCTGTGCGGCGCTCGCCAGCAGAGCCAGAACGATGCCCACGATCACGCGCGCGGCTGTTCCGCCTGCTCTCACACTGTCCATTGTCAAAGCTCCCTGCCCAAGACGATAGGACAGCACGTTAGGGCATCGGCGGCTGCTGCTCCAAGCACTTTCAATGTCGCAGCATCGCGCGGCCGCGGCTAACGTCTGCGAGCGCAGTGCGGCACTGTCTAGTAAGCAGGATACGGTGCGAGGCGAGACAGGCGAACTCGCGCCCGCCGCCCGGCCGCACATTGCGACAGAAGCGGATGAGGTCGGGCCGGCAGGTGCGGATGGCGGTCGAGGCTGTGTCTACTCTGACATGTGCGGTGCGCGGCAGCTTATGCTGCGTTTCCAGTTTTGCCTTCGCCACCGGTCGTACAGCGGGTGTTTTCCTTATCGGTTTGACCGCCGGCTCGTCCATGGGTGGCGCTTCAGCAGGCGCCGCGGCAACGCTGGTCGTTGCCTTCTGCTTCTCAGCCACCGCGTGGTGCGGGTCGCGGAGCGGTGGCGGCGGTGCCGAGGTAATAGCGATGTGACGGGAGGTCGCGCGCGGCGCCGCAGGTTCAAAAGCCGGCGCTTCTTTCTCCGATGCGGCCTTCGCAGGCTCTTCCGGCAAGATCGCGTAGACGGCGTCCTGGCATGCCGGCGATAAACGCTCCATGTTCTTTCCTAGACAGGCGATCGCTTCGCTGCCGCCGGGCTTTAGGCCTGCGCAGAGCGTTGTGAAATCGGTACGGCAATGCTGGCGAATGGCGGCCTGCTGCGGAGCGCTCGGCTGTGCGCTGGCGCTTTGAGCAAGTAATGCCAGGGTGAGCAGCGCCGCCGCCGAGGTCGCACTCTGCAATCGTATGCTAGTCATGATGTCGCTCCCGCGCACCGATCGAACCAGCCGTCGTGGGCGCGCTCACGTAACGGCAATCGCAATCCACATGCGATATTGTCACAGGCGCAATTTTCGGCGCTAATTGGCGCGTATTAGGCTTAATGCGTGGGGGCCGTTAAGGAGTTCCTCATGGCCATGGATGCGAACGAGATCGAACGGCTGATCAAGGCGCGCATCCCCGATGCCCATGTGACTATTCGGGACCTCGCCGGCGACGGCGATCACTATGCGGCGACCGTGATCTCTCCTTCGTTCAAGGGCAAATCGCGCGTGCAGCAGCATCAGCTCGTTTATGAGGCGTTGAGAGGTCAGATGGGCGGTGTGTTGCACGCGCTCGCGCTGCAAACCGGAACGCCGGAGAGTTAATGCCGCCGGTACGCTATTTGGCGCCGCCAGGGGCCATTAAGCCGACCGGGACGTGGAGCTTGGGAGCTCGCGCCGGCGATTTCGTGTTTGTCGCCGGTATGCGGGGCATCGATCCGGCGACAAACAGCATTCTCGGCACCGAGGAAGAACGCATTCGTCGCGCTTATACGAACATGCAGATGATTGCTGAATCGGAAGGCGCGCGTTTGTCCGACTGCGTGCGCCTGACTGTTTTCGTTACCGATATGAAGCGGTTGCGGCCGCTGGTGAACAAAATTCAAGAGGAGCTTTGGGGTGCCGGGCCGTACCCGCCGCGCACGATCGTCGAGGTTGCCAGCCTCAATCAGGACGATATTTTCGAGGTAGAGGGCACATTTTACGTGCCCAGGGCGGGCTAATTGCGTTGGATGACAAGCCCTTGTGCGCTACATATATCGGGAATCGCGGGCGGCACCTGAACCCGTCGTCCTAAAGGACTGAAAACCATGGGCATCGAGCAGTTCATCGACAACGAAGTAAAGAACAACGACGTCGTTCTGTTTATGAAGGGAACACCGCAATTTCCCATGTGCGGCTTTTCCGGCCAGGTGGTGCAGATCCTCGACCACCTCGGTGTCGCCTATAAGGGCATCAATGTGCTGGAGTCCGATGACATCCGCGGCGGAATCAAAGCCTATTCGAACTGGCCTACCATCCCGCAGCTTTACGTGAAGGGTGAATTCATCGGCGGCTGCGACATCGTGCGCGAGATGTTTCAGGCCGGCGAACTGCAGCAGGCCCTGAAGGACAAAGGCATCGCGCTCCGCGAAACAGCCTAGAGCAAAGCAGTCTTTCAGACGGCAGCGTTTCGGCCCAATCAGGGTCCGCGCGCGCGGGTCGGCTTCATGCGGCGCATCGCGAGATAGATGATCGCCAGCGTGATGATGATACCAAGAATGCCTGAACTCGCGGTGGCTGCGAACTTGCTCACGTTGTCCGTGACCGAAGCCACATAATCCCCGGCATTCTTGCCTAGCAACATGCCGATGAGGACCAAGGCGAGCACGGCGAGAAAGGCAAGCTCCACGAACTCCCACAGCACAAGCTTTGCAGTGGCCACGAACTTCAACATGGCACGACCTCGGGACTAGCGCTCACGCGCAATTAACACGGGCATCAAGGGTGGTGGGGAGCGGCACGCTCCCCACCGTTGAAATTGCTCAGCAGGTCGAATCGCGTCAACTGAGCTGACGGTTCGAGAAGAGCCAGATGATGATGCCCAGCGCAATCAGGCCGGAGAGACCGGCCGCACCGAGTTCTTTCACCCAGTTGACGATGTTTGTCGTGACACCGCCGAAGAACGGCAAATTGCCGCCGATCAGAACGG
Source organism: Pseudolabrys sp. (assembly GCA_035652735.1). GTDB lineage: Bacteria > Pseudomonadota > Alphaproteobacteria > Rhizobiales > Xanthobacteraceae > Pseudolabrys. The sequence goes on along the minus strand of DASRDF010000040.1, from coordinate 35,195 downwards.
CGAGCACGATTGCCAGCGCCAGCAACATCAGCGCCAGTTCGGTCAACGCCCCGATCCAGTTTTTGATGGTATCGATGCCTTTCATAGGAAGTCTCCCTAGCCAGCCCCCTGGTGATTCGGGGACCGGCAAAAATTATCGCAGAACGCCGTCTACATGTAGAGAAAAGGCCCTCTTTCCCTACCAAATTCGGTGGGCCGTTTGCATTGATCGGACAATGACTTCCCGCATCGCGGCGCAAGGCCTGTCTGGGGACAATCGGGAAAACGAGGATAAATCAAAAGCAAAATCCCTCGCGTGCTGCGAGGGATTTGCCGAGATTGCGTGCAACGCGCCCTAGCGCGAGTAGTATTCGACCACCAGGTGCGGCTCCATTTGTACCGCATAGGGGACATCGGTGAGCAGCGGAATGCGCGTCATCTTGGCGGTGAGCTTGGCGCTATCGACCTCAATATAGTCCGGTATGTCGCGCTCAGCGAGCGCCTGCGCCTCGATGACCATCGCCAGCTGCTTGGATTTCTCCTTCACCTCCACCACGTCGCCGACTTTCACGCGATAGCTCGGAATGGTGACGCGCTTGCCGTTTACCCGGATGTGGCCGTGGCTGATGAACTGGCGAGCGGCGAAGACGGTCGGCACGAATTTGGCGCGATAGATGACCGCGTCCAGCCTGCGCTCGAGCAGGCCAATCATGTGCGCGCCGCTGTCGCCTTTCATGCGGATGGCTTCGGCGTAGATGCCTTGGAACTGACGCTCGGAGATATTGCCGTAATAGCCGCGCAGCTTCTGCTTGGCTTTGAGCTGGACGCCGTAATCGGAAAGCTTACCTTTGCGGCGCTGGCCGTGCTGGCCGGGCCCGTATTCGCGCCGATTGACAGGGCTTTTTGGCCGGCCCCAGATGTTCTCACCCATCCGGCGGTCGATCTTGTACTTGGATTCCATGCGCTTGGTCATCGCGTCCTCGTCCTTAAATTTGCTGTGAGGATCGCGCCCTCCTTTGCCCCTGGTAGAGCGGGGCCGACAGGCCGGACCTCGAAAGCGCAAGATCCTGCCGCGGGTCGCGAAACGCCCGGCAGGTCAAAAGCTTGCCGGGCGCGGCGTATTTAGGGGGTGAGGCTTTCCCTGTCAAACAGGCTGACGGCTGAAGCTAAACCCGTAGGTCGATAGCGCTTTTACGAGCTCGGGTGAAACCGGCCGGGCCGAGGTGAACACAATCTGTGGCACTGGAGGGACGGCGGAGGCCGGCGGCCGCTGACCCATCAGATCGGCGACCCGGCGGGCGATGGCGGGAGATGGATCGAGCCAGTCGACCGCCCACGGTGAGTTAGCTTTGAAACGCTGGGTAAGCAGCGGGTAGTGGGTGCAGGCGAGCACAATGGTATCCACGCGGGCGCCGCCCTTTTCAATGAAACAGGGCGCGATCTCGGCGGCGATCTCGGTATCGCTCGCCGGCGCGCCGGCAAGCTCGGCTTCGGCAAATGGCGCCAGTTTCGAGGAGCCGACGAGGGCGACTTCGCAGCCGGAGGCGAATTCGCGAATGAGCGCCAGCGTGTATTCGCGATGGACGGTCCCTTGCGTTCCGAGCACCGCAATACGCTTGCTCCGCGATTGGGCGCAAGCCGGCTTGATGGCTGGCACGGTGCCGACGAAAGGCACCTTGTAGCGCGCCCGCAAATCCTTGAGCGCGAGCGTCGAGGCGGTGTTGCAGGCAACGACAATCAGCTCCGGGGCGTAGTCGGCGATTGCCTTGCCGACGACGTGCAGGATGCGCGTGATCAACGCTTCCTCCGGCATGTCGCCGTAAGGGAAAGCGGCGTCGTCCGCGACATACACGTAGCGCGCCTCAGGCCGCGCGGCTTTCACTTCGCGGAACACGGTAAGGCCCCCGAGGCCGGAATCGAATACCAGGATGGTTGGGGTCGCGGTGGGGGCGGCAGGGTCGAGCATGCTGCGCACCTAAGCCATGAGCACGTGGCGCTGACAATGGGCCGCGCCGCGCCGGCGAACCATCGGGCAGGTCGACCGTTCAGTGATCAGGGGCGGGATCGTAATAAAGAAACGTGGGAACATTACCATGCGACTAAAACATATGGCGCTAGCGGGGGGCATCCTGCTGTTGACGTCGGGCGCTGCGTCGGCGGCTGTCGTTACCACCGACCTCAACCTCCGCAGCGGTCCAGGTACGGACTATCCGATCATCAATGCCATGCCGGCCGGTTCGCAGGTCCGGGTGTTCAACTGTACCGGCTCCTGGTGCCGCGTGGGGTGGCAAGGCGAACGCGGTTGGGCCAGCAGCAGCTATCTGAGCGGCGGTCGAGGCTATGCGGCCGGCGACTATTATGCTGCTCCGAGCGTCGTCTACGGCGAGCCGTCCTACGCTTACGTCGGCTCCGGCTATTGGGGACCTGGTTGGGGCTATGCCTATGAGCCTGGCTTCAGCATCGGTTTCGGCTTTGGCGGCGGCTGGCATCACGGCTGGCACCACTGGCACCATCCCTGAGCCGCGCTAGGCGTTGCCGAACACACGTTGGAAGATCGTGTCGACGTGCTTGAGGTGATAGTCGAGGTCGAACAGCGCGTCGAGTTCGGCATCGCCGAGTTTTGAGCGCACCTCGGCGTCGGCTTTCAGAAGCGCAAGGAAGTCGCGCTCGCCACTCCAGACCTTCATGGCGTTGCGCTGCACCAGCCGGTAGGCCTCCTCGCGGGCGAGGCCTTTTTGCGTCAGCGCGATCAGCACGCGCTGGGAATGGACGAGGCCGCCGAGCCGGTGCAAATTTTTCTGCATATTGGCCGGATAGACGACGAGCTTATCCACGATCGAGGCCAGCCGGGCCAGCGCAAAATCGAGAGTCACCGTGGCGTCGGGGCCGATCATGCGTTCGACGGAAGAATGGGAAATGTCGCGCTCATGCCAGAGCGCTACGTTTTCCATCGCCGGCACGGCGTAGGCCCGAACCATGCGCGCTAGCCCCGTGACGTTCTCCGATAATACCGGGTTCCGCTTGTGCGGCATGGCCGAAGAGCCCTTCTGCTTCTCAGAGAAGAATTCCTCCGCCTCAAGCACCTCGGTGCGCTGGAGGTGCCGGATTTCGGTGGCTAGCCGCTCGATCGAGGAGGCGATAACGCCGAGCGTCGCGAAATACATCGCATGGCGGTCGCGCGGAATGATCTGCGTCGAGATCGGCTCGATCCGCAGCCCCATGGCCTTTGCGACATGCGCCTCCACGCGCGGATCGACTTGCGCGAAAGTGCCAACCGCGCCGGAGATGGCGCAAGTCGCCACCTCCTCACGCGCCGCATGCAGACGGCGGCGGGCGCGGGCGAATTCGGCGTAAGCGTAGGCGAGCTTGAGGCCGAACGTGGTCGGTTCGGCATGGATGCCGTGCGACCGGCCGATAGTCGGCGTCATCTTGTGTTCGTGGGCGCGGCGCTTGAGCGCGGCGAGCAGCGCGTCGATGTCGGCTATGAGGATGTCGCCAGCGCGCATTAGCTGTACGTTGAGGCACGTATCGAGCACGTCGGACGAGGTCATACCGGCATGCACGAAGCGCGCGTCCGGGCCGACGATTTCGGTCAAGTGCGTGAGAAAAGCGATAACGTCGTGCTTAACCTCTGCCTCGATCGCGTCGATGCGAGCGGCGTCGAATTTGGCGGCCTTGCCCTTTTCCCAGATTTTCTTCGCGGCCTCTTTTGGGATGATGCCAAGCTCGGCCATGGCGTCGGCGGCATGCGTCTCGATCTCGAACCAGATGCGGAATTTGGTGTCCGCCGACCAGATCGCGGTCATCTCCGGGCGGGAGTAGCGGGGGATCATGCGCGTGTTTGCCTGCTTTTTTCTCTCATTCCGAGAGACCGCCTTGGGCCCGGTTCCTCACCACGAGGAGGAGAGCTTTCACGCCGCTTCCCCGCGGGCCATCGCGGCGGCCTGACGGATAGCTGCGATGTTGGTCTTATAGTCACCCTTGAAGATCGCGGAGCCGGCGACCACCACATTGGCACCGGCGCGTACGATTTGTGCGGCATTGGCAGCTGTGATGCCGCCATCCACTTCGATGTCGATCGGGCGCGCCCCGACCATGGCGCGCAGCGCGGCAATCTTGTCGAGGGCCGATGAAATGAACGCCTGGCCACCGAAGCCCGGATTGACTGACATCACCAGGATCAGATCGACCATGTCGATCACATGCGCGACGGCATCGACCGGGGTCGCCGGGTTCATGGTGACGCCCGCCTTCTTGCCAAGGGCGCGGATCGCCTGCAGCGAGCGGTGCACGTGCGGGCCCGCTTCGACATGGACCGTGATGATGTCGGAACCGGCCTTGGCAAAGGCTTCAAGGTAAGGATCGCACGGCGCGATCATCAGATGCACGTCGAGAGTCTTTTTGGTGACCGGCCGCAACGCTTTCACCACGTCTGGGCCGATCGTGATATTGGGCACGAAATGGCCGTCCATCACGTCAACGTGGATCCAATCGGCCCCTGCAGCCTCGACCGCGCGCACCTCATCGCCCAATTTGGCGAAATCGGCCGAAAGAATCGACGGCGCGACGATCAGCGGACGCATGAGCGGTCTCCGGACGCGTAGCGCCTAACATGTGGATACCATTCCGGCAACGCGCCGCCGCAGGTCCTGCAGGTCTCGTTAACATCTTTGCAGGGCGGCAAAATTTGCCGTTTGGCAGGAAGAAGCCGCCGCCTGTTGGTCTGTCCAAGCTTACCAATGCAGGGCTTTTCGGACCTCGGCGCCTGGCCCGCCGCTTGCATCGCTGGCCGCGGAGGACCCACATGTTCGGCACCATCGGCTTGGCGCTTGGCGCGCTCTCGACCGTCTCCTCGCTCATCGACCAGGCGACCGCCGGTATCAACCAGGCGGTCTCGCCGCCCGCTCCGGCGTTCAGTGTGAACGCGAGCGCCGCATCGGCGGCGCAGTCCAAGCTCGGCAGCGCCGCGCTTAACCCCGGTCCGCCGATTCCGAAATTCGACCAGCATACGCACGCCGTCTTGCTCTCGCTCCAGGAACAACTTGGCGCCTAGGGAGCCAGCCGCTGAGTCCCCGCCGTTTAGTTGCGCGGCGGCCGAGGGCGCGGCAACGCTTGCGGGTCCGTCTCGTGCAGCCGCCGCGCCAGCGGCTTGAGCAAATGCGGCAACAGATAAATCGGAAACTGCGCCAAAGCGAAGAATAGCCAGGCGAGGTCCGGCACCGCAAAGCCGGTCGCCGTCAGCATCAATCCGATATTGCGATTGGCGGCGATCAATCCCACCGCAAACGCGCGTGCGCGGCCAAAGCGCAAGAATACCAGGGCGGTAACGCCCAGCATGCCTAGTGCCAGTGCAAAGGCGAGCACGGTGAGTGCCACAACCAGCAGCGGATCGCGGGCAAAATGATTGACTACGCCGTCCATGGCCGCGATCGCAAACAGCGACATAGCAATGACGCTCAGGCCGTCGATGCGTTCGCGTTGCGCCTCGATGAAAGCCCGTCCGGCGATAGCGCGGATCATGGCGGCCGCTGCGGCGCAGCCGGCAATGATCAGGAACAAATGGATGCCAAACGTCAGCGGCGAAATGAGCGCGGTGCCGAGGAAAATATGCGTGAACAAGCTCGCCGTCAGCGGTGTGATCGCGGTGCAGACGATCAGGCTCGCCAGCGTGAGTGCGACGTCGAGCCCGAGCAAGGCGGCGAGCGCCGGCGACGACATCAGGCCGGGCGCCGCCATTTGCAATACGAGAATGAAATAGAGCCCGGGCAGGCGGGCCGGGAAACCGATCGACAAAAACAGCATGTCAAGCGCCAGCGGAACAATCACCATCACCCAGGTGGTGGATGCTGCGATGAGCAGCGGCCGCTTCGTGTGATGGCGCAATTCGGCTGGGTCCACGCGCAAAAAGGCGAGCGTCAGCATCACGATGATGGCCTCGCCGAGATGGGGCTTGATCGCGCGCGACAGCGGCGGTGCGGCAAGTCCGACAAAAATCGAGAGAGCCGCCAGCAGTGTGCCGTGGCGGCCGGCCAACGACAGCAGCGCCGCGGGCAGACGCAATAATTTCATGGCTTGACGGCTCCCGGCTCGCTCTTTGATAGCGATTCATGCCGCTGCAATCCATATATGTCGTCGATCCGCCGTCTGGCTTACGAGACCCGAGGAGGAGAGCCCAGCGATGGCACGCAGCGATGCGATCGTTCTCGGTGCCGGCGTGGTCGGCACGTGCGTGGCCCTGCATCTCGCCAAGCGCGGGCTTTCGGTTGCGTTGCTGGATCGCAACGGGGCGGGTGAGCAAACCTCGTTCGGTAATGCCGGCATTATCGAAGGCAACACCATTTTTCCGCCGGCATTTCCGGCGGACCTATGGAAGCTGCTGCGCATCGCGACCAAACGCGCACCCGAAGCCAATTATCATTTGACGTTTCTACCACGTGTGCTGCCATGGCTCCTCGCGTTCCGTGCCGCCTCGCAAGCAGAGCGGCTGGTGGAGACTGCGCATCTTATTCGTCCGTTGTTTGCCAGCGCCGTTGCCGAGCATGAGGCGCTGCTGGCCGAAGCAGGCGCGAGCCATTATCTGCGCAAGACCGGATGGCTCAAGATCTACCGTAGCAGTGTGAGCTTCGAGCGACTTAAAGGCGAATTCGACGTCGCCGCCGAGTTCGGTCTGACGCTCAAGCCACTCGATACCGGAGGCGCGCAGGCGCTGGAGCCATCGCTGGCGCCCGTTTTCCCGCATGCCGTGTTCTGGCCGGAAGCGGCGAGCGTGAGCAATCCGTATGGCGTGACGCACGCATATCTCGGGCGCTTGCGGGCGCTCGGCGGGATAACGGTCGCCGGCGATGCGCTCTCGTTGCACCGCCGGGGGCAGAGCTGGCGTGTGGAGACCAACGAAGGTGGCATCGACGCGCCGGCGGTGGTGATTGCGCTTGGGCCTTGGGCCGGTGACTTCCTCAAAAGCTTCGGGCTGAAACTGCCGCTGGCGGTCAAGCGCGGCTACCACCGGCACTTCCGCGCGCAAGGAAACGCGCAACTCGCGCGCCCCGTGCTCGATGCTGACGTGGGCTATGTGATTACGCCGATGGAGATGGGCATCCGCATGACCAGCGGCGTCGAATTCGCGCCACGCGATGCGGTGCCGACACCCGTGCAGTTCGACCGCGTCCTGCCGCGCGCACGCGAACTGTTTCCGCTCGGCGATCGCGCGGACGACAAGACCTGGATGGGCAGCCGCCCGTGCTTCCCAGATTCACGGCCGGCGATTGGCCGCGCGCCAGGCGTCGCCGGGATGTGGCTCGCCATCGGCCACGCGCATTGGGGGCTGACGCTGGGGCCAGCAACTGGGCGCATGCTGGCCGAAATGATGACCGGGGCAACGCCATTCGTCGACCCGGCGCCGTATCGCGCGGAGCGGTTCACGAGCGCGTAAGCTCGCGAAAACGATAGCGGTCGCGGATGTGGGCGTTAAAAAATGCGCCTTTGGACGCCGCGGATTGGAACGAAGCCGCGACCTCGGCCGGCACGTCGATGTATTCGTAGGTTCGGCCGGTGACGAAAGTGACGATCAGCCGTTGCCGCTCGGTCTCATACTCGATGTCATTGATCGCTGTTGATGGCATGCGCGCTCCCTCGCGTCGGTTTCAACGCTTGGCAACTCGTCAGGTTCGACCGAATTTGTCCTTCCAGCTCGGCAGCGCGTGGGCAAAGGGCAAGGCCACCGCCTCGTAGACGCCGCGAGCGATGGCGCGGGCGAGCACATTGGCGGCAAGCATGCCGAGTTCGCTCAGCGCATAGACCGGATCGGCCAGCGGCTTGTCGCCCGTGCTGACGGCGAATACGACATCGCCGTCGAGTGGGGTATGCACCGGGTAGATGGCGCGCGACAGGCCGGACTGGGCCATGACCGCGAGCCGCTTGCATTGCGCTTTGGTGAGATTGGCATCGGTAGCGACCACGGCGAGTGTGGTATTGGCACCGGGCGCGCCCTTGCTGCGGAAGGCCAAGGCCTCGGGTGGAAAGTTTTGTGGCCACCCCCGGCCGCCGAATTCGCCGTTCTGCTCGAAAGGCGCCGCCCAGAAGTGCGGTGTGTCTGCAATCGTCACGCCGCCCGCCGCATTCGCCGCGGCAATTGCCGCGACCGTCAGGCCGGAACGGGTGGTCGCCGAAGCAGAGCCAATGCCGCCCTTCAGGTTGACCGTCGTCGCTCCCAAACCGGCGCCGGTGCTGCCAAGGGCCAAATCGGCGGCTGCCGCCTTCGCTGCCGCGTAGCCGAATTCGCGATAGGGCGGATAGCGCCCCCAATCCTTGTCGCCGCCGGACAAAAGGTCGAACAGGATAGCGCCGGGCACGATGGGCACCCGCGCCTCGCGCACCTGGAAACCGCGGCCGATCTCGCGCAAATAGGCCTGTACGCCGGAGGCGGCGTCGAGCCCGAAGGCAGACCCGCCGGAGAGCACGATGGCGTCGATGCCTTCGACCGTCTGCGCCGGATCGAGCAGCGCGGTCTCGCGCGTGCCCGGCCCACCGCCGCGCACGTCGACGCTCGCGACCACTGCGCGCTCGAACAGCACCACGGTCGTGCCCGAGCCGAGCTTGGCGTCGCCGGCGTGGCCGACGCGAATGCCGGCAATGTCGGTGATGAAATTGCGCGTCATTAAGGTCACCGCTTATCACATCCGCGCCATCGCGGTCAGGGGCACCTTGCCAACGCCACATTGGCGCGTGCATGTAGGGCGCATGCACAGCGACGTGACGCTTTTCGCCGCGCTCATCGCGGGCTTGGTCAGCTTCCTCTCGCCCTGCGTTCTGCCGCTGGTGCCGCCTTATCTCGTGTTCCTGACAGGCACGTCGCTGGAGCGGCTGGCGGAGCGGGACAAGGGCCCGCAGGCCAAGCGCGAGACGGTTACTGCGGCTGCGCTGTTCGTCGCCGGCTTTACCACCGTCTTTGTCGCACTCGGCGCCAGCGCCAGCGCCATCGGTGCAGTTGTGCGCGCCTATTCAGGGCCGCTCGCCATCGCCGCCGGCGCGGTCATCATCATCATGGGGCTGCACTTTCTCGGGCTTACGCCGATCGCGTGGCTGCAGCGGCAGAAGCGGCTCGAAGTGACCAAGCCCGTCGGTCTGTGGGGCGCTTATGTGATCGGGCTCGCCTTCGCCTTCGGCTGGACGCCGTGCATCGGGCCGATCCTTGCCGCGATCCTCGCGGTTGCCGCCGCGGAGCAGACGGTGAGCAAGGGCGCATTATTGCTGGCGGTCTACTCTCTCGGCCTGGGAATTCCCTTTATTGTCGCCGCGTTCGCCGTCGAACCCTTTGCCGCCTTCCTTGCGCGCTTCAAAAGGTACCTGCACCGCGTCGAGCAGGCGATGGGCGCGCTGCTCGTGCTCACGGGTATCGCCTTTCTCACGGGCAGTCTCAACCAGATGAGCGTGTGGCTGCTGGAGGCGTTCCCGGCATTGGGGAAGATCGGCTGACAAAAAAAAGCCCGCCAGGACGGCGGGCTTTTGGTATTGGGCGTGCCGCTTATTTGCAGCCGGAGTCCGGGCACTCCGTATAGGTGATCTTGCCGCTCGGGTCCTTCTTCCAGATGTAGACGACGTAGTCGAGCCGCGTGATGTCGCCTTTCTTGTCGTAGGAGATGTCGCCGATCACGGTATTGAAGTGTTTGCCGGAATGCATCTCGGCGGCGACCTTCTTCGGATCGAGCGATTTTGCCGCTTCGGCGGCCTGCTTGAAAATCTGCACGGCGGCGTAGCTGTAGAGCGTGTAGGCCTCCGGCTCGAAGTTCTTCTTGCGGAATTCCTCCACCACCGCTTTCGCCTCGGGGCGGTTGCGCGGGTCGGGACCGTAGGTCATCAGCGTGCCCTCGACGCCGGGTCCGCCCACGGCGGCGTATTCATCCGAAGTGATGCCGTCGCCGCCCATCAGCGGCGCTTTGACACCCTGATCGCGCATCTGCCGCACGATCAGACCCGCTTCTGTATAGAGGCCGCCGAAGTAAACAAGATCGGCACCTGACTGCTTAATCTTGGAGACGAGCGCCGAATAATCTTTCTCGCCGGTGTTGATGCCTTCGTAGAGCACCTCTTTCATGCCGCCGGCCTTGATCGTCTTCAACGTCTCGTCGGCCAATCCTTTGCCGTAGGTGGTCTTGTCGTTCACGAAGGCAATCTTCTTGCCCTTGAAGTGCTTGAGGATATAGGCGCCGGCCACTTTGCCCTGCTGGTCGTCGCGGCCGCAGACGCGGAACGTGTTCCACATCTTGCGCTCGGTGAAGGTCGGGTTGGTGGATGCCGGCGTGATCTCCAGGATGCCGTTCTCCTGATATACCAAGGAGGCGGGAATGCTGACGCCGGAGTTGTAATGGCCGACGACGAATTTCACGCCGTCGGCGGCAAATTTGTTGGCGACGGAGACGCCCTGCTTGGGATCGGAAACGTCGTCGCCATATTCGACCACAATCTTCTGCCCGAGCATGGTCTTGAGATCGGCGGCGGCCTGGTCGACGCCATTTTTCATTTGGGCGCCCGTGGCTGCACTGGGCCCTGTAATCGGGCCGGCGACGCCGACCTTGACCTGAGCTGAGGCGGCTCCGCCCACGGCAAGTGCAAAGCCCAGCGCGAGGCCGAGCGTGGTCATTTTACGCATGTCGATGTTCCCCTTTACGTGACACCGCGGTCCCGGAATTTCGCGGCAATCTTATGTCAGCGTGCTCTGCGGCGCCAGCGCATGGCGCCAGACGGCTCGAAAAGCCAGCGATAATGCTGAACCATCTGCCCGCGACGGGTCGCGCGAAAGCCGAGGAACCCGAATATCAGGCAGAACGCGGCATCCGCGAGATAATAGTGCAGCGACAGCAACGTGCCGCCGAACAGGCTGAAGTGGATGAAGCGCACGGCGAGGGCGAGCACCAGCATATAAGCCACCACCTGCCACCAAGGGCGCCACGTCGCGGCAATAGCGCGGCCGGCCAGCGCCGCCGCGCCGCCGCCGAGGACGATGGTGACGAGCACGAATACGCCGAAGCTCTCTTCGTAAAGCAACGCTTGCATCACCGGGCCGCCTTTTGTCCTCCGCCTTCGAGATAAGCGGCTTTGATCTCGGCACGTTCGAGCAATTCGCGTCCGCTTCCGGAAAGAGTGATCTGGCCGTTGACCATCACGTAACCGCGGTGAGCGAGCCGTAAGGCATGGAACGCGTTTTGCTCGACCAGGAACACCGTCAAGCCTTCTTTGCCATTCAAGGCGGCGATGGCGTCGAAGATTTGCCGCACGATGAGCGGCGCAAGACCGAGCGACGGTTCATCGAGCAGCAACAATCGCGGACGGCTCATCAGCGCGCGTGCGATCGCCAGCATCTGTTGTTCGCCGCCGGACAGGGTGCCGCCGCGTTGATCGAGGCGCTGTTTAAGTCGTGGAAAGATGCCGAGGACGCGATCGAGGTCGGCGTCGAAGGTTGCCGGATCGCCGGTGGTCGCCCCCATTTGCAGATTTTCCAGCACGGTCATGCGCGAAAAGATGCGCCGTCCCTCCGGCGATTGGGCGAGTCTGAGCCGCGCGATCTCGTGGGTGGGGAGGTGCGTAATGTCGCGGCCGGCAAAATAGATCGTGCCTGCGTGTGCGCGCGGGTTGCCGCAGATGGTCATCATCAGGGTCGATTTACCGGCCCCGTTGGCGCCGATCAGCGTGACGATCTCGCCCTCTTGCACGTCGATGTCGACGCCCTTGAGCGCTTGCACGCGACCGTAAAAGGTCTCGACGCCACGAACGGAGAGGAGGGCCGTCATAGCCCCGCCTCTGCTTTCGCGGTATCGACATGCTCTTCGGTGACGCCGAGATAGGCGCCGATCACCTTCGGATCATTGCGCACCTCGGCCGGCTTACCCTCAGCGATTTTCACGCCGTAGTCGAGCACGACGACATCGTCGGAAATTTCCATCACCACCGACATATCGTGCTCGATCAACAAAATTGAAATTTCGAAATCGTCGCGGATGGTGAGCAACAGATCGTTCAGTTCGGCGCTTTCATGCGGGTTGAGGCCGGCTGCGGGTTCGTCGAGGCAGAGCAGAACCGGGTCCGTGCACATAGCGCGCGCAATTTCGAGGCGCCGCTGCGCTCCGTAAGGAAGGTCGCCGGCCGGGTCATCGGCACGCGCTGTGAGGCCGACGCGGTCGAGCCACAGCCGCGCCTTCTCGATCGCCGCGCGTTCGGCCGCGCCATAGACCGGAACGCCGAGGATACCGAGCAGCGTGTATCCCGATGCCACCATCAGCCGGTTGTGCTGCGCCACCATGAGGTTTTCCAGCACCGTCATGCCGGGAAAGAGGCGGATATTCTGGAACGTACGGGCGACGCGCGCCTGCTGCGCCACCAGATAGTCGGGCAAGCGCTCGAGCAGAAAGAGCGGTCCCTTGCTGCGTGCGCCGCTGGCGGTCAGGGCGTCGAGTCCGTCCCAGGCGGGACCGTCCGCATGGCAAAGGGCGATCCGGCCCTCGCTCGGCTTGTAAAAGCCGGTGATGCAGTTGAAAACCGTCGTTTTGCCGGCCCCGTTGGGGCCGATCAGCGCCGTGATGGTGCCGTGCGCCACCTCGAAGGAGAGATCGTCCACGGCGACGAGGCCGCCGAAGCGCATGGTGAGATGCTCGACGCGGAGCAGAGTGTCAGCCATGGCCCTCCTTCACCAGCTCCGCCGAAATGCTTTTGCGTTCGTGCAAGACGACCGACGGATCGCGTGTTGAGATCAGGCCGCGCGGGCGCCAAACCATGATCATCACCATGGCCAGGCCGAACAGCAGCATGCGGTATTGCGTCGGGTCGAAGGTCTCGCCGAAGATTTTCTTGAGGAAATCCAGATCGCGCATGATTTCGGTGCCGCCGATCATGACGACGGCGGCGATGGCGACGCCGATCTGGCTGCCCATGCCGCCGAGCACAACGATCGAGAGAATCGTAGCGGATTCCAGAAAAGTGAAACTCTCCGGCGAGATGAAGCCCTGCCGTGCGGCAAAGAACGAGCCGGCGAAGCCTGCGAACATGGCGCCCATGGCGAAGGCGGTGAGCTTGGTGTTGGTGGTGTTGATGCCGAGCGAACGGCAGGCGACTTCGTCCTCGCGGAGTGCCTCCCAGGCGCGCCCGACCGGCAGCCGGCGCAGCCGTACGGTGACAAAAGCGGTGAGCAGAGCGAGCGCGAGGATAATGTAATAGAGAAAGATGGTGCGGTATAGCGGCGTGAACGGCAAACCGAATACTGCGGCAAAGCCGTCGTCGTCGGCGGTAAACGGCAGCCCGAAAAAGGTCGGCCGCGGAATGCCGCTGATGCCGGCATAGCCGTTGGTCAGGTCGACCCAGTTGATCAGCACCATGCGAATGATTTCGCCGAATGCGAGCGTGACAATGGCGAGATAATCACCGCGCAGCCGCAATACGGGGAAGCCAAGCATGATGCCCCAGAACGAGGCCAATATGCCGGCAAGCGGCAGCAGGATCCAAAACGTCAAACCGAAATTCGTCGCCAGAAGCGCGTAGGAGTAGGCGCCCACGGCGTAAAACGCCACGTAACCGAGGTCGAGCAGTCCGGCGAGGCCAACCACGATGTTGAGCCCCCAACCGAGCATCACGTAAATCAGAATCTGGATACCGAAATTGTCGATCCATTTGACGCCGCCGGAAAAGCCGGCGGTCGCCAAGACGATACCGGGATAGAGCACGACAAAACCGATGGCGAAGGGAATGACATGCCGCCGCAGCCATTCGCGTGTCGGAGACGCCATCGTGACCGGCCGCTGCCGCCGCTGCGTTAGGTAAGGCGAAACAAAAATTGCAAAGAGCAAGCGGGCGAGGCCGACAAATGCCGTGATGCCGGCGAGCAGCTGCCAGCGCGTCGTCAGGATCAGCTCGTTGCGCCCGTTGACGCCGGTTTTAAACCCGATTAGCGGCAGCAGCAGCAGGAAGGCGATAAAGGCGGTGAGCCCGGCTTCGCTGAGCGCACTTGGAATATCTGCCGCCGCAGGCCGCTTGGCCTTCGGCGCGTTGCCGGCAGACTGTGTGAGAACGCTCACCTCACACCTTCTCAACATCCGGCCGTCCGAATAGGCCTTGCGGCAGGAAGATCAACGTGATCGCGAGTACCGAGAAGGCAGCGACATCTTTATAGTCGATGGAAAAATAGGCCGACCACATGGTCTCGATCAGGCCGATCAACAGGCCGCCAATCACGGCACCAGGCAGCGAACCGATGCCGCCGAGCACGGCGGCGGTGAAGGCTTTCACGCCCGGCACGAAGCCGTCGGCAAAGCTGACCACGCCGTAATACATCAGATACATTGTGCCGGCGACGGCGGCGAGCGCAGCGGCAATCACAAAAGTCATCGAGATCGTTTGATCGACATTGACGCCGACCAGCGCCGCCATCTTCTGGTCCTGTTCGCAGGCGCGTTGGGCGCGCCCGAGCTTGGTCTTGGCGACCAGGTACCAGAAGCAGACGAGCAGCACGGCGGTGATGCCCCAGATGATGAGCTGTTTGTAGGAGAGCGTCACCGGATAGGCGTTATGGTTGAATAGCACGAATTCGCCTTGCACCATCGGCGGGATCGATTTGTTGCGCGGGCCCTGCGTGACCTGGACGAAATTCGAGAGAAAAATCGACATGCCAATCGCCGAGATCAGCGGCGCCAGCCGAAACGAGCCGCGCAGTGGGCGGTAAGCGACGCGCTCGATCACCCAATTGACCAGCGACGTGAACAGCATGGCCACGATGAGAACGACGAATAGCGCAAGGGCGATCGAACCGACGCCGAGCCAAGCGGTGAGCAGCAAGAAGGCGATGAGAGCGATGAAGGCCGAGACCATGAATACGTCGCCATGGGCGAAGTTCACCATGCCGATGATGCCGAACACCATCGTGTACCCGATGGCGATCAGCCCATAGATCGAGCCGAGCGTGACGCCGTTGATGAGCTGCTGGAGGAAGACTTCCATCGCGTCCCCTTCTCTTCGCGACGTCGCCCGAGGCGATACCCAAGGCTTAACAGGACGTTGCGGGAGCAGCAACGCTGCCTTAGGGCATGTTATTAAGTAAGCTCCGGAGGAGCCGCGGTTCCGATGTCGCCAGCTGCCGCCATGGTCGTGCGCCTCGCCGGCGCCGCCGCGCTTTTTGCAGCGCTGGCGTTCTGGGAATGGCGCGCGCCGCGCCGCAAGCTCAGCGCCGGGCGCTGGTCGCGCTGGCCCGGAAACCTCGGCATTTTGATGATCGATGTGGTGGTGGTACGGCTCTTGGTGCCGACCGCGGCTGTCGGGTTCGCCTTGCTCGCGGCCGATCGTGGCTGGGGGCTGTTCCATCTCTTGCCGGTGCCCTATTGGGCGGCGCTGGTCGGCAGCGTGATCGCGCTCGATTTGACGATCTACGGACAGCACGTTGTTTTCCACCGCGTGCCATGGTTGTGGCGCGTGCACCGCATGCATCATGCCGACGTCGATATCGACCTGACGACGGGAGTGCGCTTTCACCCGATCGAGATTTTACTCTCGCTGGCGATCAAGATCGCCGCCGTCGTGGGGCTCGGCGCGCCGGCGGTGGCGGTGGTCATATTTGAGGTCTTGCTCAATGCAACCTCGATGTTCAATCACGCGAATGTCGCGCTGCCGCCCTGGCTGGAGCCGGTCGCGCGCTGGATCGTGGTGACGCCGCAAATGCACCAAATCCATCATTCGGTCGCGCGGGACGAAACCGACAGCAATTTCGGATTTAATCTGCCGTGGTGGGACCACCTGTTCGGCACCTATCGGGCGCAGCCAGCGGCAGGCGAGCAACAACTCGTCGTCGGTTTGCCGATCTTCCGCGATCGCGCGGAGCGGGACATTGTGCGGCTTTTAACGCAGCCCTTCGCAACGAGCCTAGCAACAACTAAATTTAGTGCAGGCCGCCGAACGCCCAAATGAGCAGCAGGATCGGCAGCGGGATGCCGAGTAGCCACAGCAGCAAATAACGCCCCATCGCCAGGCTCCTTTGCATTGCGGAAACGGGAAATGCCGAGTGGGGGCTTTTGTTCCAACGCTTATGGAACACGTCGCCCGTCTCGCTTATGCTCGTCGGCATGGCTGTCAACGCGTTGCCGTTGTTCCATTTGTACGGCGATCCGCCGGACGACAGCGCGTTCGATTTCATCCACATCGAAACGATCGCGTCGCGCTCGTCGCTGCACGAATGGACGATCCGCGCCCACCGCCACCGCAATCTGTTTCAGATTCTGCTGATCGAGAAGGGCGGCGGCGACATGACGTTCGAGGCCGCGACCGTGCCGTTCACGGCGCCGGCGGCGATCCTGGTGCCGGCGACGACCGCGCATGGCTTCCGTTTCCGGCCGCAAGTGACGGACGGCTGGGTGGTGAGCTTCACTGAGGACGTGGCCGATGCGCTCGGCGAGCAATCCGGCGAGGCCTTGGGGCGGCTCAAGGCGATCGCCGCGGAGCCGCTGGTGCCGCTGAGGAGCGCAGATGAGGCGAGACGCCTCTCTGCACTGTGCCGCGATCTCAACGAAGAGGCGTCGCTTGCGCGGGAGGGTTTCCGCCTGGCGATGCGCGGACTTTTAGCGTTGATCGCCATCGAGGTGGTGCGGCTGAGCGTGAGCCGCGCGCGCACGGGCGCCGTGACGCTGGCGCCCGCCGATCCGCGCATCGAGCAACTGAGGCGACTGATCGACGAGCATTTCCGCCGGGAGCGGCTGATCAGCTTCTATGCCGAGAAGCTGGCCATGACCGCGGACCGCCTCAACGATCATGTCAAGCGTGCGACCGGCGTCACCGCCGGCCATTTGATCCGTCAGCGTGTGCTCACGGAAGCCAAGCGCCAGCTCGTCTTCACCAACCAGCCGATTCACGAAATCGCTTACGATTTGGCCTTCTCCGACCCGTCGCACTTCACGCGCTTTTTCCGCAAGCAGACCGGCACCACGCCGCAGGCGTTTCGCGAGGGCAGGGGCGGCTGAGCCTCGGCGTGTTAGTCGGGGCGACACCCCGCTCATTTTGGTTAAGCGGGGGCAGGTAAGGTAAAAAATCAGTTTGCTTTGTGTTTCGCATTTAAAGCGATTACGCGTGACTGCCTGGCAAGGAGGCGATCATGCGCAAGCTCTCGGCCGCTGCCGCCGCGACGATTCTGGCAATTGTGGTGTATTTCGCGCTGTTCTGGGGCTTCGACGCCCTGCGCATGCTGACCTCGCCCACGTACGGCCTTGAAGACGTGTGGCGCTCGCAGTTCGTATTCGAGATTGGCCGGATATTCGGCCTCGGGCCAGTGGCGTTGATCAAACTCGCCGCGTTTTTCGCGACGGTGAAGCTCGCCGTCGCCGGCATTTGCGCAGCCCATATTGCCGACCGCTTTCGCATGCTTGGGGGCGGCACGGCGCGTTCCGATATTCTCGACGGTGCCCTTATGCTGATCATGTTCATCAGTTTTGCCTCGGTCGGCCCTGCGATTTGGATGCACAACACCGAATTGGTGCGTGAGCAGACGATTACATTGATGCTGGTGGGCGTCGCGGCCGGCCTCGGTATTCTCGAGCGCAAATACGAGCGCGATGCCGCAGGCCAAGCGGCCGAGGTCGACGCAGGTGTTACACGCGATCCCGCTCCGCTGCGGTCTGCGCCGCGCTTCCGCTTTCTGAATGACCAGAAGGCAGCCGATGCCTAAGCCGCTCCTGCGCTTTGCGGCGGCGCTTTTCTGAATGACCAGAAGGCAGCCGATGCCTAAGCCGCTCTGCGCTTTGCGGCGGCGCTTATCCTGGCTTGAACTCGGCGATCACCTCGGCAGCTTCCTTGAACGCGTGATTGGCGGAGGGCACGCCGCAATAGATCGCCTGCTGCAAGATAATTTCCTTGATGTCGTCGATGCTGAAGCCGCCTTCGCGAAGGGCGGCGCCGACGTGCAGGCGGAACTCATCCCATTGTTTGAGGGCGATCATGCTGCCGATCACGAGAATGCGGCGCGTGCGTTCGTCGTAGTGCGGCCGCGTCCAGATCTCGCCCCAAGCGGCACGGGTGATGAAGTCCTGAAATTCTTCGTTGAACGCGTTTTTTCGCGCATTGGCGCGGTCCACCCAGGCATTGCCCAGCACCTTGCGACGCTGGGTCATGCCGCGTTCGTATCGCTCTCTCTCGTCCATGGGATTTATCCAAGCAAGAAATCGAGCACAACTTTGGTGTAAGCCTGCGGCTGCTCGATATTGGCGATGTGAGCCGCATCGATGCTCGCCAGCCTGGCGCCGAGAATTTGTTTGGCGATAGCTTCGCCGGCCGATGGCGGCGTTGCCGGGTCCTGTGCGCCGACGATCACCAAAGTTGGCGCCTTGATGCGCGGATTGGTGGTGCGAAAGTCCATCGCCATGATGGCCTCGCAGCAGGCGATATAGCCCGGCACCTTGGTGGCGACGAACATCTCTTTCATGCGGGCGAGTTTGGCGGACTGCGTCTTACGGAAGTTCTCGGTGAACCAGCGCTGCATGTTCATGTCGACAAGTGCATTGAGGCCTTTCTCCTTGACGAACTTGATGCGGTCGGCCCATGGCGCTTTGTCGGCGTAATAAAAATTTGTGTTGGAGAGGACGAGCTTCTCGACGCGATCGGGCGCGTTGGCGCCGAGCCACTGTCCGTCCATGCCACCCATCGACAGGCCGCACCAATTTGTCTTCTTGACGTTCAGCGCATCAAGGATGGCGAGGATATCGCGCCCGAAGCGGTCAAAGCGGTAGGGCCCCGGCGGGACCGCGGATTGGCCATGACCGCGGCGGTCGTAACGGATAAGCCGGAAGTGCTTGCCGAACTCAACGGCCTGGTCGTCCCACATATGCAGATTGGTGCCGAGCGAATTGGACAACATCAGCACAGGCTTGCCTGCATCGCCGGATACCTCGACATAAAGTTCGCAGCCATCGTCGGCCTTGATCGTCGGCATTTTCCACGCCTCCCGCTGCTGTTTGCTTGGCCGCCACACTTAAGGGCTTCGCTGCCCGCTGCAAAGCTCTTTTCAGCGGAAGGGCGAGGGCTTAAAGCCGTAGCTTTGCGAAGGAGGCGTGCGCCATGGCGATGACGATGACTGGGGAGGTGCAGCTACCGGCGAGCCGCGACGTGGTGTGGGCCAAGCTCAACGACGCGGAAGTGCTGAAGGCCTGCATCCCGGGTTGCGAGGAGCTCACCAAGTCTTCGGATACCGAATTCGCCGCCATCGCAACCACCAAGATCGGTCCGGTGAAGGCGCGCTTTAAAGGCAAAGTGCATTTGACCGATCTCAATCCGCCCAACGGCTACAAGATCTCCGGGGAAGGCGACGGCGGCGTAGCCGGCTTTGCCAAAGGCGGCGCCACGGTTTCGCTCGCTGAAAAAGACGGCGGTACGCTGTTGACGTACAACGTCGAGGCGCAAATTGGTGGCAAGCTTGCTCAGTTGGGGCAGCGGCTGGTCAATGGAGCGGCAAAGAAGATCGCCGACGATTTCTTCAAGAACTTTGCTGCCCAGGTTGCGTCCACCTGACTCCCGGCCTCGGAGTGCCGTCGGTTTTTGCCGTTTGACTCCCTTGACCGGCCCCGCCGCTGGGGTTCAGACTTAAAGCTCATCCGAGCGCTTCCGGCCGAAATCGTCGCGTTTTCGGATGCGAGCGGCTTCTGCCCAGCCGGGCGACGCGAAAAGAGGGCCGTTTTGGCCCCGAATAGGGAGGGAGGTCATGCCTGCGGTATCCATGACCGTGAATGGCAAAGCCGTCAAAGGCGACGTCGAAGAGCGCACTTTGTTGGTGCAATTCCTGCGCGAGGACCTGCGGCTCACCGGCACGCATGTCGGCTGCGACACCTCGCAGTGCGGCGCTTGCGTCGTCCACATCGACGGCATTGCCGTCAAATCCTGCACCACGCTCGCGCTTCAATGCGAGGGCGCCAACATCACCACGATCGAGGGTCTCGCCGATCCGAACGGGCCGCTGCACCCGATGCAGGAAGCGTTCCGCGAGCATCATGGCCTGCAATGCGGCTACTGCACGCCGGGCATGATCATGGCCGCGCTCGATATCGTGCGGCGTAAGGGCCACGATCTCGACGAGAAAACCATCCGCGAACAACTCGACGGCAACATCTGCCGCTGCACCGGCTATCACAACATCGTCAAAGCGATCGCCGCCGGCGCGAAAGCTATGGGCAGGGGAGGGCCAGCACGGCAAGCGGCCGAGTAGCGTCTTTCGAACAACCAACGGGAGGAGACCGCCATGAGCGCGACCGGGATCGGCGCGGCGGTGCGCCGCAAGGAAGACATCCGCTTCATAACCGGCAAAGGCCAATATACCGACGATGTGGTGAGACCAAGCGCGACTCGCGCCGTGTTCGTGCGTTCGCCGCACGCGCATGCAAAGATCAAGAGCATTGATACAAGTGCGGCGGCGAAAATGCCGGGCGTCATCGCGGTGCTCACCGGCGCTGATCTGGCCGGCGACAAGATCGGCAATCTCATCTGCGGCTGGATGATCCACTCCAAGGACGGCTCGCCGATGAAAATGGCGCCGCACCCGGCGCTCGCATCTGGCAAAGTCAACTACGTGGGTGATGCAGTTGCGGTCGTGATCGCGGAGACACAAGCGCAGGGGCGCGATGCGGCGGATAAGGTTGCGGTCGAGTACGAGGTGTTACCGGCGGTCAGCGATCCCGCCAAGACCAAATCCGGCCCGCAGATTCACGATGTTGCGCCGAAGAACACGATTTACGAATGGTCGCTCGGCGACCAGAAGGCGGTGGACGCCGCTTTTGCGCAGGCCAAGCACGTCACCAAACTCGATCTGATCAACAACCGGTTGGTGCCGAACGCGATCGAGCCGCGCGCGGCCCTGGCCGAGTACGATGCCGGCAACGACAGTTTAACGTTGTGGAATACCTCGCAGAATCCGCATGTGGCGCGGCTGGTGATCTCGGCGTTCGTCGGCATTGCGCCGGAGCACAAATTGCGCGTGATCGCGCCGGACGTCGGCGGCGGCTTCGGCTCGAAAATTTTCATCTATCCGGAGGAGGTGGTCTGCCTCTGGGCCGCGCGCAAAGTCAGGCGTCCGGTGAAGTGGACGGCCGACCGCGGTGAGTCTTTCCTCACCGACGCGCACGGCCGCGACCACGTTACGCACGCCGAACTGGCACTGGACGGCGACGGAAAAATCCTCGCCCTGCGCGCCAAAACCATCGCCAATCTCGGCGCCTATATGTCGACCTTCTCATCGTCGGTGCCGACCTATCTCTACGCGACCTTGATGTCCGGCCAATACAACATTCCGCAAATCTACTGCGAGGTGGATGCGGTCTACACCAATACGGCGCCGGTCGACGCCTATCGTGGGGCCGGGCGTCCCGAGGCAACCTTCGTCGTCGAGCGGCTGGTCGAAGTCGCGGCGCGCGAAATGGGCCTCGATCCAGCCGACATCCGCAAGCGCAACTTCATCAAGTCCTTCCCCCACCAGACGCCCGTGATTATGGCTTACGATGCAGGGGACTATAATGCTTCATTGAAAAAGGCGATGGAGCTTGCCGATGTGAAGGGCTTTAATAAGCGCAAGCGCGAAAGCGCGCGTCGCGGCAAGCTGCGCGGGCTCGGCTACTCGACCTACATCGAAGCCTGCGGCATCGCGCCGTCGCAGGCGGTCGGCTCCCTCGGCGCCGGCGTCGGTTTGTGGGAATCGGCGGAAGTTCGAGTCAATCCGACCGGCACCGTCGAGGTGCTCACCGGCTGTCATGCACACGGGCAGGGCCACGAGACGACGTTTGCGCAACTGGTGTCGGAGCGGCTTGGCATTCCGTTCGAGAACGTCTCCGTTGTGCATGGCGACACCGACAAGGTGCAGTTCGGCATGGGCACCTATGGCTCACGTTCCGGCGCGGTCGGCATGTCGGCGATCGTCAAGGCGCTCGACAAGATCGAGGCAAAAGCCAAGAAAGTTGCCGCTTACATGCTCGAAGCCGCCGAAGGCGACATCGAGTTCAAGGACGGCAAGTTCACCGTCGCCGGCACCGACAAGTCCGCGGCTTGGGGTGAGGTCGCGCTGAACGCCTACATCGCGCACAAATTCTCCGGTCAGGAACTGGAGCCCGGCCTCAAGGAAACCTCTTTCTACGATCCGACAAATTTCACCTTTCCGGCCGGCTGTCACATCTGCGAAGTCGAAGTCGATGCGGAGACCGGCAAAGCCGACATCGTCAACTGGACTGCGGTGGACGACTTCGGCACGGTCATCAATCCGATGATCGTCGAAGGCCAGGTGCACGGCGGCATCGCCCAAGGGATTGGCCAGGCGCTGCTTGAAGGCGCGGTCTACGACAAAAATGGACAGCTCGTGACCGGCTCGCTGATGGACTACGCCATGCCGCACGCCCACGACCTGCCGTCATTCAAAATTGGTCTCACCGAAACAAAATCGCCGTCAAATCCGCTCGGCATCAAGGGTTGCGGCGAGGCCGGCGCCATCGCAGCGCCGGCGGCTGTGATCAATGCCATTACGGATGCTATCGGTACCGAGCAAGTCGTCATGCCGGCAACGGCAAATACTGTCTGGATGGCGATGCAGCAGGCGCAACCGGCGCAACGAGTCGCCGCGGAGTAGGAGAGCGCGAATGTATAACTTTACTTTTCACCGGCCGACGACGGTGCGCCAGGCAGCCGGTTTGCTGGCGAGGAATCCCGAGGGCAAGCTGCTTGCCGGCGGCCACTCGCTCATCCCGGTGATGAAGCAGCGCCTGGCCTCGCCGTCCGCCCTCATTGACCTGTCTCTCGTGGAGGGTCTCAGCGGCGTGGAGCAAAAAGGGCGCTCGATTGTGATCGGCTCCATGACGCGCCACGCGGACGTGGCGAACTCGCCGATTTTGCAGCAGGCCTTGCCTGGCCTCGCCATGGTTCCGGACTCAATCGGCGATCCGCAAGTGCGCAACCGGGGCACCATCGGCGGCTCGATCGCCAACAACGATCCGAATGCCGACTATCCGGCCGCCTGCCTTGGCCTCGGCGCGACGATCATCACGAACAAACGCCGCATCGCCGCCGACGATTTCTTCACCGGCATGTTCTCGACTGCGCTGGAAGACGGTGAGATCATCACCAAAGTGAGTTTCCCCATCGCGAAGAAAGCGGCGTACGAGAAATTCAAGCATCCGGCCTCCGGCTTCGCGCTGGTCGGTGTGTTCGTGTCTAAGCGCGGCAGCGAAATTCGTGTGGCGGTAACAGGGGCAGGCGCCAACGGCGTCTTCCGCGTCAAGTCGTTCGAAGAGGCGCTGAAAAAACGCTTCGCCGCGAAATCGCTGGAAGGCATGACCATCCCGGCGACCGGCATGAACAGCGACATTCACGGCAGCGCCGAATACCGCGCGCATCTTGTCGGCGTGCTGGCACGCCGGGCCGTGGCAAAGGCGACGGCGTAACCTCCGGCCCGCAGGCGGCATAGCGCGCTAGCGGTGCGTCGCGGACGCCTGTCGCTACGGCGGGTAGCTGTCGAGCTCGCTCAAGAGGCCGTGTAGATCGAGCGGATGCGTGTACATCTGCAGTGAGCCATCAGCCTTCTTCGGCCACTCTTCCTGCGGCCGGTCGCGATAGAGCTCGACGCCATTGTCGTCCGGATCGCGCAGATAGAGCGCCTCGGAGACACCGTGGTCGCTGGCGCCTTCGAGCGGAATCTTGGCGACGATCAGCCGCCGCAGGGCGTCGGCGAGCAGCTTGCGCGTCGGGTAGAGAATGGCGGTATGGTAAAGGCCCGTGGAGCCGGGCGGCGGCGGCGAGCCGCCGAGGCTCTCCCAGGTGTTCAGCCCGATGTGGTGGTGATACCCGCCGGCGGAGATGAACGCCGCGCCGGGCCGGCTGGTGGTGAGGGTGAACCCCAGGACGCCGCAATAAAAATCGAGCGCGCGCTTGAGGTCAGCTACCTTCAAATGCACATGCCCGATGCGCACGCGGGGGTCGATGGTAGGAAATTGCAACGTTTCGTTGGCGATTTCGGCGGAATTCGACATTGCGCAAATCCTCGGCTGGCCGGCAGCGCGGCCAGTGCATAGATGTAAGCGGTCGCGGCACTAGGATAAAGTCCCCCCATGACCGCTCTGCCCAACTCCATCGATGGCACGCTCGCGCTGCTGGCGAAGGCGGACTACGTCGCGGACCGCTCGCTGGCGACGGTGCTCTATTTGAGTCTGCGCATGGGGCGGCCGCTGTTTCTCGAGGGCGAGGCGGGCGTCGGCAAAACGGAAATTGCGCGCGTACTGTCGAAAACGCTTGGGCGCAAGCTCATCCGCCTGCAATGTTACGAGGGGCTCGACGTTTCCGCCGCTGTGTACGAGTGGAATTACGGCGCGCAGATGATCGCCATTCGTCTCGCCGAGGCGGAAGGCAAAAACAGTAACTTCGGCGACCGCGAGCGCATCGAACATGACGTGTTTTCCGAGCGCTTTCTCATCAAGCGGCCGCTGTTGCAGGCGCTAGAGGCGGACCCGGACGGGCCGCCGGTGCTGCTCATCGACGAGATCGACCGTACCGATGAAGCCTTCGAGGCCTTTCTCCTCGAAGTGCTGGCCGATTTCCAGGTGACAGTGCCCGAGCTCGGCACTATCAAGGCGCCGCGGCCGCCGATCGTGGTGATCACGTCCAATCGTACGCGCGAAGTGCATGACGCGCTCAAGCGCCGCTGCCTCTATCATTGGGTCGGCTATCCGGACGCCAAGCGCGAACTGTCTATTTTGCGCGCGAAAGTGCCGGGCATCGCCAAGAAGTTGTCGGAACAGGTGGTCGCCTTCGTGCAGACGCTGCGCAAGGAGGATCTGTTCAAGGCGCCGGGCGTCGCCGAGACGCTCGATTGGGCTGGCGCCTTGAGTGAGCTCGACGTGATCGCGCTCGATCCGACGACGGTGTCGGACACGCTCGGCGCACTGCTGAAATATCAAGATGACATTGCGCGGCTCGACCAGACCAAGGTGAAGGCGTTGCTCGACGAGGTGAAGTCGGAGCTGCGCGCGGCGGAATAAGGATCGACCACGTGCAACACACTGCTCTCATTCCCCGCGCAACCGAGGATTTCTGCGCGGGCTTCCCGCTTTCACGGAAGAACGGTGGATGGGATTGCGGATGACGGAAACGAGCGGCCGGCTTTCTGAAAACATCCTCTACTTCGCACGCGCGTTGCGCGCGGCAGGGCTTCCGGTCGGGCCGGGCGCGGTGCTCGACGCGCTCGAAGCGCTCAATGTCGCACGCATTGGCAGCCGCGGCGACTTTTATTGGACCCTGCACGCCGTGTTCGTCAAACGACACGACCATTCCATCCTGTTCGATCAAGCGTTCAAGCTGTTCTTTCGCAAGCGTGGCTATATCGAGCAGTTGATCGCGTCGATGCTGCCGGAAGGGCCGCGCGCCGCGCCGAAGGAGCCGCCACCGGGCACCCAGCGCATTCAGGAAGCGCTGTTCGGCGAGTTCGGCCCGCGCGAGGAGGCTGCCGAGGTCGAGATAGATGCGCGTTTGACGGTGTCGGATCGCGAAGTGCTGCAAAAGAAGGACTTTGCGCAGATGACAGCCGCCGAGATCGCCGCCGCCAAAGAGGCGATCGCCCGACTCGCTTTGCCGCTCGATCCGGTCCGCACGCGCAGGCTCCGCAGCGCCCGGCGCGGCCACATGATCGATATCCGCCGTACCTTACGGTCGAGCATGAAGGCGGGCGGCGCCGTCATTGACCTGAAATATCGCGGCCCGCGTGTGAAAGAACCTCCCATCGTCGCGCTACTCGATATTTCCGGCTCGATGAGCCAATATACACGCTTGTTTCTGCATTTCCTGCATTCCATTACCGATGCAAAGAAACGAGTGAGCACTTTTCTTTTCGGCACACGATTGACCAACGTGACGCGCGCCATCCGCGAGCGCGATCCCGACGAGGCGCTCGCGGCCTGCTCCGCCTATGTCGCTGACTGGTCGGGCGGCACACGCATTGCTTCGTCTCTGCGCGAGTTCAACAGGAAATGGGCACGGCGGGTGCTGGGGCAGGGCGCAGTGGTGCTACTCATCACCGACGGTCTCGAACGCGATGCCGACGATACGCTGGCCTTCGAGATGGACCGGCTGCACCGCTCCTGCCGGCGGTTGATTTGGCTCAACCCGCTATTGCGCTTCGAAGGTTTCGAGGCGCGCGCCAAGGGCGTGCGCACCATGCTGCCGCACGTTGACGATTTGCGGCCGATCCACAATCTAGAGGCTATGAGCGATCTGGTCCGCGCGCTATCCGGGACGCCGGCCAAGGACCATGATCCGAAGCAGATGTTGAAGGTGGCGTGATCTTTTCCGGCGACGACGACTTACAGATGGAGACTCGCATGTTCGCACGCGATGAAGACATCCTCAAAGCCGCCGAAGATTGGCGCCAGGCGGGGCGGGAGGTGGCGCTTGCGACGGTGGTCGAAACCTGGGGCTCGGCGCCGCGGCCGGTCGGCTCCAACCTGGTGATCGACGGCGACGGTAATTTTCTCGGCTCGGTCTCTGGCGGTTGTGTCGAAGGCGCAGTAGTGACAGAGGCCTTGGACGTTATCGAAAGCGGTCAGCCGAAGATGCTCGAGTTCGGCGTCGCCGATGAAACGGCGTGGAACGTCGGGCTTTCTTGCGGCGGCACAATCCGCGTCTATGTGGAGAAAGTAACTTGAAACTCGACGTTCTGCATACGCTCAATGCCGAACGGGCGGTGCGGCGCGCTGTCGTGCTCATTACCAACGTCGAGAACGGGGCGCAGCGGGTGGTGAAGGCTGGCGACGTGGGCAAGGATGCGCTGCGCGACGTGCTGGAAAAGCGA
This sequence comes from Pseudolabrys sp., assembly GCA_035652735.1. Taxonomy (GTDB): domain Bacteria; phylum Pseudomonadota; class Alphaproteobacteria; order Rhizobiales; family Xanthobacteraceae; genus Pseudolabrys. The sequence continues at coordinate 8,401 of DASRDF010000040.1, read as the reverse complement.
TTGCGGATGGCCAAAAGCGGCATGGAGGATACGGCGCAAGGCCGCGTATTTCTTACCGTCTATGTGCCCTCTCCAAAGCTACTCATTACCGGCGCAGTGCACATCAGCCAGACGCTGGCGCCGATGGGGCAATTGCTGGGCTTTGATGTGACCATCGTAGATCCCCGCACGGCCTTCGCCTCCATTGAGCGCTTTCCAGATGTAAAAGTGCTCGCGGAGTGGCCGGACGTGGCGCTACCGCCGCTTAACATCGATCAGTACACCGCGTTTGTTGCGCTGACGCACGATCCTAAGATCGACGATCCGGCGCTCAAGCATGCGTTGAGCCGCGACTGCTTCTATATCGGCGCTCTCGGCTCGAAGAAGACGCATGCTAGACGCGTCGCGCGGCTCAAGGAGGCAGGGCTGACCGACCGCGACATTGCGCGCATTCATGCGCCCATTGGCCTGCCCATCGGGGCAGTATCGCCCGGAGAAATCGCGCTTGCCATCATGGCGGAGATTACGCAGACGCTGCGCGTCAAGGCCGACAAGGAACTGGAGGCGGCATGAAATTCGGCGCGGTTCCCGTCAAGGAGGCAATCGGCGCCACCGCGGTGCATTCGATCCGCCAGGGCGATCTCGTGCTGAAAAAGGGCACGCGGATCGGGGAAAAGGAAGCAGCGGCACTTGTGCAGGCCGGGGTCGAGGACGTCGTGGTCGCTCGTATCGAGCCGGGCGATGTGTCGGAGGATCAGGCCGCGGCCGATATTGCCGCTGCGATTGCCGGGGACGGCGTCAGGACCGATCGGGCTTTTACCGGGCGCTGCAACCTCTTTGCCGAGGCCGCCGGCGTGCTGGTCGTCGACAAAGATGCGGTCGATAGCCTCAATCGCATCGACGAGGCGGTCACCGTGGCAACGCTGCCCGCTTACAAGCCGGTCGTCGAAGGCGAGATGATTGCTACCGTCAAGATCATCCCGTTTGCAGTGGCTGAAGCCGCGCACAGCCGAGCGATGGCTCGGGCTGCCGCTACCAAGCCGGTGATCCGTGTCGCGCCCTACAGATTGCGCAAGGTCGGTGTGGTCTCGACAATCCTGCCCGGCCTCGCGTCCAAGGTCGTGGATAAAACCCTGAAGATCACGCAAACGCGGCTGGCGCCGGCTGGCGCTGCGATCGTCGCCGAGCGGCGCGTGCCGCACGAACAGGCTGCGCTGGCGCAAGCAATCGACGAGGTGCTCAAAGCGGGGGCAGAACTGGTCATTGTATTTGGCGCCTCGGCAATTGCCGACCGCCGCGACGTCATTCCGGCCGCGCTCGAATCGGTAGGCGGCGAGATCGAGCATTTCGGCATGCCGGTCGATCCCGGCAACTTGCTGCTCATCGGCAAGGCGCGCGGACAGGCGGTGCTCGGCGCGCCGGGCTGCGCGCGCTCGCCTAAGGAAAACGGATTCGATTGGGTGCTGATGCGGCTCCTGGCGGGCTTACCTGTGACTCGTGCCGACATCACCGGCATGGGCGTCGGCGGGCTGCTTATGGAGATTGTTACCCGGCCGCAGCCGCGCGAGGAGGCGCGTGCGAAAGAGGGGCGCCGCGTTGCCGCGGTCGTATTGGCAGCAGGGCGCTCGACACGCATGGGCGCGATCAACAAACTGATCGCTGAAATAGGCGGCAAGCCGCTGGTACGCATTGCGGTGGAGCAGGCGCTGGCCTCCCGTGCAAGTCCGGTGATCGTCGTGACCGGCCACGAGCGCGAGCGCGTCGAAGCCGCGCTTGAGGGTTTGCCGGTACGTCTGGTGTACAATCCGGACTATGCCGACGGGCTCGGCACTTCGCTGCGAGCGGGGATTGCGGCGGTGTCACCGGAGGCGGATGGCGCCGTGATCTGCCTTGGCGACATGCCGCAAGTGAGCGGCCAGCTTATCGACAAGCTGCTCGCCGCGTTCGATCCAGAGCGCGGGGCACTCGTGGTCGTTCCAAGCATCAATGGCCGCCGCGGCAACCCTGTCGTTTGGTCACGCCGTTTCTTTCCGGATCTCATGGAGATTCAAGGCGACATCGGCGCCCGCCACCTGATCGGCAACTACACCGAGGCGGTCACTGAAGTCCAGGTGGCCGATGATGCAACGCTGGTCGACGTCGACACGCCCGAGTCGCTTAGGTCCGTCAAGGCAGAAATCGAACGCGCCTGAGATTCGAATCGTTGATCCGGCTGCCGACTCAGCCCCATGTGACGGCGATACTCTGGTAAGGGACGATGACCGATCATTTCACGCCGGTCATGCGGGCGCTGGTGGCCGCTACTTTGCTGTTGGCGACGGGCACGCTGATGCTCGCGGCTGTCAACGCGGCGCGCGCGACGGGTGCGCTGGCCATCGGCGCTTGCGGCGCTTACGGCCAAGCATTCGACTTTCGCGACACCGAGGATGCTCGCCGAAGTGCTCTGGCCAATTGCTCGGGCAGGGACTGTCGCATCGTGACCGTGGTCAAGCACGGCTGCGCGGCCTTGGCCGTTGATTTCGTCAGCGGCTGCGGTGCGCATGGATGGGGCACGGCGGCGCAGCTCGGCCGGGCACAAAACGTCGCTCTCAAAGACTGCTATCGTGAAGGCGGCAAAGAATGCGTCATCCGCACGTTCTTTTGCGACGCCAAAGGCTGACCAGACGCCTGTGGCCGTGACGATTGCGACCACCCGCTTCCGCCGCACGCTTAATTAGTCGGCGGCGAGCCTTTGCATGAAACCCAACCGGAAATAGGGGCTTGAGCGATTGTTGGTGTCGCGTGCCCAGCCGCCTGCGGCCGACCATTCTGCCTCGCCGGTCTTAAGGCTGGTGAAGTGCACGCCGAGCCGCCATTGCGAGTAGCCGGCGCCGCCGTAGATCTGCGTTTCCGGCCCCGAATAAAACTGGTCAAAAAATTTCCAGCCAAGACCGAGACGCGCCGAATTGCTGCCGCCAATCGTCGACAGCGAACCGTCTGCGGTGATCATTGTCGACGTCGTCGGTTCGTACCACAACTCCGTCGAGAAACGCAGGCCGAATTTGCCGCCCTTGAGCGTATTGCCTGGATCGTCCGGCCAAAGACGATGATGCTGAAATTCGGGGCCCCAGAATACCTTTGCCTCGAAAGTGCCGCGCTTGACGTGCCAGCCGGGAAGCGCCTGCACTAGCCACTCCGCGCCAACCACGCGTTCATTGCCGAGATCGCCGGCGTTGTAACGGTAAAGGCCGCCGGAGAGTAGAAGCTTGAAGAGAAGGCCGTCTTCATCGAGGTCGCGCGGGCTCCAGATCATGCCGCCGTAAGCGAAGGCGCCGTTGAACCAGAGGTCGCGCCCTGAGAACAAGATCGCGCGCCTCTCGTCATCGTCGCCCGCCCAACTGGGGCAGGTCGGCCAGCAAATACAACAAAGAACTACTTCCGCAGCGACTGACATCGCCGCGAATACGCGACCACCCCAGACCATCGAGGCCTCCACACCCCTTGGACTGCGCCGGTTGTTAGAACACCGGTTACTACCAAGGCTAGAGTGGCGCGGACGGTTGTCAATGACCATCTACAAGGCTGTAAGTTGTAGTCTTCCGCTATTGCCCGCGACTGCATGGCTGCCATCGCGTGCGGCTAACTCGCCAGCCGGTGAGGGGGTATGTTAAGCGCGGGCTTACACAAAGCCCCGATTCCGCAATGGCCAACATCCTTTCCCCATCGCAAACGACCCGCCGCTCCATCGCCTTCCTCAATTGGGCGCATGCGATCGATCATTTCGTGCTGCTGATCTACCCCACGGTCGTGATTGGGCTCGAGGCGGTTTACCACCGGCCCTATTCAGAATTGATCGCGCTTTCGACGGCTTCTTTCGTCGCTTTCGGTGTGTTTTCGCTGCCCGCCGGCTGGCTCGCCGACCGCTGGAGCCGCCGCAACATGATGGCGGCCTTTTACCTGGGCTGTGCCGTATCGCTGGTTGGCGCGGCTATGGCGCCGAATTTGCTGCTGTTGGCGACGGCGCTGTTCTTCCTAGGCGTGTTCGCCGCCATCTATCACCCGGTCGGTATGGCGATGTTGATCGAGGCGTCACAGGCGCGTGGCCGCACGTTGGCGTTTAACGGGGTGTGCGGCAATCTTGGCGTCGCGCTCGCTGCAGGCATTACGGCCACCTTGATCGCGTGGATCGGCTGGCGCGCGGCCTTCATGATCCCGGGTCTTCTCTGTGCTGTGACCGGGATTTTCTATTTGCTCTCGGTCCCTGACGACCATCGCCACGGCATGAAGCGGGAATCCCGGGCCAAGGTACCGCTGTCCTCTCGCGCTATGGTGGTGATGCTCGCCATCTATCTGGTGATTTCGGTGACCGGCGGGCTCACGTTCAACACCATCCTCATCACAGTGCCGAAGATCGTCGACGAGCGGGTCGGCGATAGCGTGCCGCTGGTTCTCGTCGGCGGAATTGCCACCTGCGTCTTCATATGCGGCGCCATCGGCCAAGTCATCGTCGGCCGCATCGTGGAAAAAATCGCGCCGGCGCTGCTGTTTGTTATTGTCGTGGCGCTGCAGGTGCTCGGCTGTCTGTGGGCGGCGACCACCACTGGCTTGCCCTTGGTGATCGGACTTGCGGTGACAATGGCCGGCATCTATGGCCAGGTCACCACCGGCGACATTGTGCTGGCGCGCTATACCGCCGATGCTTGGCGCGGACGCGTTTACGCGGTGCGATATTTCGTCACCTTCGTATCCGCCGGCCTCGCCGTGCAGGTAATCAAGATTCTTTATTCGCGTGGGGGCTTCGACCTGGTGTTGTGGAGCATGGTTGGTATCACAGCCATTCTGCTGGTGGCGGTGATTGCATTTGCCGTGCTGGTGCTCTCGGTTGAGACGCATCAGCGGGCGGTTACGGCGCCGGCAGAATGATCAGAATAGCGGCGGGATCAAATCCTCGATTTTCACGCGCATGCGCCGCTTGAGATTGGCGGCGATACGGCTGCGATGGCAGGTCTTGGGATTGCGGCAATAGCAAAGCAGCGCAATGCGGTTGCCGGATTTGATCAGATTGGCGAGCTCATCGAGTTGCTGTTGCGGCTCCGCTCGCTTGATATGTTTGTCATAAATGCGCCAGAGCGCGGCGATGTCACCCGCGCGTGCCGCGGCGCGCCCCTCGGCGGGCGTTCCAAGTTTCTGCCAATGCAGATAGGCGATGCCATGACCGCCCAGGGTGGCGGCAAGCTGATGCTTGGAAAAGCCGGCGCGGCGCGAGGCGGCGACCGCGCGCGTGTCGACCAGTGTGTGAATATTGGCTCGCGTCAGCTCGGCAAGCACATCATCCGGCTTTGCCTGTTCGTAACCGATGGTGAACACAGTCGGCATTGAGGCGGAAGGACGACGTTTTCGAGCGGCGGCTGGTGTCATTGAAGCCGCTCGATGAGTGCCATGGCCGCCGCCGGCGCACGCACTTTCGCTTCGTGAATGAAATAGACGAAGACATCGCGCGGTTTCTTCGGTGCGGTCTTGTTATCGACTTTCGGCAAATCCGACGGCTCGCCGCCTTCGGCCCATCTCCGCGCGCGTTTCGCCCAATTATCCAGTGCCTTCGGCGGATAACCGGTGCGTAGCTTTTCCTCGCCTTTCTGCAGTCGGGCGTAAACGAAATCTGCGGTAATATCGGCGATCTCTGTGTAGGTGTCGTGCTCCGCGTACACGCAAGCGACGCCGAATTTGCGCAGCAGCGCGATGAAAGCCGGCGTCTTGAAGCTGTCGTTGCGCACCTCGACGACATGCCGTAGCGCGCGCCCGTCGAACTTCTGCGGCAGTAACTCGAGAAATTTGCCAAAGTCGACTTCGTCGAACTTCTTCCACGGCGTGAACTGCCAGAGCAGGGGGCCGAGATGTACCCCGAGCTCCGTCACACCGGAGTCGAGGAAGCGTTTGATCGAGTTGCCGGCCTCCGCCAGCACGCGCCGGTTCACCGCGTAGCGCGGCCCCTTTACTGAGAACATGAAGCCGTCCGGCACTTCGGACGCCCACTTGCGGAAGGTGGCCGGCGTCTGCGTACGGTAAAACGTGCCGTTGATCTCGATCGCGGTGAGCTGTTGCGCCGCGTATTCGAGCTCGCGCGCGTGCGGCAGACCTTTCGGGTAGAATACGCCGCGCCACGGCTCATACGTCCAGCCCCCAATGCCACAGTAGATGTTTCCGTTCGCCATTGGCGGACTCTAGAACGGGCGGTCGCCGTATGCGACCCGAAAAGCAAAAGGCCCGGGAGCGCTCCCGGGCCTTCGCGTTTCTCGTCTGTGGACTTTTAGAAGTCCATGCCGCCGCCCGGGGGCATGGCCGGCGCGGCTTCCTTCTTCTTCGGCACCTCGGCGACCATGGCCTCGGTGGTGATCAACAGACCGGCTACCGACGCCGCGTTCTGGATTGCCGCACGCACGACCTTGGTCGGGTCGATGATGCCTTTGCTCATGAGGTTGCCGTACTCGCCGTTTTGGGCGTCGAAGCCGTAAGAGTACTGCTCCTTCTCCATAATCTTGCCCACCACCAACGAGCCATCCTCGCCAGCGTTGAGCGCGATCTGCCGTGCCGGCATCTGGATCGCCTTGCGCACGATATCGACGCCGTGCTTCTGGTCTTCGTTTTCGGTCTTCACGCGCTTCAGCGCTTCGACCGAGCGAAGCAGGGCGACGCCGCCGCCGGGCAGGATGCCTTCTTCGACCGCAGCGCGGGTCGCGTGCATCGCATCGTCGACGCGATCCTTGCGCTCTTTCACCTCGATCTCGGTGGCTCCGCCGACGCGGATGACCGCCACGCCGCCAGCGAGCTTGGCAAGACGCTCTTGTAGCTTCTCGCGGTCGTAGTCGGAGGTCGTCTCCTCGATCTGCGCCTTGATCTGCGCCACGCGGGCTTCGATGTCGGCCTTCTTGCCGGCGCCATTGACGATCGTGGTGTTCTCCTTATCGATCATCACCTTCTTGGCGCGGCCGAGCATGGCAAGGGTGACGTTCTCGAGCTTAATGCCGAGATCTTCGCTAATCGCCTGGCCGCCCGTCAACACCGCGATATCTTGCAGCATCGCCTTGCGGCGATCGCCGAAGCCCGGCGCTTTCACGGCCGCGACTTTGAGGCCGCCGCGCAGCTTGTTGACGACAAGCGTGGCCAGCGCCTCGCCTTCTACGTCCTCGGCCACGATCAGCAGCGGCTTGCCCGTCTGCACCACCGCCTCCAACAGCGGCAGCAGCTCCTGGAGGCCCGACAGCTTCTTTTCGTAGATTAGGATGTAGGGGTCCTCCATCTCCGTCCGCATCTTATCGGCATTGGTGATGAAGTACGGCGAGATGTAGCCGCGATCGAACTGCATGCCCTCGACGACGTCGAGCTCGGTCTCCAGCGACTTGGCTTCCTCGACCGTGATGACGCCCTCGTTGCCGACCTTCTGCATGGCCTTGGCGAGGAAATCGCCGATTTCCTTGTCGCCATTGGCCGAAATGGTGCCGACCTGGGCGATCTCTTCGTTGGACGTGACCTTCTTGGAGTTCTTCTTCAGGTCTTCGACGATCGCGTCAACGGCAAGATCGACGCCGCGCTTCAAGTCCATCGGGTTCATGCCGGCCGCAACCGCCTTGGCGCCTTCCTTGACAATCGCTTGCGCCAGCACGGTGGCGGTGGTGGTGCCGTCGCCGGCGAAGTCAGACGACTTCGAGGCAACTTCGCGCACCATCTGCGCGCCCATGTTCTCGAACTTGTCCTCAAGCTCGATTTCCTTCGCGACCGTGACCCCGTCCTTGGTGATACGCGGCGCGCCGAACGATTTGTCGAGCACGACGTTGCGGCCCTTGGGGCCGAGCGTGACCCTCACCGCATTGGCGAGGATGTCGACGCCGCGCAACATGCGGTCGCGGGCATCGACGGAGAATTTGACGTCTTTAGCAGCCATAGTTGCAATTCCTCTCGTTGGATGACGGCGCGCTTTACGCGGCCTTCTTCTTGGCGGCAGCGCCGCCCTCGATGACGCCCATAACGTCGGACTCCTTCATAATCAGGAGCTCTTCGCCGTCGATCTTGACCTCCGTGCCCGACCATTTGCCGAACAGGATGGTGTCCCCGACCTTGAGGTCGATGGGAATCAATTTGCCGCTCTCGTCGCGACCACCGGGGCCAACCGCAACAATCTCGCCCTGGCTCGGCTTCTCCTTGGCGGTATCCGGAATGATGATGCCGCCGGCGGTGCGCTCTTCGGACTCGACCCGACGAACGACCACCCGGTCATGGAGAGGGCGAAACTTCATTGGCTTTCTCTTCCTCTTCTTCAATGGTTTGCGGTCCACCGCGGGATCGCGCTTGAACTGGGGGGAACTGTTAGCACTCACGCAAACTGAGTGCTAACAGCGAGCGCGATTTAGGAAATCACTCGGCGCTTGTCAAGGCGCGCCGAAGCGGC
>DASRDF010000039.1:0-29295 GCA_035652735.1 Pseudolabrys sp. | reverse complement strand
TCACAATTGCGCCCACCGCCACGCTGCAAGAAGCGCTCGACCTGATGAAGGACAACAAGATCTCGGGCATCCCGGTGGTGGAGGGCGGCGGCAACGGCAGGGCCGGCAAGCTGGTCGGCATCCTGACCAATCGCGACGTGCGTTTCGCCACCGACCCGCGGCAGAAGGTCTCCGAGCTGATGACCAAGGACAACCTGGTCACCGTGCGCGAAGGCGTGAGCCAGGACGAGGCCAAACGCCTGCTGCACCAGCACCGCATCGAAAAACTGCTCGTCGTCGACAATCAGTACCGCTGCGTCGGCCTCATCACCGTCAAGGACATCGAGAAGGCCGTTGCCAACCCGAATGCGTGCAAGGACGAACAGGGTCGCTTGCGTGTCGCAGCGGCAACGACCGTCGGCGATAAAGGCTTCGTGCGGACGGAAGCGTTGATTGCGGCCGGCGTCGACGTGGTGGTGGTGGACACGGCGCACGGACATTCACGCTTGGTGCTCGAAGCGGTGCAGCGTATCAAGAAGCTGTCGAACGCCGTGCAGGTGATCGCCGGCAACGTCGCCACCGCCGAGGGCGCCAAGGCGCTGATCGACTGCGGCGCCGACACGATCAAAGTCGGCATCGGTCCCGGGTCGATCTGCACCACCCGCATCGTCGCCGGTGTCGGCGTGCCACAGCTCACCGCCATCATGGACGCCGTCGATGCGGCGCGCGAAAGCGGTACTCCGGTGATCGCCGACGGCGGCATCAAATACTCTGGCGACCTCGCCAAGGCGCTGGCTGCGGGCGCCGATTGCGCCATGGTCGGCTCGCTGCTCGCCGGCACCGATGAGACGCCGGGCGAAGTGTTTCTTTATCAGGGCCGCTCGTACAAGAGCTATCGCGGCATGGGCTCGGTGGCGGCCATGGCGCGCGGCTCGGCCGATCGTTATTTTCAGCAGGACATCAAGGACGCGCTCAAGCTGGTGCCGGAAGGCGTCGAGGGCCAGGTCGGCTACAAGGGCCCGGTCGCCAATGTGCTGCATCAGCTCTCGGGCGGCTTGCGCGCGGCGATGGGCTATGTGGGCGCCAAGGACATCGGCGAATTCCATTCGAAGGCGCAGTTCGTGCGCATTTCCGGGGCCGGCTTGCGCGAGAGCCACGTCCACGACGTGACCATTACGCGCGAGAGCCCGAATTATCCGAGCCGGGTATAACGCCCATGCCGATTCCCGTCGTGCTGCTGCCGCTGTTTGTCGAGGTGCTGCTGACCTTCGCGCTCATGCTTGGCATGATGTACTTCCGCACCTCCTCGCTGCAGAAGGGCGAGACGCGCTTTGCCGATATTGCGCTGCGTGAGCCAAATTGGCCCCGGCGCGCCACGCAATTTGCTTATGCGTTCTCCAATCAATTTGAATTGCCGGTGCTGTTCTATGTGCTGACGATTCTGTCGATCGTCACGCATCATGCCGACCTCATCTTCCTTATTCTGGCCTGGATCTTTGTGGTGTTTCGGCTACTGCAGGCTTTCACTCACGTCACCAGCAACAACGTGCCGCTCCGTGGCACCTATTACGGGATCGGCGCCTTGGCCTTGCTGGTGGCTTGGATCATTTTCATCGTCCGTATCCTTGCCGGGCTGCCATGACGCCTGCCGCGCGACTTGCCGCGGCCATCGAAGTCTTTGCAGCGATCGAAAGCGAACGCCGTCCGGCTGCAGAGGCGCTGAAGGCCTGGGGCCTCGCGCATCGCTTCGCCGGCTCCGGCGACCGCGCGGCCATTGCCGGACTCGTCTACGACGCACTGCGCCGGCGCGCCTCGAGCGCTTGGATCATGAAGGCGGAGACCCCGCGCGCGATCCTGTTTGGCATGCTCAAGCGCGAGCGCGGGCTCGATGGCGAGGCCATTGCCCAACTTGCCGACGGGTCGCGCTACGCGCCCGAACCCCTCAGCGGCGAGGAACGTGCCAAACTCGAGCATGGAAATATCGCCGACGCACCGCCGCACGTTGCCGGCGATTACCCCGAATGGCTCGATCCGCACTTCGCCAGAGCCTTCGGCGCCGCGCGCGCCGAGGAGGGCGAGGCCCTGGCTTCTCGCGCCCCGCTCGATCTGCGCGTCAATACGCTCAAGGCGGAACGCGATCGGGTTGCGGCCATGCTGACCGATCTCGGCGCCGAGCCGGCGCGCTGGTCGCCGTGGGCGCTGCGCATTCGTCTCGGCGCCGATGCCAAGAGTCCGGCGATCCATGCCGAGCCGGCCTTCCTGAAGGGTCTGATCGAGGTGCAGGACGAGGGCTCGCAGCTCGCCGCCTTGTTCAGCGCGGCTAAACCGGGCGAGCAGGCAGTCGATCTGTGCGCCGGCGCCGGCGGCAAGACGCTGGCGCTGGCAGCGATGCTGGCGAACAAAGGGCAACTCTATGCGACGGACGACGACAAGCGGCGTCTGGCGCCCATCCATGACCGGCTCAAGCGCTCAGGCGCGCGCAACGTGCAGGTGCGAACGCCGAAATCGGTCGGCAGCGAGCTCGACGATCTCCTCGGGCGCGTCGACCTCGTGCTCATCGACGCGCCGTGCACCGGCACCGGGGCCTGGCGCCGCAACCCCGACGCCAAATGGCGGATGCGGCCGGGCGCCCTGGCGCAGCGACAGAAGGAGCAGGCGGAGGTGCTCGATCGCGCCGTGCCGCTGCTGAAGAGCGGCGGACGCATTGCCTATGTCACCTGCTCGCTGCTGGAAGAGGAGAATGGCGATCAGGTGCGGGGTTTTCTCGCCCGGCATGCCGGATTTGCGGTCGAGCCGCCGGCCAAAGCGATTGAGGTGCTGAGCGATCGCGCCGGCGCCTTCGCGCAGGCTGCGCGCCTTTCCGACGTCGGGATCACCATGACGCCGCGCACCACCGAGACCGACGGCTTCTTCGTGTCGCTGCTGCGCCGCCTGTAAACGGCGTGTTAAGGGGAAATCCCCTATTGCGCCGCAATCCGGGCCAAATTTCTCCGCGATGATTTCGTGTCTCACGGAACTCGCTGTTATCCGAGGTTTTCCGATGCTGGTCGCCAGGCGCGATCCCCCTTTCGAGGCTGGGCCCCACGACGATTCTCGGCTCGCCGGCGCGCATCCCGTCCACGCACCCCACCACTCGCGATTCATGACCGCGTTGCAGGTCGTTGCGACCCTCGTGGGCATTCCGGTCGGTCTTGCCAGCGCCTATTCGATCTACCACGCGAACTTTACCGATGAGGCGCGCTGCGAAACCTTGCGCGGCAACATCGTTTCGATGCTCGACAAGAGCGCCGACGCGTCGACATTGCGCATGCTGGTGCGCCGCGATGTCGTGAGCTTTGAGCAGAAATGCGGCGCCGTCGATCCCGATGCGGTGAAGGCGTTCAAAATGCTGCTGGCGCGAAAGCCGCCGGAGACACCGCAAGCCGCGCGTGAGCCGGTGCGCGAGACAAAACGAACCGAGCCGGCGAAGGCCGCCGCCGCGCCGGTGCCCCAAGCCAAGCCGGCTGAGGCGAAGACGGTCGAACCGAAGCCGATTGAATCGAAGCCGGTTGAGGCCAAGCGCGCCGAGCCGAAGTCGACCGAGCCCGCTGACGCCGCGCGCGCCACCGAGGTCGACGATGCGAAGTGGATCGCCTCGGTGCGCGACGCGCTCATCCGCACGCCGGGCGCGGAGCGCACCGTGCCGGCAGCGCCCGCTAAGGTGCCTGCCGCGCCCGAGCGTCCGTTGGGGCAGCTGCGCGCTGTGCCCGACGCGGCAAATGCACCGGCAGCAGCGGCTGCGCCCGCAGCGGTATCCGTCGCGCCGCAACTCCCTGCTCCAGTAGCGGTCACCGCAACGCCTGCGCCCGCCGATCCCGCCGATCACCCGGTGCCGCCGGGCGCCATTCCCGATCCGCAGCCGTCCGTCCAGGCGCCGCAGAGTGCCTCGGGTAAATCAGGTCATTCCTGGATGGCCAATATTCCGGTGCTCAGCCGCTTCGTAACCAAATAGCGGTTTAGGCGCGGCGGGCCGGCTGCCAATCCGCCACGCGCGCAACGTCCGCTTCAACCTGCCAGCGGCCAGGCCGCCCCGGCTGGCGCTCGGCGTCTGCAAGGCGGCGCAGAAATTCCGTGCGCGGAATTTCGCGGAATCCCATGTCGTGGCAGGTCGGCGTCATCAGCTTGCCGTCGTTGAAAGCAAAGCCCCAATGCGCGAGATGCCAGTTGAGCACGGTGAAGCCGATCTTCGACGTGTTCGGCTCGCGTGAGAACTGCGACTCTGTCGAAAAGCTCGCGCCGATAGCGACGCCATAGCCGCCGCCGACCAAGTCCCCGCGCTCGGTCCAGACTTCGAAGGAGTGGGCGTAGCCGGCGTCGAACAACGCGGCATAGGCGCGCATGATCTTGGGCGTGATCCAGGTCAGGTGCCAGCGTCCGGGGCGCCGTCTGGCACATGCGCTGACCACGGCGTCGAAGTCGCGGTCGAAGGTGACGGTGTAATAGCCGTGCCGCATGTGCCGGCGCAGCCGTCGCGCGATGTGCATCTCATCGAAAAAGAGCAGCGAACGTTGCGGCGGCGACCACCATTTCACCGGCCCCACGTGCGCCAGCGGATAAAGACCCCGCCGATAGGCGGCGATGAGGGTCGGCACCGACAATTCGTGCGCGACGCCGGCAAGCCCGGGAGGCATCGCGAAGGCGCGCTCGGGGTCGGGCAGCGTGTGGTCGGGCGCCAGGCAATCGCGCAAGCAGAGCCGCAGCGCATTCGGTACGCCGGCGATACGGCGCGGCATGAGGGCCCACGCCAGGCCGAACATCCAACGCTCGGCTCTATCGATCAGGCTTTCACGAAACAGCGCCGCGCGCTCGGCGGACGCGTGGGCGCGCAGGGCTAAATTCAGCTGCTGAGTTTCGAACGCCATGGCGCTCCGGCCCGAGGCTGTGCAAAAGCCGGTTTTCGGCCCATTTTCTAAGCACGTCCGGGGCTAAGATTGCGTTACTTCCGCGCCTGCAACTCGCTTGACCTGACGCCGCAATGCCCGCACAAAGCCGCCCCGAACGGCCTCACCAAGTCGATTCCGCGCCGGCTCGGGCGATGACGCCGTTCATGCACGACAAAGTCCTCATCGTCGACTTCGGCTCCCAGGTTACCCAGCTCATCGCGCGCCGGGTGCGGGAGGAAAAGGTCTACTGCGAGATCGTACCCTACCAGAAAGCGGAGCAGGCCTTTCTGGCGATGCGCCCGAAGGCGGTGATCCTCTCCGGCGGGCCGGCATCCGTCCACGAGAAGAATGCGCCGCTGGCGCCGAAAGCGATCTACGAAGCCGGCGTGCCGGTGCTCGGCATCTGCTACGGCGAGCAGGCGATGGCCGAGCAGCTCGGCGGCAAAGTCGAGGGCGGCCATCACCGCGAGTTCGGCCGCGCCGAAGTGGAGGTCGCAGCCGAGAGCCCGTTGTTCGAGGGCGTCTGGAAAAAAGGTGAAAAATATCCGGTATGGATGAGCCACGGCGACCGCGTCACCAAGTTGCCGCCGGGCTTCAAGGTGCTCGGCACCTCGTCGAATGCGCCGATCGCGATCATCGGCGACGATGCGCGAAAATTCTATGCCACACAGTTCCATCTTGAGGTCGTGCACACGCCGCACGGCGCGGCGCTGCTGCGCAATTTCGTCCGCAAGATTGCCGGGCTTTCCGGCGACTGGACCATGCGCGCGTTCAAGGACGAGGCCATCGAAAAAATCCGCGCGCAGGTCGGTACGGGCAAAGTGATCTGCGGATTGTCGGGCGGCGTCGACTCGGCCGTCGCCGCCGTGCTCATCCACGAGGCGATCGGCGACCAGCTCACGTGCGTCTTCGTCGACCACGGTCTGCTGCGCCTCGGTGAAGCGGAGAAGGTGGTCACGCTATTCCGCGACAGCTACAACATTCCGCTGGTGCACGTGAATGCGGAGGACATGTTTCTCGAGGCGCTCGATGGCGTCGAAGACCCCGAGCGGAAGCGCAAGACCATCGGCAAATTGTTCATCGACGTGTTCGAGCGCGAGGCGAAGAAAATCGCAAATAAGGGAGAAGGACCGGCGCAATTTCTGGCGCAAGGCACGCTCTATCCGGACGTGATCGAAAGCGTGTCCTTCACCGGCGGTCCGTCGGTGACGATCAAGTCGCACCATAATGTCGGCGGCTTGCCCGAGCGCATGCATATGAAGCTCGTGGAGCCCCTGCGGGAGCTGTTCAAGGACGAGGTGAGGGCGCTCGGCCGTGAGCTGGGATTGCCCGAAGCTTTCGTCGGCCGGCATCCATTCCCCGGTCCCGGTCTCGCCATTCGCGTGCCTGGCGCGGTGACCAAGGAGAAGCTCGACATCCTGCGGCTCGCCGATGAAATCTTCATCGAGGAAATCCGCCGCAGTGGCCAGTATGACGATATCTGGCAGGCTTTCGCCGTGCTCTTGCCGGTGAAGACCGTTGGCGTGATGGGGGACTTCCGCACCTATGACTATGTGATCGGCCTGCGTGCCGTCACCTCGACCGACGGCATGACCGCCGACTTCTATCCGTTCGACATGAAATTCCTGGGCGCGGTGGCGACGCGCATCATCAACGAGGTGAAAGGCGTCAATCGCGTCGTCTACGACGTGACCTCGAAACCGCCGGGGACGATCGAGTGGGAGTGAGCGGGTCGAAAGCCTATTTCGGAGGGCGCCGGTCGAAAGACTGTCTTTCGACGCATCAATAGTTTCTATCGCCGCTCCAGGAATCCTCGTCCTTCGAAGATCGCAGGCATGGCCTTCTCGATCCGCGCCGTCCGCGTCGCAGACTGCTTCGCGCCGGTGAAGTGAAACAGGTATCCTCTTTGCCGGCCCGGCGTCAGGGCCTCGAACGCGCGCTTGAAGCGCGGATCCTGGCGAAACCTCTCCTTCAACTCTTCCGGCAGGGGAATCGCTCGGGGTTTCGTCTCGACCTTCAGTCCCGCCTTTTCGGCGGCCACGGCCTCGCGCACGTAGGCCTTGATGGTGGCTGCCTTCGTCGCGATCTCCTTGGCGCTGGTGAACTTCATCACCCGCGCCGCCCGAACCTGCCCGAGCTGCACCAGCAGCTTCTTCGGGTCCTTCAGCAGCGCGCCCTTAAAGAAGCCCAGCGCGCAATAGTCCTTGAAGCCCTGAATGATGACGACGTTTTTTCCATCAAGCGCGTAGCAGGGCTTTCCCCATTTGCGCTCCTCTTTTAGATCGAATCCGGACAAGATCTTCTGCAGCTCGGCGATCTCAGCCCGCCATCGCGTTCGATACGCCATCTCCATGCTGCACCTCCGTTATCGCAAGCTTCCGCGCCGCCTTACAATCGCTCAGACCAGTCGAAAGGGAGGAGAGGTCATGCCCATCACCATCTACGGCATCAAGAACTGCGACACCATGAAAAAGGCGCGGGCCTGGCTCGACAAGCATAAGGTCGACTATGCCTTCCATGACTACAAGGCGGCGGGCATCGCGCGCGGCAAACTTGAAGGCTGGGCCAAGAAGGTCGGCTGGGAAACCCTGCTTAATCGCGCCGGCACTACGTTCAAGAAATTGCCGGACAAGGACAAGGAAGGCCTCACCGAAAAGAAGGCCATTGCGCTGATGCTCGAGCAGCCCTCGATGATCAAGCGGCCGGTGCTGGAAGTAAGCGGCGGCAAGATCCTTGTCGGCTTCAGGCCGGAAGAGTACGCGAAACTTTAACGCGGTTTGCCGCCGTGCAATCTCGAGATCGTGCGCCGGCGCTGCTAGCCCTTCATTGTCCCGCGTACCCGCCGGTGAATTTCGGCGACCTCGGGCGTGATGTTGGCGGCGAAATCCTCCATCTCGTAGAGCGGCCTGATCTCGATTTCGCTCGGCCCCGGCATCGGATTGGGGCAGCGCTTCACCCAGGCGACCGCCTCGGCCATGTCCTTGACCGTCCACATCCAGAAGCCGGCGACCAGTTCGCCGGTGGCGGCGAACGGCCCGTCGATGACGGTACGCTTGGCGCCATCGAAAACCACGCGCTTGCCGTGTGACGAAGGTTTCAGGCCTTCGCCTGCCTGCATGATGCCGGCCTTGGTCAGCTCTTCGTTGAATTTGCCCATCGCTTCCAGCATCTCGCTCGAGGGCAGGAGGCCTGCTTCGCTGTCTTTGGTGGCCTTGACCAGAACCATCACACGCATTGTCTTGTCTCCATAAATTTGTTTTTCAGGATAGCGAGAGCGTCTGATCGAAGCCGCCATAGATCATGCGCTTGCCGTCGAAAGGCATGGCGCCGAGCTCTTTCATCCGCGGGTCTGACATCATTTTCTTGGTGCCATCGTCGCGCGCAGCCTTCGATGGCCATTCGATCCAGGAAAAGACGATGGTCTCGCCCGGCTCCGATTTCACCGATCCATAAAAGTCCGTGACCTTGCCTTTCGGCACATCGTCGCCCCAGCATTCAACCAAACGAGTGGCGCCGAACTCTTTGAACAGCGGCCAGGCTTTGCGGGCGTGGGCAAGGTACGCATCCTTGTTGCCGGTGGGGACGGGGATGACAAATCCATCGATGTACATTGTGAACTCCTGTGGCTGGCTGGTTTGGAATAACCGGGGGCCGCGGCGGACGCCCGTCGCGCGCCCTCCCATCAGGCCGCGTTGGTCTGCCGGCCGGTCGTCTTCAGGAAGGCCTCGACATCCATCCACATGACCTCCCAGGTGTGGCCGTCCGGATCGTCGAAGCTGCGGCCGTACATGAAGCCGTAGTCTTGTGCCGGGCGGTCTTCACGCGCGCCGGCGCTCACGGCTTTCTCGACGGTCTCGTCGACTGCATTGCGGCTCTCTTCCGAAACGCACAGCAGCGCGGCGCTGGTCTTGTGGGCGTCGGCGATCTGTTTGCCCGTGAATTGCCGGTATTTATCGTGGGTCAGCAGCATCACGTGGATGGTGTCGGAGAGCACCATGCAGGCCGCGGTATGATCGGAGAACCGCGCGTCCTTGCGGGCGCCGATCGCCTCATAGAAGGCGATTGAGCGGCCGAGGTCGGTGACCGGCAGGTTGACAAAAATGAGCTTGGACATGGGCCTTACCTTTCAAGTTCGCATTGCTGACTTGCGCACCATGGCACGGTCGGTTATATTATGCAATAGAAAAGTTAGAAAAAATAACTTATAAGTCTCTTCGGAGCTAAAGTCTTGAAAAAGCGGGTCTATGAAGATGCCTGCGGCGCCGCCCACGCGCTCGAATTGATCGGCGATCGTTGGGCGCTGCTGATCATCCGTGAGCTGCTGTTCGGCGCCAAGCGGTTCAGCGACCTGCGCAAGAGCCTGCCCGGCATCAGCGCCAATGTGCTGACCCAGCGGCTGGAAGAGCTGGAAGCCGACGCCATTCTGGTGCGGCGAAAGTTGCCGCCGCCGGCAGCGGCCTGGGTCTATGAGCTGACGCCGTGGGGTCTCGAAGCCGAGGAACTGGTCAAGGTGATCGGGCGCTGGGCGGCGCGCTCGCCCTCGCACGATCCGAGCCTGCCGATCAGCGTGGCATCGACGCTGCTGTCGATGCGGACCATGTTCTCGCCGGAGCGCGCCAGAAACATTTCCGGCAAGATCGGCTTCCGTTTCGCAGACGAGGAATTCGTCGCCACGCTCGGAAAAGGTAAATTGTCCATCGGCCGCGGCCGGGCCGAGGAGGCTGACGTGGTCGTCGAAGGCCACCAACAGGCTCTGGCCGGCGTCATCTATGGCGGCCTCTCATTGGCAAAGCTCGAAAAAGCAGGGGCGCTCAAGGTGCGCGGCGACCGCGCCCTGTTCGAGCGCTATATCGGCCTGTTTCCGCTGCCGCCCAAGGCGCCTGACGCGCAGGCCCTCCGCACCGGCCGGTGAGGGGCGTTTGACGCCCTCGCTCGCGTCGCGGCTGCGCCTCTTGATCGAGCCGCTTTTCCCTGCCACATGCGCCCCATGCATATGCCGCTGCCCGCCGATTCCATCCCGCAGACACCGCTCGCCGCGGAAGTCGAACGGCGGCGCACGTTTGCCATCATCTCGCATCCGGACGCCGGCAAAACCACGCTGACGGAAAAGCTGCTGCTGTTCGGCGGCGCCATCAACCTCGCCGGCCAGGTCAAGGCCAAGCGCGATCGCCGCGCGACGCGCTCCGACTGGATGGCGATCGAGCGCGAGCGCGGTATTTCGGTCGTCACCTCGGTGATGACGTTTGAATACAACGGCCGCGTCTTCAATCTGCTCGACACGCCGGGCCACGAGGACTTCTCCGAAGACACATACCGCACGCTCACCGCGGTCGACTCGGCGGTGATGGTCATCGATGCCGCCAAGGGCATCGAGGCGCGCACACGCAAGCTGTTCGAGGTGTGCCGGCTGCGCGACATCCCGATCGTTACGTTCATCAACAAGATGGATCGCGAGAGCCGCGACCCGTTCGAACTGCTGGATGAGATCGAGAAGACACTGGCGCTCGATACCGCGCCGATGACCTGGCCGCTCGGCAGAGGCCGCGACTTCGCCGGCACCTGCGATCTTGCCAGCGGCGAGATGCGTCTCGTCAGCGAGGACGGCAAGACAGTCGACCGGCAGCGGCTCGACCTTGCGGCCCTTGCCGCCAAGAACGCGATGCTCGATGCCAAGGCGATCGAGGAAGAGCTGGCATTGGTGAAGGATGCGTGCCGCAAATTCGATTTCAAGTCGTTCCGTGAAGGACACCTGACGCCGGTGTTCTTCGGCTCTGCGCTGAAGAATTTCGGCGTCAAGGACCTGCTCGATGCGCTGGCAATCTTTGCGCCGGCGCCGCGCGCGCAAACTGCTAACGCGCGCACAGTCGACGCTAACGAGGGCGCCATGACCGCTTTCGTTTTCAAGATTCAAGCCAACATGGACCCCAATCACCGCGATCGCATCGCCTTTGCGCGGCTGTGCTCGGGCAAGCTCACCCGCGGCATGAAGGCGAAGCTCGCGCGCACCGGCAAACCGATCACGCTCTCGGCGCCGCAGTTCTTCTTCGCTCAGGACCGCTCGGTGGCCGATGAAGCGTTCGCCGGCGACGTGGTCGGCATCCCGAACCACGGCACGCTGCGCATCGGCGATACGCTGACGGAAGGCGAGGACATCGCCTTCCTCGGTGTGCCCAACTTCGCCCCGGAAATTCTGCGCCGCGTGAAGCTCGGCGATCCGATGAAAGCCAAGAAGTTGAAGGAGGCGCTGCAGCAGATGGCGGAGGAGGGCGTGGTGCAGGTGTTCCGGCCGCTTGACGGGGCGCCGGCGCTGGTCGGCGTCGTCGGTCCTCTGCAGCTCGATGTGCTCAAGGTGCGGCTATTTGACGAATACGGCCTCGACATCGGCTTCGAGCAACCGGAATTTCAGCTCGCGCGCTGGATTTCCTCTGCCGACGCGAAAGCGCTCGAGGGCTTCGTGCAGTCCAATTATTCGAGCTGCGCGGAAGACCTCGACGGCGACAAGGTATTCATGGCGCGCAACCAGTTCATCCTCGACTACACGGCGGAGCGCGCGCCGGGCATCGCTTTTACGGACATCAAGGACGTGAAGGGCAGGGGCAAAGACAGCGCATAGCTTTGCCCTTGCGTCGGCCCGGGAGTTTCGCCTCTACTCGGCGCCGCAGGGCCGGGAGTTGCGTATGGGTTTGGCCGTTCTCATCGTCGGGCTCGTGATTTTTTTGGGCTCGCATGTCTTCGTGACGTTGCGCAAGCCGCGCGGCCGCCTGATCGAGCGCCTCGGGCCGGCCTACCGCGGCGTATTTTCCGTGGTCGCGATCCTCGGACTGGCGCTGATCGTCTGGGGCTACGGCAATTACCGCGCCTATGAGTGGGTGCAGGTCTGGTCGCCGCCGGCCGTCATGCACCACATCACGGTCGGACTGATGCTACTTGCCGTCGTATTTTTGACGGCGGCCTTCGTGCCAAGCCACATCAAGGCCTGGCTCAAGCACCCGATGCTGGCGAGCGTGAAGACCTGGGCCTTTGCACACCTGCTTTCCAACGGCGACCTCGGCTCCATCATCCTGTTCGGCTCCTTCCTGCTCTGGGGCGGCTATGCGCGCATGGCGGCCAAGCGTCGCGGCGACCGCGGCTTTACCGCGCCGCCGGCACGGTGGACCAACGATGCAATCGTCATCGCGGTCGGCGTGGTCGTGTTTCTCTTGCTCGGCTACTACTTCCATCCTTACCTCATCGGCGTGCCGGTGTTCGGGAGCTAGCCCGTGTCGGCGCAATCCGAGGTCAAGCGGCTCACAGCGCCCGACATTCGCGCCCGCAAGGGCGGCGAGCCAATCGTTTGTCTCACGTCCTATCACGCGCATACGGCGGCGATCGCCGACAAACATTGCGATGTGATCCTGGTCGGCGACTCGCTCGGCATGGTGATGCACGGGCTGGAGACGACCGTTCCGGTGACGCTCGAGATGATGATCCTGCAGGGCCGCGCGGTGATGCGCGGCTCCAAGCGCGCGCTTGTAGTCGTCGATATGCCGTTCGGCTCCTATGAGGCGTCGAAGGAGCAGGCGTTCATGAATTGCGCGCGCGTCCTAAAGGAGACCGGCTGCGGCGCCATCAAGGTGGAGGGCGGCACGCGCATGGCCGAGACGATCGCCTTTCTCTGCGAGCGCGGCGTGCCGGTGATGGCGCATGTCGGGCTGACGCCGCAGGCGATCAACGTCATCGGCTCATTTCGCGCGCAAGGACGCGACGAAGCGGACTGGACGCGTTTCGAGGAGGACGCTCTCGCGGTCGCCAAGGCCGGCGCCTTCTCGGTTGTCATCGAAGCGGTCGCCGAGCCCTTGGCGCGCAAGATCACCGCCGCCGTGCCGGTCCCGACGATCGGCATCGGCGCCAGCGTCGCCTGCGACGGCCAAGTGCTGGTGATGGAAGATATGCTCGGCCTCTCGCCGCGAGTTCCGAAGTTCGTCAAGCGCTATGGCGACCTCGGCCCCGGCATCGACAAAGCGATTGCCGCCTATGCCGCCGAGGTGCGGGCGCGCGCTTTTCCCGGGCCGGAGCACGTGTACCCGATGAAAAAGGGCTGAGTTTCGCAATCTTAACGATTGCCGGCCTAGCTTTGCCTTGCGTCCGCCATATCATTAGGTTACCGCGCCGTTGCCCGGGGAGGGCCTATTTGGCGGGGTGGAGCGCGTTTTGGCCGACATTTTTCACGAAGTCGACGAGGAAGTTCGCCGCGAACGGTTGCAGAAGCTGTGGGATCGCTACAGCATCTATGTGATTGCGCTCGCCGTACTGATCGTTGTCGGGGTGGGCCTCTGGCGCGGCTACGAATGGTGGATCGGCAAGCAGGCGGCAGCTGCCGGCGCCAAGTTCGAGCAGGCCTTGACCCTGAGCGAGCAGGGTAAACACGCCGAAGCCGAACAGGCCTTCGCCAAGCTCGCGGCCGACGCGCCCGCCGGCTATCGCGTGCTTGCGCGGTTGCGCGCCGCCGCCGAGTTGGCGCAGACCAAACCGGATGAAGCGGTTCAAGCTTATGACGCGCTCGCCGCCGACGGCTCGCTGACGCAGACCGTGCGCGATCTCGCCAACCTGCGCGCCGGCATGCTGCTGGTCGACAAGGCGCCGTTCGCCGATCTGGAGAAGCGGCTCGGGCCGCTGACCGAGCCCGGCCGGACCTTCCGCGCCAGCGCGCGCGAGTTGTTGGCGCTCTCGGCCTGGCAGCACAACGACATGGCCGCCGCGCGCAAATACATCGATATGATCACCACGGACGCGGAGTCGCCGCCTGGCGCACGCACGCGCGCAGAAGTGCTCTCGGCGCTCATTGCTGCGAACGGCAAGAGCTGACGCCGCATGTACCGCCTGCACCGCATTCTAATCCTCGGCGCTGTCCTTGCGCTCGCCCCGGTGCTCGCCGGCTGCGAGGACTTCGACCTGGACAAGCTCGACGTGTTCGGGCTCAACAAAAAGAAGCCGTTGCCCGGCGAGCGTCACGACCTGTTTCCGGGCGGCGTTCCGGGCGTGACGCAGGGCATTCCGCCGGAATACATGAAAAGCAATGTCGAAAAGCAGCAGGCTGCCGAGGCGGCGGCCGCAGCGGAGCAGCAGAAAGCGGACGCGCAAAAGGCGGCTGAGGACCAACAAAAGAAAGCGGCCGAAGCCGAGGCCGCGGCAAAGCCGAAGCCCAAGCCGAAGAAAAAGGTTGTGCGGAAGCCGGCGTCTCAGCCGGCGCAGGTTACGGTCCAGCGGGAGCGCAATCCGCAAGCAGCGCAGCCCTCCGGCAACAATCAGCAGCCGCAGCAGGGGACCCAGGCCGCCCCAGGCCAGCAATCGGATCCCGTCTGGAATTCCGCGCCGCCTCCGGGCACGTTCTCGCGGTGATCATGTTGTAGCGTTTTGACCCGTGTCGAGATGATTTGGGCAGTTCTAGTCGCTGTCGTATTCGCTACAACGGTGGCAGCACCGGTCCGCGCGGCAAAAAGCTGCACAGCGCAATACGGCACCTGTTTCAACCTCTGTCGGCAATACGGATTTGGCAGACGGCGGGTCGACCATCCCCACCCGCAGTCAGCCGCAACTTGCCACGACCACTGCATCGGATGGAAATCTGCTTGCCTCCAGAGCGGCTGCTGGCCCGGTGATCTGGTTCAGGTCTGCGGATTGCAGAAGCGGTAGGGCGACATTCGGGGCAACGGCGATCCCTGAATGACAACGAAACGGTTTCGCGCTAGCCCCATCCCGCATGAGCTTCACCGTCGCCATTATCGGCCGACCCAATGTGGGCAAATCGACCTTGTTCAACCGGCTGGTGGGGCGCCGGCTGGCGCTCGTCGACGACCGCCCCGGCGTCACCCGCGACCGGCGCGAGGGTGAAGCAAAACTCGGCGACCTGCGCTTTACCGCGATCGACACCGCAGGCCTCGATGAGGCGGGGCCGCAGACACTTGCCGGCCGCATGCGCGTGCAGACGGAAGCCGCAATTGCGCAGGCCGATGTCATCTTGTTTCTGATCGACGCCCGTCAAGGCTTGGTGCCAATCGACCGTGCGTTCGCCGAGCTTACACGCCGTTCCGGAAAGCCGACGATCGTCGTGGCCAACAAGAGCGAGGGAGCGGCAGCTGAGGCCGGGCAGATCGAAGCCTATGCGCTCGGTCTCGGCGAGCCGGTGCCGATTTCGGCCGAACACAACGAAGGGATGGCAAATCTCTATGAAGCCTTGCGCGCCGCATTGCCCGGCGACACAGCCGCGGCTGAACCCGAGCCTTCCGCGAGCAAAGCACAGCCGATCCGGGTCGCCATCGTCGGGCGTCCCAACACTGGGAAATCGACGCTCATCAATCGCCTCCTCGGTGAGGAGCGTCTGCTCACGGGACCGGAAGCCGGCATCACGCGCGACGCCATCGCCGTCGATCTGCATTGGCAGGGCCGCCAATTCCGGCTTTACGACACTGCCGGGCTGCGGCGCAAATCCCGCATTGAAGAAAAGCTGGAAAAGCTCTCAGTCGCCGACGCGCTCAATGCCGTCCGCTTTGCCGAGGTTGCCGTGGTGCTGATGGATGCCGAGCGTCCGTTTGAGGAGCAGGATCAGCGTATCGCCGATCTCGTCGAGCAAGAAGGGCGCGCCTTGGTGCTCGCCGTCAGCAAATGGGACTTACAGGAAGCCAAGCCCGGCGCGATCAAGAGGCTGCGCGACCTCGCCGCGGAGAAGCTGACGCAGATCAAAGACGTGCCGCTGGTCGCCGTGTCCGGGCTGACCGGCGAGGGACTGGATCGTCTGCTGCAATCCATCCTGGATGCCTACGCGGTCTGGAATAAGCGGGTGCCGACGGCCGCCCTCAATCGCTGGTTCGATAGCGCGCTGGCAGAGCATCCGCCGCCGGCAGTCTCCGGCCGCCGCCTCAAGCTCAATTACATCACGCAGGCAAAGACGCGGCCGCCGAGCTTTGTCCTGTTTTGCACTCGCGCCGATGCGGTGCCTGATGCCTACAAGCGCTATCTGGTGAATTCGCTGCGCCAAAGCTTCGATCTGCCCGGCACGCCCATTCGTCTGACGCTGCGGGAAAAGGACAATCCCTTCAAAGGCCGCGTCCGGCGCGGCCGGTAATCTGTAACCTCTTGAGTTCCGCCGCTTGGTGGAACCCGCCCTGAATTCGGGCGTTGGGTTGCGCGCGAACGCCTTCATGGCGGCCGCGGTGACCCCATGGAGGAATGTGCATGGACAAAAAGGTTGCGGGACTGCTGGGCAGCGTGGCTGCCTTTACGACCGTTGGAGCCGCGCAAGCGGCAACGCCGGGTAATATCAACGCCGGCGAGGCGTTGCAGGCCTCCTCATACGCCGACCTGCTGACGCCAATCGCCAATGCCAAGGAGCTTCTGATCGCGGACGACAACGCCCGCGCCTCGGCGCCCAGCGAAGATATGCAAATGGCGCAAGTGACGATCTCGGTGGGCCATCATCACCACCATCATCATCGCTACCATCGCCGCGTGATCATCAGGCGGCACTACCGGCACCACCATCATCATCACCATCATCACCACCACCACCACAGCAATTATATGGCCGTCCCCCGCGGCAACGCGTGAAGACGTCGTAGCAGAAACGACAGCGCCGGACGATCCGGCGCTGTCGTTTTGTTTACCGATGGGTGCTAGGTCTTTTCGCGGGCTTTCGCTTTCGCCGCTCTGAGAATGTGGCGATAGGTGCCGTCGAACACAGTATCGGTCGACGAGGTCCACATCGTTTCTTTTGAAAGCGTGTCGCGGCTGGCGTGGATTCGCCGGCCACGCATTTCGCGTTCGGCGGCCTCGTCTTCGTCCATCATCACCAGATTGAATTCCGGTTCGGCAGGCAGAATTAGAATCTGCATGAACGGCTCACGAGGGCGGAAGACATGTGTCACGCCCGGCGGAGGTGCCTTGAACACAACGAAAGAAATCATCGGCCACCAACTGGTGCGCAACAGCGCCGGGACCGCCAGCGGCACGTCGTCGACCGGCGATGTGTAGTAGCGCGGGTGCGGTTCGGTTCGCACCGCCATGTCGTCGCTGACCTTAAGATCGAGCAGGAGCTGATAGGTGTAGTAGTTCTCGCCGAAAGCACGAAACGGCGGCCAGTTGCGCCCCGTTCCTGGGTCTGGGCCAAAGTCGCCGTCGAGCACGACCCTGCCGTTCTGCTGCGTCACGCGCAGCTCGTTGTCGTACGGATAGAACAGCTCAATGCCGTATTGCGCGCCTTCGGTGAATGGAATGCAGTGCCAGGCATATTCGTGCGACCCGTCGCGCCGAGGCTCCGGCTTACCCGCCCATCCTGGCATTTCGAGCTTGGTGCGGCGCGGAGCAAGCCGCGGTTCGAACAAGCGATATTTGACGATATGCATTCACCCCCCGCTGGCGTCATCCTGGCGGTATGCAGGTCGGGCAGGGAACGCAAGCGACCATAAAAAAGTTCCGCGCTAGGACGGTGGCCGGAGACTCAGAAACCTGCCTTCGCGGAAATCGTAAAGTCTGCCGTTCTCGACGCAATGTGGCAGACAGAGCGGCACAATGGCTTTCACGACCTCCTCCGGCGCCGGCAGCGTTTCCTGTTCAATGCCGGGAAACGCCGTCTGCATCATGCGCGTGCGGGTCTGCCCGGGGCTGAACAAATTGACACGCACGGGCGTGTTGGCGCACTCGGCGGCGTAGGTGCACACCAGCGCGTCGAGCGCCGCCTTCGATGTGGCGTAAGCGCCAAAATAGGGGCGTGCCATCCAGGCAAGCCCAGACGTGACGAAAACCGCGCGTCCAGCATCTGATGCTCTTAGCAGCGGATCGCAGGCGCGGATCAGATGCCAGTTCGCAGTGGCGTTGACGGCTATTACCTCGTCCCAGTGTTTCGGTTCGATGTGTGGCACCGGCGACGGGGTCGTCAGCAATCCCGCATTGCCGACCAACACGTCGAGCCGCCCGTAGCGTTGGTGAAGCGCGCCGGCGAGCCGCACAATGCCGTCGGTGTCCTTCAGATCGAGCGGGACCAATGTGGCAGTCGATCCCGTCGCGTTGATTCTATCGTCGAGCTCTTCAAGGCCGCCGACCGTACGCGCGACGGCGACGATATGAGCGCCAGCTTTGGCCAGCTCCAGCGCCAGCGCCGCACCGATGCCGCGCGACGCTCCGGTGACGAGCGCGACGCGGTCGGCGAGCGGTTTTGGATTGTCGGCCATATTTATTTTTGTTGGCCCGCCTTGTGGACGGCATCCACGCCTTGAATGCCGCATCTTTTAAAGAAGCGCATGGCGAGGACAAGCCCAGCCACGACAGCAAAGTGCGGTCAAACGGCTTCGGATAGCAGCGACAATTGTCGCGGGCTGGCCTCGCTGGCGTCGAGGTCTGTGAGGTTCGTCGGGTAATCGCCGGTGAAGCA
The DNA here is from genome assembly GCA_035652735.1 of Pseudolabrys sp. Classification (GTDB taxonomy): domain Bacteria; phylum Pseudomonadota; class Alphaproteobacteria; order Rhizobiales; family Xanthobacteraceae; genus Pseudolabrys. The sequence goes on along the minus strand of DASRDF010000039.1, from coordinate 10,992 downwards.
GTGGTCAGTAAATTGTGGCCGCACCGGATCACGGCCCGGCAAGCCCATTGCTCTATAGATCCCGTCAACGGACAGGAAGGCCAGCGTATCGGCGCCGATGAACCGCCGCATGCCCTCGAGATCGTGAGTGGCCGCGAGCAGCTTGTCGCGCTCGGGCGTGTCGATACCGTAGTAATCGGGATGCGTAATGGGCGGCGAGGCGATGCGGAAATGCACCTCCTTGGCACCGGCGTCGCGCATCATCTGCACGATCTTGCGTGAGGTGGTGCCACGTACGATTGAATCGTCCACCAGCACGATACGCTTGCCGGCGACTACGGCCCGATTGGCGGAGTGCTTGAGGCGCACGCCTTGATCGCGGATCGCCTGCGTCGGCTGGATGAACGTGCGGCCGACATAGTGGTTGCGGATAATGCCGAGCTCGTAGGGGATGCCCGCCTCCTGCGCGAAACCCACGGCAGCCGGTACCCCTGAATCCGGGACCGGCACGATCACGTCGACCGAAGCCGGCGCCTCACGCGCAAGCTCGGCGCCCATCGCCTTGCGTACGTCGTACACGTTGCGGCCGCCGACGATCGAGTCCGGCCGCGAGAAGTAGATGTATTCGAAGATGCACGGGCGCGGGGCCATCGGCGGAAACGGCTTGTGCGACTGCGCGCCGTCCTCATCGAAGACCACCACTTCGCCGTTTTCCACGTCGCGCACATATTGCGCGCCGATGATGTCAAGAGCACAGGTCTCGGAGGCGAGGATCGGACAGCCGTCGAGGCGGCCGATCACCAGCGGGCGAATGCCGAGCGGATCCCGGGCGCCGACGAGCTTTTTGTTGGTGAGACCGACGAATGCGTAAGCCCCTTCGAGTTGACGCAGGCCTTCGATGAAGCGGTCGACAAAGCGGTTGCGACGGGCGCGCGCGACCAAGTGCAGGATCACCTCGGTATCAGTGGTCGACTGCATCATCGCGCCTTCGTGGACGAGTTGCCGGCGGAGCGCGATGCCGTTGGTCAGGTTGCCGTTGTGGCCAATGGCGAAGCCGCCGCCTTCCAACTCCGCGAACAGCGGCTGCACGTTGCGCAAGATGGTCTCGCCGGTGGTGGAATAGCGCACGTGCCCGATTGCCGACATGCCGGGCAATCGATCAATCACCTCGCGGCGCGCGAAGGTATCGCCGACGAGACCAAGCCGCCGCTCGGAATGAAAGCGCTTGCCGTCGAAGGAAACGATGCCGGCGGCTTCCTGGCCCCGGTGTTGCAGCGCGTGCAGGCCGAGCGCGGTGATAGCGGCGGCATCGGGATGCCCGAAAACGCCAAACACGCCACATTCCTCGCGCAGGCGGTCGGCATCGGGATCAAATTCGCTGTCGGCCGGCACGGGTTGTGGCTCAAGCTGCTGCATTGTTACTGCGTTCTCGTGGCCGGTTGCGATTCGGAGCGCTGATCGGGACCGCTATCCGGCGGCTCCTGCTCTTCCGGCCCGCGTTTCTTGAGTCGCTGCAGAATCGTCTTTTCGGGATCATCGGGCAACATGGAGATAAGCCATTGTCCCGTACTTTGTAGGACCACGCGAGATTTGGCATCGCGTACCCATTCCGGCTGACTTTTGTCGGGTACCAACCAGGCGAAGAACAGGAAAGCCACAACCACAATGATCAGCCCACGGCCGAGGCCGAACAGGAAACCGAGCGTGCGATCGAGCGCGCCGACGCGGCTGTCGAGGATCATGTCGGAAACGCGCACGGTGACGACGGAAACGACCAGCAGCGTGATAAGGAAGATACCGCCAATGGTCGCCACAGCCGCGACCATGTCGCTGTTGATATAGCTTTTCGCGACAGGCAAGAGCCGCGAGTAACCATAAAGCGTGACCAGCGCGGCCACGATCCAGGCGCCGATCGAGAGTATCTCGCGCATGAAACCGCGGATCATGGCGAGCATGCCGGAGATCAGCATGACGATGAGCAGCACGATATCGAGCAGCGTGATCGGCATCGGCTCAGGTTCTCCCGTGCGCCGACTCCGCAAAGCTTGCGGCGGCTCCGGAATAGCGCGCGGATATTGCCTTTAAGTCCTTAATTTTACGCCCGTTTCTGCTCTGGCGAGATGCCGTGGATCGGCACGGCGCCCCGTATATAGCGGGGCCTCCGCGGCCCGTCACCCGTCTTGTCCAAGCCTTTTGCGGACTTGGTTGCCGGAGCCGCGGGCGGCGATTTCCGCGACAAGACTTGCCAAACTCGCAACCTCGTTGCGCTTAAGACCGGTATCGGTGGTCTCGCGCGCAGCCTCCGGCAGGACGGCGCGGGTAAAGCCGAGCTTTGCGGCTTCTTTCAGACGCGCGGCCGCTTGGCCGACCGGCCGCACCGCGCCAGAGAGCGATACCTCGCCGAAGTAGACAGCGTCTGCGGGCAGCGGGGCGTTGGCGAGGGAGGACACCAAAGCCGCGGCGGCTGCCAGATCCGCGGCGGTTTCCGAGATGCGCAACCCGCCGGCGACGTTGAGATAGACATCGTGCGCGGAGAGCCGCACGCCGCAATGAGCCTCTAACACCGCAAGCACCATCGACAGGCGGCTCTGGTCCCAGCCCACCACGGCGCGGCGTGGGGTGCCGAGAGAGGTCGGCGTCACCAGCGCCTGAATTTCGACCAAGATGGGACGTGTGCCCTCGATGCCGGCAAACACCGCGGTTCCGGGAGTGCCGAGCTCGCGCTCCGACAGAAACAGTTCCGACGGGTTGGGGACCTGGCGCAACCCGGCGGCGCTCATCTCGAAAACCCCAATCTCGTCAGTGGGTCCAAAGCGGTTCTTGACGGCGCGCAGGATACGGAACTGATGCGGCCCTTCGCCTTCGAAAGAGAGCACGGCGTCGACCATATGCTCGACCACCCGCGGTCCGGCGATTTGCCCATCCTTTGTGACGTGGCCCACCAGAATGACGGTGGCGCCCGAGCGCTTGGCGAAGCGGATCAAAGCCTGCGCGCTACCGCGCACCTGCGTAACAGTGCCTGGCGCGCTGTCGACGAGATCGGTCCACATGGTCTGGATCGAGTCGATGACCACCAGACGCGGCGTCTTCCCTTCGGACAGGGTGGCAACAATGTCCTCGACCGCCGTTTCCGCCGCCAACTCGACGGGTGCGTCGCTCAAGCCTAGTCGTTCGGCCCGCAGCCGCACCTGGGCGACGGCCTCCTCGCCGGAAATGTAGACCGCGCGATGGCTCGCCCGCGCCATGGTGCCGGCGGCCTGAATTAACAGCGTCGATTTGCCGATACCGGGATCGCCCCCCACCAGCAACACCGAGCCCCGGACAAAGCCGCCCCCCGTCACGCGGTCGAGTTCGGCGATGCCGGACGCGGTACGCGGGGCATCATGCGCTTCGCCGGCCAGCGGCTCGAGCGCGAAAGGGCGCCCTTTCCGGCCCGCCCGGCCGGGTCCGGCCGGCCGGCCGGCGCCTTCGTCCGAGAGCGTGTTCCATTCGCCGCAGGCCTCGCATTTGCCCTGCCAGCGGGAAAAGGCGGCCCCGCAGTTCTGGCAAACAAAGGTCAGACTGCGCTTGGACAAAGAAATGCCCCTGAATCGATCCCAGGCAGGCTAACGCCCGCCCGAGAACAATACAAGAACAAAACTTAAGAAAGCGCTGAATTCGTGATTTAGCAGCTCGCCGACGCCCCTTTTGCGTCCTTCACCTGAGAGGCGGGGTCAGCCGCGCCGCGCCTCTCATAGCCGCCAAGAGCGCCGGCCCCAGAAGCGGCGTCTCGGGAAGCGGCCGCTTATGAGTCCGACAATCAGCAGCAGAATGACGGCACCGATTGTGGCGACGATGATCGCGCTGATAAATCCCGTGCCGACATGAACGCCGAGCCGTGGCAACAGCCAGCTGCCAATCAAGGCACCGACAATTCCGATCGCAGCGTCGCCGATCAGTCCGAATCCGCCGCCCGCCACGAGCTGGCCGGCCAGCCAACCCGCAATGAGGCCTACAAGCAATATGATGAGCAGACTTTCGCCGGAGATATGCATGGCTTCCCCCTGTTGCGGAAAGAACGATTCCGCATGCGACCAATTGTGCGCTCGCCGGTAACGGCAAACTGTCCGCAAAGTTCCAATGTCCCACGCACGGGCTTAATCGACATGGAGCGATCGACATGGAGCGGAGCGTTTCGGTCAGCCCCGATAAATTCTGTGATAGCGACGGCCGAGGCTGGTGAGCACCTCGTAGCCGATGGTGCCGGCGGCGTCGGCAACGTCGTCGACGGTGACGCCGCCGTCGCCGCCGATCAGCGTCGCCAGCTCGCCGCGGCGCACCGCATTGTCCGGCAAATCGGTGATGTCGATCGCCGTCAGGTCCATGGAAATGCGGCCGGCAATTGGGCAAGGCTGCCCGGCGACCAGAGCCTTGGCGCCGGGCTCGGCATCGGAAGATCCGGCCGAACGCAGAAAGCCGTCGGCGTAGCCGACCGCCACGACGGCGATGCGCGTCGCCCGCTTGGCGGTCCATTGCGCCCCGTAGCCGACGGTCTCGCCGCGCGGCACGCTACGCACCTGCAGGATACGGGCCTGCAACCCGATCACCGGCCGCATCGGATTGTTTTTCCCCGGCGTCGGATTGACGCCATAGAGCGCAACGCCCGGGCGCACCATGTCGCAGTGCGCGGCCGAGCCGAGGAAGACGCCGGACGAGTTGGCGAGGGAAGAGGGAATGCCGCGATAGAGCAGCCGCACCTCGCGGAACAGCTTGATCTGACGCTCGTTGAGCGGATGCTCCGGCGTTTCCGCGCAGGCGAGATGGCTCATCAGCAGCGTGATCCCATGGTTCTCCGCGCGAATGCGCGGCGCCAGCGCGGCCGCTTCGTTTGCCGATATCCCCAGCCGGTTCATGCCGGTGTCGACGTGCAGGGCGGCGCCGCCGTGCCATTGATGGGCGCTGCAGAAAGCATCCCATTCGGCCAGTTCGACCAGGCTGCCGATTACCGGGCGCGCCCGCAAATCGGCGAAAGCAGGTGCGGTCTTCGGCAGCAGCCCGCTGAGGACATAAACCGCCGCCTCGGGCGCCGCCGCACGCGCGCTTGCGGCTTCCGCCAGATCGGCGACGAAGAATGTTTTGCAGCCGGCATGCGTCAGCCGCTGCACCACGTGCGTCAGGCCGCAGCCATAGCCGTCGGCCTTGACCACTGCTGCACATTCCGCCGGCAAGGCGCGCTGCGCCAGCGCACGCCAATTGGCTTCCAGAGCGGCGAGATCGATGGTGAGGATGCCGCCGGCCTGCGCTTCCGGGGGCCCAAAAGCCACCGCCTCCGCTTCCTCCACGCGCGGCAATTCCTGGACAATGGTTTCAGCCCGGACCATGGCGCCAGGTTTAGCGGGGCGGACTGCGCACGTCCATGCAACTTGCGGAAACAATGCGGGAGAGAGAACGTTGCCTCAGGTTGGGAGACCGAACATGAGATCCTTGCAATTCTTGCTCGCCGCCGCGGTGCTTGCTGCCGCGGCGTTTGCCACGGCACCGGTGCAAGCCCGCGAATATCCTTGGTGCGCGCAATATTCCGGACAAGCCGGCGGCGCCCGCAATTGTGGCTTCGTCAGCTTCCAGCAATGTCTGGCGACGGTGAGCGGCATCGGCGGCTTTTGCGAACGCAACAGCTTCTATACGGGGCCCGAACCGCGGCGCTACCGCCGGCACACTGAGGGATACGAGCGGTAGCGGCGTGTGTAAGCGAAACCGCCCGGCGACGAGCCGGGCGGTGGCGAATTGCGCGCAGCGCTCGCGTTACATATGGCGGTGACGGCGTGCGTGGTGTCTGCGACCGGGCCCCGCCGGCTCCAGCCACAGGCCGGTCACGGTCGCTCGCGCGTTGAGCCCGGTTTCGCCTTCGACGCTCACCGGCTGCAGCGTGATTGAATTTGGCAGGCCGCCAACCAGCGCATTGGCGCGCAAGCCGAGCCCGACGGCGGCGCCGGCCGAGACGCCGCCATAGCCGCCGGCCAGTGTGCCGGGGCCGACCTTGTCGCTCGCTGCGATCACCAGCCATGCCAAACCGATATTGCCGCTCCAGCCGATCTCTGCGCCGGCGCGGTTGATGACGCCGCGGTAATAGTGCGTGCCGCCGCCGACGGAGGACTGGAAGACGCAGTCGTAGGCCGTGGACGACCAGAAGATATAACCCGTCGTCTGCGGGCTTCTGCATGTGAGCAATCCGATCTCGCCCGCGCGCGCGGGGCCGGTTGCCGTCAAAACAAGACTAAAGAGCGCGGCCGCGAGTGCCGAGCGAACGCAAAGTTTGAGCGACATAAACCCCTCCGACAACGGATAAAACTGAGCGCGCGAGGTTTGCGGTTTCCCATTGGCCAGTCAAGCCGCGTCACCAGAATTGGCGTGGATATTGTGCGAATGCCACAGATGCGCGGCTGCGGCGACAAACGCCAACTCAGCGCCTTGAAATCGCCGCTAAATGCGCTCCGGCAATCGCTCGTCGTGCGCCAGTGACGAGAAACGTGTCACCGCCGCGTCGAATTGCAATTCTACCGTACCGGTCGGACCGTGACGCTGTTTGCCGATAATGACTTCGGCCTTGCCATGCACTTTATCGCTTTCGGCGAGCCACTCCGCGAATTTGTCGCGGTTGCTTTCCAGCGGCTTGCGCATGAGGTGGTAATATTCCTCGCGATAGACGAACAGCACCACGTCGGCGTCCTGTTCGATCGAGCCCGACTCACGCAAGTCGGATAGTTGCGGACGCTTGTCGTCGCGGCTTTCGACCTGCCGCGAGAGTTGCGACAGCGCCAAAATGGGCACGTTTAATTCCTTGGCCAACGCCTTGAGCTTGGTGGTGATCTCGGTGATTTCCTGCACACGGTTTTCCGAGGACCGCTTGGTCGAGCCCTGCAACAGTTGCAGATAGTCGATGATCAGGAGGTCGAGGCCGCGCTGGCGCTTGAGCCTGCGCGCGCGCGCGGCCAATTGTGCGACCGAGAGGCCGCCGGTCTCGTCGACGTAGAAGGGCAGGCCCTGTAATTCGATAGAATAATCCTTGATGCGCTCGAAGTCGGCTTCGCTGATGCCGCCGCGGCGGATTTGGTTCGAGGGGATGCCGGTCTGTTCCGAAATGATGCGCGTCGCCAACTGCTCGGCCGACATTTCGAGGGAGAAGAAGCCGACGATTCCGCCGTTCACCGTCACTGTATGGCCGTCGGGACGCACCTCGCCACGCCACGCTTTGGCGACGTTGTAGCCGATATTGGTGGCGAGCGCGGTTTTGCCCATGCCGGGACGACCGGCGAGGATGATCAAATCGGAAGGCTGCAAGCCGCCCATCATGCGGTCGAGATCGTCGAGATGGGTGGCGAGCCCCGAGAGTTTGCCGTCGCGTTGGTAAGCGCGCGCGGCCATATCGACCGCGGTGGTGAGCGCTTGCGCGAAGCGCTGGAAGCCGCCGTCGTAGCGTCCTGTTTCGGCAAGCTCGTATAGCCGGCGTTCGGCGTCCTCGATTTGCGCGCGCGGCGAGAAATCGACCGGGGCGTCATAAGCGAGATTGACCATATCCTCGCCGACCTGGATCAGGTCGCGGCGGATCGAGAGATCGTAGATGGTATGGCCGTAGTCCTCGGCGTTGATGATCGTGGTGGCTTCCGCCGCCAGCCGCGCCAGATACTGGCTGACATTGAGCCCGCCGATGTCGATGGTGGCGTCGAGGAAGGTCTTGAGCGTGACCGGCGTCGCAAGCTTGCCGGCGCGGATCAGGTCCCGCGCAATTTGGTAGATGTTCTGGTGGATCGGCTCGAAGAAATGCCGCGGCTCGAGGAAGTCGGAGACGCGGTAGAACGCCTCGTTATTGACGAGTATAGCGCCCAACAGCGCCTGCTCGGCCTCGATGTTATGAGGCGCGGCACGATAAAGCGGTGCCGGATCTTGCGCCGGCTTGCGGGCGACTGATTCGAGCGGAGCCATCCGAATTCCTGTTCCGCCAATTTGACGAAACTTTGTTGCAGGATGGCTTACACCGCCAATGCCGCCGCGCGACGGCCTTGTGCGCGGGATTGCCGCTTTCCACGATACTCACTGGCGCAAAATTTCGCTGGGATGTGTCGGTGCTTGGACTTGACGCGCGCAATGTTCGCGCGACAGCGCGCTCATTCACCGGCGAGACGCAGAGGCTGGCGCTGCTTGCCTTCGGCGATGCGCAGGCGCTGTTCTTCGCGTGCAATATAGTCGCGCGTCATCGGCGTTACGCCTTGTTTCTTGGTGAGCTGGATCTGGAAGTTCATCATGTTCTGCTCGCGGAACGCCATTTCCGACGCCGCCAGGTAGAACTCCCACATACGGACGAAGCGGCGATCGTAGATGCGCTCGACCTCCTCGCGGTGGGCAAGGAAGCGCTCGCGCCAGTTCTTCAGGGTTTCGGCGTAATGCAGGCGCAGGATTTCGATGTCCGTGACCAGAAGGCCGTTTTTCTCGATGTGCGGCAGCACTTCCGAGAGGGCAGGGATGTAACCGCCGGGGAAGATGTACTTGGCGATCCACGGATTGGTGACGTTCGGCCCTTCCGAGCGACAGATAGAGTGCAGCACCATCACGCCGTCGTCGCTCAAGAGCTGCGCGCATTTGCGGAAAAAAGTGTCGTAATGGCCGACGCCCACATGCTCGAACATGCCGACCGAAACGATGCGGTCGAAGGGCCCGACGACGTCGCGGTAATCCTGCAGCTTAAAGCGCGCGCGCTCAGATAGGCCTTTTTCGGCGGCGCGCTCATTGGCGACCGCATGCTGTTCCTGAGACAGCGTCACGCCGGTGACCTCGGCGCCCGTATGTTCCGCGCAATAAAGACCGAGTCCACCCCAACCGCAGCCGATATCGAGCAGCCGCTTGCCCTTCTGCAGCAACAGCTTTGCCGCGAGATGTCTCCTTTTCGCCAGTTGGGCGTCATCAAGGGACTGTTCTAGGTGCTCAAAATAGGCGCAGCTATACTGGCGATCGGCATCGAGGAAGAGCGAATAGAGACGCCCGTCGAGATCGTAATGGTGTGCGGCGTTACGCCGAGCGCGCCGGCGCGGATTGAATTGGCTCAAGCGGCGCCCGAGGTAGCGCAGCGCCCATTGCGGGCGCGCCCAATGCGGCAACTCGGAATTCTGCCCGAGGGCGATGGCGAGCACGTCGGCAATCGTGCCTTGCTCCACCACAAAAGTGCCGTCCATGTAGGCTTCGCCGAGCTTCAGTTCGGGGTCGAGCAAAACACCCCACTCCGCGGCGCGGCTGGTAAAACGCACGGCCACGGGCTTGCCGGTACCGTCCCCAAAGGTGACGGTCGTACCGCGCGAGGTGGTCAGCCGGAAGGTGCCCCGGCGCACAAAAGCCTTAAGCAACAGCTCAAGCAACCGGTCCATCGGCCGCCGCCACTCGGAAAATCCGCGCTTCGGGTTCGCCCCATCCCTCAAACGCGGTGGAACAAAATTCGTTCGGACCGCGGCATTAAACCAAAGTTCCTGACGGCCAGCAACGCCACCGAGTTGTCCACCCGGACGTGTCCGGCCGGGTCACATTGGTGTCGCAATGCGCTATCAACACGGGTGAATCGCAGGGGCGGGGCAGGGATTTTCAAAAGGTGACAAGAGAGATGACGGCTCTTATGCGCCGCATGGCTTTGGCGATGGCCGGTGCGATGTTCTTGGCTGCGGTCCCGGCAACCGCCCAGGAAAATATCGACCAAGGCAAGACCCCGGCGCAGCTCTACGCTTCCGATTGCGCCATTTGCCACAAAAGCCCGCGCGGCCTGTCGCAGGCGGGCGGCATCTTGGGATTGCAGAGCTTCCTGCGCGAACACTATACGGCCAGCCGCGAGGCCGCCGCCGCCATTGCCGCCTACGTGACCGCCCTCGAGCGGCAGACGCCGCCTCCCAAACAAGCCCGCAACAACAAGCGGCCGGCCAAACCAGGCGACAAATCGTCCAAATCCGACAAGTCCGACAAGGAGGAGGGCACCTCTAAGGGCACCGAGCAGAAGCCAGGCGACGGCAGCAAATCCACCGAAAAGCCGGCGGATAACCAAGCATCCGAGGCGAAGCCGAAGGAGGCTGCGCCTGCCGATGCGGGCAAGGACAAGCCTGTCGATGCCAAGGCGGACGGTTCGAAGCCGTCTGCCAACTCCGAAACCAAGTCGGATAAGTAGTCCTAGAGTTTGATCCGGCCGCATTGAATCAGACCCTCTCCCGCTCGTCCTCGTGAAAACGGGGACCCAGGGCCAGAGAGCACTGGATTCCCGCTTGCGCGGGAATGAGCGGAGAATGGATCAATCTCGGTCGATCAGACTCTAGGCGTTGCCGTCGGCGCCGGCCTCGGTCGCCTTCTTGCGCGGCTTTTTCGCGGGCTTTTCGCTCGGCGCTGCGGCATCCGCCTGCGGCGGCTGCGCCTCGCCTTCGGGCTGCTCAGGCTGGACGCCCGCGCCCGGCTCAAAGAACGCCTCGGCATTGGCCAGCGCGGCGGCAGCCTCCTCCTCCGCCTGTGTGCGCGGCACCAGCACGTTTTCTCCCCGCGCGATACGCTCGGCCTCGTCCTGGCTGCGCGCCACCGTTACCGTGATCGCAACCTCGACCTCGGGATGAAGCGCAAGCGGCACTTTGTATTGTCCGATCGCCTTGATCGGGGCATTGAGCGATACTTGCCCGCGCCCGACTTCGGCGCCATCCGCTTTGAGCAGCGCCGCGATGTCGCGCGTCGAGACGGAGCCGAACAACTGGCCCGCTTCGCTCGCTTGCCGGATGACTACGTAAGTCTTGCCGTCGATCTTGCTCGCAAGTTTGCCCGCTTCCCCTTTGAGCGCGGTGTTTTTGGCCTGCAACTCGGCCTTCATGCTTTCAAAGCGGGCTTTGTTGTCCGCCGTCGCGCGCAGCGCCTTGCCGCGCGGCAACAGAAAATTACGAGCAAAGCCGTCCTTGACGCGGACGACATCGCCCATCTGGCCGAGCTTGCCGACGCGCTCGAGTAGAATGACTTCCATAGCTTTCTCCT
>DASRDF010000038.1:0-6229 GCA_035652735.1 Pseudolabrys sp. | reverse complement strand
CTTCTCAATCCGATGAGCCTGCAGAATTTCCTTGGCGTCTTCGAGGCTAATGCCAGGATGCGCCGACACGACCTTCGTGGTCATCACTTCGCGCACCGGCCGCTCGAGCCGCCGCTCGAAGCGCAGATCGCGATTGGTCAGAATGCCGACCAGTCTGCCGGGGCCGCCGCCGCTCCCCTCGACGACCGGGATGCCGGAAATGCGATGCTCCTTCATCAGATCGAGCGCCGCCTGCAAGGTGGCGTTGGGCTCGATCGTGAGCGGGTTCACCACCATCCCCGACTCGAACTTCCTCACCTGCCGCACCTGCGCCGCCTGCGCGTCCGGCTCGAGGTTGCGGTGGATGACGCCGATGCCGCCGGCTTGCGCCATGGCGATCGCCATCTGCGCCTCGGTCACGGTGTCCATCGCCGAAGCGATGATCGGAATATTAACTGGGATCGAGCGCGTAATACGGGAGCGAATATCGACATCCGCGGGCAGCACCTCGGACAGGCCGGGCTTGATCAGCACATCGTCGAAAGTGAGTGCCTCACGCGGATTTCCGTTGCTTTTCGGCGCCATCGCCAACTCCATCTCCCCAAACGAGATATGGGGCCGGCTGCCGGGCTAAAAAACCGCCCGTGGCGAGGGAGTCCTCGCTCAATTCACGGCCCGCTTTTGGGTTGGCATGGGTGCGTAGCATGGCTCGGCGCCGATTCCTAGGGCAATCGTGAATGGCTGTTATGAACAGCCATCCTTTACGCCCGGCGCAGGATTGCGCTTGTAGAGGGCGTTGAAGCTTCTAGGACCTCGCCGAACTGGCTGCCGCATGCCTCGTGACCGCATCGTTCCCCTGATCATCGCGGTCGCGCTGTTCATGGAAAACATGGACTCGACCGTCATCGCCACGTCGCTGCCGGCGATCGCGGCGGACATCGGCACAAATCCGCTGGCGCTGAAACTGGCGGTCACCTCTTATCTGCTGTCGCTCGCAGTTTTCATTCCGGCGAGCGGCTGGACAGCCGACCGCTTCGGCGCGCGCACGGTGTTCCGCGCAGCGATCGCCGTATTCGTGATCGGCTCCATCGGCTGCGCTATCTCGAACTCGCTGACCGATTTTGTCGTCGCCCGCATCGTGCAAGGCATGGGCGGCGCCATGATGACGCCGGTCGGACGCTTGGTGCTGGTGCGCAGTATTCCGCGACGCGAATTGGTCAACGCCATGGCTTGGGTGACCACGCCGGCGCTGATCGGACCGGTGCTCGGACCGCCGGTCGGCGGCTTCATCACCACCTACGCGACCTGGCACTGGATCTTCGTCATCAACGTGCCGGTCGGCCTTCTCGGAATTGCGCTTGCCACACGCTACATCGAGGACATTCGGGTTCAGGACCACGAGCGCTTCGACACCATCGGCATGGTGCTGGCGGGGCTCGGTATTGCCGGCATCGCCTTCGGCGCCTCGGTGTTGGGCCTGAACTTTCTGCCCTGGACGGTCACGGCAGCTCTGATCGGGCTTGGCTGCATTTTTCTTTTTGCCTACTGCCGGCATGCGCGGCGGGTGAGCACGCCGGCGCTCGACCTCACATTATTTCGCCTGCCGACGTTCCGCGCCGGTGTCCTCGGCGGCTTCATCTTCCGCATCGGCATCGGCGCGCTGCCGTTTCTGTTGCCGCTGCTGTTGCAGGTGGGGCTCGGCATGACGCCGTTTCAATCCGGCCTCATCACATTCGCCTCGGCTTTGGGCTCGATGGGCATGAAGATGGCCGCGGCGGCTGTGTTGCGCCGCTTCGGCTTCCGCACCGTGCTCGTCGGCAATGCTTTGATCAGCGCCGCCTTCCTTGGCGCCTGCGCGACCTTCACCCATCAAACGCCGGTGGCGGCGATGGTGGCATTGCTGCTGGTTGGCGGCTTCTTTCGTTCGCTGGAGTTCACCAGCATCAACACCATCGCTTACGACGAGGTCGAGCCAGAGCGGATCAGCCGGGCGACGTCGCTGGTGAGCGTCGGCCAGCAGCTGGCGATATCCGCAGGCGTCGCATTCGGCGCGTTGGCGGTGGAGCTGACGGTGTATGTCAAAGGTCAAGGAGCGCTCGGAGCGAGCGACTTCCCCCCGGCCTTTGTTGCCGTCGCAGTGATCTCGGCGCTTTCGGCGCTGATCTTCGCGCGTTTGCACCCCAATGCCGGCGAAGAACTTGCCGATCGAGCACCGGCGCCGACCGAACCCTCCGATCAGCGCGTTGTGTAAAATTTTAGCTATTAACTATCTTCGCAGCTTCGTTAACGGCAGGGGACCTTCCCGGGTGACAATGCATTGGCGGCCCGGGTAATTTCGGCGAAATTTATGGTTAATGCGTCAAGGCCTGCATATGCGTGAGGGATCGCCAGGTCGGCTGCTTCGCGCCGCATCTCTTGCGGGCGTCACGCTCATTGCCGTCATTCCGCCGTCGCACGATGTCCTCGCCAATCCGCGCGCCGATGCGCGCATGTGCGCCACGCAAAGCGAGGACATGGCCGATCAGCGCATCGCCGCCTGCACCAACTTGCTCAAATCGTCGCGCTTGAAGGGCGAGCCGCAGGGCGTCGCCTATGCCATGCGCGGACTGGCCTATCTCGACCGCGGCGACATTCCGCACGCGATTGCCGACTTCAACCAAGCCACGACGCTCGCGCCCGATTTCGCGCCCGCCTACCAAAACCGCGGCAATGCCTGGTACGCGCGCGGCAATTACGGCCAGGCCATGGCGGATTACGACGAGACCATCAAACTCGATCCGGAGACTGCTTCGCCCTATGTGAACCGCGCCACCTTGCGGCGCGATCTCGGCAACACCGCCGGCGCATTGGAGGACTTCGCAAAAGCGCTCAGTCTCGACCCGAACAACGCCGGCGCCTATAGCGCGCGCGGCGAGCTCTACGTGCGGCAAAAGGATTACGCCCGCGCCATCGCCGATTTCGACAAGGCGCTCACCCTCGCCCCCACCCTCGGCAATTATATGCGGCGGGCGCAGGCGCGCGCCGAGGCCGGCAATCTCGATCTTGCACTTGCCGATTATCGCGAAGCCGAACGGCTCGATCCGAAGAGCGTCGCTGCGCTGACTGCCGAAGCCGGCATATGGCGCAAGAAAGGCAATCTCGACAAGGCGATTGCCGCCTACGATCGCGCCGTCGATGTCGACGAACGCCGCGCCGGCACCTATCAGCTACGCGCGGAGGCCTATGCGGCCAAAGGCGAGCGCAAGCGCGCCATGGCCGATATCGGCCGCGCGCTCACTTTGTCCTGGAGCGTCGATCTGCTGAAAGCCCGCGCCAGCCTGCGGCTCGACGAAGGAGACTGGAGCGGCGTGGTGCACGACACCAACGCAATCCTCAAGGCGGATGCGAACAACGGCACGGCACTGGCGCTGCAAGGAGTCGCCTATGCGCGCAAGAAAGACTACGCGCAAGCCCTCGCCGACCTCGACAAGGCGATCGCCGTCGACGGCAAAGACGCGCTGGCGCTCGGCGAACGCGGGCAAATCTTTTTCGCCAAAGGCGACGATGAGCGGGCGCTGGCCGACTTGAGCCGCGCCATTGCGCTCGGTCAGCCCAACCCCGCGCTCTATCGTGCGCGAGCCGCGATCTACAAGCGCAAAGGCGACATCGGCAAAGCCATCGGCGATCTCACGGCGGTAATCGCACGCGATCCCCGCGCCTCCCAGCTCTATTTCGAGCGCGCCGCGCTGCGCCAGCAGAAGGGCGACGGCGACGGCGCGCTCGCCGATCTCAATGAGGGCCTGGCGCGCGAGCCGAACAATGTTGCCGGCTTGCGTGAGCGCGCTGCGATCCTGATCGCCAACAAAAGCTATGCGAAAGCGCTCGGCGACCTCGATGCCGTCATTCGGCTCAATCCGCACGACGCCCAGGGGTATTACCGGCGCGGCCTTGCCTACGAACAAAGCGGCGATTTCGGCAAAGCGGTCGCGGACTTCAAGGCGGCGCTCGCGCGCAATTCCAAAGACGACGATGCGAGACTGGCACTCGCGCGCGCAAGTGAGGAACTCAAACCGGCGAAGACGCGCAATTTGAGCCGCGACAAGATTGCCGAACGCAAGGACGATAAGGCTCCTGTCTCTAGCGTACCGACAGACAAAAAAATGCTGCCCCAGCGCGCCGGCGCTCCAGCGGCGCCCGTACAGCCGAAAGAGCCGGCCCCAGCATCTGAGAGCGCCAGCGCGTCGACGGCGGCATCCGACAGCCCGTCTCAAGCTGAGCGCCAGAGCAAAACTTCCGCTTCGGCAGAGCCCACCACAGCCTCACGGCGGCCGGTCCACCATGACCCGTCTACCAACAGCAAGCCGGTTTCGCGTGCATCCAAGGTGGTATGGACGGATGCGCGCGGCCGCCCGCTGAGCGCTCGCGAGATCCGCGAGATCAAGCGCCTGATGCGCGAACAGGGTTCCGCTTCGCGCCGTCAGGCCGAACGCCAGCCGCCGCGCTATTACCGCGCCGGCAATTCGAGCTTCGATCAAATCTGGCGCTAGCCGCCGCGGAAGCCGGCAGCCAACAAATAGAGCTCGGCCGAGTCGGCGCGGCTTGCCGCCGGCTTGACGTGCTGCACCTTGGCAAAATCGCGCTTGAGCGCCGCAAGCAGGGCACCTTCGGTGCCGCCTTGCAGCACCTTGGCGAGGAAAGTACCGCCCGGGGCCAGCACCTCACGGGCAAAGGCGGCCGCAGCCTCGACCAGCGCCATGATTTTCAAGTGATCGGTGCGGGCATGGCCCGTTGCGTTGGCGGCCATGTCCGACAGCACGACGTCCGCAGGCCCGCCAAGCAATGCTTTGAGCTTGCCCGGCGCAGCGGCGTCGAGAAAATCAAGCTGCACGAAGTCGACGCCGGCAACCGGCTCCATCGGCAAAACGTCGATAGCAACCACGCGGCCTTCGCGACCGACGCGCTGAGCGGCAATCTGGCTCCAGCCGCCCGGAGCGGCGCCAAGGTCGACAACGCGCCTGCCGCTTCTCAAAAACCGCGCTTTGTCGTCGATCTCGGCAAGCTTGTACGCCGCGCGTGAGCGATAGCCCTCGCGCTTGGCGCGGGCGACGTAGGGATCGTTGAGCTGACGCTCGAGCCAACGGCGCGAGGATTGCGATTTGCGGCGGTCGGTGACACGGACGCGCAGATCGCGGGAGCCGCGGCCGCGAGTCACGGTGCGGCCGCCGGCCTGCCGCCGCCCCAGACGCCGTCCTCGCGCATCATCTGCACCAGCATGCCTTCGCGCAGGCCGCGGTCGGCAACGCGCAGGCGCGGGCACGGGAACGCGCGGCGGATCGCTTCCAGGATGGCGCAGCCGGCAAGCACAAGGTCGGCGCGCTCGGCGCCGATGCACGGCGAAGCGACGCGCGCCTCATAATCCATTGCCAGCAGCCGCTCGACCACGGCGTCGATCTCGGCGCCGCTCATCCAGCAGCCGTCGACGCGGTTGCGGTCGTAGCGCTTGAGATCGAGATGCACCCCCGCGATCGTCGTCACCGTGCCGGAGGTGCCGAGCATGTGGATACCGTCGGTGCCGCCGTGCAGCCGCGCAAACGGGGTCACCGCTTCGGCGACCTCGCAGACCATCGCCTCGTAGGTGTCGCGGCTCACGCTGTGACCGCCATGCCGCTCGGCCAGCGTCACCACGCCGTGCGGCAACGATGTCCAGCCGGCAATGCGCGGCAGCGGCGGGCCGCCTGCGGCGGGTTGCACGCGTGCAAGCCGCACCAATTCCGACGAGCCGCCCCCGATGTCGAACAACACGACGCCTTCGGCCTGCGGGTCGATCAGCGGCGTGCAGCCGGTGGCGGCAAGCGTGGCCTCCGTCTCGCGATCGATCACCTCAAGGTCGAGCCCCAGTTCGTCGGCGACCAGGTCACGAAACTCCTCGCCGTTCTCGGCGGCGCGGCAGGCCTCCGTCGCGATCAGCCGCGCGCGGGTGACACCCCGATTGCGCATCTTGTTGCGGCAGATCGCCAGCGCCGCGATGGCACGCTCGATGGCGGCGGCGCTGATGCGGCCGGAGACGGAGACGCCCTCGCCCAGCCTGATGATGCGCGAGAACGCATCCACCACACGAAAGCTGTCGCCGGAAGGACGCGCCACCAGCAAACGGCAGTTATTGGTGCCGAGGTCGAGCGCGGCATAAGTCGCCCCGCCCCGATCGCCGCCCGGGGCGCCGCTGCTTGGTCCTGGCGACCGCCGACCCCAACCGGACCGCCGCAACGGGGCC